>DATJVN010000166.1:0-57176 GCA_035501755.1 Bryobacteraceae bacterium | reverse complement strand
ATTCCGTAGCGTGCTTTGTTCCAGCGTACGATTCCTTCCGGGAAGGATTTCGGCATGTCCAGGTAGCCCCAGACCTCATGCTTGATCCGCTCCTCAAGCGCCTTGGTGATGCACGGCGCGCACCGGAAATCCATGTCGGCGATCCCCATGCCGGCAATGATGTGATCCATGTGGTTGGTGCGGATCGCGGCATCCCACTTGATGGAGTCCGAACCGATGCGGTTATAAGGCGTGTCGAAATCGTATTTGCCCCCTCCGACATCGCCATCCGCGGCTAGAGCGCTTGAGCCTCCACCCATGGCTCCAGCGAATGCAGCCAGTTGCGCGTTTCTGAGAAACGCTCGACGATTGAACCCAGCACTCTTGAACATGCGCTTCCTTCCTTTGGCTTCAAAATATCCGTCCGCTAGGTTGCCCCAGCCGTTGGATTTATATCAAAAATTTTGCTCGCGATCAAGGGGGATCATCCTCAACCCCGCTTGCCGCTTCAAACTTCCTGTCCAAAAACTCCAGGACGACGCTTTAACAACTCGCCGCCCTGGATCATTACGCTATCTCCAGCTCAGAACGTAAAATGCAGCCCGAGTTGGATTTCTCTGGGGATGCCCATCTGCGTCGTAATTTGTCCGAAAGTACCGTTCGGCTTGCCGGTCGCCGAGTTCACGCCCTGGAACTGTTGAATCGGATTCGCGAAACCAGGCGTATTGAAAGCGTTCAGGGCTTCCGCGCGGAACTGCGCCGTGTAGCGCTCTCGAATCGTAATGGTCTTGAACAGCGACATATCCCAAGTGGCAAGGCCCGGACCCAGCGCCGGGAGCACGCGCGATGTGTTGCCGAACGTGTAAGCCGGCGCGAGGGTAAAAGCGCCTTGGTTCATGTAGCACACCGGGTTGACCGCGGCGCCGCACGAATTGATCAGAGACTCGGGACTTCCCGAACTGACGACACTCGCTCCGGTTGCGTTGGGACGCTGCTCCGCCGTACCGATTCCCGAATTGGCGTTGGTCTGCCAGATGGACAGCGGGAAACCATCAGAGATGATTCCCGTCCCGTTTACCTTCCATCCGCCAAAGACGTAATCGAGCGCACGGTTATTCGCCATCAGCGGTTTGCCCTTTCCGAAGGGGAGCTCATACGTGAAACCGGCGGTATAGCGCAGCGGCTGGAATCCCGCGCCAAGCCCCCACTCAGCCCCGAGATTGTAGACGTTCTGCGGATACGCCGGAGGAGACGGGCAAGGTCCGTTACAGGAGTTGTAGTAATTCGCTCCGCCGGTGCCGATGACGTTGTCCTCCTCCCTCGACCAGGTAAACGTGCTGAGGAACACGATTCCCTTGGAAAGCCGCTTCTGCACCTTCAGGATGAGCGAGTCGTACTGAGCCGAGGCGAGGTTGGTCGCATCGTAAACCTGGGAGTACTCGGGGTAGGGCAGCAGCAACTGGGAAGCCGCTACGGTTGCGCCGCCGAGCGATCCGATCCCGGCCGGTGTGCCGTAGAACGGGTTCGGCACCTTGGCTGTCAGAGCCGATCCCATGGACAAGTACTGCGACGGCAATTGGTTGATGGGAAGGTACCCGGAGCCGCTGTAAGTCTCCTGGAGGCGGGCCGAGCGCGATCCGACATAGCCGACCTCGAACATGATATTGAACGGAAACTCACGCTGGATATCTGCCGAGAATTGCTGCACTCGGCCCCCAGTGCGGTTCTGGTCCAGGAAGTAGCTGCTGCCGCCGTACTGCTGGGTCACGCCCTTCTGGATGGTGGCGGGCTGAATGATCCCTGTCGGGTACGGATTGCTGAGCGAGTTCGCCGGAGTGGCGAAGCCATCGGCGCTGGCCAGATAGGTGGTCGTCTGGCTCAACCCCGGCGAGTACTGGGTATCGAGGCTGAAAAACGTAGGCGCCCAGAACATGCCCCAACCGCCGCGGAAAGTGGTCTTATCGTTGATCCGGTACGCGAAGCCGGCGCGCGGGCCCAATTTGTAGTTGGGCGGGTTGCAGCAGGCATTCGGAGCTCCTTGCTGGCCCTGGATCATAGGCTGGCCGTACGCCAGCACGCCCGATCCCGCAGGCAGGGACGCCTGGATCGGGTTCAGCGCGGTCCGGTTGAAGCCGACGATCAGATTGCCGTTCTGCTCCGCTTCGCCGGTCTCATACTCATATCGGAGGCCGAGGTTGACGGTGAGGTTGTTGGAAAGACGAATATCATCCTGGACGTACCCGGCATAATAGTTCACGTAATAATACAGGTCCGCAGCCGTGCCGATGCTGCCGGCGGACGGATACCCCAGCAGCATGTCGGCGATATCGCTGCCGCCGCTGGATGCCGTCGTGACGTTGTATTGCTGCGTGAAAATTCCGTTGAAGGTGAAGGCTCCCTCGGCGCCGCCCCAGGAGATGCCGCCAACTTTGATCGCGCGGTAATCGGCGCCCATCGTCAGGTTGTGCCTGCCCACGTTCTTCGACAGACTGGTCAGGAAGTTTCTGGAGTTAAAGACGTCATTGGAAGGTCCCGATCCGCCGACCGTCTCGCCGCCTTCCGACAACGTGATCGACGGGAACTCCTTGACCTGCTGCTGATTCACGTAACTCGCAGGAAATCCGAGGGTGGTCTGGTTGAACCCGTGATCGACGTAGTCCGTGATATTGGGGAAGCGGTTGAAGCCGTACCGCACCGTGAGCACGGTGGTCGGATTGATGGTGATGAACCCATTGAGCGTCGTCGTGTCGACGTGCCGGTCCAGCAGGTAAGACGTGCCGCCGTTGCCCATAGGCGCGTCCAGACTGTTGCCGCCCGGCTCGTGGCTCTTGTAGTACAGGAACGACCCGGTCAGGCGAAGCCATTGGGTCGGGTCTTCGTCCAGCTTGTACACGAACTGTTCCGCATGGTTCCCCAGCGAGTCCTTCCCCGCGAAGTTGATCGAATCGATCACGCCATTCTGGTTCTGGTTCGGCGACGGGAAGTTTTGGAGCATCGCCTGTCCGATCTTGTTGATCTGAGATGCCGGAATAATGTTGCCAGGGAACGGGCTGCGAATCACCGTCGCGCCCGCAGGGCAGCCGCTCGTCGGTCCGCATGCGATATTGCTGGTGGGATCATAAATAATCCTGCCCGCCGCCGAGAAATTGCCGTTGATCTCGGCTGCGGTGGGCACCACGAATCCCTGCGCCTGCGGCTGCGCATCCAGGTATCCTTCGGTCGCTACGAAGAAGAAGGTTTTGTTCTTTCCGTTGTAAATTTTCGGCAACACGATCGGTCCGCCGAGCGAAGCCGCCCAGTTCTCCCAATTCTCGGGAACGGCGGGCAAGCCGGCCTTGTTGTTGAAGAAGAAGTTGGCGGTACCGCCGGTAGGACGGTAATACCCGAGCAGGTCGCCATGGATATCGTTCGTCCCGCTCTTGATGACGGTGTTGAACACGCCGCCACCCGTCCGGCCCATGGTTGCGTCATAGGTGCCGGTTTGAAGCTTCATCTCCTGCACGCCTTCTTCTGTCGGGATGATGACCGCGCGATTGTTTGCGTCGGTAACGGGTACGCCATCGATCAGGTAGTTGTTGCCGCGAATCGGCCCGCCCGCAATCGAAAGGTTCGAAGATCCCGTCTGATCCTGGAATCGATTCCACGCCGGTGGACCGGAGGGTATGACATTGTTGTCCAGCTTGGAAAGCAGAAACGTGTTGCGGCCCAGGTTCGGCAAGTCTTCAATCTGTTGTGTCGAAGTGATGGTGCCGTTGGAGGCCGTGGCCGTCTCCATCAGCGGCGCTTCCGATGTGACCTCCACGCTTTCCGTGACGGCGCCGATCTCCATTTGCAAATCCAACCCGACCTGCTGCGCCGTGTTGACGATGATGCCCGGGCGCTGGAGTTTTTTGAAGCCCTGCGCCGTCGCTTCGATCGTGTACGTCGCCGGCGGGACCTGGGCGAAAACATACTCGCCGGAGGTGTTGCTCACGGTTGTCTGAACGACATTGGTGCCTTCGTTTCGTAAGGTGATGTTGGCGCCGGCGATGACCGCACCGCCGGGATCTTTAACGAGTCCGCGAATTGCGCCAACGAATGTCTGTGCCGGGAGCAGGGAAGAAAAGACCAGCGCAGACAGAAAAGTCATGTACCGCAGCGATTTCATACTACCCTCCTTCATCCGTGACCAAAGAAGCCATGAGCGGGACGATCCCTAAATTTTCAAGCCTGCAACCAACCCCAAGCCCCGCTCCATATGAACTTACGATTACGTAGTGGTTCGAATATTAATAATCCAAGTCCGGGCTAAAGTCAATGGGGGTGATTTGGCGCAGGCACCATTGGAACGCCTTCGCGCTTCGATTTTTATAAAAGATTACCTGGGAGTTAGCTCGGCCAGCGCTCCTGGACCCCGCCGCGTCCGGAGGGGCTCGGGAAACCTCGGCTGGTCAGCCGAGAGGTCAAGCCCCGCCAGTGATGGCGGGGTGCGCAGCTCAGTTTCACCACGGACTCGTCCACGGCCGGCTACCGCGCGGTTGACGAACTTCGGGTGGAGGTTCGGGAACCATAGGTGTCCTTGAGCAGATCCTCAAGGTTGAACAACCGGCCGTTGGCGATTACCCGCTTCACATGATGCGCGTTGGCGATATTCTCAAGCGGGTTCCCTTCCACAATCACGAGGTCGGCGAGTTTGCCCGCCTCAATGCTTCCCGCATCCAGGCCGAGCGCCTTTGCAGAGTTCACGGTCGCGGTTCGCAAGGCTTGGTAAGGCGTCATGCCGGCGCCGACGTACGCCTCCATTTCGCCGTGAAGATTGAACGCATTGGGAGTATCCGTCCCCGCCACGATCAGGCCGCCGGCTTTCATCACGTCCATGACCATTTTGCCGGCGCCATCGCCGGCCGGCGCGCGCCTTTGACGCGGATGCTCCACCTGATCCTGCATCCATTGCGGATAGAGCTTGAAGCGCGGATCCTCCCGCATCTGCGGCTCCATCTCAAACAGCTTATCCGTACCAGTACCGCCGAGCGCCAGCGTCGGGCACAGAATCCTTTGCGATTTTCCAAACAGCTCGATCACGTCTTCATAGCTGCGCTGGAGCGTCGCGATCTTGGGCGAATAACCGCGGCGGCTGGTCGCGCCGGTGTGCTCCGTGCTGTCCACGCCCACAAACGCGGCCGGATAAATTTCGTGCGTGGCCACCGGGATTCCGATGCCGTGCGCGAACTCAACCACCCGCTTCTGCTGCAAATCGGGAAGCCGGACGTAGCTCTTGATCATGTCGAGATCCAGATCCTTCACGCGCTGCATCTCCATTTCAAGATGCGCGGGGCTCGATAGCGCAATGCCCATTTTGTAATACGTCCGCAGCCACTCGAACAGCCAGCCCGACGCGTAAACGCGCGGCCCCGGCCGAATGCCCGCTTCGTTGGCTTCCTTGTCCTCGACGGCTTCGTAGGGCGTATTGCCCGGGCTCCGGACCGTGGTCACTCCGAAAGAAAGAAACGCGCGGCCCTCCGCTTCCCCGTAATCTTTTTGCAAATGCGAATGGTATTCGATCAGGCCCGGCATCACATAAAGATTCGATCCGGTCGCATCGACCACCGTCGCACCGGCCGTGTCGAGCGCCGCCGAATGCGGCTCGACGCTCTTGATCCGGTTCTTCTCGATCACGATATCCACATCGTTCCGCGCAGCCTGGCTATTTCCATCCACCAGGTGCGCGGCGCGGATGATGATGCGACCCTTGGGAATCGAAGGCGTGTATTCGAGATCGAGCGGAATGGTCTTCACTTCCCCGGTCTCGATATTCACCGACTTGAGCGTGTTATGCGGCCCCTGATACAGAATGCGTTTGGAATCGCTGAACCAGCTCGGCGCATGCGCGCTCTCCGTGGTCACATGGCGCGGCGGGCCCAGCGGCTCTCCTGTTTCGGAAACCGGCCACACCGCCAGCATGCCTTCGTAAATCGCCGCCATCTTGGTCCCATCCGGCGACCATACCGGCCCGCACTCGCCTCGCGAGTCGATCGAAAGCATCGGGATCGGCGCATACCATTTGTAATTTCCGCCTTCGGCCGACATCGTCAGAACTTGATTGGTCCCTTCGCGAAACCGCCTGGAAAGAGGCGCCACCATCGCGATGGCGACCGTCTTGCTATCCCTGGACCACGTCGGCGTTCCCGGACCGAACAGCGAATCGTGAATCTTTGTCACCTCGCCCGTGGCGACATCCACCACCGAAACGTTCGCGGCGCGCCAGGTCGCATCGACGTCGAAGAATGCGATCTTCTTGCCGTCCGGCGACCAGGTCGCGCCTTGCGGCTGCGTCACCATATGCGTAAGCTGGCGATCGCGGCCGGTCTTCATATCGTGAATCCACAGTTGCAGGAATCCGCTGCCGCGATCCGAAGAAAACACCAGTTGCGATCCATCCGGCGACCACGCCGGGTCCGTATCGAGATATTTATCGTGCGTGATGTTCTGCGGCTTGCTTCCGACCGGCATCACGTAAATATCGCCCACGGCGGCGAAAGCGACTTTGGTTCCGTCCGGCGAAATCACCGGCCGAATGATCCCCAGCGCTTTCCGCGGAGTGGTTGAATCCCAATCGCGATGATGCGTGAAAAGCGTCGGCGTCACCACCATGCTGGCTTTGAACGGGATGGTTTCAGCTTCGCCGCCATCGAGCGACCGTTTGCGAATTTTTCCGTCAGAGACGTAATAAAATTCGGTCGGCGACGCCCAGGAAACCCGGAACGCGAACGCGTTTTCAGAGCCGGTGAGAGGTTTGCCGTCCACTTCGAGCCGGCTCTGGCCATCCGCGTCCGAGTGATACACGATTTTTCCGCCGGGACTCCAGGACGGCGCGTCCACACGGCCAGTTGCCGTGAGAATCTTGCGCTCGTGGCCATCGGCGACGCGCACCGCCCACAATCCGGTGCCGCCATCGCGAGTCGAGGCAAACGCGATCTCGGAATCATCGGGCGACCACGTGGGCATGTAATCCTCGGCCGGATTCGTGGTCAACTGCTTGAACTCCTCGGTTCTAAGGTTCACCACCCAGATGTTGTAATTGCTGCCCAGAGGATTGCCGCGGTCGGAGGAAAAGGCGACCTTGTTTCCATCGTGCGAGAAGACCGGCTCGCGATCGTCAAACGGGCCCCAGGTTCCTTTGTGAAAATGCGTGCCGTCGGGCGCCATTCCCCACAGGTCGTAGGTGCCGTCGCGATATCCGAAAAACGCAATGGATTTCCCGTCCGGCGACCATACCGGCTGGCGGGCATCGTTGAACAGATCGGTAATGCGCTTGGCCGTGCCGCCGGTGGAGGGCAGCGTCCAGATGCTGCCCTGCATATCGATCGCAAGAGTCTTGCCGTCGGGGGACACGGCCACGGACATCGAGGTGCCCTCGCTGACGGTCACGGTCACCTGCGGTTTGACATTCTGGCCCGTAACCGTAAGAGTCGCCAGAGCGAGGGTGCTAAGGAGCGCGCATCCGAGTTTCATAGTTCCGAGTTTATATCGCATCAGCCGAGGAAACTCAACTGCCGAAAAGCCAAAGGATCCGCACTCCCTCACGGTCGTGGCTCTGTAACAGGCCGTGACACGCAACGCGCCGATTCCGAGCCGCGCGCGTGAACCAGCGCTTTATTGACTTTTTCAGCAGCACGTTGCCGGCAACGCCTCGCTTGACTTCTCTCTGACAGTGCGTCAAAGTGAGTTCGAGTTCGAGAAAACCATCATGAAACGCAATTCTGCTGATCGACGATCGTTTTTGAAGAGCAGTGCCGGCGTCGGACTGGGCCTGATCGCGGGCGCAGGGTCAGGCGCGGCGCAGGAGAAAGCGCAGGATAAATCAGACGCGCCCGCCCCAGCCGATCCCACCGCGCAACCCGGCCGTCCTCCGCGGCCCTACGGCGAAAGGTCGCGATTTGAAAAAATTGTCCGGACGCCGAGCGCAACTTCTTCACTCGCTCCGCTTCAGGATTTGACCGGCATTATCACGCCTTCCGCTCTTCATTTCGAGCGTCACCACGCCGGTGTTCCCGATATCGATCCCAGCCGACACCGGCTGATGATTCACGGGATGGTGGACCGGCCCATGGTTTTCACCATGGACGACATCAAGCGATTTCCATCGGTGTCCAAGATTCACGTGATGGAATGCTCCGGCAATGGATTCCGCAGCCGCGGGAGAGCCAAAACGGTGCAGCAGGGGCACGGCCTGGTCAGTTGCGCCGAATGGACCGGCGTGCTGCTTTCGGTTCTCCTGCGCGAAGCGGGCGTGCAGCCGGGCGCCAAATGGCTGGTCGCGGAAGGCTCGGATGCCGCGAAGATGACGCGCAGCATTCCTCTCACGAAAGCCATGAACGACGTCCTGTTGGCCTACGGACAGAACGGCGAGGCGCTGCGTCCGGAGCAGGGTTATCCCCTGCGTTTGTTCAATCCCGGATGGGAGGGCAACACCAGCATCAAATGGCTGCGCCGCATCAAGCTGGTGGATCAGCCCTATGAGACGCGCGAGGAAACGTCCAAGTACACGGATTTGATGCCGGACGGCACGGCGCGCCAGTTCACGTTTGAAATGGACCCGAAATCGTTGATCACGTTCCCCTCCGGCGGCCAGGTACTGCCCGCGCCCGGCTTCTATGAAATTTCGGGCCTCGCGTGGTCCGGCCGCGGAGCTATCCGGAGGGTTGAAGTTTCGACTGACGGCGGCGCCACATGGCAGGATGCGAAGTTGCAGGAGCCCGTCCTGCCGATTGCCTTCACGCGCTTCCGTTTGGGCTGGAAATGGGATGGCAAGGAAGCTGTAGTCCAGTCGCGATGCACGGATGAACATGGAGACGTGCAGCCCACGCTCGCCCAGCTCGTCGACGTGCGCGGGGAAAACTGGGGTTATCACTTCAACGCGATTCAACCCTGGAGAATCCTGCCGGACGGGAGCATCCAGAATGCGCTGTGATCCTCGCTGGCTGTTGGCGCTGGTGCTCGCGCCCGCGGTTTGGGCGCAGTCCGGCGGATACGGCCTGGGCCAGCCCGCGACTCCTGATGAAATCAAGAAATGGGATTTCGCCATCAGTCCGGATGGAAAGGAATTGCCGCCCGGCAGCGGCAACGCCGTCGAAGGCAAGGAAATCTACGCCGCGCAGTGCGCGATGTGCCATGGAAAGACGGGGAAAGAAGGTCCCAATGATAAACTGGTCGGCGGTCAGGGCACGCTCAACACGGCCAAACCGGTGAAGACGATCGGAAGCTATTGGCCGTATGCGACCACGGTTTGGGATTACATCAATCGCGCGATGCCCTACAATAAGCCCGGCAGCCTGAAGCCAGACGAAGTCTACGCGGTCACGGCGTATCTACTTTATTTGAACGACATCATTCCGGAGCATGAAAATCTGAACGCGACGACCCTGCCCAAAGTGAAAATGCCAAACCGCAACGGCTTTGTCGGCGATCCTCGTCCCGACTGGGAGGGTTCGTCCAAGGCGCGGCGCTGAGCTGAGCAGCACCGTAACCCTCGTTGACGGGCTGAAAAACTCCGCCACAGGCTGAAGCCTGTGCCACCATGGATGTTAAGCCGATTGCGGTTTGTGCCACCGGCTTCAGCCTGTGAGTCTTGAACAGGAGTTTTTTCAACAAGCTCTCAGGCGTCTCGTGAGGACCCCGGCCTCAAAAGGGCGCTGAAGACACGCGCATTCGGGTCGTGTAGAATATTAGACGTTTATCATCACCCAAGGAGGCGTTCATGCCGCAAGGAATCACACGAAGAGACACTTTGATGATGGGGGCAGCGAGTATGCTGGCCTTTGTGCCCGAATGGGCTGTTCCGCTGCCCGCGGCGGACGAAGTGGACGTCCCCTTCACGGATCTTCCCAAGAACTTCAACCCGAGCGCGAACCCCAACGCGACCACCAGGGTTTTCGATATTCGCAAAATCGACGGCGCCTTCACGCCCAACAACGAGTTCTTCGTCCTTCAGCACATGAACCAGCCGGAGATCGACCCGGCGGCTTACCGGCTGAAGCTGACCGGCATGTTCGAGAAGCCCGTGGAACTCACTCTCGACGATGTCAAGAAGATGAAATCGGTCGAAGTTGCCGCCGGTTATGAATGCTCCGGCAACAGCCCGCGGTCGATGGAAGGATTGTGCTCGTGCGGACATTTCAAGGGCGTGCGCTTGCGGGATGTGCTGAAGCACGCCGGGGTCGGTTCCAAGGCGCGCGAAGTGGTGTTCTTCGGCACCGATCGCGGGCCTCAGGATGTTGTCTTCCGCCAGCAGACCTTCAAGGTGGAGCAGCAGTTCGGGCGCAGTATCACGCTCGAAAATGCGCTGAAGCCCGACCCGCTTCTGACTTACGAGCTCAACGGCCAGCCCTTAACGAAGGGCCAAGGTTTTCCGCTGCGTCTGATCATGCCGGGCTGGTACGGTGTGTGCAACGTGAAGTGGCTTTCCGAAATTCACCTTCAGGAAGACCGGTATCTGGGCAATTATCAGGCGCGCTGGTACCGTTCGGTGGTCGGGGTCGGCGGCACGGGCGCTGACAACGATCCTCAGACGCAGTGGGTGGAGACGGAGATCACGCGCCAGCATTTAAAATCGGCGATCGCGCGCGTGCGCAGAAAAGGCGATGCGTACGAGGTGCTTGGATTCGCGCTGACCGACGGAACCCCGGTCAAATCGGTCGAGGTGAAGGTCGATAACGGCGACTGGAAGCAAGCCTCGCTCGCATCGACGAACACGCAGTACTCCTGGAAGCTGTTCACCTACCAGTGGAAGGACGCTTCACCCGGCGAGCACACGCTGGTTTCGCGCGTGACCGACGCCGACGGGAACGTGCAGCCGACCGCGGAAGAGTTGAAGCGCAAGAAAACCTTCTTGCAGGACAATTCGCAGTTCCCGCGCAAGGTCATGATTTCCTGACAACCCGCTGCCCCGCCACTACTGGCGGGGTTGTTCACTCGGCTGATCGCAAACCCCGCCGGTAACGCGCGCCCTGAAGGGACGCGCCTCAAACGGCGGATTGCCGGGCGTCTGATGGATCTTCCGTCGACGTTTTGAGGCGCGACCTTCAGGTCGCGCGTTGACTGCCGGACACCCAATTTTCCAGACAGCCTCGTCACGGCGGGATTGAATCCTCTCGCGCGTTTTCCCTCCGTTTTTCCTCCGTTTTTCGTTAGGCTTATCGTTCCCTTCGGTTCGTTTCGTAAAATCGGCGAGCTACGGTGAGTGCGGAGGAGAACATGCGGGAACCCAACGAAAAACACGCGCTGGTGCGGCAGATTCTGCTGCACGCCACCGCCTTTCCCTGGACGGTCGCGACCGGCCATCTCACCTTTATCCTCGAAAAAGACAACGTCGTTTTGAATGTGTTCGACGAACGCTTCGAACAGCCATGGACCAAGGTCCACAGCCACTTTCTCGATTTCCGATCCGAGATCATTGCCGGGGAGATGGTCCAGATCCGTTACGAACGAAGCGATCGTGGCGGCGAGGGCTTTCAGGAACATGGCTTCCAGCAATTGACCGTCGCCAACGAACGGCTGGGCACCGGCACCTGCTACCTGCGGCCCGGACGGGAAGAGCGCTATGGCGCGGGCGAGGGTTATTCGATCACGGCCCCCGAGATTCATCAGGTGATCCCGGTCGACGGGACCGTCACGCTGGTGACTCGCGAATTCAAGACCGATCCCAAGAGCGTTTTCGGTTTCTGGCGCCTGCCCCAGGAGCCTTCGAAGCCGATGATCCCGTTCGGCGCGGCAGCCGTCGAAACGACGGTTCAGGAAGTGATCGGCCTGGCGCTCGAACACCTCGGCGAAAAAGTGCCGTGGTAGTTTTTCGGGGCGTGCCACACCGGCCTTCTCGCTTTGGGATAGACTGGCTGCATGCGAAAATTTGCGGCTTTTTTTTTGGCTGCCGCCGCGCTTCCGGTGGCCGCGCAATCTATCGATTGGGACAAGGTCAACGCCGAGGCGCTGCATCATCTTCAGGCTCTGGTGCAGATCGATTCGAGCACCGGACACGAGATCCGCGTGGATCAGTACGTGCAAAAAGTGCTGGATGCCGAAGGCATTCCTTCGAAGATCGTGTACCGGGATCCGGAGCGCGGCAACCTGATCGCGCGCATCAAAGGGAACGGGTCCAAGCGGCCGCTGCTGATTTTGGGCCACAGCGACACGGTCAAGGTGGATGCGGAGAAGTGGAAGATCGCGGGACCGTTCAGCGGCGCGATCCTGGACGGCTACGTTTACGGCCGCGGCGTGGTCGACGATAAGAGCGATCTGTTCGCGGCCATGATGACGACCATTCTGTTGAAGCGCACGGGAATCAAGCTCGACCGCGACGTGATCTTCGTGACCGAGGCGGGCGAGGAAGGCGCATCGAACTTTGGAATCGGGTACCTCATCAGCGAGCATTGGCCGGAGATCGAAGCCGAAGTGGCACTCGCCGAAGCCGGAGGGGTGGTGCGGCGCAACGGCAAGCCGGTGTTTGCCGAGATCGAGACCACGGAAAAAGTGGGGCGCGGGGCGAAGCTGGTGGCGACGGGGATTTCCGGCCACGGGTCGCGGCCCATGCGCACCAACTCGATCCTGCATCTTTCCGAAGCGGTGACGAAAGTGGCGCTGTGGGATCCGCCCATGCGCTTCAACGACACCACGCGCACATATTTTGAGAAACTCGCGCAGCTCAGCCCGCCAGCGGATGCGCAGAGGTTCCGCGATCTGTTCGATCCGCAGAAATCGGCCGCGGCGCGCGAGTATCTGGCGGTGCACGAGCCGACGCTGTACTCCATGCTGCACACCTCCATTTCGCCGAACATCATTCAGGGCGGATTTCAGACTAACGTGATTCCGTCGGAGGCGACGGCCACGCTGGATATCCGCGCGCTGCCGGACGAAAACATCCCGGCATTTTACGACTTGATGCGCAAGGTGATCGACGATCCGGCGGTGCAGGTGGTGCCCAGCGGGCGGGGCGGCGGTGCCGAACGGCCCATTCCGCCGCCGTCGAGCATCACTTCGGAGACCTATCATCAGCTCGAAGCGGCATTCGAGAAGGTGTATCACGTGCCGGTTCTGCCGATGATGCAGACCGGGGCGACGGATATGGCGCAACTGCGGGCGCGCGGCGTGCAGTGCTACGGCGTGGGCGCAAGTACGGACGAAGAGGACGGCCCCAAGGGGTTTGGCGTACACAGCGACCAGGAACGGCTGCTGGTCGATTCGGCGTACAAGCACCTGCAACTGTGGTGGACCGCGGTCACCTCGATTGCCGGGGCGAAGTGAATTTTAGCCGTTAATCAACGTGAATGAACATGAATTTCCGTTCCGGCGATGGATCAGACCGGCGGGCTTTGCAACGGTCTCCTTTCGACAATAATCGATAGGAGTGCAAGCTCCTCGCTACCCATTCCAGGCGTTCATAGAACAAAAGAACGCGCGATCGTCAGCAAAACTCGGCTACAGGTCGTTGTTTTCACACGACGCGAAGCGGTGAGCGCCAGGAATCGGGAGACTGGAATCAGAACGGCTATTACTTAAAAAAGGGATCGCCCTATACCGTTTGCATGATACTATCGATAAGTACAGAGTAAACGAGGGTTTAGGACGCCCCCTCGGTCGGAGGACGGTAGTCGGCCAACATGTACAACGCTTTTTTTGGGTTTTCGGAGAGCCCGTTCAGCCTAAGTCCCGACCCCGCGTTTTTCTATCGCAGTGAACAACATGAAGAAGCGCTGGCCAACCTGGTCTATGGCGTGCAAGCGCGCAAGGGATTCATCGTGCTCTCGGGCGAGGTGGGGACGGGGAAAACCACCATGCTCGAATGCCTGCGGGATTATCTCGAATCGCAGTACATCGAGTTCGCCTTTCTGTTCAATTCGCGGATCAACACCGAACAGTTTTTCGAGATGATCGCCTACGATCTGGACCTTCCGTGCCAGCGGACCTCGAAAACGGAGGTCCTGTTCGCGCTGAATCAGTTGCTGGTGGAGCAGGCGCAGGACGGGCGCACGGTGGTGCTGATCGTGGATGAGGCGCACAATCTCGAATGGGAAGTGCTCGAAGAGATCCGCTTGCTGGGGAACCTGGAAAATCGCAACGGGAAGCTGTTGCAGATTATTCTCGCCGGGCAGCCGGAGCTCGACCGCAAGCTGGATGCGCCGAATCTGCGGCAGTTGAAGCAGCGCATCGTGCTGCGCTGCAATTTGCAGCCGTTCACGCTGCGCGACGCGGTGGAGTACATCGAATCGCGGCTGGAGCGCGCGGGCGCTCCACATCAGACCATTTTTTCCGAGGAGCTGTTGGCGGAGATTCATCTGCGGGCGCAGGGAATTCCACGCGTGATCAATGCCATCTGCGACAACCTGCTGCTGACGGCGTTTGCGCTCGAAAGCAAGGCGTGCACGTCCGACATGCTCGATGAAGTGTGCAGGGACATGCGCCTGGAGTGGCCGGGATCGCGGCGCATGCGCTCGCGCGCGTCGAACGAGCAGTTCGAGCGGACGCCGTACTGACGAGCCGGGGCGTTTCCCCTCAGATGGGGACGCGGGCGGCGAGGCGAAAGGCGCGCAAGTCGTTCCAACGATTTCCCAGAGTGTTCTGCACGAAAGTGAGGCGGTCCAGCACGAATGCGCGCTCACCCGGAAAATCGCGCCATCGCGCGGCGGCGATTTCGGCGACCGCGCCTGCCGCGTGGGGCTCCAGTTCCTGCGCGAGCGTCACGTGGGGATGGTAGGGAAACGGCTCTTCGAAGGATAGGCACCCGCCATTGAGCCTGGCATGCAGGGTTTTGAGCTCCGCGCCGCCGCGGACCACCGAGACATAAATCACATTGGTGACCGGAAAGATCTGGATCCCGCCCAGCTCGATCAGAAACGGTTGGAAATCCTGGAGGCCGGCGATCAATTCACCCCGCGCCTGGCCGCTGTCACATTCGAGTGGCCGCGGAGGGAGAACCGTAACGTGCGCTCTCGAACGGCACTCCGATTCGAGTTCCTTGCGCAGCCCGTCGAGGAACGCGGCGAGCGGGTCCGGCAGATACGAGACCAGCGCGAAGGAGTTAATCCCGGCTCCTTCGCCGTTACAACCACTCATGCTGCATTTATTCTAGCGCGACAGGACTTTCCGCGGCAGCGGCCGGCTGGACCCAATGCGCCTCCTCAAAACCGACGAACTTGCAGATGCGCAGGGTGCCGTCCTCGGCTTCGACCAGGTCGCCGACCTCGAGCGGCTGCGGGGAGTCGCGCAAGGCGAAAAACGCGGCGTAAGGCGACGGCGCCTGAACCGTCGCTCCGGGCTCGTAGTCGCGCGGCTTCACTGCGGCCGCTCCGCTAACGTGAGGAGCGGAGCGGAAAGCCGGGCGCAGATGGTCTTTGAGGCGATGAATCCTGAAAGAGCTCATGGCGATATGGGGAATTATCGCTCAAACGGCGCGATGAAAACAATCGGGGATCGAAATGTTTTTGGCGGCGTCGAACCCCATTTCCATCCAGCGCTCGATGTTGCCGCGCTTCCAGCGTATCGAATCCTGGAGCGATCCGAGCGGCGCGCCAGTCTGGATCAGCACCAGCTCGACTTCAGCGCCCAGCGGAGGATGATGGCCCCAGACGCGCTGAAATCCGCGAGCCAGGTGAGCGAGCCAGGCGGCGGGAATTTTCGGCAGCGCGTGCAACGCGACGATTTTCGTGGCGCCCAGATCGACCGCGGCCCACGCTGGAAGCGGATTCAGCAGGCCGCCGTCGGAATACCAGCGGCCGGCAATGCGGCGCTGGGGAAGCACACCGGGGAGCGCGCAGGATGCGGCGAGATGTCTCCAGGTGATCTCGCACCCCGGGAAAATTTTCGGCTTCATCCGCATCACATCCGTGACCACCACCGCGAATTCGAGGCGCGGAGAGAAATGCGACATCAGGTCGCGGATATTTTTGGGCAGATCGCGCAGCCTGGCTGTGTCGGGCCGCAGCCAGAATTGCGCGAGATCCTGGGGCGAAGCGCCGCCGGCGATGGCATAGCCGTTCAGCGCGCCGATGGAGGCGCCCACCACCAGGTCCGGATGAAATCGCTCAGCGAGCGCGCGCCACGCGCCGGCCTGCCACGCCCCGAACATTCCGCCACCCGAAAGCACCAGTGCTGTTTTCATACGGCATACAATGAAGACGTAACCGCTTCATGGAAGATTTCGATCCGTCCGCTTACGGAGCTGAAGTAGCTCGTGTGCTCGCGCTCGACGGCGAGGGCCGACGTTTGCTTCCTCTCACTTGCGATCGACGCTGCTTCGCCGCCGCGAAACAGGAGCTGAAGAAAAGCAGCGCGGCCGCGTTGTTCCGTGGCGCGGTGGACTCGAAGGCGGCGATGGCGGGATTGTGGCTGTATTTTTCCTGCTTCGAGGAAGCGCACGAGCTGGCGTCGTCGGGCGCGAGCGCGGAGTGCGAGTTGTGGCACGCCATACTGCATCGCCAGGAGCCCGATCCGGGCAACTCGGCGTACTGGTTTCGCAAGGCTGGCCCGCATCCCGTCTTTTCGAAGATAGCGCAGGCCGCGGTGCGCATTCTGGAGCGCCATCCCGATGCCGAATTCCGCATCGGAAAGTGGGACCCGTTCGCCTTCATCGCATTTTGCGAGCGCGCGCGCATGCAGCCGGGGACCGGGCAGGAGCGGGCGGCGCTCGAAATCCAGCTCGCGGAGTGGCAGATTCTGTTCGACTACTGCGCCGTCCCAAGAGGATCGCGGTGAGAGAGATTGTTGAAAAAGGGGACAGACCGCTCTGTCCACTGCGACGGCGCGCCGCCGGTTCCGCTTGTTCAGCGATCTGGAGAGGCCGCGCGTGAGAGCCCGCACGATTCTGATTCTGCTGGTGCTGGCGGCGGCGGGCGTGCTGGCGTGGGCGCTGGCGCGATTCAAGTCGCAGCCAGTGGAGGTGCAGTTCGCGCGCGCCGTGATCGCGACCGTTCACAGCTCGGTGCCGACCAACGGAAAAGTGGAGCCCATCGAGTGGGCGGTGGCCAGGGCCGAACGGTCCGGGCCGGTGGACAAGATTCTGATTCAGCGCGGCGAGCAGGTGAAGGCCGGACAGACGCTGGTGGAGCTCGACTCGAGCGAGGCGCGGGCGAATCTTGCGTCGGCGCAGGCGAAAATCGGGGAGGCGCGCGCGCAGCTCGATCTGCTGGCGCGCGGCGGGCGCTCCACGGATCTCGCGGATATTTCCGCGGGAATCGATCGCGCCAAACTCGATCTGGCCAACGCGCAGAATGATTACGATCGCCTGCTGCGCCTGGAACAGAAGCAGGCGGCGACGCGGGCCGAGGTAGACGCGGCAAAGCAGCGTATCGACCAGGCGAAATTGCAGATCGATTCGTTCGAAAAAAAGAAAGCCGCGCTGGTGAGCGCGCCCGATCGCGCGGCGGCGCAGGCCCGTCTAGACGATGCGCAGGCTGCCGCCCGGCTGGCGCAGGTGCAGATCGATCAGAGCGTGGTGCGCGCGCCGATCGAAGGCACGGTGTACCAGTTCGACATGAAGCCCGGCGCGTACCTGAACGCGGGCGATACGGTCGCCTCCATCGGGCGTCTGGATCGCGTGCGCGTGAACGTGAACGTGGACGAGCCGGACCTGGGACGCGTGGCCAAGGGGATGCCGGTTGTGATTACGTGGGTGGCGATGCCGGGGCGGCAGTGGGACGGCGAAGTGGATCGCATGCCCACGCAGATCGTGCAGCTCGGGACGCGCCAGGTGGGCGAAGTGGTGTGCGTAATCCGCAATCCCGGGCACGAGCTGCTGCCGGGAACCAACGTGGATGTCGAGATCCGCGCGCAGACGGTGGAGAACGCGGTCGCGATTCCCAAGGAAGCCGTCCGCACCGAGCACGGCGAGACAGGAGTGTACCTGCTCCAGGGCGACCGGATCGAATGGAGACGCGTGCGGCTCGGCGTGTCCAACACGACGCGGACGCAGGTGATGGCGGGAGTGTCGGAGGGCGATGCGGTGGCGCTGTTTTCCGAGAAAGCGCTGCACGACGGGATGCTGGTGAAACCGGTGTTTTCGGGGTAAGCCGCGCGGGCGTTAGCGGCTCGGCGAGGGCTGCGGCGCTTCGTCGAACGCATCGCGGCCCAGCAGGCGCGCGCCGCGGCTTTCGCCCATGCCCCAGCCGAGCGCGGCCATGCGCGCGGGGTTGGGCGTGAAAGCGAGGTGGAAGCTTGCGGGATCGTGCGGCGCAGCGGGAGCTTTGCCGCGGCGCGGCTCGACCAGCGCGAGATATTTGAGAATCGTGTAAATATCGCCTTCCTCGGGCAGGCGCGCGTCGAACTCCTGGGATTCGAAGCGGATGTGAGCGCCGAGCTCGGCCAGGCGGAAGGCGAGAAAGGCGCAGCAATCCACCGCCGATTCGAACCAGGCCGCGGCGTCGGGCGGGACGTCGAGATCGAGATAAATCAAAACCTGGTGGTCCTGTTCACGCGAGAATTCGCGCACCTGGAGATCGCCGGTGTGGGCGGTGGCTTTCCAGTCGACGTGGCGCGCGCTCTCGAGCGCTTCATACGGGCGGAGGCGGTAAAAATCGTGGCCGCGGCCGCGTTGCAGCGCCTCCAGTTCGCCGCTGACCGAAGCGAGCAGGGCTTCAAAACCGGGCTGCGGGTCCAGGCTGGGATAGACGATCACGTTCTGGCGCGCGGTGACGGATTCGCGGCGCTCGGAAAAACCGAAGGGGAAGCGCGTGGAGAATTGGAAGCTGCGTTCGCGATGGGCGCCGCGGCGCGCGAAGTACACTTCGACGGATTCCTCGAGGACCGCTCCGCCGGGGATGACGGGGAAATACAGGGTCGCATCGAATCCGCTGTGGGGCGCGCCGGCCAGGTGAATGCTGAACGAGGGAATCCAGCGCTTGAGATTTTTCAGCCGGATTCCGGCACGGACGCGGCGGCGCGCGGAAAGATGCTCGGGCAGGATCAGGTCGAGTTCCAGGCCGGCGAGTCCCAGGCGGCTGATGAATCCGGACACCAGGAAGGTGGAAAACATCGCGGCCAGGATCAGGAAGAGGAGATTGTTCGCGGAAAGGAACGCGGCGAAGCCGACGATGAGCATGGTGGCGATGTAGGCCACGCCTGCGCGCGTGATGTGCTGGCGGAGATTGCGGGTCGAGTAGGCGGAGAATTGCCGCCAGCGTTCGGCCAGTGCGTTCACAGCTTCAGGCTAGCATCCAGCGGTCCGCGGTCCGTGGTGAGCAGTTCGTCGGTCAGTTTTCGACGCCCGTGCAGACAGCTGGCCTGAAGATCGACGGCGATGAGCAGCAGCGCCGAAGCGAGGAAGGGGAGATATTGCTCGAAAATTCATGTCGCGATCTCTCGAATCGCCTTGACCACCAGGTCCGGCCGATCCAGCAGAATCCAGTGGCCGGAATCTTCGACGATTTCGAGGCGCGCGCGGCGGGCCTCGCGGACCAGGCGCTGGTGCTCGGCGCGCTGGGCCGGGCTGGAGTTGCCTGCCGACAGGACGATCATCGGCGCGTCGATCGAAGAGGCGTCGTGCAGCACGGCGCGAGCGATCTCGGGCAGCGTTCGCAGATGACGGGCGCTGGCGCTGAAACATTTGGGATCGCTCCAGTGCAACTGCACTCCCTTCCAGGCGTCGCGGGGAAGTTTTCGCACCTCTCCGATCATGCGTTCGGTGAACGCCGCGCCGCCGCGGCCGCTCGATGCGCGCGCCACCAGGCGCGGGATGGTGGCCGATCCTTTTACGGCGAGATTCAGCGCGAAGCGCACCACGCCGAGGTGGGCCAGCACTTCGCCCACGCGGGAAAGAAAAATTCCGCGCGCGAGCATGGCGCGGTTGGCGGGCGTGGGATCGGCCCATTCGCTCGCGCCGGCGGGATCGACGAGCACCAATCCGGCGACCTCCTGGGGAAATCGCGCCGCGTAGGCCAGCACAATCAGGCCGCCGAAGGAATGTCCCACCAGGATGCGCGGAGCGCCAACGCCCGACGCGCGCAGCATGGCGCGCAGATTTTCGAGAATGCGCTCGAGATCGAGCGCACCGCGCAGCGGGCCAGACCATCCCAGGCCGGCGCGATCGTAGCTGACGGTCTGCGCGAATTTCGCCACGTCGGACTGCACCAGGCGCCAACTCAGCGCCGTTGCAGCAATGCCGGCTTCGAAAACCACCGCGGGCGATCCTTCGCCAGCGACGCAGGCGTGCAGACGGGAATCGCCGGCTTCGATGACGCGCCCGGGGGGCGGGAAATTTCGCGCGTCGCGCCGCGCCGAGGCGCGCTGCCAGATCAGGGCTCCCAAAATCGCGGCCGCCAGCAGTGCCGCAGCGATCAATCCGAGACCGCCCATTCGCCGGGAGTGATGACGCGCGTGCGTGGAAGTTTGCCCTGGCCCGAAACTGCCCCGACGATCGCCAGAATGCCGGCGAAGGCGGCCAGTTGGATCACGTCGGTCGAGTGCGATCGCGGCAGGGTTTTCCAGAACAGGCCAAGAATCGGTTCGGCGAAGCATACCGCCCACACGGCGCCGTAAAAATAGCGGCGCTCGGTTCCTTCCCCCTTGGTGGAGGGGCGAACGCGCGGCAGGTATCCGAGCGCGCCCAGAATCCACAGCGCGATCGCGAGCGGGAAATAGGCGTGATCGTAGATCTGGCGCAGACGCCAGGAGCCGGTCGCGACGGCGTAGACCAGGCCGGAAAGATTCAGGACAGCGAAGGTGATCAGGTCCGACCAGGCGAACGTGTAACATACGCGCCGGTAGAGTGGATTGGGCTTGTCCTCGGTGAAGCGCAGAATGTACGGTTTCGGCTCGACCCCGGGAAGGCGGCCGCGCAGCCCCGCGACTCCGGTCGCGATCAGCACCAGGGCGAGCCAGGCCAAGGCCCGGCGATCGAAGCCGGTCTGAATCACGTCGAAGGTGAGCGGTCCGGGAGCAATGAAGAAAACGAAGATCCAGATGGGCCAATGCGCGAGCCGGTAGCTGATTTTGTTGCGCTCGCGAAGGCGAATCACACGTTCGTTATATCAGATACGCTAAGCTGAAGGTTACATGTCAGGGGTCCAGGCGCGCATCGCGCGCATCTAACGATTAGATGTTGAACAGAAGAACCGTAGTTGGCGGTGGAGTTGGTCTCGGAGGATTGGCGGTTTTCGCTTACCAGATGGCGCCGACATTCTTCCGGCGCATCAACGAAGAAAGGAAACGCGAGGTTCGTCCCGCGCCGCGCACGCCCGATTTTAAGGCGTGGCGCGCGAACGGGCTGCATGCGGCCTGGATCGGACACAGCACGGTAATGATCGCTATCGACGGCTTCACTATCTTGACCGATCCGGTTTTCAGCACGCGGATCGGCGTGCGCGTGGGGCCGATGACGGTCGGCTTGAAGCGGCTGGTGGCGCCGGCGGCGGAAATTTTCGAAGCGCCCAAGCCAGATTTGATCCTGCTTTCGCACGCGCACATGGATCATTTCGATCTGCCCAGCCTGCGCAAGCTGGAAAGCCGCGGCACGGCGGTGATCACCGCGGCGAATACCAGCGATCTGTTGCGCGTGGGGCGCTACGGCTCGGTGCGCGAGCTGCGCTGGAATGAGTCGGCGCGCGTGGGGCCGGCATCGATTCGTGCCATCCAGGTGAATCACTGGGGCGCGCGCATGCGCAGCGACACGTATCGTTCTTATAACGGCTACGTGATCGAGGCGGGGCGCCACCGGGTGCTGTTCGGCGGCGACACGGCGTACACCGATTCTTTCCGGCAGGTGCGCTCGTCAAAAGCTGTCGATCTGGCGATCATGCCCATCGGCGCTTACGATCCGTGGATTCGCGCGCACTGCACGCCGGAGCAGGCCTGGACGATGGCGAATCATGCGGGCGCGGAGCGTGTCCTGCCGGTGCACCATCGCACCTTCGAGCTCAGCCGGGAGCCGCTCAATGAACCGATCGAGCGCCTGCTCGACGCGGCCGGATCATCGCCGGATCGGGTGTGCGTACGGGGGATCGGCGAAGAGTTCCATTTGAGTTAATGGCCACGCATGCACGCGGATAACGCTCATGGGTGTGAATGCGCGGCTTAAGTATCAAAACCGCAGTTTCGCCGCCACCTGGATCAGGCGCGGGGCGGCGGCGGCGACCACTCGGCCGAAGTTGGGATCGTTGATTTCGCCATCCACCGCAGCGGCGCCGTAGAACTGCGCGTGATTGAAGACGTTGAACGCTTCGATGCGCAGCTCCAGCGATTTCGACTCGGTGAGCCGCACGGATTTGCTGAGGTCCATGTCGAAATTCTCGATTCCCGGGCCGTGAAACATGCGGCGGCCCGCATCGCCCAACTGGCCCAGCGTTTCGGGAGCGAAAATCGCGGTGTTGAACGCCGGCAGCCCGTTGCGCGGATTGGTATTGATCTGGAGCGGGCCGGGGAGCACTTGGGGCGTGTCCAGCAGCTCGTTATTGACGCCATTGCCGAGCGTGCCCAGCAGCGAGCGGTCCGAATCGTCCATCAGGGTCACGGGGAATCCGGTGCTGAATCGGGTGGTTCCGGAAAGCGTCCAGCCTTCAGTCAGGCGATTGGGATGGAACAGGCGGTCGAAGGGCAGCGTGTAGCTGTAGGTGACCACGAAATTGTGCGTCATGTCCCAGGAGGAGACCGCGCGCGAGAGCGCCATGTTGAACGGATTCACCTGCTCGCCCAGATTCGACGCGTCGTCGATGGATTTCGAATACGTGTAGCCCGCGACCACGGTGGAGCGCTTGCCGGGCGTCCAGCGGTAGTTCACTTCGAGCGCGTTGTAATTGGAATTGCCGATGGTCTTCTGGAGCGCGACGCTACCGTAGTTGGGTCCCAGGCCTGCGCGTGTTCCTTGAAAAAACGTGCCGGAGGCGGAAGTGTAGGGCGAATCCTCGCCGAAGGGTCCGCAGGTCTGGCTGCCCGGCGCAACGTCGTTGGGTTGGCTCAGGGCCAGGCACAGCGCGGGATTGCCGGGGTTCGCCGGATCGAGCACCAGCAGATGATGGCCCTGGTTTCCGACGTAGCTGACCGTCAGCAGCGAGTTGTCCCCGATCTGGCGCTGGATCGAGAGCATGTAATTTTCGGTGTACGGAACGCTGTCACGGGTGTCGAAAAAGGGAGCGGCCGAGATGGGCGTCGCCGCGGCGAAATTGAATCCGGTGAAAGGATTCGCCGCTGAGACGTCGTGCGGCGGGAAGGTGAGCGGAAAAGGGTCGGTGTTCTGGGCGCCGTTGCCCGCGTTGATGAAGGGCGTCGCGAAAAGGGGCGGCGAAGGACTCAGGTAGTTGTAGCCGAACGGCGGTACTCCGTACAGAATTCCGGCGCTCAGTCCGGGAAACGCGGTGTAGAACAAGCCGTAGCTCGAGCGGATGCTGCTCTTGCCGGAATCGCCGAAAATTTTGTGCAGAATTCCTTCCTTGAAATCGGGCGACCAGGCAATGCCGACGCGCGGCGCGAAATTGAGATTCTTGGTCGGCGCGAGCGTCGAAGGAATGCCGGGATCGCCGGGCACGACCAGATCGAGCGGAGCGTTGGGATACAGCACCGACTGCTCACCCGGAACGATGGTCTGGATATTGTTGTATTTTTCCGACCACGGCCGGATCAGGTCCCAGCGCAGGCCGAGGTTGATGGTGAGGTCGCTGCGCGCGTGCCAGCTATCCTGCGCGAACGCGCCCACGTAGTGGTCGCGCAGGTAGAAACGCTGGCCGCTGGTCTGAGTGAAGTTGCTGGGGAAGCCCAGCAGGAAATCGGCGAAAGGATTGCCGGTTTCGGTGCCGTCGATATTGAAGGTGCCGTTGAAGGTCGCGTTGGGATTCTCGTTCACCTGATCGTTGTGGAACTGCGCGCCGAATTTGAGCGTGTGCGTCCCGATCACCTTCGAGACCGAATCGCTCAGGTACAGCGTGTTGTTCCATTGATCGACGTTGGTGATGGGGACGCCCATAACGAATGAGGGGAAAACGATGTTGGCCACGCCTTCAAACTTGGGCGCCTGCACCACGATTCCCGGCGTGCCCACTCCGGTGACGAAGCCCTGAGAAGCCAGCGTGACTCCCAATCCGCCGCTCGGCTGCCCGATGTTGTTCACGTTGCGCAGGAATCCGATGCGGAATTCGTTCACCGTGGTTGCGCCGAGAACCTTGGTGTGGCCGATGGTGATCTCCTGCGCCTGTCCGATGGTGAGCGCGTCAAAGCCGGGGATGGTCGCGCCGCCCTGCTGCGCGGGGTAGGGATTGTCTAGGCGATAGTTGTCGACGAAATAGTAGCCCGCGATCTGGCCCCAGCGGGTGTTGGCGTCGACGCGGCTGCCGGCTTTATCGTCGCGCACGGTTTCGGGATAGGCCGAGGTCTCGAAAAGATTCGATCCGATGTTGGGCGCGGGGATGTATTGCAAAAGATGCTGGGCCGGCGCGGACCACACGCTTTGCGGAATGATCGCATTGGGAAAGACGCAGGTGATCGAGCTGGTGCAGTTGGGGGTGTAGAACGGCTCGCCGACCGAGACGCCGTAGCCCAGCTTCTGGGTCAGAAGCTGTGCGATATTGGCGCCGCTGACGGCGCCGGTGAGCGTCGAGGCGGCGTCGCTGAAGTTGCCGGTACGCTCGGCATCGGAGAGGACAGTGGTTTCAGGAGACGAGATGCCTTCGGTGGTGCGGGTGCCCTGATAATCGAGGAAGAAAAACAGCGCGTTCTTGCGAATGGGGCCGCCGAGGGTTCCGCCGAACTGGTTTTGCTCGAAAGCGCCGCGCGTGGCGTCGAAAAAATTGCGCGCGTCGAGATTGGTGTTGCGCAGAAACTCGAACGCGTCGCCGTGAAACGCGTTGCTGCCGGATTTGGTGACGACGTTGACCATTCCGCCGTTATAGTTGCCGTATTCGGGATCGAAATTGTTGGTGAGCACGCGGAATTCCTGGATGGAATCGAGATTGGGGATCACGCTGGTGCCCCCGTTCATGTGCTCCTGAACGTCCACGCCGTTTACCATGAAGCCGTTGGCGGATTCACGCTGGCCGTCGATGGAAACGTCGCCGGGATTGAGGTCGCCCGACGGATTGATGGTTCCGGTGACGCCGGCCATGATCACGGAAGTGGGCGTGAGGGTGGTGACGGGGGTGACGCCGGGCTGGATGGCGAGCAGATCAGTGTAGCTCCGGCCGTTGAGCGGGATGGCCTGAATCTGCGTGTCCAGTACCACGTCGCCGAGGTGTGTGGCGACAGTATCGACCTGGGTCTGGACGCTGGCTTCGCTTTCCGTGACCGTGACGGTCTGGGTCTGCGTGGCCACGTCGAGGGTGACATTGACGCTGACAGCCGAATCCGCGTCGACGGCGATGTCGGATTTCTTCTGAGTCTGGAATCCGTCCGCCGCGATGGTGAGGTCGTAATGGGCGACGGCGAGGGCGGGGAAGGAGTAGAACCCGCGCGTGTCGGTGGTGGTTTTGAATTGCGCTTTGAGGGCGCGGTTGACCAGCGTGAGGGACGCGCCAGGAATGAGGCCGCCGGTGGGGTCCTTGACGGTCCCGGAGATGCTTCCGCCGGCGAAGCTCCATGCGGGCACCGAGGCAAACACAAGGATCAAAAGGAGTGCGCCGATGTGCCCCCGAAGCGCCCGGCGCCGCGGCGGAGGGTTCACAATCGCAGGATATCACGAATGAAAGAATCGTGTTACGCCTCAGTCCAGCACCCGAACGAACTCGGCGATGATACGGAAACGGTCCTCTTCCGGATCGAGGTCCCAGCTTTCAAATTCCGGGTTGAGCGCTTCAAGCGTGATGCGCGCGTGGGACCATTCGCCGGATTCGCCCTGCTGCTTTTCGCTGCGATAGCGCTTGACGGTATAGCGGTCGTTGGCGCCTCCGCCCAGGCGCTCCACCAGCACCAAGCGCCCCTGCCGCGAGCCGGCGACGCCGTGACGGAAGATGCACAGGCTCCCGTCCGGAATCTTAGGCTCCATGGAGCGGCCCGCGATGCGCGCCACGAACATCTCCGGCGTGATGTTCAGGTCCGGCGGCGCTTCCTCCCAGCCTTCCGCCGCGACCTCGGCGTTCTCCAGAAATTTTCCCGCCGCCACGGCCAGCGAGTAGCGCGGCAGGTGGGTGACGAACTCGATCACGCGGGGGCGCACGTGCTCGCGGTACAAGCGCGCGAGCGAGCGCTCGAAATCATCCACCTGGAGGGGCTCGCGCGGGGAAACGCGCAGGATATTGGAGAGCGAATCCTCGATATTTTCGAGCAGCCGCGCCGCGCCCACCTCGCGCGCCTTGGCCGACAGGTCCGACTCGATCTCGGAAAGAACCTCGGCTTCCTCCGGCGCGATCGATTCCCAGTCGCGGCGCAAGCGCAGGTACAGGCGGTCGGTGCCGGGATCTTCCAGGAATACGCCGGCGTTGGCGGGCTCGCCGCCCGGAAGCTCCAGGGCAAGAACCGAGAACAGCGCGGAGTGGGCAGTCACGCTCATCTCATCGGCCAGATTAGGGGTTGTTGGGATAATATCCCTTGCGCGCGCGCACCTTCACAGTGGGCAGCGCAACCTTCACGTTGATGGCGCGGTAGGCTTTGGTTGAATCCTGCGCGGCGAAATCGGGAACATAACGCAGGATGTATTGCGTGGTGACCTCGCCCACGATATTGGCGACGGAATTGAAGATCGCGGAGGAAACCGCGGAAGAGTATCCGCCGGTGCCCGGCTGGATGGCGTAGTTGCCTTCATCGCGCGGGGTGGAGAGATAGCCGTTGATGTCCTTGTACGGATTATTGAGCGGATACTCCACGCGCCCGCCGGTTTCTTCGGCCAGCCGCACCAGGTTGTCGGAGCCCGCGCTGGTGAATCCGGAATACAGCGTCGAGATTCCGTAAATGGTCACCAGGTTGCGCTGCGCCACCTCGATCGCCTCGCTGAGCGTCTTGGTACTGGAGTTGTCGTTACCGTCGCCGATGATGATGATGACGCGCCGCGGGTCCACCGGCTCGCCGTCCACCAGCTTGCGCTCGGTGCAGGCTTTATACACCGCGTCGTACAGCGCCGACCCGCCGCCGGGCTTCACCTTGCGCAACTTTTCGATGATCGGATTCGAGTCCGAGGTGGTATCCACCAGCAGCTCGGCCTGATTGCTGAAGCCGATCAGGTAGCCGGAGAAGCGGCTGCGGACTTCGGGCTTATCGTCGGGCAGCATCTCCTCGACCATGCCTTCGGCCGCGGATTCCCAGTTCTTCCACTGCGTGCGGCTGTTGTTGCTCAGGTCGAGCAGGAATCCGACCACCACCGGCTGATTGCGCTCCCGCGTGAAGAAGTCGATTTTCTGCTCTTTGCCTTCGTCGAAAATCTGAAAATCCTTTTGGTCGAGGTTGGAGACGAAACGTCCCTTGTCGTCGGTGACGGTCACCGGCACGACGACCTCATTGACGGAGACTTTGATCGGTTGCTGGCCCGGATTGGTCTCGGGCGAGGTTTGTTGGGATTGCGAACTGGGGACTGGGGACTGGGGATTGGGAACTGGGGGTTGTGCGGTCTGAGCAGGGGGCTGCTGCGCAAAACCCTGGCAGATCATCACCGCGCACGCGATCACTCCCGCGAACAAGCCCCGGAGACGCATCAATCGCATTATAGATCAGGCGGGCGGGGAGCGGGGACTGGGACTGGGAAGTGGGAAGTGGTACCCAATCCCCAGCTCCCAATCCCCAGTTCCCGCGCCAGTCTAAACTAAAAATAGAGCTATGAGCGAATCCGAGTTTCCTCTTCCTCCGGCCACCTTCGAGTTCCTCGTGTTCTCGCTGAAGACGCAGTGTGAGCTGCGGCTGGGCATGCTTCCGATGGGCGGGGAGCAGCCGCCCGTCGATCTCGCGGCGGCGCGCCACGCCATCGACTTGCTCGCCATGCTGGTGGAGAAAACGCGCGGCAATCTGAGCCTGGAGGAGCAGCGCCTGATCGAAAATTCGCTGACCGAGCTGCGCTTTCGCTACGTCCATGCGAGCGAAGAAGCGGCGAAATCTCGCGCTACCAGCGCCGCCACGCCCGACCCGGCACCGTGATGGCGCAGCAGCCGATTCATATCACTGTGCTCGGATCGGGCACCAGTTCCGGCGTGCCCACAATCGGCTGCCCGTGCGCCGTGTGCGCCTCGGAAGATCCGCGCGACAAGCGCCTGAGACCGTCCATTCTGATTCGCTACGGCGGCCACGCGGTTCTGGTGGATACCACCCCGGATTTCCGCCAGCAGGCGCTGCGCGCGCGCATCGAACGCATCGACGCGATATTGTACACGCATTCCCACGCCGACCACATCCTGGGTCTGGATGATGTGCGTCCCTTCAACTATCGCCAGCGCCAGGAGATCCCCATCTACGCCATGCAGGAGACCCTCGACGCCATCCGCCGCGTCTTCCGCTACGCCTTCGACGAAGCGCCCACCGAATCCTCCAAGCCGCGCCTGAACCTGAACGCGCTCGACGGCGCGCCCTTCGACCTGTTCGGCCTCACCTTCACGCCCATCGAGCTGCTGCACGGAAAATCGACGATCCTCGGATTCAAGTTCGGCGCCGCGGCTTACTGCACCGATCACAGCGACATACCCGATGCATCGAAGGCCCGGCTGCGCGGCCTCGACGTGCTGTTTCTCGACGCCCTGCGGCATCGCCCGCATCCCACGCACTCCACGGTCGAGCACAGCGTGGAGTCGGTGAAAGAATTGCAGCCGCGGCGCGCCTACTTCACGCACATCTGCCACGATCTTCCGCACCAGGCGACTGAAGACTCGCTGCCTGAAAACGTGCATCTGGCCTACGACGGCCTGGAGCTCGAAGTGGGGTGTGATTGCGTGGTGTGCGAATGATCCGCGTCGCGCGCAGCATCGCGGAGGCCGCGGGGTTTTCTCCCTCGGCGCTCACCATCGGCAATTTCGACGGTGTGCATCGCGGGCACCAGCACCTGTTCGAGGAGCTCGCGCGTGCGGCGCGGGAGCGCGGCGTGCGTCCCACGGCGCTGACCTTCCATCCGCACCCGGCCTGTGTGGTCGCACCGGACCGTGCGCCGCGTCTGCTCACCACGACCGAAGAGCGCGTTGCGTTGATGGGCGGCTACGGAATCGAGCAGGCGCTGATTCTGCCCTTCACTCGCGAAGTCGCCGGCATGAGCCCGGAGGAGTTCGTCGAGCGTGTCGTGGTACACGCGCTGCGCGCGAAGCTGGTGCTGGTGGGCGATAACTTCCGCTTCGGGCATAAACAGTCGGGCGATACTCAACTGCTGGCCGTGCTGGGCGGGAGGCTGGGATTCGAGACGCACGTCGCCGGCTCGGTGCGATGCCGCGGACGCGTGGTTTCCTCGAGCGAAGTGCGCCGCCTGATCGAGCAGGGCGATGTGTCGCTCGCCTGCCGCCTGCTGAATCGTCCCTACGCGATTTCAGGCGAAGTGGTGCCTGGGCACGGCGTCGGTGCGAAGCAGACCGTCCCCACGCTGAATCTGCGCACCCAGGCTCAGGTGTTGCCGGGCCGCGGCGTGTACATTACGCGCACCTCGGACGGCTCGCGCTGGAACTCGATCACCAACATCGGATTCCGGCCGACCTTCGGCGGGGACAGCGAGCTGTCCATCGAAACGTTCCTGCTTGATCCTCCGCCGGCCGAGGCGCCGCGCCACATTCGTGTCGAGTTCCTGCGCCGCGTCCGCGATGAGCGCAAGTTCGAAAAGCCGGAAGCGCTGAAGGCGCAAATCCTGCGCGACGTCGCGCGCGCGCAAAAATTTTTCCGACTTAGGAATAGCCGCAGATGAACGCCGATGCACGCGGATAAAAAAATGTATCTGCGGCCTATACAGCGGCCGCCAGCGCCGGGCGCTGATAGCCTCCCAGCGCTACCTCCAGGTGTTTCGCTGCCGCCAGCGCGACATCCTCGCGCCACGGACGCGCCACGCACTGCACTCCGATCGGCAATCCTTCTTCGGAAGTCCCGCAGCGCACCGTCGCGCCGGGCCAACCCGTCAGATTGTGCGCGATGGTGTAGCTGAACGCCGGAAACAGGTTGGGCGAGGTCCCGTGCTCCATCGCCGGCAGCGCGTTCACCGGGCACACGATCAGGTCGTAATTCTGGAGAAATCCGAGCATCGCGCTGCGATACCGGTCGACTCCGATCAGCAGCCCTTCGAACACCGCCGCCGATTTGCGATCGTTGGCCATGCCGAAAAATCCTTCGAGCAGCGGGTGCACTTTGGTGGTTCCCGCCAAGGCCAGCGCGGCGCGCATTCCGTCGCCGCCGTCGGCCGTGGCGATCGCCAAAAAAAGATTGAAGCACTGATCGATCCCTGTCGGAATTTTTTCTTCGACCACCGCGCCGGCTTCTTCGAGCGCCTTCGCGGCCTGCTTCACCACGGCCGCGACATCGGCGCGCGCCGGCATGATCCCGTTGTCGGTATGCAACGCCACGCGCAGCCCCTTGATCCCGATCGCGCGCGGATCGCGCAGCGGGACTTCCTGCGCCGTCGCGTCGATCCAGTCCGGACCGGCGATCACCGGCAGCGCGAGTTCCAGGTCCTCAACCGTGCGCGCCATGGGACCGGCATCCGTGAACATTCGAATCCAGCCGAGAGACGGCGGAAAATATCCGGTCATGGGCGAGCGTCCCGTGGTCCCGCGGATTCCCGCGATTCCGCAGCAATGGCTGGGCCAGCGGATGCTGCCGCCCAGGTCGGCGCCGATCTCCAGCGGACTCATTCCCGCCGCGACCGCCGCCGCTCCTCCGCCTCCGCTGCCGCCGCAAGTTCGCGCGACGTTATGCGGATTGTTGGCGCGTCCATGCACCAGGTTGTCGGATTCGAAGGCGAAGGACATCTCGGGAAGATTGGTCATCGCGATGGGGATGGCGCCGGCCGCGCGCATGCGCGCGATCACTGTGGCGTCGCGCGAAGCAATGTAGTTCGCACGGCCCAGCGTGCCGCCGGTCGAAGGAACGCCGGCGACTTCCCAGGCGTCCTTGACGCTCATGGGGACGCCGTGAAACGGCCCTTTCGCCTCGCCTCGCGCCAGCGCCTCGTCGGCCGCGCGAGCCTCCGCGCGCGCTCGCTCGCCCAGAACGCGAACTACCGCGTTCAAGGGAGGGTTCACACGCTCGATATGTTCCAGATGGGCATCCATCAACTCGCGCGAGGAAATCTCGCGGCTGCGAATCGCCGCGGCCATCGACGCGGCGGAGCGGAACACCAGGTCGTTCATGCGTTCATTATCGAATACACTGAAATTTCCCGCTATGGAAACCAAGCTCCAGTATCTGCCCTTAGAGAAAATCGAAGCCGACGCGGTCGCGGTGGTGTTGTTTGAAGACGAACCGCCGCCTTCCGAGCTCAAGTTCGCCTCCTCCTGGCTCGAAGAACTGCGCGCGTCGGAGGAATTTTCCGCCAAATCCGATGAACTGGCGACCTTGCACCAACCCTCGGCGCTCCGCGCGCGGCGTCTGATCGCGGTCGGCGGAGGAAAGCGCGCGGCATTCGATCTGCGAAAAACCGTCGCTACCGTTGTGCGCGCTCTGAAAACGAAGGGCGTGAAAAAATTCGCGTGGTGGCTGAACGGCGCCGATCCGGAAGCCGCGGTCGAGGGCGCGATCCTGGGAAATTTCGAGCCGGATCAATATAAGACCGCGAACCAGGGCAAATCGCTCGAAGCGTTCCACGCCGTCGCCGCGACCAACGGCGCGGATCTCGATGCGGCGTTCGAGCGCGGCCGCATTCTCGCCGAAGCGCAGAATTTCACGCGCGAGCTCGCCAACGAACCCGCCAATCGCCTCACGCCGCTGATGCTGGCCGACCGCGCCCGCGCCATGGCGGCCGAATGTGGACTGGATTGCGAGGTGCTCGATCAGGATCGCATGCGCCAGCTCGGTATGGGAGCGCTGCTGGGCGTCGCGCAAGGCTCGGCCGAGCCGCCCGCGCTGATCGTGATCCGCTATCGCCCCGAAACTGCGCCCAGAACCAGCGATCATCTCGCGCTGATCGGCAAGGGCGTCACCTTCGACACAGGCGGCGTTTCGATCAAGCCGGCCGAGGGCATGGAAAAAATGAAGTACGACATGTCCGGTGGCGCGGCCGTGCTCGGCGCGATGCGCGCGCTCGCGAAGCTCAAGCCCGCGATCCCCGTCACGGCGTTCGTGCCGGCGGTCGAGAACATGGTCGGCGGACGCGCGCAGCGTCCCGGCGATATCGTGAAATCCTTGGACGGAAAAACCGTGGAGGTGCTCAACACCGACGCGGAAGGCCGGCTGATTCTGATCGACGCCATCACCTACGCCAAGCGCCAGGGCTGCACGCACCTGGTGGACGCGGCGACGCTCACCGGAGCGATCGTGGTGGCGCTGGGGCACGTGAACATCGGCGCGTTCGCCAATGACGATGCGCTGCTCGCCCGCGTGATGGCTGCCGCGCGCACTGAAGGCGAGAAGATGTGGCACATGCCGCTCGATGAGGATTATAAGGAGCTGCTCAAGAGCGCCTTCGCCGATCTGGCCAACATCGGCGGGCGCTGGGGCGGCGCGATCAGCGCGGCCTGGTTTCTGCGCGAATTCGCCGGCGATACGCCGTGGGTGCACCTGGACATCGCCGGCACGGCGTGGCTCGACGACGCCAAGCCGTATATGGCCAAGGGGCCGAGCGGCGTGTGCGTGCGAACCTTCGCCAAGCTCGCGCTGGGTTGGTAGCCGCCGCTAAAGCATTTTCCGCGATTCTGTAAGTCCGGCCGGCGCGCGACATTCCTGGAGCGCGTTCGTCATCGGTCCGCATTGTCTTCAAAACAACTCTACGCGACAGCCGAGACCGCTTCTTCGATCTGGCGGCGGTGCCGTTCGGAATGCGCGGCCATGAAGATCAGCCACTGAAATCCATCGAGGGGTCCGAAAACGAAGTGCGGATACAGGCGCGTGCGCAGAGGATGATCGGTGGTGCGCGCGAACTCGATGGTGCGGTCGCGGATGATCAGAAAGCGCTCGAGCACCGCGGACGCGTCGCCGGGTTCTAGCTGCGGGATCGACTCCGGCGGACCCTTCACCTTTCGTCCGCGCCCGGGCACGTGTTTGACGATCAGATCTTCTTTTCCCGTCGCCAGCGCCAGATCGCCCTCGGACGCGGGCGGATGGACGGCCATGCTGCGGACCACGGAGCAGAGGTGCCTCTCGGTGATGCTCAAATGCTCGACGCATTCGGCCGCGCACCATTGTTGCGGCGAGGGCTTGCGCCACCAGCGCGACGCCTCGATGCCGCGCGTCGATTCGACCAGCGTGGCACGGGTCTCTTCCAGGTAGCTGACGGCGCGGTCGCGCTCGGCGGAGGTCATGCATCGATTGTACGCGACCGGCGCCATTAAACTCCGCTCCCCTTTCTGCCGATCCATTCCAAGGAGGGCCGTATTTAAGCCATGGCTACGTTTGCGCCTGTCCGCTCCGCGTTTAATCCGGCGATTCCGCAGAATTTCACCGAGCTCGGTGTGCCCCAATCCCTGGTGCTCGACCTGATGCTGCGGCGCATGCTGATCGAAGGCTATTGCAGCCTGCAAGGCTTGAGCCGGTCGCTGCGGCTATCCATTCCGGTCGTCGACACTGTGTTCAAGCACATGCGCTCCCAGCAACTGGTGGAAGTGAAGGGTATGACCGGCAACGACTACAATTTCACGCTCTCGGCTGCGGGAAAACAGCTCGCCGGCGAGCGTTTCGAAATCTCGCAGTACGCCGGCGCATGCCCGGTTTCGCTCAAGGAATATCACGCCGCGACCAAGGTGCAAGCCGCCAAAGTCCACGTCGACCGTTCCGCGCTGCGGCAGGCGTTTTCTGATCTCGTCGTTGCCGACCGCATGCTCGACCAGCTCGGCCCAGCGATCATTTCGCAAAGCTCCATTTTCGTTTATGGCCCCACCGGCAATGGAAAAACCAGCCTGGCCGAGCGCATGCTGCGCGTGTACCACGACGCTGTGTTGATTCCCTATGCCGTTGAAGTCGATAACCAGGTGATCAGCTTGTACGACCCGGTGGTGCACAGCCCGCTTGAAAACGACGAGCAGGACCTCGATCCGCGCTGGATTCTGTGCAAGCGCCCGTGCATCGTCGTCGGCGGCGAGCTGATTCCCAGCATGCTCGAAATGCGCCTGGACGAGGCTTCGGGAATTTATGCCGCGCCTTTGCAGATGAAGGCTAACAACGGAATTCTCATCATCGACGACTTCGGCCGCCAGCTCATGTCGCCGCGCGACCTGCTCAATCGCTGGATCGTTCCGCTCGACCGGCGCGTCGATTACCTCACCTTGCGCTACGGCGTGAAGTTCCAGATTCCCTTCGAGACCATGGTGGTTTTTTCCACCAACCTGGAGCCCGCCGACCTGGCCGACGAAGCCTTCCTGCGCCGCATTCACAACAAAATTTACGTCGAGGCCGTGGACGCGTCAGCGTTCGATCAGATCTTCGGGCGCGTGGTGCAGTCGCGCAACATTCAAACCGAGCCGGACAGCGCCGAATATCTGCGCAAGCTGTGCCTGCGCGAAGGCCGCACCGAGCTGCGCGCCTGCTACCCCGCCGATATTTGCAACATTCTTTCTGCGATCGGCCGGTATGAGGGCCGCGGCCCGATCATGACCAAGTCAGAGCTGGAGCGCGCCGCGGCACTGTATTTCGCCAAGGGGTGAAATCAAAATCTGCCTAGTCGCCCGGCGGATGGAACAGTTCGCGAATGCCGCGCGCCAGGCGCTTGCTCGCGACCAGCTCCTGCTGATTGCTCAAGGTGATCAGCCAGCGCTGGCTGCTCAGCGCGCTCATCTTGCGCACGTGGCCGAGGTTCACCAGCGCGTTGCGATGAATCCGGCGAAAACCGCAGTCGCTCAGGCTCTCCTCGATTTTCTTTAAGGTCAGGGCTGCAGTGTAGCGCGCGCGCGCGGTGACGATCCACACGATGTCGCCTTCGGCTTGAAAAGCCAGGATGTCCTCGGCGGCGAGCAGAAAATATTCGCGGTCCTTTCTGCCGGCGATCTTTTTGGGCCGCGAGCCGGCGGAACGGCCCGCGATTTCCTGCAACCGCGCCAGTTTTTCGGCGGCTTGCCATCCGCGGATGCGCCGTGCGCGCTCCACCGCCTCGGCCAGGCGCCGCGGGTTCACCGGTTTCAGCAGATAATCCACCGCGCCGGCTTCAAACGCCTGGATGGCGAAGGCGTCGTAAGCGGTCACGATCACCACTACCGGTACGCGCGGCGCTCCGCGCAGGCGCCGCACCACCTCCAGGCCGCCGATGCCGGGCATTTGAAGATCGAGCAGCACCAGGTCCGGATGCAGTCGGGCGATCTCGTCGAGCGCGGTCTCGCCGTTCGAGGCCTCGCCGGCGATCTCCACTCCGCCCATGCTTTCCAGTTCCTCGCGCAACACCTGCCGCGCGATATGTTCGTCGTCGACAATCAGCGTCCTGAGGGCCACGGTGCGAAACTCCAGCTTACTCGACGGCTGCGCGATGCTGGCTCGCTGATTTCCTCATCAGCCACACCAGAGGCGACGCCAGCGCCAGCAGCAGGGCGACAATAAGGAACCCATCCAGATAGCTCAGCACCGTGGCGGCGCGCTGCACCTCGCCATATAGGATTCCCAAGGCCTGGCGCGCCGCGGTCACCGGTCCCACGCCGCGCCGCTCCAGCATGCCGGCGAGCATCCCGCGCACTCCGGCCAGCTTGGGCGCATCCAGGAACGCGGTCAGACGGACCTGATGGAACTGCTCGCGCCGCGCGACGAAGGCCGTCAGGATGGAGATTCCCACCGCCGAGCCGATATTGCGGCTGAACGCGATCAGGCTGGTGGCGTAGCCCATTTCCTCGGGCTGGATGGGATCCACCGTGATGGTTGCCAGCGGCACGAACAGGAACGACAGGCCGGCGCCCATCACCATCTCTGGAAGCACGAAATTCCATGGGCCTGCGTTCAGGTTCAGCAGCGTAAACAGGTACGATCCAAAAGCGGAGACCAGCAGTCCGAAGAAAATCATGCCGCGCATGTCCCAGCGCCGTCCGATCAGGAATCCGGCGACCGGCATGGCGAGCATGGTGGCGATGCCGCGCGGCGTGTTCCACACCCCGGCGGTTACGGCCGGGAATCCAAGCAAGGTCTGCATGAACAGCGGAGTGATCACGATGCTTCCATAGAGGCCGAAGAACAGGACCAGCGAAAAGCCCGTGCCTACGGCGAAGGTGCGATGTTTGAACAGCCGCAGGCGCACCACCGGCTCGCGGTTCCACAGCTCCCATACGATGAACGTCACCAGCCCGACGACTGCAATCACGCCCATGGTCACGATGAAGGGCGAGGAGAACCAGTCGTCCTCCTGCCCCTTGTCGAGCATCACCTGGAGCGCCGCGACGCCCGTCGCCAGCATCCCCATGCCCCAGTAATCGATTTTCCGCGTGGTGCGCCGGATGTAGGACGGATCGACGATGAAGGCGTCCACCAGGAACAGCGCCAGGATGCCGACGGGAACGTTGATGAAGAACACCCAGCGCCATGAATAATCGGTGGTGAGCCATCCGCCCAGCACCGGCGCAAGGATCGGCGCCACCACGATGCCGACTCCGAAAAACGCCATGGCCTGACCGCGCTCCTCGGCGGGAAAGGTTTCAAGCAGAATGGCTCGCGTGGTGGGCTGAAGCGAGCCGCCGGATGCGCCTTGCAGCACCCGGAACAAAATGAGCATCGGCAGGTTCGGAGCGAATCCGCAACAGATGCTGGCGGTGGTGAACCCGACCACGGCGATCATCAGGAGCCGTTTTCGGCCGAAATAGCTCGCCAGCCAGCCCGAAATTGGAAGAACGACGGCGTTCGCAACCAGGTACGACGTCAGCACCCAGGTGGCTTCATCGACTGAAGCCGACAGGTTCCCGGCGATATAGGGCAGGCTGACGTTGACCGCCGAGGTGTCGACGATCTCCATGATGGCGCTGGACATCGCGGCGATCGCAATCAGCCAGCGTTCGACTTTCGCTTCCCGCTCAAAAGCGATCGTCGCCACCAATTTAATCTTAGGCGTTATTTGTGCAGCACCAGAGGCAACACCACAATCGCCAAAAAATCCTGAAGGAACTGCATCACGATCGGCGCCACCAGGCTGCCCCTCCACACGTAAACAATCGCGAACGTCAACCCCAGAAATCCGACCGTCACCACGCCCGCGCTGCCCTCGTATCCGTGGCCCGCAGCGAAAATTACAGAGGAAAGCACGACTGCCCAAAATGTGCTCCCGGTGACCTCGCGCAGCCGGAGGATCAGGTAACCGCGAAAAATGGTCTCCTCCGCGACGGCCACCACGATCACCAGAATCACGGCCAGCAATTCCTGCATCGAGCCCTGCGCGGTGAGAAATTTGGGGAGCTGGGTCTTCGGCGAGGAAAATCCCGCGGCCGTCAGCAGCCGGTCGAGATAGCCCGCGGCATAGAACACTACGACGAAATACGCGATCCCGCGCAGGATGTCGCCGACGCCGGTGAAGCGCCATCCGATGCGAGCCTTGGGTTCGCCGTTGTGCCACAGGAAGAATGCGATCAGGCTGACCAGCGCCAGGTCGCGCAGGATGGTGGCGACGGCGGTGATGCCAAAGCTCAGGTTGCCCTGGTGGATGAGCAGGAAGGACAAGCTCATCGACGGCAGGATCAGGAACAGGAAAACCAGCAGCTCCAGCACCCGTTCCCGCCGCGCGGACGGCACTGCGATCTGGAGCGCGTCGCCCATCGGCAGCCGTCTGAATCTTATCATGGCCGCGGATTCACGCCGTTTCATGCGGACCCGCAGCGCAATGTCAGGGCTTGTACGGATTCCTCAAGTCCTCGGCCGATTGCGCCTCGTTCTTGGTCGGCACCACCTTATCCGGGTCGACTCGCACCATCACGTAAGTGATATGGTCGTCGATGCGCGTGAACCAGTGCCCCACGCCGGCAGGAATCACCATCATGTCTCCCGCCTTGAGTTCGGTGGTCATCGGATTTTTGATCGACTTGGCGTTGTAGCCGGGACCATTCTGCTCGCGAACCGTCTTGAGCGTCGCGGGACGCTTCTTCGGGTTTACGATGTCCGGCCCCGTGAGCAATGTGGCGGAGCCGTCGATTACGTAGTACACTTCGCTGACCTGCTCGTGCTCGGCGACCGCTTCGCCTTTCTCGCCGCCCGGGTTCAGCTTTCCCCGCGTCACGATCCCGACGCCCACCTGCGCCTTGCCCACATCCACCGAGCGCACCTGCTGGTCGATGATCCCCAGCTTGAGGGCGCGTTCGAGATACGCGTCGAGCTCGCTTTTGGGAATGTAGGACGCCGAGCAATGATGGCAGGTGGGATTGGGCTGCTGCGCGAACAATACGAGCGCCAGCGCAAAGGTGAGAATCGCTGATTTCCGCATGTGAATCGACCTCGACGGGCAAGATTGCCCGCTTAGCGGTTTATATCACGCCGGAACCAGGGGCCGCTCGCTGACGCCAGGCGGCTGGTGGCGCGCGGGAATCGCGATGAAGCGCCCGCCAGCCGCCAGCCGTGAGGCTGCGGCTTTCCCCACCTTACAGGTCGCTCAATGCGTACACCAGCGCGCCCTTCGCCGTCGAATGCAGCGGATTCTGCGCCATGCGGACCTCCGACAGGCTGATGGGGAAATCCTGCTCCCACAGCAGCTTCTCGAAACGGTCCCGGAAGCCCGGCGGCAGCGTGGTGCCTCCGCTCAGCACCATCGGAATGGGACGGTTGAAATTCGGCAGGTTCTTGGTTCGCGCGAAGGCCTCCTTCAGCGCGCTCACCAGCGAACGGATCATGTCGTCGTAATACACGCCGATCACCTGGTGCATCTTGTCGGCGAAAAAGCCGTTGAAGTGGAACGAGTCTTCCTTGGCCAGCCGGATCATGTTGGCGCGCTCGCCCGTGACCGAGGCCGCGCTCTGGTCGATGAAATCGCCGGCTTTGGGAACGCTGAAGTTCACAACGGGAACCGAGAGGTAGGCCAGGCACACGTTGCACAATCCTCCGCCGCAACTGATGCCGATGCCCGTGTAGTTCGAACTCTCCATCTCCCCATACACCACCGCCAGGCCTTCCGGAATGTTGACCGTCTGGTAGCCGAGCTCCGCCAGAATCTGCTGGAGCGTGGTTTCGTGGTAGGTGAGGCTGCCTCCGCCGCCCAGCGGCGCGGCCGGAACGGTGAAGCACAGCTTGGGCTTGTCGTCCTTCTCCGCCGGATCCCCGCCCCCCAGCATCGACGACAGGATCTCGCGAATCATGCGCAGCCCGTCCGGCTCCTTGGCATCGAGCACTCCTCCGGTCATGGGGCGCCGGATTTCCGCGTTCAGCAGTCCCGCGAAGCGCTGGCTTTCGTTGCCGTGCACCTGGATGGTCTCGCCGAACGCGGTGTGCGGCACCTTCTCGCGCTCGAGCGAGGCGTGCGTGATCTTCGAATAGGGGATATTCACGAACGCGTTGAGCTGCGATTCGTAGCGGGTGTCCTGGCCGTTGCGCTGGGCCACGACGATGCGGCTGGTTCCGACGTCAAGTCCGATGGCGGCGGTGGTCTGGCGAGTACTCATGGGGTCTCTCCTTCGGTTTCCTGTTCTTCCTTGATCTCGGCGGCGATTTCCTTGTAGCGGTGGCGAAGCATGGCGCGGAATCGCGGCACGCTCAGGTGTTGGAGCGCGGCCTGCCGTTCCACCTGGTCCACGGCGGCGTACAGTCCCTTCCATCCGTTGGTACGTTCCAGGAAGGGGGTGTCGTAATCGAAGCCGAACACGTAGATGCTGGCGAGCGGCATCGCGTAGTTGTCGGGAAGTCCTACGGCGGCGAAGGGGAAGCGGTCGCCCCAGTCCGTGTGGTCCCCGATCCGCATGTTGGACGGATTCACCGACACCTGCGCGTGCGTCACGCAGTTGTCCGCGGGAATTGAGTAGCGCGAGCGCAGCATTTCGGTCAAAACCTTCGCCGAGGCGATCTGCGCCGGAGTGATCTCGTCGGGCGCGCCCGTTTGCCCCTCGAAGGAAATCGCCAGAAAACTGTCGTTCAGGTTGACGTAGACGCCGTCGGCATCGGCCCACACCGAATGCCCCGCGTGATTGGCGGCGTCGGTATCGGCCACCACGGCGAAAACCCTTCCGAAGCGGTCAATCACGTAATGATAGGCGCGCTCATCCCGCACCACTTCCAGAAGATTGCGTCCAAGCTGCCGCAGCCGCCGGTTGTCCTGCTCATCGAAGGGAGCGAGCAGGCTTTCGCTGGTGTGATACACAATTCCCACCGGCGTCGAGCGCGTGGTCACGGGCGTCGGACCGCCGGTCAGGGGGAAAACGGGGAACTCCGCGCGCGGGCGATTGTTGACCAGAAAAGTGCGATCGACGCGCAGTCCGTTGCTGTAAACCTCGATATTTTCCGTGCTCTCGACGCGCCACACGCGCGGGGCGGCGCTCGGAACGGCCGACGGCGCATCCGCTCGCGGAATGGTGAGACCGCGCTCCCGCGCCAGCGTCTCGGCGCTTCCGGTGGGCCGCGGCGTCACAGCGAGCACCAGGAGCGGAATCACCGCCAGCAACACGCGAGGAAGCCGGCTCGGCCATCTGCGTGAAGCCGCGGGCAGCGACGCTAGATCGGGCGCCGGCGCGGGAATGTCCATTGCTTTCCTCAAATAGCGCAGCCGCTCGACCGGGTCGCCGATATCGCTCGCGCGTTGATCGATCGACCGCGGGGGGCCGAAACTGGAAAATTGCCCTGACACGCCTAGTGATATAGTGCGCTTACGCAGAGGATCCTCTCCGCCCAGGAAGATCGTCAAAATCAAGGAAAAACCTTAGTTCTAGCCCACGTGGGGGCCTAGTCAGGCGCCATGATCAGAATGAGCGGACTCGAAGCCGTTAAGTTCAAGCTCATGCCGAACCGGTCTCAGTATAGCCCGATTCGCCGAGGCATTGACGCTAGTGGTTGTTGTGCCGCCACTCCCAATAGGCCTGCTTGTCGTTGTTGGACAGGTTGGAATATTCGACATGCTGGCGGTGATTTTCGGCTTCCCAGTGTGCGTAGGGCTCGCGCTCGCCGGGACCCCAGCGGTGATAATCGTGATAGTGGTAATCGTAGTAACCCCCGTGAACGCAGCCGCCCAGCAGGAGTGGAAGCCCGATCGCGGTCGCCAGAGCCAGCTTACGGATACCTCGTGTGATCGTCATGCCGTTTGACGGGCAATCGGGATACCACACGCCGTGATACGTTACACCGCCGGGCAGTTCATTTTATGTTCTCCCGCCCGTTATGATATTGTTCGTCCGGATACGCGCTGAACCGCTGTCGAGAGCGCGAATATAAACGAGGACGTGATATGGCTCAATTCATGATCAGCCGCCGCCGCATGTTGCAGAGCAGCCTGCTGGCGGGATTCATCCGCGTGCCGATTCACGCGGCCAACGGAACGCAGCCGGTGGTGGAAACCACCAACGGCAAGGTTCGCGGACTCGGCATAAACGGAATCCACACGTTCAAAGGGATTCCCTACGGAGCATCGACCGCGGGCGTCAATCGATTCCTTCCCGCGCGAAAACCCGAGCCGTGGAGCGGCGTGCGCGACGTAGTCGAGTATGGTCCGACAGCGCCTCAAGTGCCGCCGCTCCGCAATCTGCCGATCAGCGCCGGTTATGCGTATCCGGTCAAGCTTCCCATGAATGAAGATTGCCTGGTCCTGAACGTCTTCACGCCGTCCGCGGACCGGGGGAAGCGTCCGGTGATGGTGTGGATGCACGGCGGCGGCTTCACTTCCGGCGCGGGCGGCAATTCGGTTTACGACGGCACCAACCTCGCGCGGCATCATGATGTAGTCGCCGTCACGGTCAACCATCGAGTGAATCTGTTCGGATTTTTGCAGCTCGAAGAGGTCGCCGGAAAGGATTACGCGGACTCCGGGAATGTGAGCCAGCTCGATCTGGTCGCGGCGCTTCAGTGGGTGCACGACAACATCGCGGCGTTCGGCGGCGACCCGGCCAGCGTGACGATTTTCGGCGAATCGGGAGGCGGCGGAAAAGTCTCGGTGCTGCTTGCGATGCCCGCGGCCAAAGGCTTGTTTCATAAAGCCATCGTGGAGAGCGGTTCGACCCTGCGCGCGACGCCGCGTGAGGACGCAGCCAAAAACACGGAACGGGTCCTCGCGGATTTGGGCCTGAAGGGGAATCCGATCGGCCAGCTTCAGAAGCTGCCCATGGAAACATTAATCGCCGCCAGCGTCAAGCGCGGCGTGCGCTGGGGTCCCGTGGTTGACGGCCACGCGCTTCCGCGCCATCCCTTCGATCCAACCGCACCCGAAGTCTCCGCCGATGTTCCCATGCTGATCGGCTCGAATCAGACGGAGACGACGTTTTTCAATGGAGCGGACGAAAAACTGTTCTCGCTCGATGACGCCGGGTTGCGCGAAAACCTGCAGCCCATGCTGCGCGACAAAACCGACGAGATTATTGCCGTCTACCGAAAGGGCCGGCCGCACGCCTCGCCGAGCGATCTGTATTTCCTCATCTCCTCCGACCAAAGAATCCGCCTGGCAGCGATCACGCAAGCCGAGCGCAAGAGCGCGCTGGGGAAAGCCCCGGCGTACATGTACTTTTTCACCTGGAAAGCCCCCATCGACGACGGAAAATGGAGAACGCCGCACACGCTCGATGTGCCATTCGTGTTCGAAACCTACGACAAAGCCCTCATCACGGGCACGGGTCCTGAGCGCAAGGCGCTAGGCGATCGCGTGAGCGGCGCGTGGGCCGCATTTGCGCGCAACGGCAATCCGAATCTCAAAGGACTGCCGCACTGGGCGCCCTACACCATCGGCCAGCGCGCCACGATGATTTTCGATAATGAGTGCAAGGCGGTGAACGATCCGGATCACGACGAACTCAGGGCGATCCAGAGCCTCGCAAGGGGTTAAGAGGAGCTTGATGATACAAATACGACGCATGATGACGATTCTGGCCGTGAGCGCGATCTTCACGTTGACCTGCTGCGCGCAATCCACCGCAAAGAAGAAGGCCTACACGTTCCATGGGAAGGTGGAAGCGGTGCACAAGGACAGCTCCAGCCTGACCGTAAACGGCGAAAAGGTTGACGGTTGGATGGACGCTATGACCATGGATTACAAAGTCGACAATCCATCCGTTTTGAATAAGGTCAAGGCCGGCGACCAAATCACCGCGACAGTTTATGACGGCGATTATTCATTGCATAATGTGCAGGTCGCCGGAAATTCCAAGGGGAAGTGACCGTCGTTCAGTCCTGGCGCAAGGCGAGCAGCGGATCGATCCGGCTGGCCCGGCCCGCGGGCAGGAAACTCGCGCAGAACGCCGCGGCCACCAGGATCGCGATCATCGTCACGAACGTCGAGGGCGGGGTGGGACGCGCGCCTTCGACCAGCCGTTCGAGCAGCCGTACCGCCGCAATCGCGCCGCCCAGCCCCAGGGCAACCCCGATCGAAACCATCGCCAGGCTCTGGCGAAGAACCATGCTCATTACGTCTGTGGACGTCGCGCCGAGAGCGATGCGCACGCCGATTTCCGGCACCCGCCGGTTGGTGAGATACGCGAGCACCCCGTAAATGCCGATCGTGGCAAGCAGCAGCGCGAGTCCCGCGAAAATCCCGAATAGCAGCAGCAGGAATCGCTGCCGCGCCAGCGCCGCCGCGGCGAGCTGCTGCATGGTATTAACCTCGTACAGCACCTGATCGCCCATCGCGCCGCGCACTTCGCGCCTGAGCGATTCGACCAGCGTCAACGGATCGACCGAGGCGCGCACCGCCACCGACATCAGGTCCGACCAGCGCCGTACTAACTGATCGGGAACCTGTGCGAAAGGGTAATAAAGCTGTGCGCGAACCTGATCCGAATCGTCGTCTCCCGCGCCCCATTGGCGCACGTGCCCCACCACACCGACGACGATCGCGGGATCTGGACCGATGCCGATCCACACGCGCCGGCCGATGGGATTTTCACCCGGGAAGGCCTGGCGTGCCATCGCCTCATCGATCACCACCACGGATTGCGAGCCCTTGCGGTCCTGCTCGGTGATGAAGCGGCCCGCGCGCAGCGGAATGCGCATGACTTTCAGATAATCCGGCGAAACGCAGTTGGCCAGCACGTACGGCTCGCGATTGTCGGGCATCGGTTCCGCCTGCGTGCGGTAGCCGATCTGGTTAGTTCCGTCTCGCATGGGAACCGTGTCGATGGTCGCGGCGGCTTCGACACCGGGGACGCTGCGCAGACCATCGAGAATTTCGTTCCACGCCGCGCGCGTCCGCGCGGGATCGGCCAGCGTGGCGGGAGAAAGCGCGGTTCGCGCGGTCAGCACATTGCGAATATCGAGCCCCGGATCGAGCGCGGCCAAACGCAGCACCGTGCGCCCCAGCATTCCCGCGGAAACCAGCAGCACGATGGCGATCGCGACCTCGGCGGCCACGAATACGCCCTGCAGTTTTCGCGATGCCGAGCCGACCGAGCGCGATCCGGAGTGAAGCGCGCGCCCCAGCGAGCGCGCACCGGAACCCATCGCCGGCGCAAGTCCGAACAGGATTCCGCTCGCGAGAGAAATCCCCAGCGCGAACAGAAGCGTCCGGACATCCAGCCGCACTTCATCCGAGCGCAGCAGTTCGCCCGGCCACCACGCGAGGAATGGACGGATTCCGGCGGCTGCAAGTCCGGTCCCTAGCAGTCCGCCGGTGAGCGCGAGCACGCAGCTCTCGGTGAGGCACTGGCGCGCCAGGCGTCCACGGCCGGCGCCTAGAGCGGCGCGCGTGGCGAGCTCGCGTTCCCGCGAAACCGCGCGCGCCAGCAGAAGGCTGGCGATGTTCGCGCAGGCGATCAGCAGCACCAGCCCGACCGCTCCTTGCAACAGCCACAGCGTCGAGCGCTGATCCACCTCGGGACGAAGCGGAGCGGCCATGAACGTGCGGCCTTTGTTCGTATCGGGGAACTGCTGCGCGAGGCGCCGGCCAATGACGGCGAGCTCGGCTTGCGCCTGGGTGAGAGTCGCGCCGGGCCGCAGCCGCGCCCAGACGTGCAGCCCATGCCTGCCGCGGCTTTGGAGCCACGGCGCCGGGTCCAGGCCGATGGGAGTGAAAATGGGCTGCTCGAAGCCTTCCACGCGAAAATGCGGTGGCGTGATGCCGATCACAACGTACGCTGTACCGTCGAACACCAGCCGCGCTCCGATCGCTGCCGGATTTCCGCCGAAGTGCCGCTGCCAGTATTCGTGCGTGATGATCGCCACCGGAGTTGCGTCCTTGCGGTCGTCCTGCTGCACAAAATCGCGCCCGCGCGCGACGGGAACGCCGAGCACCGGGAAGAAATCCGCCGGCACTTCGACGCCGGTCTGGTGCTGCGCCGGCTCAGGCTCGGTCACCGTGCCGCGCTTGAACGTCCAGGCGAGCATGTCGAGGCCGCGCATCTCGCGCTTGCAATCGAGATAGTTCGGATAGGTAAAGCTCCACGTGTTGCCCTGGATGGTGCTGTAATCGGTCTGCTCCCACAGGCGCAGCAGGCGGCCGGGATCGCGATAAGCGAACGGCTTGAGCAGGACCCCGTCGACCACGCTGAACATAACCGTGGTCGCGCCGGTGCCCAGAGCAAGCGTCACCAATGCCACTGCGGCGAATCCGCGATTCTGCCACAGCGTGCGCAGCGTGTAGCGCACGTCCTGAATGAAATCCTCGAACCAGCGCGTGCCGCGCGCGTCGCGGCAGGCTTCCTTGCTTTGCTCCAGTCCTCCCAACTCGATCCGCGCGCGCCGGCGCGCTTCCACCGGATCGATGCCCTGCGCAATCAGGTCTTGCGTGTACTGGTCGATGTGAAAGCGCAGCTCTTTGTCGAGCTGTTGCTCCATCTGGCCGCGGCGCAGCAGGCGATGAATCCATCTCATTCCGCGCCTCCCTCCGGCATTTTGAGAATCAGTGCGACCGCCTGCGCCAGCCGCTGCCAGCTCGCCGCTTCGGCCTCAAGCTGTGCCCGTCCTTTGCGCGTTAGCCGGTAGAATTTCGCTTCGCGCCCGGTTTCGGTTTCCTTCCAGTCCCCCGCGAGCAGCCCGCGATTTTCCAGCCGATGCAGTGCGGGATAGAGCGATCCCTGCGGGACCTGCACCACGTCGCGCGAGATCTGCTGCAGCCGCTGCGCAATGGCATAGCCGTGTACCGGCCCGAAGGCCACCGTTTTTAAAATCAGCAGGTCCAAAGTGCCCTGCGGAAGATCGGACCGCATACTTTGCACTTCTACATATTAAGCTTAGACGTGTAGAAGTACAAGGGGTCTAATCGGCTATCAAGCGCTTTTTATGCGGATTCTGCCCGCCCATCCCTCCGAGGTTGCCCTATTAATGTGTTAGGATGCTCAAACCGGAGAATGGCGATGCACGGAGCGAACCGATATTTCCGAGGTTTCAGTTCATTGAGGCTGGCGAAGTCAGCCGCCATGCTACTCTGCGCGCCGATATTGATCGCGCAGACCGGTTCCAATCCGTCGCGTTGGCAGGCCCAGTACACGCCGATCTACACCGAAGGAATGACGGTCGGCCCTGGGACCGGCCTTCTGCTTGGAAACGGCGCTTCGATCGTCACTGATCCGTCCTTGGTGATTCCCGGCCACGGGGCGTCCGTTCTTCTCGACGGCGGCCAACTTATTACCGATCCGGCTATATTGCCTCTCGGACCGAATACAACATACATCGTTGAGCTTCAGTATCGCGTAGTGAGCAACCCGGCCGATAACGATTTGCTCTTTGTGAGCATGGTGCCCCCGGCGCAACCGACCCAGCAACACACCATCTTCATGCCTCCCCTAATCAGGAACGAGCCGGCTTCCGGAACATTCTCTACTGGCGCCCAAACCAATAGCTCGGCAACCTACGGCGTGACGATCTCCGCGGGGCAACAAGTATCGCTCATCGTTGGCAACATTACCATCTACCGGCAGGACGCTGTTCAGACCACCGCCCCGCCGGCTTGGGCAAACCTCGGCTCGCTTCCTTTTCCCAGGCTCGCGGCTTGGTCTGCCGTGTCTCCCGACTACATACCTGGTGGCAGTAGCATGGCGGGGATTCCGCCGTACTACTTCACACTGGAGCAGGTCGAAAACGGATTGGCATTTGCGGATGTCGTGGTGGGCTTCATAGGTCAGACCATCGGAAGCGACAGCGTTCGCCGACTCCGCCAGTTGAATCCGAAGATGGCTATTCTTTCTTCCGATATAGGCACGTGGGAGGAAGCAAACGTGGTTTCACCTTCGAATAACGGCCTTGTCGATATCCTTTATCAGTTCCTAAGCGGCATCGCCGATGCGTGGTACGTGAAGGATTCGGATGGAAACTACGTCACAAACGCCCAGGACGGCGCGCGCGAGATGAACGTCACTCAGTATGCGCCTGTAGTCAGCGGGAAACGATACGGTGACTACCTCGATGACTTTTTGACAGGGTCGATGTTCTCTACCGGAATGTGGGACGGCGCCTTCTCGGACAACCTGTTCGGGAAGATCAATCCGCATATACCCAGCGGGGGCAATCCACTGACCCTCGATGCGATTTACAGCGCGAATGAAGTCGAAACACCGGCATCCGTCAGTGACTGGGTTCGAAGCGGCATGATCGGCACCTTGCAGAATTTGCGCAACACGATTGGCAGTACTGAGTTGATTATGGGGAACAGCGGTCCTGAACCTCAGGTAGGACTCGCTCCCTGGGTGAACGGCTACACAGCGGAGTGTGCAAACTCCGCATGGGAGCCGCCGGGCTGGACCACTCCTGACGAAGGCGCGTGGCGCAGAGTGTTCGATGGATACGGCATGATGCAGGCGACTGTCATGCGTCCGGCGACCAACGTCGTCACGGGCTGTGGCGGAGTGTATTCGAACTACATCGGTACATTCGTCACACCTACCGCTGACGACATCAGAAGGCAGCGGATGATCCTGGGCACGGCGTTGTTAGATGACGGCTTTTACGCCTACGGCCTCTGCTGCCAGGCGAGCCCACTCATTTGGTTCGACGAAATGAGCGTGGACGCCAGTGGCACGGCGGTCGAGGATCGACAGTACAAAGGCTATCTCGGCAATGCTCTATCCTCAGCGACCGAGCTTGCGCCCTGTGGCCCCGTCCTCTATCAACAGGATTTCGACGTGTCTCCGCTGCCCTCGAGTCTGTCTGCATCGGGAAACGTTTATCTCTCCACCGACGCTTCCGAGGTAATCACCGGGCGGGGAAGCCTCGTACTAAGCAACCCGGACCACACCAAACCCGGATCAGTGACCGTATCCACAAATCCTGGAGTCATCCAACTCACTCCCGGTAGCACATACCTGATTCGATTGGACTGGAAAATCCTGGAAACGCTTGATGAACAGTTTTTCTCTCCGAACCCGCCCAACGGGTTTGTTCTCACTGTTTGCGGAGATGCCGTTTGCGCCAGCAATTATTCTCTGGGCGTCGTTACGGGCGACAGCGGCACGATCAACTTGCCATTGACAGTGTCCTCGGCGGCCAGCAAATGGACAGTTACTTTCGGTATTTACGGCGGTGGCGGCAAGGTTGCGGTCGATAACCTTAGTGTCGTGCAGGGCGGAGCAGGGCCTTGGCGCCGGGATTTTCAAAATGGCTTCGTCCTGGTAAACCCGCTGAACGCACCGCACACTTTCTCTGCGGCCGAACTCGCCGGGGCATTCAATAGGACCGGCATCCACCGCATCAAAGGTACCCAGGCGCCCGATGTCAACAATGGTCAACCCGTCACCGGAGACCTCACTCTCGGCGCGTTCGATGCAATCATCCTGCTGGCGGATCCGATTCGGGCCCCGCTCCGGAATCGGATCGGGGGCTCTGAAGCGCGTTCAGGGTGCTTGGCGGGTCCCCCCTTACGTCCCCCTGTTCAGCGTTAGTGTCGTCCGGCGGGGCCGTTGGGCAAGCTTATTTAGGACTCACGGAGCTACAATTGTTTTTCGATGAATCGGTTTATCGTTGCCGTAACGCTCCTGCTGAGCTCCTGCTCCCGTCCCGACGCCCCGGCGATCGATCCGCAGCTCGCCTCCGAAATCGATTCCATTCAGGCGATCGACAATCACGCCCACCCTGTGCGCCCGACGCTCGAAGGCGAGCCGCCCGACCACGAATACGACGCCCTGCCGGTCGAGTCGCTCGAACCCGAATCCGATCCGGTACGCGACCGTCCCGGTTCCCCCGAGCTTCTCGAAGCCCATCGCGCGATTTTTAATGGCGACAAGGCCGCGGCGGCGAAAAACTACGGTCGCGACTACGCCGTGAAGGTGCTCGACCAGCTCCACATTGAGACGATGATCGCCAATCGCGTCGCGCTCGGTCCGGGGCTGCCCTCGCCGCGATTCCTGTGGGTTCCTTTTGCCGACGCTTTGATGTACCCGCTGCCCACCGATTCGCTGGTGCACAACTCGGATCAGAAGCAGTTCTTCGCGCTTGAAGCCAAGCTATTGGATCGTTATTACAAGGAGTCCGGCGTGACGGCGCGGCCAGCGACGCTCGATCAGTATCTCGAAAAAGTGGTTCGTCCGACCCTCCAGCGCCACAAGAGCGCGGGCGCGATCGCGGAAAAATTCGAAATGGCGTATCTGCGTCCCCTGGCGATCGGAAATCCGGACAAAGCGGTGGCTGAAAAAGTCTACGCGACCGGCAAAGGCGATTACACTGCTCTTCAGGATTACATCTTTCGCCAGATCGCCTTGGAATGTGGCCGCCTGGGGATGGCCGTGCACTTCCACACCGGCGCCGGAGGGGGCGGATACTTCAACGTGGGCGGATCGAATCCCATGCTGCTCGAGCCGCTTTTCAACGATCCGGAGCTGCGCAAGACCAATTTCGTCCTGCTGCACGGCGGATGGCCGTTCGCGCGTCTCGAAACCGGCCTGTTGACCAAACCCAACGTCTACCTGGATTTTTCGCAGCAGACCTTCATGAATTATCCACGCGACACGGCCGAAAATATCCGCGGCTGGCTCGAATACGTTCCCGAAAAAGTGATGTTCGCCACCGACGCGTACCCGTTCGCGCCGCCCGATAACGGCTGGGAGGAAGCGGCCTATATCGCCAACAAATCCGGGCGCGAGGCTCTGGGAATCGCGCTCACCGAGATGATGCGCGACAACGAAATCACGCGCGAGCGTGCTGGCGAGCTCGCCCGGATGGTCCTGCGCGACAATGCGCGCAAGCTTTACGGCTTGAAATAAACGGCACGGATTCAGCGCTCTGGCGTAAACGGTAACCGCGCCATACATGCTCGCATCCAATGGTTAGAAGGTTGCGAGATGAAAATCCGAAGAGGCTTTACTGGAATGGTAGCGGCCGCGCTGTGCGCGACCAGCGCGTTTTCCGCTTCGCTGCCCACCGCCACGGGCGCTACGAGCGCAATGGTGATCACAGCTCGACCGCCGAACTTGGAACCCGGCGAGTTGACCGTGATGATCGGAAAGAACCGCGCGCGCGTGTTACGACTTGAGCGCCTATCAGGCGATCTCGCCGGCATGCAGCTTTTCGTTCTGCTGGACGATTCCACGCGCTCCTCCAGTCTGTCGCTTCAACTGCCCGAGCTGAAAAAATTCATAGCGTCACTTCCCCCGTCGACAGAGGTCGCGGTGGGTTACATGCGGTACGGCAGCTTCCTTATGGCGCAGGGCTTTACCGCGGACCACGCCAAGGCGGCCGATTCCTTGCGCCTGCCTCTGGCCGCGCCCGGCGAAAACGGCAGTCCCTACTTCGCGCTGTCAGATCTGGCCAAGCATTGGCCGTCGAAAGAGCCAACCGAACGGCGCGCGGTGCTGATGATGACCGACGGCATCGATCGCTACTGGGGCTCGTCGATTCCCGACGATCCTTATGAGGACACCGCCATCCGCGACGCGTTGAAGAATGAAATCTCGGTGTACTCGATTTACCTGCGTGGCGCCGGAATGTATGACCGCGCCGGATGGCCGACCCTGATGGGCCAGAGTCATCTGATCCAGGTGACCGAGGAAACCGGCGGCTTCGCCTACTTTCAGGACTTCACCGATCCCGTCACCATCCAGCCGTTCCTGAAAGATTTTCGCGAGCGGCTTGACAATCAATACAAGGTGACCATCGAGGCGGTGAACCAGAAGGGCGTGCAGCCAGTGAAGGTGCGCACGGAAGCTCCGGGCGTGAAGATTGATGCGCCCACCGAGATCTACATGAGATAACCGCGTTCAGCGTCCGCGATACGGCCAATCCTTCTTGGTCTCCGCCAGGATTTCCAGCGCCACTTTCGCTTCGGGCCGTGAATCGGCGGAGAGGACGGTCCACATTCTCCGGTAGATCGCGCTCTTGGCCGCTTCGGGCATCCCGTCGAACGCGTCCGAATCAATCATATAGCTGCACGGATAGCGCATCAGCCGCTTCTTCAGGTCCAGGTCGCGTAAGCTGCGTCCCATGTGGTCCCGCGGGCCCTCAGCTGCGAACTTCTCCGCGAATCCGGAGCTTCCCCGCACCGGCGCGGGCAGCGGCGCTTCATTCCGGAACAGCAGGTAATCCACGAATTCGTTCACGGCGTCTTCGAGCTCGGCGGGTTTTTGCACACGAAACTCCCAGTTGAGCCGCGTGATCAGGTTCATCATGCGCATCTGGTGATCGAACACCATCAGCGCCACGATATCGCTCGATTTCGAAAGATACCCGTCGCCCGAAAACGGATGCATCGCCGCGCCGCCCGCCTGATTGCCCAGATGCTTCATCGACCCGATATCCCCGGTGACGAACCATCCTCCCCAGCGCTCGCCAAACGGACTGCGATCGTCGGTGACATAATTTCCCTGGTCGCGATTGGGCATGCCGTCCGCCGCCACGGGCGAACTGCGCACAAGCATTCCAGGAATATCGAGCGCCGCATACGATTCGTGACACCGCAGGCACAACTCGCTATCCTGCCGCGCGAACCTGGGATGCACGTCGGACTGATTCAGCGTGTAAAAATGAATGCCCTGGCGCGGGTCCTGCGCGGCGACTTCGACGAACGGCTCGCCGCGCACCCACCCCACCGCGACCGAGTCGTTGAAAAAAATGGTGCGCGGATTATCGGGATAAATGATGCGTTCCTGCAGGCTGTCGCGCGCGAAAACCACCATCTGCGACTCCACCGGGATCTGCAGTGCCGCAAGCACCGCGGGCAGATACCCGACCGTCAACTGCCGGTCGAGCGAAACCTCTCCCGATACGATTTTTTGATTCAGTCGCGTGACCGCGTCGGTCACCGGAAGTGTCGCGTAACCGATCTCAGGTTGATCGAGCGTTCCCGAAAACGCGTCGCTCAGCCGCACGCCGCCGTATACGAGCGCCGCTCCCAAAACGGCGCACGCACTCATGCGTGCTGCGCCGCGAATCGTCCCGAGGTTACGATCCGCGTGCATCTGCGCTTACCTGCCGCGGATTTTCTTCACTTAACACGCAGACGTCTTTCAGGTTCCGGTAATCCTCGGCGTAATCGAGCCCATAGCCGACCACGAACTGGTCCGGGATCCGGAATCCCGTGTAGTGCACCTCGACGGGCCGCTGGCGGCGCTCGGGCTTGTCCAGCAGCGTCGCGATCCGCAGTGATTTCGGTCTCCTCTGCGCGAAAACCTTCATCAGATACGTCAGCGTGATCCCGGTGTCGACGATGTCTTCCACCACGATCACGTCCTGGCCTTCAATCGACGCGTCCAGGTCCTTGGTCAATTTTACTTCACCCGAGGTCGACTTTCCCTTTCCGTAGCTCGATATGCCCACAAAATCGATGCGCGCCGGCGTCTTCATCGCGCGCGCCAGGTCGGCCAGGAAGAAGCAGGCGCCCTTGAGAATGGCGATGAGGTAAACCGGCCCGCAGGGATAATCGCGGTCGATCTCCGCCCCCATCGCGGCCACGCGCTTCTGAATTTGCGTCTCGCTCAAAAGGATCTTGAGCATCGCTCAGTCGGTCACGTGAAGGCGCGCGCTTTCCGGCCCGATATGGATGTACGCTTCGGTGGCTCTTCCGGGAATCGCCACGTGCTGCCTAAGTTGTTCAAAATCCTGGTGCGCGTGGATGACGGCCGGAGATTCAGCAGCGGCCAGCAATGCCGCCGCCAGCAATAGAAAAATCCACATTCCCGATTCTCCAATTGTAGTACGATACGGGTTAGGAGAACGTAACTGGCCCGGCCGGAAAAACTGCATCCCCCGCAACCGGAATCCTCCTGGCGAATTGCCGTCCATGCGGCCGAATCCAAGCAGGCCCGCGACACCCTGGTGCTGGATGTCCGCGACGTGACCACGTTCACCGACTACTTCGTCATCACGACCGGCGCCAACGCCCGCCAGATCCAGGCCATCGCCGACGAGATCGTGAAACAACTCAAGCAGGCCGGCGAGCTTCCCTCGAGTCTGGAGGGCTACGAAAACGCGGAATGGGTCCTGATCGACTACGGCGATTTCGTCATTCACATCTTCTCCCCCAAGACCCGGGTCTATTACGACCTGGAACGGTTATGGCGCGACGCACGCCCGGTCCAGTTGTGATATAGTTGCCTGAGCGCCGGAATTTTAGGCGCCGCTGGCTTGAAAATTGACCCCCGGGTCTCACCCGGATCCCATGGAGGGAAGTTATGAAGAAGACACTAGCAGTATTCGCGCTCCTTTCTGCATCGACCTTTGGAGCCACCATTACCGGCTTCGTCGCCGATTCCATGTGCGGCGCCAAGCATGCCAAGGGCACTGCGGCCGATGCTAAGTGCGCCCAGGCCTGCATTAAGAAGGGCGACAAGGCCGTACTGGTGACCAAGGATGCCAAGGTTTACCAGATCGACGCTGATTCGCAAGCCAAGGTGGCCGAGATGGTCGGCAAAACCGTGACCGTCAGCGGCAAAGTGAGTGGCGACACCATCACGATTGCTTCGGTGAAGTAATCGCGGGACCACAATCAGACGCTCGCGCGAGCACCCGCGTTAGAGGTGTGCCGGACGCATCGCCCGGCGATGGACGAGCTGACAAGCTGGTGAGGCTGCTATCTAGTCGTTTGCTCACGCGAGGAGGCTCGCATTGAAATTGCTAGGAGTTCAGCAAGCCGCAAGCCGTTAGGCTGCGGCTTGTTGAATTTTAACGACCTCGCTTGAATTTTCGGCTAATCCTTCTTTTTCTTAGGCGGGTTGGCGAACTCGACAATCAGCCGGCCCGCTTCTCCCTTATAAACGATGCGCAGGTCCTTCGGCTGAATCTTGCCGTCGATGGGGAAATACAGCAGTCCCTCGACCGGATCGGTCGATTCTTTTTCCGGCAGGACTTTCGCTTTGAGGACAGCCAGCAGCGGATTGTCCTTCTGTTCCTTCCCGCTCTCGACCTTGGTGTCTACGCCTGGATCGCGCGAGCTGTGATTGCCGGAGCCAATTCCGAACCCTCCGATCCCGCCCCACAGCGGACCGTTGGTCGCCGTGCCGGCTCCGCCCGGCTGGTTGGCCGCCGGTCTCACCACGAGCGCTCCCTTTCCGGCGATCTCGCCCGGCTCGAGCGCTACCGAGCGCTGCCCGTCCTTGCTCGAAATAATGGTGAAGTCGTCGAGGCTGATGGCCAGCGGCTTGTCGGTCTTCGGCGTGACTTTCATCCGCGCGACGACATAGCCCGCCCCCAGATCCGCGCCGAGCACGTCCTTGATTTCGTCGCGATTGACGATGATGGAGGCGACCAGCTCGACATCGTCGTTGCCGGCCTGACCGGGAAGCGGTTTGCGTTCGCCGCAGAACGCCGTGGCGGCCGCAAGAGTGAGCACCAGGAAATACTTCATACGTCAACCCGTCATCAGCTTAGCAAACCTCCGACGGACCCGGCATTCCGCGCAATGCGTCGCGTCTAATCGCCTCCGCTCGGCGCAACCTGGCGGCGCAAAGAGGGCTCGACCGACTGCTTTGCGCGCGCCCGGTCGAACGGCTCGCCCAAAAATGCCGCCAGCCGTGCCGCGGTCTCGTCGGGATCGGCGAGAGCCTGCGCGTAGTTGATCGCCAACACCTGCACTCCGGAAGCGCGTCTTAGCCATTCCTGCACGCGCACCAGCTGGCTGGTGAACGCCGCCGCGAGATTTTTCTCGGTGATGCGTCCACCCGCGCGCCGGTTGCGCTGCAGCATGGTCTTCTGCGAGGCGATCACTTCGTTCAGATCGCGATGCATGAACACGATGCGGTACTCTTCGCCGGGGGGAAGATGCGGCAGCAGGTGCGCCACGATCTTCACCGCCTTGCCTCGCGACGCGGGCACCCAGTCCTTGGACTGATGCAGGCGCGTGGCGTCTTTGTGCTCGAAATATCCGCGTGGATTGTCTTCATCGGCCGCGCGCGCGCTGTCGGTGTACGGCTCGATCCCTGCCGCCGCCAGCATCTGCATCATCATCGACGTTCCGCTGCGCGGCAGTCCCGAAACGATGGTCACCACGCGCGAGCGGTCGGCGGGAGGCGAGCCTTCCCAGCGATGGAACGCCGGAAGTCCCGCGCTGTGCGCCAGGTCGCGGACCTCCTCCTTTGCTTCCGTCTTCGCTTCCTTCTTCGCGCGAGTTTTGGCCTCCCGCGCCTGATCGCGAAGCAAATTGGCCTGGGCCATGTGCAGGCCCGCTTCGGCGATCCGCGCCGGGTTGCGCCGCAGCATCCGCGCCAGAGCCATGTGCGCCCGCGCCAGCCCCGGCATCTGCGACAGCGCCACGCGGAAGGCGTGCTCGGCGCGCTCGTTTTCTCCCAGCTTGCGAAAGCTCACGCCCAGCAGATAATGCAGCCGCGGCTGCAAATACACCAGCGCCAGCGACTCGACCGCGCTGTCCACCGCTTCCTTGTGGCGTCCCGCGTTGAAGTGCACCCGCGCTTCGAGGCCGATCGCCGGCCAGTTTTCCGGATCGGCGCGCCGCACGCGGCGGATGAATTCGAGCGCCTTTTCGTTGTCGCCCAGCGCTGTAAAGGCTTCGGCCAGAAACATGGCCAGGTCCGGGTTGCGCTTGCCGGCTTTTTCAAGCTGCTCCAGAAATTGCCGCGCGCCCTGTTTCTTTTCAGGCTTCCCGGGCTGCGCCAGGTGCAGTTTGGCGCGCAGGATCAGCCGGTCCAGCACAAAACCGCTGGCCTTTTCGGCGAGCTCGCGCCGCTGGTTCATCTCTGCGCGATCCTTTACGTGTTCTTTCTTGCGGTCCTGCTTGAGATCGGAATCGGGACGCTCCGCGCGGCGGCGTTTCAGCTCGTCGGCCGCTCGCGGAGCGAAATCCACGCACGCGCGGTCGAAGTCGTCCAGCAGCCGGCGTGCACCCGTCAGGTCGCCTTCGAACAGATGGCATTGAATCAAATGCAGGTGAAAACGCCCCTGCTCCCGGTCCTGCGCAATCAACTCGGTGAGAATCTGCGAGCCCAGGTCGGGGCGCCCGGCGTCGAGGCAAGCCCGCGCCAGGTTATAGCGATTCTCCGTCACCGCGCGCGCCACGTTTTCCTTCGCATCTCCGGAGAGCGGCGCAACATATCCCAGATCCACAAGCTGCTGGAGGGATTCCGCCGCGGCCACGCTATCGTACTGGCGGTTGGGAGGATGCCGCCCGTCTTCGCCCGCGACCTCGTCCCAGCTCGGAATCCGCGGGATCTCCTTCTGATCGCGAAACGCGTTGATCAGCACCTTGCCATCCATGTCCTCGCCCGCGGGGAGTCCGAAGATGTGCAGAACCGTCGGGGCGATGTCCAGCACGCTTGCGCCGAACACCTCCTGGCCCTTGGGAACTCCCGGCGCGCGCAGACAAAAGATTCCCAGATGCCGATGCTCCACCGCCGGTCCCGCGGCTTCCGCCGGAATGTAATCCGGCAGCAGCTTATCGGAATGGAATCCATGATCGCTCAGCAGCATCACCGCGCACTCCGGACCGGCCAGCGTGAGCAGCCGTCCCAGCATCACGTCGTGATAGCGATACGCGTTCTGCACGATCCCGGTATACACCGCGGGATCGGTTTCCTGTTCACCGCCGCCGCGGACCTTGCCGGCGTGGTAGCGCATGAAGCGATGCGAAAAATGGTCGATGCCGGAGTAGTAGATCGCGGCCAGGTCCCACTCGAAACGCTCCATCAGGTCCGTCCCGGCTGCGTGAATGCTCATGGTTTCCGCGATGATCCCCGCCAGATCGTGGAGGCTCTTATCTTTGGATTGATCGACTTTGCGGAAATCCGGAGCAAATAGCCGGATGATATCGCCGGTAATCTCGATGGGATGGATGCGCAGTTCGGATAAGTCGCTGG
>DATJVN010000165.1:0-7527 GCA_035501755.1 Bryobacteraceae bacterium | reverse complement strand
CACCAGCACCAGAATCGCGTTGGGCGAATGTTTCACGGCCTGCTCGGTCACGTTCTTGATCACTTCATAATTGGCGAGCAGAAGATCGTCGCGGCTCATGCCGGGTTTGCGCGCAAGACCGGCGGTGATGACGACCACATCGGAGTTCGCGGTGGGTGCGTAATCGTTGGCTCCGGTGACATGGCAGTCATAGCCTTCGACGGGACCGGTCTGGAGCATGTCGAGGCCTTTGCCGATGGGCACGCCCTCGACGATATCGACCAGGACGACGTCCGCGATTTCTTTCATGGCGAGATTCATGGCCAGGCTCGCGCCAACGTTCCCGCCTCCGACTACAGTGACTTTATTGTGCATAGAAAGTGAGATTATATCGTAGTGAAATTGTGGTCAGCGATCAGCGGTCAGTGATCAGTCGGGAGGATCGATTGTATTTTGAGGATTACGTTGTCGATGCAGTAATGATTTCGCGTGGCCGCACCATCACCGAAGCCGATATCGTCAACTTTGCCGGCCTCTCGGGCGATTTTGTCGAGTTGCATATGAACGAAGAGTACGCCAAGCGCGGGCCGTTCGGGCGCCGCATCGCTCACGGCGCGCTCATCTTCAGCATCTCCACGGGGCTGATGGTGCAGATGTCCGGTAATCAGGAGGCGATCGTCGCGTTTTATGGTGTGGACAAACTGCGCTTCGTCGCGCCGGTGTTCATCGGCGATACCATTCACGTGTCGCAGCGCGTGACGGAGAAAGCTCTGAAAAATTCTGAACGCGGCGTGATCGCGCTGGAGATGACCGTGCTGAATCAAGATCAAAAACCGGTGGTGGTGTACACCAGCCGGCTGATGGTGAAGACGCGGGCATGATGGCGCTCGACCGAATTCGCGTGCTGGATTTGACGCGGCTGCTGCCCGGCGCGGTGGCGACGCAGTGGCTGGCCGATTTCGGCGCGGAGGTGATCAAGATCGAGCAGCCGGGAATCGGCGATTACGCGCGCAGCTCATTTATTAACGGCGGAGAAAACGCTATTTTCCCGTTGACCAATCGCGGGAAGAAGAGCGTGGAGATCGATTTGAAGGACGCGCGCGGGCGCGAATCGTTCTTGAAGCTGGCGCGCGACGCGGACGTGGTGATCGAAGGGTTTCGTCCGGACGTAATGGATCGGCTGGAAGTAGGATATGAGACTCTGCGAGCGGCGAATGCGCGATTGATTTATTGCGCGCTCACGGGATACGGCGCGGAGGGGAAATTCGCGGCACTCGCGGGCCACGACATCAATTACCTGGCGCTTTCGGGTGTGCTCGACCTGATGGGTACGCGCGAGGCGCCGGCGCTTGCGGGAATTCAAATTGCCGATCTGGCCGGAGGGTCGATGCAGGCGGTGATCGGGATTCTGCTGGCGCTCCAGGCGCGCGAGCGGACCGGGTGCGGGCAGCGCGTGGACGTCTCGATGTTCGCGGGATCGTGCGCGCTGATGCAGGTGCCGTTGTCGGTGTACCGCGGAGCGGGCCGCGCCCCGGAGCGCGCGAACGAGCTGCTGAGCGGGCGTTATGCGTGTTACCAGATTTACGAGGCGGCTGAGGGATCGTTCGTGACGGTGGGTGCGCTGGAGCCGAAATTCTGGGCGAATCTGTGCCGCGAGCTCGGATGCGAGGAGCTGATCGCGCAGCAGTACGCGGAGGATCAGTCGAAGCTGAAGGCGCGCCTGGCTGCGATTTTCAAAACGGCGACGGCCGAGCAGTGGTTCGAGCGGATCGGCGCAAAAGATTGCTGCGTCGCGCCGGTGCGGAATCTCAAAGACGCGATCGGCGATTATCCGCAGTCGCCGATTCCAGCGCTGAGCGAGACGCCGGGTCGCGCCGACGGCCGCGCGCCGAAACTCGGTGAACATAATCGGGAGTTGCTATGAACATTCTTTATCCATTCCGGCGGGCGGTGCGGTCTTTCGGCGCAAATGTCGCCTCCATCACTCCGCAGGGTCCGCTCACGTGGGCCGAGATGGGCGAGCGGGTGCACGGTGCGGCGGCGTGGCTCGGCGAGCAGGGACTTTCAAAAGGCGACCGGCTCGCGGTGTGGATGCTGAACTCGCACGAATACCTGGAGCTATATTACGCGACCGCGCTGGCGGGGATCGTCATCGTGCCGCTGAACACGCGCTGGCACGAAAACGATGTTGCGTTCACGCTGGAAGATTCCGGGGCCGCGGCGCTGGTGGTGGACGATCATTTCGCGACGCTGCTCGAAAAAATTCCGCAACCGCCGCGCGTGATTTTCGCGGGCAGCGGCGATGTTCCGCGCGGCGCCGTCCAGTACCGGCACAGCGGCGCGCGGCCGCATTTCGAGGAGCCGGACGAAGACGACCTGGTCGGGCTGTTTTACACGAGCGGCACCACCGGCGGGCCGAAGGGCGTGATGCTGACGCATCGCAACCTGTGGGTCAACCTGCTGTATTCGATGCTGCTGCTTACAAATCGCCGGGAACGCCGCGTGTGGCTGCATTCGGCGCCGATGTTCCACCTGGCCGACCTGGGCGCAATCTATTCGGTGACCGCGGACGGCGGAACGCACGCGTATCTGCCGACATTCGACCCGGAGATGTGCATGAAGCTGATCGAGCGGCACGGCGTCACGGAAACCGTGCTGGTGCCGACGATGTTGAACATGGTGATCCATCATCCGTCGTTCGGCAAATATGATTTGTCGAGCTTGCGGAATTTTTTGTACGGCGCTTCGCCGATGCCGCTGCCGCTGTTGAAGGAAGCCATGGCGAAACTGCCGGGGACGACGTTCCGGCAGGGCTACGGGATGACGGAGACGAGTCCGCTGATCACCGTGCTCGATTACGAGGATCATTTCGGAGAAGCGGTGACTTCAGCGGGCAAACCAGTGCTGGGCGTGGAAGTGCGCGTGGTGGACGAACTGGATCGCGACGTGCCGGTGGGGCAGTCGGGCGAGATTATTTCGCGCGGCGCGAATACGATGAAGGGCTACTGGAAACGCCCGGAGATCACGGCGGAGGTGACGCGCGGCGGATGGATGCACACGGGCGACATCGGTCGCTTCGATGAGAACGGGTTCTTGTACATTCTGGACCGCAAGAAGGACATGATCAAACCCGGCGGGGAGAACGTGTATACGCCGGAAGTGGAATCGATGATCGCGGCGCATCCGGCGGTGCTCGAAGTAGCGGTGATCGGAGTGCCGGATGAAAAATGGGGCGAGGCGATCCGCGCGGTGGTGGCGTGCCGCAACGGGACGCGAGTGAGCGAAGAGGAGCTGATCGAGTGGTGCCGGGAGCGCATGACGCATTTCAAATGTCCGGCGTCGGTGGTGTTCGTGGATGCATTGCCGAAGGGCGGGACGGGGAAGGTGCAGAAGGGGGTTTTGCGGGAGAAGTTCGGAAAAGCCACGGCGGGATGAATTTTCCTGGAACGCAACTGGCGCGGGAGCAAATTCGCGACAATGAAGTCGCAGCCCCAAGCGTGCGCTGGCGGGTAGCTCTCGGAGTACGGCTGGAACGTCAGAAACCCGGGATAGGAAACCTTGGGTGAAACTGGCCAATAACGATGAGGCCGGAAATCTCCGCTCGCCAGTGTTTCTCGGCCGCGGGCGCATGAATGGAGAAGAGAAGCAGGAAGGTCGCCAGCGACACCGCCCGTTTCATTCGGTTACTCCGATTTCTCTTCCTCTTCCAGCTTCGGAGCTTCCTTACGTGCGTGCTCGAACAGGAAGTTGAGCGTTTTATCGGTGCGGATCGCGCCGGCGATGCGGCCGATGGCTCCCTCTTTTTGCAGCTTCGCTCGCGTCACCGCGACCGCTTCCCGCTGCTGCCGGGCGATGCGCTGGACTTCCTTGTCCACTTCCTCCTGCGTCGCGTGGATCGCCTCGCGCTCGCCGATCTTGTCGAGCAGCAGCGAGGCTTTCACGTCGCGCGTGGCTTTTTCCTTCTGCGTTTCGCGCACCTTGTTCCAGTCGAGCTTGATCGTCTTCGGATCGATGCCCTGCGCGGCGAGCGCGCGGAGCTGGTTTTCGACGTTGATCTCGATCTGCCGCTCGACGTACGCGCTGGGGACGGGAAAATCGTGCATGTCCACCAGCCTGTCGATGATCTGGCCCTTGGCGTCTTCCTGCGCGCGGCGCTCGCGGTCCTGCAGGATGCCTTTGCGGATGGTTTCCTTGAGCTCCTCGAGGGTCTGGTAATCGCCCAGATCTTTGGCGAATTCGTCGTTGAGCTCGGGAAGCTCCTTGCGGCGGACGGCCTTCACCGTCGCGCGGAAGCGGACGGTCTTGCCGGCGAGATTCTTGCGCTCGTAATCTTCGGGATAGGTCACGTCGAATTCGCGCGCATCGTCGGGTGAGGCGCCGCGGAGATTTTCGCTGAACGCGGGAAGCGTGGCTTCGTCGCCGATTTTGAGCGTAATCTCGTCCTGCGAAATTTTGGGCTGCACCCCGGAGAGGCTTTCGAGCGCGACCATGGCGTAGTCGCCGTCGGCGAGTGGGCGCGGCTCTTCGTTGACGTACTCGGCTTTCTGCTCGCGCACCTCCTGGAGGCGTTTCTGGATGTCCTCGTCGGTGACTTCCGGCTCGGAATAGGTGACCGAGACGCCGCGATATTCTCCCAGATCGAACTTCGGGGCGACCTCGAATTCGGCCTTGAATTTGAGCGGCTCGCCTTCGTGGAAATGGACGTCGCTGATGTCGGGGCGGCCGACCACTTCGAGATGCTCCTTCTCGACGGCGGCGCGGAACGCCTTGGGCACCAGCTTTTCGACCACGTTCTGGCGGATGTCGGGAGCGAATCGCGATTTGACCAGCGACACGGGAGCGTGCCCCGGACGGAATCCGGGGAGCCTGACCTTTTTTTGAATGTCGGCGACGGCGCGCTCGGTTTCCTGCTCGACCTCGGCGACGGAGACCGAGATTTCGAGCGAGTGTTTAACGCCTTCTACTAAGGACACGGTATCTTTCCAGGGGCCAGCGGCCAGGATTCAGGAGCCGGTTTAGGTTCCTTCGGCCCAGCCGGCGAGATATTCTTCCTGCTCCGGCGTGAGCCGGTCGATGGCGACGCCCATCGATTCGATCTTCATGCGGGCCACCTGTTTATCCAGATCCTCGGGGACCGCGTAGACCTTCTTCTCCAGCTTGGCATGATTCTTCACCATGTACTCAGCCGAGAGCGCCTGGTTGGCGAAGCTCATATCCATGACCGAAGCCGGGTGTCCCTCGGCGGCGGCGAGATTGATCAAACGGCCCTCGCCGAGCACGTAGACGCGGCGGCCATCTCTCATCGCAAATTCCTCGACAAAGGGCCGCGTTTCGCGCCGGCTGGACGCCATGGAGGCGAGCGTTTCCAGATCGATTTCGACGTTAAAGTGGCCGGAGTTGGCCAGAATGGCGCCGCTTTTCAGGCGCTCGAAATGATCGCGCGCGATGACGCTCTTGTTGCCGGTGACGGTGACGAACACGTCGCCGATGGCAGCGGCGTCGTGCATGGTCATGACCCGGAATCCGTCCATGATGGCTTCGATTGCCTTGGTGGGATCGATTTCGGTGACGATCACATTGGCGCCAAGACCGCGCGCGCGCATGGCGACGCCGCGTCCGCACCAGCCGTATCCGGCGACCACCAGAGTCATCCCGGCGAGCAGCACGTTGGTCGCGCGAATGATTCCGTCGAGCGTGGATTGACCGGTTCCATAACGATTATCAAAGAGGTGCTTGGTGAGCGCGTCGTTGACGGCGATGATCGGGTAGCCGAGCACTTTGTCTTTCGCCATGGCGCGCAGGCGGATGACGCCGGTGGTGGTTTCCTCCGTGCCGCCCAGCACGTTCTTCAATTGCTCCTTGCGCTTGGTGTGCAGCGCGCTGACCACGTCGGCGCCGTCGTCCATGGTGACCTGCGGGTTGTGATCGAGCGCGGAGCTGATGTGCTGATAATAGACTTCGTTCGATTCGCCTTTGATCGCGAACGTGGGGATGTTGTATTCGCGAACCAGCGCGGCGGCGACCTCATCCTGCGTGGAAAGAGGATTGGAGGCGCACAGGGCGATGGACGCACCGCCGTCGCGCAGCGTGATCATCAGGTTCGCGGTTTCACTGGTGACGTGCAGGCACGCCGCGACGCGAATTCCCGCGAGCGGCTGAGTCTTGATGAACTGCTTACGGATCGCGGCGAGCACGGGCATGGATTGCCCGGCCCACTCAATGCGGCGCTTGCCGGCATCGGCGAGTGCGAGATCTTTTACATCGCAGGGAACACTAGCGGTTGCATTCATGTTTATACTCCGAACGAAAAATTAACTTCTGGCCGCGGCGGCGGGCTGCGCGGCTTCCCTGAGCGCGGCGGCCTTGTCGGTGGCTTCCCAGGTGAACGTGTCTTCGGTGCGGCCGAAATGGCCGAAGGCCGCGGTTTTGCGGTACACCGGACGGCGCAGCTTCAAATGCTCGATCATGCCCTTGGGCGTGAGCAGGAAATGGGAGCGGATCAGCTCGACCAGGCGTTCGTCTTCGACCGCGCCGGTGCCGAAGGTGTTGACCATGATGGACACCGGCTCAGCCACGCCGATTGCGTAGGCAAGCTGCACTTCGCAGCGCCGCGCCAGGCCCGCCCCGACGATGTTCTTCGCGATGTAGCGCGCCATGTAGCAGGCCGAGCGGTCCACTTTGGTGGGATCCTTGCCGGAAAATGCACCGCCGCCGTGACGGCCCATGCCGCCGTAGGTATCGACGATGATTTTTCGTCCGGTGAGTCCAGTGTCGCCATGCGGACCGCCGATGACGAAACGTCCGGTGGGGTTGATGTGATACTTTGTCGCGGAATCGATCATGCCGCCGGGCAGGACCGGGTCGATGATGTGCTTTTTCACTTCGGCGCGGAGGGTTTCGGTGGTGACGTCGTCATCATGCTGGGTAGAGACGACCACGGCGTCGATGCGCGCGGGGCGCCCGTCCAGATATTCGATGCTGACCTGGCTTTTGCCGTCGGGGCGCAGGAAATCGAGCTTGCCGGCACGCCGCACCTCGCTCAACTGGCGGACCAGCTTGTGCGCCAGCATGATGGGCATGGGCATCAGCTCCGGGGTTTCATCGCAGGCGAAGCCGAACATCAGGCCCTGGTCGCCGGCGCCGCCGGTATCGACGCCCATGGCGATGTCGGGCGACTGGCTCTGGATGGTGTTGAGCACGCCGCAGGTTTTCGAATCGAAGCCCATTTCGGCATCGGTGTAGCCGATTTCATGGATCACGGAGCGGGCCAGCTTGGGAACATCGACGTAGGTTTTGGTGGTGATCTCGCCGGAGATGACGCAGATTCCGGTGGTGACCAGGACCTCGCAGGCGACGCGGCCGGTGGGATCGTCCGTCAATACCGCGTCGAGAACCGCGTCGGAAATCTGGTCCGCCATCTTGTCCGGGTGACCTTCGGTCACCGATTCGGACGTAAAAATATGCCGCATTCGATCCGCCACTTTGCCCAAATCCTCCAACGGGGTATATGGTTTACCGAGGGGAAACCAAATCACGTTTAGTGTAACA
>DATJVN010000164.1:0-12488 GCA_035501755.1 Bryobacteraceae bacterium | reverse complement strand
GGGCTTGTCACTTTCGTGAATCGAGGGCGGAGGGTTGCGAAGGAATTCTTCGGCGGATCTGTAAATGATGGGTTCGGTGCCTTCGTAAGTCGCGTACGGAAAGTGCAGCGTGCGCGCGACGGCGGCCAGGTCCCGATCGTTGAACGCGGCAAAATACTCAGTCACCAGGCGCATGGCTTCAGGAACCGACGTCCGGTAATACACGGGAAATCGCGCGTCGAGCATGCCGCGGGATTTCAGGTTCTTCGGCTCGGGAAGCTCTTCGGTCGCCGCGGCGCGCATCTCGAGATCTTTCTTGATATCCGGCTCGATCGCAGCCAGCATGTCCTCGCGCAATTGATCGCGCGTTTCTCCGCCGATCGGTTTTTGAGCGAGCGCCTTCGTCACCAGCGCGGGTCCCGCAAAGCCCGCGGCTGCCGCGGTGCGCAGAAACCGGCGGCGGCCCAATCCTCGCTCTGAATTCTCCTGATGCTCGATCATTCTCGACTCCTTTCGTGAATTGTACTCCGAAAGAATGGATCTGGCCGACCTGAATCCATTGGTGCCCAAGCAGGCCGACGCATTCTTCCTGAACTACGAGAAAGTGCGCGATATCGAAATGAGGATCATCGATCATGGCGGACCTGAGGAGGCACTCGCCATTGTGCACAGGAGCAGCAAAGCGCTAGATCCGGTCCGCCTCGATCGCTTTGTCTAACGGCCGAAACGTGTATAATTTACGGTTTTTAGTAGGCCAGGTGAGAACCCCCTCCGCATTGCAAGAACCAGGCGCGTCTGACCCCACCGAGCATGACTCGCAATCCATGCTCACTGGAGTTACAGAAAAGTGCGCGGTTCTGGCGCTCGCCGCTGCGCGGACCGCGCTGTGCGCCTGGCGCGCGAAGCACCAGTCCATCACCATCGACGAAGCCAGCACCTATCGTTTCTATGTGGCTGCGCCGTGGTCCGGCCTGTACAGCCATTACACTCCCAACAATCACCTGTTGAATTCCGTGCTAGCGCGATTTTCCCTGGCGCTGTTGGGAACCTCCGAGCTCGCTTTGCGTCTCCCCTCCGTCATCGCCGGATTTTTTTTCATGCTGGGAGTGTTCGCGGTGTTGCGGTCCTCCGTCGCGCGTCCCGTGATCCGGTGGCTGGCATTCGCCGCCATCGCTCTGCACCCGCTGTTGCTGGATTTCTCCATCGCCGCGCGTGGCTACGGGATGGGTTTGACGCTGCTGGTCTGGGCGATCTACTTCTGCCAGCAGCGTCGCTTCCGTTTGACCGCGCTTCTGCTGACACTCGCCGCGGCCGCCCAGCTTTCGATGGCCATCCCCGCCGTTGCCATCGTCGCGGCCGCGATTTTGTTGGCGCGCAAGCACCCTCCCACACGCCGCCTCGCGATTGGCGTTTGCGCCGCAGCCATCGCAGTGTGCGTCATCGGGCTGAGAGTTCTGGCGATGCGCGATTACAACCTCGGGTATCTCACGGTACGCGAGTCGCTTTACAGCCTGGTGTTTCCTTCCACTACCAATCGTGAAGGGATGTTCGTCAATGCGCACACCCCGACGGTGTTCGCCGAAATGGCCATCGTCCTGGCGATCGCCGGATTCATCGTGCTCAAAACGGCGCGCCTGCTGTGGCGCGACCGAAGCATAAAGCTGCTCGCTCCTGTCGCCCTGCTCATCAGCGCAGCCACGCTTTTCGCAGCGCGTGTGGTGGGGTTCAAGTATCCGGTGGATCGCACCGGCCTGTATCTGATCCTCCTGTTCGCACTCTCCTGGCCGATCGCCGCCGACGCATTGCGCAGCCGCGCGTATCGTGGTTTGCACATTCTGTTGGCGTGCGCATTCATCGTCCAGTTCTGCACGCAGTTTGAGCTTCATACGTTCAAGTTGTGGCGGTTCGATAGTGACACCAGACGGGTTGCGCTGATCATCGCGCGCGAGTCGGCGAACAAGCCGGCCAACAGCATGGAGGTCAGCGCCGCGTGGATCCACCGCCGTTCGCTCGACTATTATCGTCAAACGCATCCTATTCCGGCGCTCCGGCCGATCCAAATTCTCGATCCGCCGCCCATGAGCGGTTACGATTTTTATGTGCTGAACCCCGGCGCGCACGATCCGCGGCCCGATGCCGTGCATTTTCGAGTGCTGTTTTCCAGTCCCGATTCCGGAATCATCCTGGCGGTTCCGCGCTGATCCGCTGCGGCCGGCCATCGCGTTCCTCGAATCGCTCCCATTGCCGGAGACGCGAAACGGGTGCCAAAATGTAAAAACATTACCCGATCACGCACCAAATCCGATCTCAAGAGCACGGAGACGCTCTCACCGGCAACCCTACGCGTCGCTCCTCCGCCGCGTGATCCTCGATTACGTCTGCGTTTTGGACTGCTGGTGCGCAGCGCCACCAGTGGGCGGCAGTATCGCATCGGCGAGCCACTCGGCAGCGGCGGCTTCGGAGCCGTTTATAACGTGACCCACGTGGGCGGGGGAGACCCATTGCCGGCAAAATGCGTTCTGAAAATCGCCATCGAACCGAGGGAGTGGCATCGTGAAGCTTACTTCGGCGATCTGCTCAAGAATGAGTCTGGCGTGGTCCGCGTGCATGAATCCTTTGCCTGGGTTCCCGCGGCAAGCTCCGCGCGCGAATCGATTCCCAAGCCGGTCTACTGTCTGGTTTCGGAACTGGTCGACGGCGGCGATCTCTTTCACTACCTGCAGCGGAATCCCAAGCCGTGGTCCGAGGTCAAGGCGCGGCGCGAAATCATCCGTCTGCTGCGTGCGGTGACTCTGTTGCATTCGACACGCGCGGTTCATCGCGATATCACGCCGCGAAACGTGTTCGTCGCCAAGGACCGCGTGCTGAAGTTGGGCGACTTTGGCATCGCCTTGCACAGCGTCGGCGAGAAGGGTGTGCCTGCCGACGCCTTCGCTCGCCGGTTCGCGCCGACGGCGATCGGGCGGGGCAAAACCAGTTCGTGGCGGCCGGCCGATGACGTTTACCAGATCGGATGTCTGTACGTCGCGTTGCTGCGCGGATCCGCGGAATGGAGAGTCACCACCAAAGGCGTCAAGAACCTGCCGTGTAGCCCGGAAGCCAAGTCGGTGATTCAGCGATCGATCGGCGACCGGCGAAAGCGCTTCGTCGATTCGCGCGATATGCTGGCGCGGCTGCAACACCAGGAATCGCACGCCGCATCGCGCAACGTGGTGCGCAGCCTGGAGGGGAAGCGCGTGGTGTTCACCGGCCGCCTCGCGATGCCGCGAGCCGAGGCCAAGCGCCTGGTCCGCCGCGCCGGCGGCACGGTTGAGGATCGCGTCAGTCATCGCACCGATGTCGTTGTCGTCGGTGGGCAGTCTCCGCACTGGAAGGCGGAAGAGAAAGGACAAAAGCTGCTCGACGTGGAGTACGAACGCGGACTCGGTCATCCCATCGCCCTGATCCATGAGCGCCGTTTTCTGACGCTCACGCGCGGCGAATCGTCGATGCGGGCCTCGCGATCGCGCTTATAATGCGCTTGAGAGGAAACTTCAGATGCCTACTGCCGCGGAGCGCTTCTTCCGCATCGTGTTAATGGCCTTCGGATCTTTGGCATGGGCTCAATCACCGACGGTCCGCATCGCATTCACCGGGCAATCCATGATCCGGTCGGATATCCGGCTCACCGCGCCTTCCGCGGTCTCCGCGATCTCGTCACTCATTGAAGGCGCGGACGTGCGCTTTACGAATTTCGAAGGGACGGTCGCCGAGCCGGGTCAGCCGAACCGCGATGTCCCCATGCAAGGACGCGGCTTTCTCGCGCCGCCGGAAGCATTGGACGCTCTCGAAGCCGCCGGGTTCAATCTCGTGGTTTTGTCCAATAATCATTCGTACGATCTCCGGGTTCCCGGTATCCGCAACACGCTGCGCGCCGTGAACCGTCTGAATCTCGCGCACGCTGGAATCGGGGAGACGATACAGGACGCCGTGGCGCCGGGTTATTTACACACCCCTCACGCGACGGTGGCGCTGATCGGAATGGCATCGGGTCTGGTACCGGCGGGAGGCGCGGCGACGGCGACACGGCCGGGCGTGGACGAGCTGCGTGTCGACTCAGGAAGTCAGCCCAATCCCGAGGATGCGGAAACGATTCTCAACAGCATTCGCGAGGCGGCAAAAAAAGCGGACCTGGTGATCGTGTATCAACACAATCACGTTTTCGAAAAATCCTTCACGGCGATTTTCGAAGAGGGAATGCCGGAACGGTTGCGCCCGCCCGATTGGCTGAAGAAATGGGCGCATTCCGAGATCGACGCCGGAGCAGACGTGATCGTGATGCATGGCGCGCCTCTTCTGCACGGCATCGAAATTTACAAAGGGCACCCGATTTTTTACGATCTCGGCAACTTCATTTATAATGTCCCGCCCGCACTCTGGTATATCCAGGAACCGATGGCTTGGGAAAGCGCGGTTGCGATCGCCGAGTTCGAAGGAAGGCGCCTGCGTTCGATCACGCTTCGGCCGATCGTGCTGAATGTGATCGGCCAGGGTCAGCCCGACGCGCAGGATCTTCACGCCAACAACCGGTTCCTTCAGACGCGCGGTCTGCCGCAGCTCGCCACGGGTGACAAAGCGGAGTATATCCTCGAAAGGATCGCCGAGTATTCCCGGCTTTTCGGAACGTTGATGGACGTCAAGGCTGGCGTCGCGGAAATTCGTCTCGGTAACTGATCCTCAAAACTTCGATAGCTCTCGCGTCTGGTCCAGGAGCAACCACACCGCCCAAGTCGTGCGCTTGTGTTCACGACCGAAATTATGGCACTGCCTCTACCCGGCTCGGCGCTGACGCGATATCGCCAGCCATCCATTGATGCGGCAGGCAGCTAGCGCTGGAACTCGCCGAAATTCGAGATTCGCCCCTGCCCGCTTCTGATTCCGAGCAGCCCGCCCGGCTCTTGTTACGCCGCGATTTGCCGGCTGGAATTTTTCCCGTCAGAGTCAGAACTTTGCTTCAAAATCCGCGCTTCGTTCTCATAGATCACGCGCAGCCACTCCACCATCCGGCGCGCGCGTCGCAGCGCAATTTCCGCGTCCAGCGTGAGTTTTTCAACTTTTTGTTCTTCGACTACGACTGCCATAGCGTCCTGTTCCGCCGAATTGTAAGCACGACACTTGCCAGTGCACTTCGACATTCAGTCGAAACATTTCCTCGCGGCAAGGATCTAACACAGCCCATGTATTGCTCTGAACGGGAGCGCTTGCTCGCCCATTATCATGGTGCCGTGTATCGTTTCACCGCGCTTGTGGGAAAGCTCAGCCGGCTTGAGGATGCCGGTTTCGCTGGTGCATACGCCGATTCCGACAGAGCCAGAGAAGAGTGCGAGAGGGCTCGGGAGGAGCTGAACCGGCATACCGAGTTGCATGGCTGCGGAACGCTGAGCGCGGCGGGCGGGTCGTCGTAACGTCGTAACGTTGCACGCATCCCGCCTGTTGTACGCTTTAGTTAGTGCTCACCGCGCTGGTTCTGTCGATTGCGGCGATCCCCTTCATCTATTACGTGCTCGCGCTGTACAGCTCGTGGCGCTATTTTGCGCGCGGCGAAGCCGTCGCTACCGGCTTGTTCACTCCGCCGGTCAGCATTCTGAAGCCGATGCGCGGCCTCGACCCGGACGCCTACGAGAATCTCGAAAGTTTCTGCCGGCAGGACTACCCGGCGTACGAGATCGTGCTGTGCGTGGATCAAGACGACGCGTCGGTAATGCCGCTGGTCGAGCGCCTGCGAGCCGGATTTCCGGCGCTTACGATTCGCGTGCTCTATGGATCGGGACGCGTCGCCACTAATGACAAAGTGGCGAAGCTGGCCCGGCTGGTGCACGAAGCTGGGCACGAAGTGGTGGTGATCAGCGACAGCGACGTGCGGGTGCGGCCCGATTATCTGCGCACGGTGGTAGCGCCGCTGGCCGATCCCAAGGTCGGCGCGGTGACTTGCTTTTATGTGCCGGCGGGCGCCGAAAATTTTATAGACAAGCTGCAGTCGGTGGGGATGATGTCGGATTTTTACGCGGGGATCCTCGTCGCATGGCAGCTCGACGGAGTCAAATTCGCGCTGGGCCCGACCATCGCTACCACGCGCTCGCGCCTCGCCGGCTTCGGAGGGTATCAGAAGATCGAGAACCGTCCGGCCGACGATTTACTGGTCGGGCGATTGATCGCCGAGCAAGGCTATCGGGTCGAGTTGCTGCGCTACAGCGTGTCCTCGGTGCCGGACTACCGCTCGCTGTCGGATCTGTGGCACAAGCGCCTGCGCTGGATCGTGGTGATGCGCCACATGCGCCCGCGCGGGCACCTGGGATTGTTGCTGACGCAAGGACTGCCGTGGTCGATCGCAGCGATCGCGGCGCACCCGACGGCAATGGTCGCTTTCGGATACCTGGGCGCGTATTTCGCGTTTCGCGCGGCGATGATGTGGATGATCGGCATCCACGGACTAAAGCAGCGCGGCGTATGGGCCAAGATGCCGCTGATCCCGCTGTGGGACGCGCTCGCGTTCGTGATCTGGGTCACCAGTTTCGCGCGCCGGAGCGTGCGCTGGCGCGGCGCGGATTATTATATTCGCGACGGCGAGCTGATACCGGTGGACGAATAGGCTTACGAACCGCCCAAAAGAATCACCCCGAACATCACGATCACCGTTCCAATCGCGCGGCGCGGGCCGATGTACTCCTTCAGGACGAATTTCGCCAGCAGCGTTTCAAAGATGAAGCTCGCGGCGGAGGCGGGAACAGCGAAACTCAGCGGCTGCGTCTCGACCAGCGCCATGAACGAAAAAAACGATACCGCCATGCACGCGACCGCCAAGAGCAGGAAGCGGCGTGCGGCGATCAGCTTCACAATCCGAAGCAGCCCGCGCGCCCCCACCGACTGCGCTCCGGCGCGCTTCATTTCGTAGCTTTGCAGCACGTCGCTGGTGATGGTCGCCGCGATCATCAGCAGCAGGAGCAGCCACTTCATGGCGCACCTCGCGTGGTGGATTGCGTGGTGGAACCGACCAGCGCGGCGCCGATCGAGATCAGAATGGTCCCCAGCCAGCGCTGCGGCGTCACCACCTCGTTCAAAAAATATTTTCCAATCAGCGTCGCCAGAATGTAGCCGACCGCCGTCACCGGAAGAACAAAGCTCAGGTCGGCCAGGCTGAATAGCGCCATGCGCGTCAGCAGCGAAAGCAGGAGCAGCGCGACACCCGCCCCGACGGCCGGATCGAGCATCGCGCGCAGATAATGCAGCGGATTGGCGGAAACCGGATCGGAGATGTGTTTCATCCCCCAGGCGAGCGAAAAATTACCCACCGCCTTGAGCGCGATAAACATCAGCACGATGGCATAGGTCCGGGTGATGGATTCGCGGCGGATTTCCGTGGGAACGATCATCTTCGCTACAGGACCGCGTTGAGCGATCCCTGACGATATCCTTCCAGATCGAGCGTGACGTAGTGGAACCCCAGCGGCTTGAAGATCGCAGTGAAGCGCCGCGCCATCTCCAGGCTCAGCGCCCGTTCCAGTTCCTCCGGCGCGATCTCGATACGCACTACCTCGCCATGGAAGCGCACTCGGAACTGGCGGAAGCCGAGCGCGCGCAGCGCGTCCTCTCCGCGATCGACCGTCTTCACATTTTCGATGGTCACCGGAGTTCCGTAGGGGATACGCGAGCTGAGGCACGCCGACGCCGGACGGTCCCACGTCGCAAGAGCCGCGCGGCGCGACAGCTCGCGAATTTCCGCCTTGGTCAACCCCGCGTCCACCAGCGGAGCTTTCACCTGGTGCAGCGCGGCGGCGCGCTGCCCGGGCCGGTAATCGCCCAGATCGTCGACATTCACGCCGTAAACGACATGCTCGATGCCGCGTTCCCGTGCGGCTTGGTTCAAGCGCGTGAACAGCTCGTCCTTGCAATGGAAGCAGCGGTTGCGATCGTTCTTGACGTAGTCGGGATTGTCAAATTCGCGCGTCTGGATGTATTCGTGACGAATCCCGTGCGCGTGCGCGAACTCTTCGGCATCGCGCTTATGCGATTCGGGAAGCGATGCGGAATCCGCGGTGATGGCGACGCATCGCGCGCCAACTGCCTGGTGTGCGGCCCATGCGAGATACGCAGAGTCGGCGCCCCCGGAATAGGCCACGATGACGCTGCCCATTTCGCGCAGCGCGGCGAGCAGGATTTCCTGTTTCGTTTCGATTCCGGCCGCTGCCGCGATCTCCATAATTCAAGTATACGGTTGAAAATCGCCGGCTCACGCGACCTCGCGCGGTTCGAGCGTCGCGTCGTAGTCCGGAGCGGCGGCGATCTCGCGCAGCTCGCCCTTATCCAGCCACACCGATTCGCAGGTTTCGCACGAATCGACGTTCACGTTGCCCGCACCGCCGTAGGGATGGTTGTCCATGGCGGCGCCGCAGCGCGGGCAGCGTAAGCTTCGCCCGCCGTCCGCCGAGTTGCGCGGCTCCACGTAAGCGGCCGGCCGGTCGCGATGCGAACGCAGCGCGGAGACCAGCGCTTCCAGATCGTCCATGGCCACCAGCATTCCATGGCACTGCCGGCAATACAGCATCGGAAAGTGCTCGAGAGACGCATTGGCCAGTTTGGCCGAGCACACCGGGCAGACGTACTGCGTGTCGTCCAGGACTACCACTCCTTCGTCTTCAGCGGGCGGGATCACTTCGCTGCCGCAGTAATCGCACACCAGCATCCCCCGCTCCGGGTCGACGCGCAGGGGCGCTCCGCAGTGCTCGCAGGTCATTCTCTAATAGATCGGCGGTTTTGCCCGGCGGCTGCATGTTTTCTGGTATATTCTGCTGCATGTCCAGGATGCTTCTGCTCCGTCTTGCCGCGGCCGCGGCGGCTTCGGTGGGTGTGTGGATCGCCCACACGCAGAATCCGCAAACGCCGCCGAACTTGAAGCTCAACAAGATCGCCGGCGATCTGTACGAGATCGAAGGCGACGGCGGAAACGTCGCCGTGTATCTGACCGACGAGGGTGTGATCGTCATCGACGACAAATACGAGCGCGATTACGGCGATATCACGGCGAAAATCCGCTCGCTCACCGACAAGCCCGTGAAATACGTGCTCAACACGCATCAGCACGGCGATCACACTGGCGGCAACGCCAAGATGCTGGCCGCGTCGGTGGAGATCCTGGCGCAGAAAAATGCGCGTGACAACATGGTGGACGGAAAGATGCCGGGCGTGCCGCGGCTCGCCTACACGCAGGAAACCGAGGTGTACCTGGGCGGCAAGGCGGTGATCGCGCACTACTTCGGCCGCGGCCACACCAATGGCGATGTCGCGATTTATTTCCCGCAGGACCGCGTTCTGCACACCGGCGACCTGTATACGATCGGGACCTCGAAGGCTCCGGTGACGGTGGCGCCCTTCATCGATTATTCGGCGCACGGAAGCGCGGTCGAGTGGACCAAGACGCTCGATGGCATTCTCAATTCCGGCTGGGATTTCGAAACGGTGATCCCGGGCCACGGGCCGATTTCGAATCGCGCGGCGCTGGTAGAGTACCGGCGTAATTTCGAAAAGATGCGCGACCGCGCGAGCAGCATGGTGCGCGAAGGCAAGAGTCGCGACGAAATCGGCCAGATGCTGGTGAACGAGTTCGGCTGGAGCCTGAACGGAATGGGCGCCCGTTCGCTCGACCCCATGATCGCCGAGCTGAAGCAGTAGGGCGACGAGCTACACGCCCCAGCAGTAATCTTCCACCACGCGCTCGATCGACGGATCGTTTTCGCTCAGGCGCATGATCTCCAGGCGCAGCGCGTCGATGAGCGCGCTCCAGCTCGCCTCGATCACATTTTCCGAGACTCCGACCGTCGCCCACGTCCGCCGGTGGTCAGACCACTCCACCAGCACGCGCACGCGCGCCGCGGTGCCCTTTTTCGCATCGAGCACGCGGACTTTATAATCGGTCAGCCGCACCTCCGCGATCGCCGGGTAGACCGTGGAGAGGCATTTTCGCAGCGCCAGGTCGAGCGAGTTCACGGGTCCGCTGCCGGCCGCCGTCGCCGAGTGCACGCCGTCGTTGGCGCGCAGCGTGACGGTCGCGGTGGTGCCGTCCGGCCGCGTGGTCACTTCGTAATTGACCACTTCGAAAAGCTGCAAGCCGGGATGCAGCGCCTCACGCACCAGAAGTTCGAAGGTGCCCTCGGCGGCTTCCAGTTCGTAGCCCTGAAACTCCATATGTTTGATGCGGTCGAGCAGCTCGCGCCGCGCCGGATCGTCCAGGCGCTCTTCGAGTCCATGCTGTTTGAGCTTATAAAGGATGCTGCCGCGCCCCGAAAGATCGCTCAGCAGAACGCGCTGGCGGTTGCCGACGGCTTTCGGGCTGATGTGTTCATACGTCGCGGCATCTTTCAATACCGCGCTCACGTGCACACCGCCCTTGTGCGCGAATGCGCTGCGTCCCACATAGGGTTGATCGTTGCGCAGGGGGAGATTAGCGAGCTCGGCGATGAAGCGCGCCACTGGCGTCAGATTCGTGAGCCGCTCCTTTCCGATGGTGGTGTGGCCCAGCTTCAATTCCAAATTGGCGATGATCGAAGTCAGGTTCGCGTTACCGCAGCGCTCCCCGTAGCCATTCATGCAGCCCTGCACGTGCGCGAAACCCTGCTCCACGGCGGCCAGCGTGTTGGCGACCGCCAGATCGCAGTCGTTGTGCACGTGAATTCCAAGAACTCCGTCGAAGCGCTTGCGAACCTCCGCGCACGCTGCGGCGAGCGCTCCGGTCATGGTGCCGCCATTGGTGTCGCACAATACCAGAACGTCAGCGCCCGCACTTTTCGCGGCTTCGAGTGTGCGCAGCGCGAAATCGCGATTGGCGTGATAGCCGTCGAAGAAGTGCTCGGCGTCGTAGACCACTTCCTTGCCGAGCGATTTCAGATACGCCACCGTCTCGGAGATCATCCGCAGATTTTCTTCCTCGGTCACGCCGAGCGCCCGGTGCACGTGCAGATCCCAGCTCTTCCCGAAAATCGACACCACCGGCGTGTTGGCTTCGACGATCGCCTGAATGCTCGAATCCTCTTGGACTTTTTTCTTCGCGAATCGCGTCGCCCCGAACGCTACAAGGCGCGCGTGTGCCAGACGCAGCTCGCCCGTGCGGGCGAAGAAATCCTTGTCCTTGAGATTCGATCCCGGCCAGCCGCCTTCGATGTAATCGATGCCCAGCTCATCCAGCTTTTGCGCGATCAGCAGCTTGTCATCGGAAGTAAAATTGACGGCCTCGCCCTGCGTCCCGTCGCGCAACGTGGTGTCGAACGTAAAAATTCGCATTGTAAAAACCTCTTTATTAGCCGCGAATGAACACGAATAAACGCAAATAAAAATTCGCGTTCATTTGTGTTCATTCGCGGCCATATGTTTAAGCGACTCCTGCTTCCTTCTTCTTTTTCAGGAACGACATCATCTTTCTCAGATCGGCGCCGGTTTTTTCGATCGGCTGATTCTGCGCCGCCTCGCGCATCGCCAGGAAATTCTTGCGTCCGGTGCGGTTTTCGCAGATCCACTGCTGCGCGAACTCGCCCGACTGCACCTCTTTCAGGATCTTTCTCATCTCCTCGCGCGTCTGCTCATTCACGATGCGCGGCCCGCGCGTGTAATCGCCGTACTCCGCCGTGTCCGAGACCGAATAGCGCATGTAGCCGAGACCGCCCTCCTGGATAAGATCGACAATCAGCTTCATTTCGTGTAGGCACTCGAAATAGGCGATTTCCGGGTCGTATCCGGCCTCGACGAGAGTTTCGAAACCCGCGCGGATCAGCTCGCTCACGCCGCCGCACAGCACCGCCTGCTCTCCGAACAGATCGCTTTCAGTTTCTTCTTTGAATGTCGTCTCTATGACGCCCGCCTTAAGACACCCTAGCGCGAGGGCGTAAGCAAGCGCGTCGTCAAGCGCGTATCCCGAGGCGTCCTGCGCTACCGCGACCAGCGCCGGCACGCCCACGCCCTCGGTGAACAGCTCGCGCACGCGATGCCCCGGAGCCTTGGGTGCGACCATGGAGACGTCCACGCCCGCGGGAGGCTCGATCTGCTTGAAATGAATGTTGAAGCCGTGCGCAAACATCAGCGTCTTACCGGGAGTGAGATTCGGAGCGATTTCATGGAACAATTCGGCCTGAATATGATCCGGGACCAGGATCATGATTACGTCCGCGACGCGCGCCGCCTCCGCCGTTGGAAGCACGCGCAGTCCGGCCGATTCGGCTTTCGCCCGGCTGTTCGACCCCTCGTGCAACCCGACCACGACCTTCAGCCCCGAATCGCGCAGGTTCATCGCGTGTGCGTGACCCTGGCTGCCGTAGCCGATAATGGCAATCGTTTTGTTCTTCAGCAGCGATAAATTCCCGTCTTTTTCGTAATAACGACTAGCCATTGAGCAGGACTCCTTCTTCCTTTTGCGATTCCTTCTGAACGGGCGGCGCGAGTTTCAATTTCTTCGCTTCGAGCGACACCGCGACCATGCCGGACCGCGT
>DATJVN010000163.1:0-40087 GCA_035501755.1 Bryobacteraceae bacterium | reverse complement strand
GCGACGAACGTGGATGCGACGCTGAAGGCGATCGATGCGTTCGAGGGCGGGCTGTGGATCATTCTGGGCGGCAAGGATAAGAACAGCGATTACACTACGCTCGCCGCGCCGCTCAAGCAGAAGGCGCATGCGGCACTGCTGGTGGGCGCGGCGGCGGCGAAGATCGCAAATCAGTTGAACGGGTCGATTCCGCTGGAGCAGTGCGGAACCATCGAGGGCGCCGTGCGGCTCGCGTTCAAGCGGGCGCGGCGGGGCGACACGGTGCTGCTGGCGCCGGCGTGCGCGAGCTTCGATCAGTTCCAAAGTTACGAGCACCGGGGGCGCGAATTCAAGCACCTGGTGAAGGATCTGCCATGGCGAAACTGAAAACGGACTGGATTCTGTTTCTGACCATCCTGGCGATGGTGGGCTTCGGGCTGGTGATGCTGTACAGCGCCTCAAGCGCGCTGGCGGAGCTGCGCTACAACGTTCCGCCGTATTATTTCGTGGTCCGGCAGATCGCCTGGGCGGTCGCGGCGTTTTTCATCCTGATGTATTTCAAGCGGCGCGATTATCACCGCTTGAACACGCCGGCGTGGGCATTTTCCGGGCTGGGGATCGTATTGGGGATGCTGGTGCTGGTGTATTTTCTCGATCCCCGCTCGCATCGCTGGATTCAGATCGGGAGTTTGGGGAAACTGGAGCCGTCCGAGTTCGCCAAACCGGCGCTGATTTTATTTCTTGCGTATTTCGTTTCGCCGCGGTCGCAGTCGATCAACGATCGCAGCACGCTCAAGCAGGCGCTGCTGGCCGTGGCGATGCTCGGATTCATGGTGGTGGTGGCGGATTTGGGGACCGCGCTGGTGCCAGTGATCACGGCGATCGTGGTGTTCTGGGTCGCCGGGCTGAAGCGCCGGCACATGTTCCGGCTGATGGGGATCGGCGCGTTACTGGCGGTGGCGGCGATCTGCTCACGCGGGTACCGGCTGGGGCGCGTGATCTCGTATTTCGATCCGGATTATTCATTGATCGAGACCGTCGACACGCATCACGTGATTCGCAATTACGTGGCGAGCTCGACCAGCATTCGCGACGCGAGCTATCAGCCGCGGCAATCGAAGATCGCGGTGGGGACGGGCGGCGTGCTGGGCGTGGGGCTGATGGAGGGGAAACAGAAATTGATGTTCCTGCCCGACGCGCACACCGATTTCATCTACGCGACCATCGGCGAGGAACTGGGCCTGTGGGGAACGACCGCGGTTCTCGCGGGGTTCATGGTGATCCTGTGGCGCGGCGCGCGGCTGTTCGTGCTGGCGCGCGACGATTTCGGAAAATACCTGGCGCTGGGCGTGACGGTGACCATCGTGGTGCAGGCGCTGATCAACATGAGCGTGGTGCTCGACATGGGACCGACCAAGGGATTTCCGCTGCCGATGATCAGCTACGGAGGAAGCTCGCTGTTCAGCACGCTGCTGTGTTTGGGAATGCTGTTGAGCGTCAGCGAACATGAGGGGTGAATCTGGCGACGTTTGTCATGGCCGGCGGCGGGACGGGCGGGCACGTGATCCCGTTGCTGGCGGTCGCTCGCGAACTGCGGTCGCGCGGACACGCGGCCGTTTTCATCGGAACGCGGCGCGGCCTCGAAGCGAAGCTGGTTGGCGAAGAGAATTTCCCGATCGAATTCATCGAGATCGGCGGGTTGAACCGCGTGGGCGCGCGCCGGGCGCTGGCGACCCTCTCCGAGCTGCCGTTCAGCATCTGGCAGGTGTCGCGAATGCTGGATCAGTCGCGCCCCGCGGCGATTTTTTCGATGGGCGGGTACGTCGCCGGGCCGGTGCTGCTGGCCGCGCTGTGGAAGAAAATTCCCGTCGTAGTGATGGAGCCGAACGCGATGCCGGGATTCACGCACCGCAAGCTGGCTCGGTTTGTCTCGCGGGCGCTGGTGGGTTTCGAAGAAACAGCGCGATGGTTTCCTCCCGGACGAACGGAGATCACCGGTCTTCCGGTGCGGGACGAGTTCTTCGCAATAAAGCCGAAAACACGAGGTGGGGTTTTAAACGTTTTGATCACCGGTGGGAGCCAGGGGTCGCGGACGCTCAATCGCGCGGCCGAGCAGAGCTGGCAAATGTGGAAGATCCCGGTGCGGCTGGTGCATCAGACGGGTCCTGCGGCATTCGAGGAGATCGCGGCGCGATTCCGCGCGAGCGGCATCGCAGGCGAGGTGATTCCGTTCATCACGGCGATGCCGGAGGCGTTCGCGCAGGCCGATATCGTGGTCAGCCGCGCGGGAGCCGGCACGCTCAGCGAGATCGCCGCGGCGGGAAAACCGTCGATTCTGGTTCCGCTGGCGACGGCGGCCGATCAGCACCAGCTCCGCAATGCCGAAGCGTTCGAGAAAGCGGGCGCGGCGCGCCTGGTGCCCGATTCGGAAATGACGGGCGAACGGCTGGTCGCGGAGGTCACGCGGCTGGTCGAAGCGGGGCTGGATCGAACCGCACAAGCGGCGCGGTCACTGGCGCACGCAGGCGCGGCGCGCAGAGCGGCGGAGGTTCTCGAATCCTTTTTAAATCATTGACAAGACGCGAAAAACTCGAAACAATACAATATTGAAATGTTTTTTAAGCCCCAGCACGTGCACTTCGTCGGCATCGGCGGGATCGGCATGTCCGGCCTCGCCGAGGTGCTGCTGGAGCTGGGCTATCGCGTGACCGGATCGGATCTGAAGCGCTCGGCGACGACGGAACGGTTGGCGTCGCGCGGCGCGATGATTTTCGAAGGACACGCGGCGGAAAACATCGATTCGGCGAAAGCCGTGGTGGTGAGCTCGGCGGTCACGAGCGACAATCCCGAGGTGGTGGAGGCGCGGCGGCGCAATATTCCCGTGATCCCGCGCGGCGAACTGCTGGCGGAGCTGATGCGCCAGAAATACGGGATCGCCATCGCCGGCAGCCATGGAAAAACCACAACGACTTCGATGACCGCAGCGGTACTCAGCCATGCGAATCTCGACCCCACCATCGTGGTGGGCGGGCGCGTGGGAACCATGGGAGGAGCGAACGCGCGGCTGGGCAAGTCCAGCTACCTGGTGGTCGAATCGGACGAGAGCGACGGCTCGTTTCTGAAGCTCGCGCCCATCATCGCGGTGGTGACCAACATCGACCGCGAACACCTCGACCATTATTCGGGCCTGGGCGAGATCCAGCGCGCGTTCGCGGAGTTCGTGGGGAAAGTTCCGTTTTACGGCGTCGCCATCCTGTGCATCGACAACGAAAACGTGCAGCAGATCCTGCCGGCGGTGAACCGTCGCATCTTCACGTACGGCGCAAGCGCGCAAGCGGACCTGCGCGTGACGCACTCCTCGACCGGGCACATGGCTAGCGAATTTCATCTTGAATTTCGCGGCCGCGACCTGGGGTGTTTCCGCCTGAACGTGCCCGGCGCGCACAACGTTTTGAACGCGGCGGCAGCGGTCGCGGTGGGGCTGGAGCTGGAAATTCCGGTCGACACGATTCGCGAGGCGCTGTCCGCATTTCGCGGCGTGGACCGGCGCTTTCAGGTTCATGGAAGCGCGCGCGGCGTGACGGTGATCGACGATTACGGGCATCATCCGACCGAGATCCGCGCGACGCTTGAGGCGGCGCGGGAGTGCCGCTTTTCACGCGTGCACGTTCTGTTCCAGCCGCATCGCTACACGCGCACCGACGCGCTGCTGGACGATTTCGCGCGCGCGTTTCACCAGGCCGACTCGGTGCACGTGATGGATATTTACGCAGCCTCGGAGGCGCCCATCGAAGGCGTGACGTCGGAGCTGCTGGTGGAGCGCATTCGCGCCTTCGGACATCGCCAGGCGAGCTATGTGGGCACCCTGGATCGCGGCATCGAAGCGGTGAGCGAGATCGCGGCCGCGGGCGACGCGGTGATCACGCTGGGCGCGGGCAGCGTGTATCAGGCGGTGGAAAAAATTCTGGAGAGGCTGCGCTGATGCCTCGAAAATCCTACCAGGGGGCGGGGACTCTGCCGGGAATCGAGCCGGAAACGGGCGAAATCGCGCGGCCGCGGGCGCGATCTCCGCGCGCGCCGGCGGAGTTTCCCTGGCGGCGGCTCATCGCCATCGTCAGCGCGTTCGCGGTTTTCCTGCTCGCCGCGCTGTACACGATGAACCGGTTGGAGAAGTTTCTGATTCGCGACGAGCGCTTCGCCCTCACTGCAGACGACGATCATCCGACGCTCGAAGTGACCGGCGTTTCGCACGCCTCGCGCCGCGCGGTGCAAAAGGTTTTCGACAACGACGCGGGCCGCAGCATTTATCTTCTGCCGCTCGCCGACCGCCGCGCGATGCTGCGCACGGTGGACTGGGTGAAGGATGCGACGGTGGTGCGGTTGTGGCCGAACCGCGTGATCGTGAAGGTTTCCGAGCGGGCGCCGGTGGCGTTCATCACCGTGAACGCGTCGAGATTCGCGCTGATCGACGAGGACGGAGTCATCCTTCCGCCCGCGCCGGACCGGTTCACGCTGCCGGTGCTTGCGGGGGTGCGGCCGCCGGATCCGATCGAGCAGCGGCGCGACCGCGTGCATCGCATGCTGCGCCTGACGCGCGATCTGGGGCCGCGCGCGGCGCAGATCTCCGAGATCGATGTTTCCGACCCCGATAATTTGAAAGTCACCGAGCCGCGCGACGGCCATATGGTGACGCTACTGCTGGGCGATCACGATTTTTCGCTGCGCTATCAGAACTTCGTTCGGAATTACGGCGAAATCAAGCGGCGTCTGCCGGGAGCTGCAACGCTGGACATGCGCTTGGAAGATCGCATTACGGTGGTGGAATAAATGGCGTCAAACACTCAGCTCGCGGTGGGCCTGGACGCGGGCAGCTCGCGCACGCGCTGCGTCATCTGCGCGCTCGAAGGCGGTCACATCCGTTATCTTTCGCATGGCCTGGCGCCGGCGGCGGGATGGTCGAAAGGCCGCGTGAACGATCAGGCCGCGCTCGCCGAATCGATTCGGGCGGCGGTGATGGATGCCGAGCGCGGCGCGCAGGTCTCGGTGGAGAGCATCACTATCGGGATCGGCGGGATGAGCGTGTGCGGCGCGCAGAGCCGCGGGCGTTACGAGTTCGGACGGCCACGCGAGGTGGACGCCGAAGACATGGCCTACGCCGTGCGCCTGGCCGCCGACGTCCGGCTGGAGCGCGACCGTATGCTGCTGCACGTGCTGCCCCAGGATTTCACGCTCGACGGGCGCGCTGGATTTCGCCGGCCGGAGCGCGGAGTATGCTCGCGACTGGAAGCCAACGTCCACATCATCACGGCATCGTTCCAGGAGCATCAGTCCGTGGTGGCGGCATCGCACATGGCGGGGCTGGCGGTCGAAGAGACCGTGTACGAGCCGATGGCCGCGGCTTACGCGTGCCTGTACGCCGAGGAGCGCGAGCGCGGCGCGGCCGTGCTCGACCTGGGGCTGCATTCAAGCGACCTGGTGATCTACGACGGCGACGCGATGCTGCTCGCGGCGAGCATTCCGGTGTGGGCCGATCACCTGACGCGTGACATCGCCACGATTTTCAAGGTGAGTTACGAAGACGCGGAGTGCTTGAAACAACAGTATGGCTGCGCGCTGCTGGGGCTGACTTCGGATTCAACGCTGATCGAGGTTCCCTCCCCCGAAGGACGGGCCGCCCGCGAGGCGCGGCGTAGCGAGCTCAACGAAATTCTGGAGGCGCGCGCCGAGGAATTGTTCATGTACGTCCGCGCCGAGGTCCAGCGCGCGGGCATGGAGCGCAACCTCATGGAAGGAATGTTCCTCACCGGCGGCGGCGCGTTCCTGAACGGCATGTGCGACATGGCGGAGCGAATTTTGAACTGCCAGGCCGCGAACGGACTGGCGAAAGGCTTCGGCGACTGGCCGGAAGAATTGAGCAGCCCGGCGTGGACCACCGCCGCGGGACTGGCGCTGTACTCGTCCAAGTTGAAGCTGCACGAGCCGCCCAAGCGAAAATTACCGGGGCTGATCGGATGGATTGCGAAATAAAGGAGCGGAAGATGCCACTCAATGCGCTGAAATTCACGATTGAAAACGAAATTGCGCCGAAGACCAGGATCCGCGTGTTCGGCGTGGGCGGCGGCGGCTCCAACGCGGTCGCGCGCATGTTGAACGAAGGGCTCACGGGCGTCGAATTCTGCGTGCTGAATACCGACGTGCAGGCGCTTTCCGCGTCGCCGGTTCCCACTCAGCTCGCCATCGGCTCGAAGTTGACCAGCGGACTCGGAGCGGGATCGGACCCGGGCGTGGGCCGGCAGGCGGCGCTCGAAGACACGGAAAAAATCATCGATCTGCTGGAAGGCGCGGACATGGTTTTCGTGACGGCGGGGCTGGGCGGCGGAACGGGAACCGGCGCGGCGCCGGTGGTCGCGTCGCTGGCCAAGGAACTGGGCGCGCTGACCGTGGCGGTGGTGACGCAGCCGTTCGCCTTCGAAGGTCCCAAGCGAAAAAAACAAGCCCAACACGGTCTGGCCGAACTGGCGAGCGTGGTGGATACTGTGATCACCATCCCCAACGATCAACTGCTCGATCTGGTTCCCAAGGGCACCAGCTTTTTCGAAGCGTTCCGCGTCGCCGACGACGTGCTACGCCAGGCCGTGCAGGGAATCAGCGATATTATCACCACTCCGGGATTAATTAACCGCGATTTTTCGGATATCCGGTCGATTATGCTCGGAATGGGCTACGCGATGATGGGGACGGCGTCGGCCACGGGAGAGAACGCGGCGAAAGTTGCCGCCGAGCGCGCCATCAGTAGTCCACTCATGGAAGCCGGCGGAGTCCGCGGGGCGCGCGGCGTGCTGATCAACATCACCGGGTCGAGCCGCCTGGGTCTGCATGAAGTGAACGAGGCGTGCACACTGATTCGCGAGGCCGCGGCAAACGAGGACGTGCAGATCAACTTCGGCGTGGTGCTGAACGAATCGATGGGTGAAGAAGTGAAGATCACGGTGATCGCCACTGGATTCGAGCGCGAGAATCTGCCCGCGATCGAACGCCGTCCACGCGTGCAGGCGCCGGTGCCCGAGCCGCTCCCGCACGTCGAGATTCCCCGTTCCGAGCCGGTGTACGCCAAAGCCGACCCTGAGCCTGAGCCCGAGCCGGTTCACGAAGAACCGCCGATGACCGTCGCCGCGGCAGCGAACAGCACTGGCCACGACGCGATGTTCGACGATCTGGACGTTCCCGCGATTCTGCGGCGCGACCGGCGCAACATACAATAGGATTTGCGGAAGCCGCACCTCTATGCGCTGCTCTTCGCGGCGGCGCTGATCTTTTTTGCGCCTATTCGCGTGGGCGATCTCCCGGGCTACGATGACGCGTTATTTGCGCACATCGCCAAGGGAATCGCGCAATCGGACGGCTGGCTGACGCTGACCAGCAACGGCTATCCCGCGCTGGAGCACCCTCCGCTGTTCGACTGGATCCTGGCCGCGCTGTTTCGCGTCTTCGGCTTTTCCGACCCGGTGGCGAAATTTCCCGCGGCGCTGGCGGCGTTCGGCTGCCTTTTGCTTGTGTACTGGCTCGCGCGGCGGCTGCTCGGCGACGCGTTGAGCGCGCTGGTTTCCGTATTCGTGCTCGCGACCACGGCCTATTTCATCAAGTACGCGTCGCACGCCATGACAGATGTTCCGTTCACTTTCGTGTTCCTTGCGGCCGTGTGCTGTTACGTTCAGTCAGAGGACGACGAGCGCTGGCTGCTTGCGGCGGGCGCCTTCACAGCATGCGCGCAGATGACCCGCGGATTCGCGGGGCTGGCGCTGGTGATCCTGTTCGTCACGCACTCGGCGATCGCGCGGCGGCGCGTTTCGATTACTTACGCGGGCGCGTCGCTGGCGATCGCCTTTCTGCCGATCACGCTGTGGTACGCGTACTGGATTCATCGCTACGGCGACTATTTTTTCGAGGTGCATCGCGGCTGGATGGAGCGCGAGGTGTACGGCGCGCTTTCCCCGCCCTGGCGCCGCTACACGGGACTCTTCGAATACCTGTGGATGATTTCGAAATCGTATTGGCCGTGGCTGCCGGCGATGATCGCGGGGCTGGCCGTCGCCTGGCGCAATCCGAAGTTACGCATTCTGCCGCTGTGGATCGCGGCGATGCTGGTGTTGTGCGCGGCGGCGAAAAGCCGCGTGCTGCGCTACATGCTGCCGGCGTATCCGGCGTTCTCGATTCTGGCGGCGGTGGGGATCCGCGCGTTTATCCCGGAGCGCCGCGTCACGCAGGCGCTCAAGGTGCTGATCCCGGCGATGTGCGTAGTCGCGGTCGCCGTCGCGATCCGTCCGCCGCGCGCCGATCACGCGGGCGAGATTCGTGAGATCGCGGCGCTGACGCGCTCAGCCGTGCCGGGAAACGAGCGCATCGCTTTCTACGATCAGGGCCAGCCGCGCTATGACGAAATCAATCAACTGCAATGGTACGGCAACCACAACCTGACCTCGCTGCTGGACCGCGCGGCGTTCGAGCACTTTTTGGCGCAGCGGCCGGAGGCAGTTTTTATCGTGGATCAGGACGCTTATCGCGAAGACGTCGAAGGCAAGCTCCCTAACCAGTTGATCGGCCGCGCGGGACACCTGGTGTGCGGGCGCCTGCTGGGCGGCGAGGCGCAGTTGCACGCCGACGCGCGCTGATCACGCCATCAGGTGCAGAACGATGCCGCGGCGATGCGGCGCGCAGCGATGTTCGAACAGATAAATTCCCTGCCATGTTCCCAGCGCCATGCGGCCGCTGAGCACCGGAATGGTCAGACTGGTTTGCGTAAGCGCGGTTCGGATGTGCGCGGGCATATCGTCCGAGCCTTCCGTGGTGTGGCGATACGCAGGATCGTTTTCCGGCGCGATGCGCTCGAAATAATCTTTCAAGTCCAGCACGACGTCCGGATCCGCGTTCTCCTGAATCACCAGCGAGGCTGAGGTGTGCTGGCAGAACACCGTCAACAGGGCGGCGTCGACCTTGGTTTGCTCGACCCACGTGGCGACCTCGCGCGTGATGGGATAAAAACCCTTTCCTTGGGTAGCAACGCGCAGCCGGTGTGTAAAGTGAGCCACGCTTCGATTATGGCCTCGCGTGTAGCATATCGCGAAATTTCCTTGTAACATTCCAGCCGCTTCGATGTATACTTAACCAGATAAACGGGAGGGATTGAAGATGGTTCTCGCTCGCTTCCTGGCCGTTGTGTTTCTGACTACGGCCGCTTTCGCCCAGACCTTTAATGGCGCGCTGGCAGGAGTCGCAACCGACACATCCGGAGCGGTTTTGCCCGGCGCCAGCGTCAACTTGCAGAACCCGGCAACCGGCCGGACGCTTACCACCACGTCATCCGCCAACGGAGACTTTCTTTTTGTGGACCTCCCGGTGGGGCTGTACACGCTGACCGTTTCCAATGCTGGTTTTCAAACCAAGAGGATCGACAACATCGAAATTGCGGTTTCGAAAACTACGAATATCACCGTGCAGCTTTCGGTTGCCCAGCAACAATCGACGGTTGAGGTAGCCGCGTCCGCTGTGTCGGTGGATACCACATCCAGCGCGCTCACTTCCGTGGTCAACACCTCGAGCGTGCAGGACATGCCGATGAATGGCCGCAACTTTCTGCAGATGGTCAAGCTCGTGCCCGGCGCATCGCCGCTGGCGTCATCGATTAACGGCAGTCGGACTACCGGGAGCAACTACCAGATCGACGGAGCGGATAACAACGACGCTTTTCAAAATGTATCGGCCGTCAATCAGGGAGGGGTGGCCGGCATCGCGGGGACGTTGCTGCCGATTGAAGCGATCGACCAGTTCGCAGTGGAAGCGAGCGGCGGTCCCGATCAGGGACGCAATGCAGGCGCCCAGGTGAACGTGGTCCTCAAATCGGGCACCAACGATTTTCACGGGAGCCTCTTCTACTTCAACCGCAATGAGGCGCTCGCCTCCCGATCGCCATTGCTTGCCCCGACCAGCCCGAAGCAGGTGATTCGAAATAACCAGTTCGGTTTCTCAGCAGGCGGTCCCATCATCAAAAACAAAACTTTCTTCTTCCTGGCTGGAGAGGCGCAGTTAGCGCTTGCCGACGACTCCATCCTGACCACCGAGCCTTCCACCGCCTGGGTGAATCAGGCGGAGGGTGTGCTTGCGAAGTATAACGTTCCGGTGAATCCGGTCTCGTTGAACCTGTTGACGATCTGGCCGGCGGATGTTCGTAATGGCCCCGCCACGACGAATAATTTTCTGAGCAATGGCCAGAACACTTACAACAGCTATAACGGGGTGATGAAAATCGACCATCGCTTCAATGCCTCGAACTCGATGTTCGTGCGCTACTTCGTAGGAACGGGCACGCAGACCGCCAATATCGGTTCGGACATACCCCAGTATTTTCAGGTTGCGCCCAGTCACATGCACAACATGGCGATCGCGGACACTGCGATTTTATCGCCCAGAATGGTCAACCTCCTGACGTTGGGCGTGAATTATTTCTTCCAATCCTTCAACAACGCAGATAACTCCGTCAATCCGATCGCTTTAGGACTGAACACCGGCATCACCTCGCCGGTTCTTTTGGGATCGCCCAAGATCACGATTACCGGATTCGATTACGTGGGAGCGACCAGCCCGGAGGCGCGCATCGATACCACGGGTCACCTCACCGATACTCTCTCGTACAATGTCGGCCGCCATGCGATGATCTTTGGCGGAGAGTTCCGGCGCGCGGTGCTGGACGTAGGCTATGACATCAATGAACGTGGCTCCTTCACATTCGACGGGAGTCGCGGACCCTGGTCGTCGGACCCGGCGGTCACCGGGGATCTGAGAACCCTGTCCGATTTCCTTGCCGGCTATCCGAGCAATTCCAACGGAGCCACCATCGCGGAGGGTCCGCTGCAGCGGCTGTACTTGCAAAACTCGTTTGATCTGTGGGCCGGCGATACGTTCCGCCTCAACTCCCGGCTGACCCTGAATTACGGCGCGCGCTACACCTATCAGGGCGTTTTGCATGATTCCAGGGATTCGATCACCAACTTCATCCCCGGCGACGGTTTTGTCGTGCCGAACGTGAGTGGCGCGGGACCGCTGTATCCGAAGGACTACCATGATCTTGCGCCGCGCGTCGGTTTCGCGTATACCGCCACCTCCGACGGCAAGACGGTGATTCGCGGTGGTTATGGCATCTACTACGATGTCCCGGCGTTGAACTTCTTCACCGCAAACACCTCGCTCAGCAACGGCGGCGCGGCCGGCGTGAACGCGAACCCTGGCGGGCCGAATCCGGTATACAATCTGTCGGTCAAGAACGTGGTGTTCTCGCCTGGGGTGGCGCTGTTCGGATCAAGCACTCCTACTCCGCCATTCGGAGCATTTGCCGTCAATCAGAATTTTCGGACCGCGTATTCCCAGAATTTCGATCTGAATATCCAGCGGCAGCTCTCACAATCCACACTTCTGCAGATAGGTTATGTGGGCACTCTGGGACGCAAGCTTCCAGTTCTGCTGGATATCAACCAGCCGATTTTGACCAACGGCGTCGCGGTGCGGCCGTATGCCGCGGAGTATCCGCAACTGGCGACCATCGACACGGCGGAATCGATCGCGAATTCGGAATACAACGCGTTGCAGGTCTCGCTGCGGCAGAGACTCTGGAAAGGTTTGTCGGCGACCGCTAATTATGGCTATGGCCATTCCATTGACGATTCTTCCGCCGTTCGCAACACGGTGCCCACGGATAGCTACAATCTCCACGATCAGCGGGGTTCGAGCTCGTTCGACGTCCGCAACATGTCCACTGACTTCATCACCTACGAACTCCCCCAACTGGGGAAATTCGCGCCGAGGCTGACCAAAGGCTGGCAACTCAACTCCTTGTTCACTTTCTCCACCGGCCAACCCATCAACATCCTTGCCGGAACGAATGTCAGCGGAACCGGCGAGAATCAGGACCGCGTCGATGTTATTGGCAATCCCTTCGCGAATGTCCCGGTGATTAAGGGTCCGGCGGTGCAGTATCTCAACCCCGCAGCTTTTGCAAAGCCGGCTTCTGGGACATTCGGCGACATCGGCAGAGATTTGTACTACGGACCGGGGTTCGGCTCGGTCGACTTCTCGATCTTCAAGAGGACTCCGATTACCGAGCGAATCTCGACGGAATTCCGCGTCGAAATCTTTAATCTCTTCAACCGGACGAACTGGGCGAACCCGAACGCCACTTTCTCCAGCTCGAGCTTTGGTCAGCTCACACAGACATTCAGCAACAGTTCAGCGCCGGGTCTGGGCGTCGGCGAACCGCGCAACACTCAGCTTGCGCTCAAGATTATCTGGTAACGCCCGCCCTCAAGCTGGGATCGTCATCGCACGCGGACAAATCGGTGCGGGAGTATGATTGACGAATCATGCTCATCAGGAAGAGCTTTTTTTATCTGGCCATCTTGATTGCCGCGCCGCAGGCGTGGCCGCAGTCGTTCGACTTTACGATTTCGATGGATCACCCCGTCAATCACTACTATCACGTCGAGCTGCGCTGCGACGCGCTGAAAGGCGCCTCGCAGGATTTCAAGATGCCGGTCTGGATGCCCGGTTACTACCGGATCATGGATTATTCCAAGGACGTGGTGAACTTTCACGCGGCGGATGCCGGAGGCCATCCTCTGGCGTCAACGAGGATCGACAAGAACACCTGGCGCGTGAAACTCGATGAATCCGGGCGAGCCGTCATCAGCTACGATGTTTACGCCTTCACACGATTCGTCGGCAACAGCTATCTTGACGACCAGCGCGGCTATTTCGTCGGGCCCGGGATGTACGTGTATGTTCCGGGCATGATCGATCATCCGGCGACGGTGCATATAAAACTGCCGGCCGGGTGGTCCAGCGTCGCCAATGGGCTGGATCCGGTTGCGGGCGAGCCCAACACATTTTCGGCCGCCAACTTCGATCTGCTTTACGATTGCCCCACGCTCCTCGGCAACCAGGAGCATTTTCAATTCGAAGTGAACGGGGTCCCGCATTTCATCGTCGCCGAGGATGTTCCAGCCAGTATCGATCGCGCCAGGATTGCGGCCGATCTGAAGCGAATCGTCGCAACCGCCACGGGCATGATGGGCGAGATCCCATACAAACATTACACGTTCCTTCTGATGGGCCGAGGCGCTGGCGGCGTCGAGCACCTTACGTCAGCGGCCATGCTGTTCAATGGCGAGAGCCTCAACACACCGGAAGGCTATCGCCGCTGGCTCAGTTTCGCCGCGCACGAATATTTTCATACGTACAACGTGAAGCGCATCCGCCCGATCGCGCTGGGCCCCTTCGACTACGATCGCGAAAATTTCACCACCATGTTGTGGGAGGCCGAGGGCTTCACATCCTACTATCAGGATCTTCTTGTCGAGCGCGCCGGATTAATGACCCCGGCCCAGTATTTCGCCACTCTGTCTAACAATATCTCGACATATGAGAATAGCCCCGGTCACCGTTTTCAATCCGCCGCCGAATCGAGCATCGCGACCTGGCTGCATGGAGAAGACGCCGCCAACACAACCATCTCGTATTACAACAAGGGCCCCGCGATCGCGGCCATGCTCGACTACAAGATCCGCGCGGAGACCGGAAATACGAAGTCGCTCGACGATGTAATGCGCGCGCTGTATGAAGAATATTTCAAGCAGAAGAGGCGCGGCTTTACCGATCAGGAATTCCGCGCTGTCTGCGAGCGCATGGCCGGAACGCCGCTCGACGAGATTTTCGACGATTACGTCGCGACCACGGGGGACATCGACTACCAGAAATACTTCGCGCTCGCGGGATTGAAGATCGATACCGAGTCGCGCGCGCGACCCGGCGCGTATCTCGGGGCCACGGCTGGAAATTCGGGAGGACGCGGAGGCCGGGGCGGGCCCGCTCCGCAGAATGGCGCGCAGGTGATTTCCAGGATCGATTATGACTCGCCGGCGAGCCGCGCTGGTCTAAGCGATGGTGATGAAATCCTCGCGATCGGCGGCGAGCGCGTCACCAATCTGAACGATTCGCTTCGCGCGCGTAAACCCGGCGAACGGATAAAGATCCTAGTCGCGCGGGATGGGCGTATCCGGGAAATCGAAGTCGAGCTGGGCTCGAAGATGGAACGCAGCTTCAAGATCGAGCCTGCCGAGAATCCGACTCCGCTTCAATCATCGATACTGAAGGGGATCCTGAAGTAAACGCCGGGTGCGGTCACAAGACTCGCAGAAAGTTGATCAAGTCCTGTTTCTCCTGCTCGCTGAGGCCGATCCCGAAGCGGCGGTCGTAGAACTCGACGACTTCGCGCAGAGTTTGGGCGGAGCCATTCGAAAAATAAGGCGCCCGCGCCGCGAGCGCGCGGAGTTGCTGAGGGACGATCGCGCCGGCATCCGCGCATTTCCCCGAAATCAGCGCCCGCCCGGGATCTTGCGTGTAGAACACTCGCCCCCATATCGGGTGCGCCGGAGCAGAGGCGTCGCAGGTGATCCGAAACAGCGGCAGATCGGGCGATGCTTTTTCGGGCGTGACGTTGGTTGTCCCGATGTCCAACCATTTTCTGGAGCCGGCGCTGTGGCAGCTCGCGCACGTGTACATAGTGCTCGCCGAAGCATCGCGAATCCGGAAGCGCCGCGTGAAGAACACCTCGCTTCCGCGCCCGGCCGACGCGCGAAATTCGCGCTGAGAGCCCAGGTTTCCCTCACCCGGTTGTTTCCGCCACGCGGCGAACGATAGAATGACGCGCTCAGCCGAGTCCTCGCCGAGAGATCCCGTTCCCCCGCCCGCCAGATTGTCGGTGCCGAGCAACGGCCCCTGCTTTTCCGTCACAAGGCCGCCGCGAACATCGGAATACTGCGCCGCGAAAACCTGCATCTCGAAATCCACGATCTGGCGAAGTTGCTGCGCGGTTGGCGGAGCGCCAGCCTGCTCGTGAGTAAGTGCGGCCTCAATGGCTTGCGCGCGCAGAGACGGCTCGCGCCCGTCCGCCATCAGGTTGTTTCCATCCTCGCCGTTGACGACGTATTTGAAATTTGCGGTGATTCGCGGCCGTCGAAAAACGGAGATGACCGGCGTGCCGCTCTTAAGGCCATAGGCCGCACTGAGATTGCATCCAGTCGGATCGCGAACGACCTCGATTCGAAACTCCGGCTTGATCGGCGCGCCATCGGCGTCCTTGGGCGGCCACGGCAACGCGATCCGGATCAGCCCGCGATCGAGCAGCAGCGAGTGCGATCTCGCCTCGCTCTGCGGAAGGCCTGGGCAGTTGGAGCCGTCGACAGCCGCAAATATGGGATCGCGGCCTTCTGTCGTACTCCAGCGCTCACGAAGAGTGGCCGTCGAGAGGCTCATACCGTCGGACGGCTGATGGCAGGTGATGCACGCGCGGCGATTGCTCCCGAGCGGTTCAAAAAAGGCATGCCCGTCGGTGTGGATCGCGCCGTTCTTGTTCAGGATGCTGACCTCGCCATCGGCATTCTCGTAGTTTTCCTGCCACGGGAACAAGACGCGCTGTGAGGCGTCCCACCACGTCGGACCGCCGCCATACAGCCCTCCGCTCTGCGCACTGAGGATCCCGCTCGCAACGGTCATCACGGCAACGGCAAGCCCGCATCGCGTAGTTTTCATCGCTTGCATGGACCGAAGGCGCTCCTTTCCTCATCTGCACTGGCCCGAGCCAGCTCGACGTACGTCCTTCCTCGATAATTACAACACAACGCGCGTCCAAGCGGAACCACTTCGGCGCTCACGCACCAACGCGGCTGTGGACAAATCTTCGATTCCCCTGGACAAGCGCAGACAAATGGTGTCATACTTTCACGAAGCACGCCTAGGGAGTGTACATTTATGAACTCACGTCGTCTCGTTCTTTTTGTCTTGCTGGCCTCCGCGGTATGGGCGCAGACTTTTCGCGGCGCACTGAATGGTTCCGTCGCCGACACCACCGGCGCGGCGATTCCGGGAGCTTCCGTCCGGCTGGATAATCCAGCCACGGGCACATCCAGAACCGTCACCACGACAACTGCGGGCGAGTATAATTTCCCGGATCTTCCAACTGGCATATACACGCTCACGGTTTCTGCGAACGGCTTCGCCACCAAGAAAGTCGAAAACATCACCATTGCCGTGACGAAGACCACCGCAATCAACGTGCAGTTGGGCATCGCTCAACAGCAGCAGACCGTGGAGGTTTCGGCAGCCGCGGCGAACCTGGATACCACTTCAAGCGATCTTTCCGCCGTCGTGAACGACCAGACCGTTCAGGACCTGCCGATCAACGGACGCGATTTCCGGCAGATGATCAAGCTCGCTCCCGGCGTCACGACCTCGGCGACCGCGCCGTCGGTCAACGGCACGCGCTTCTCTTCCAACAACTACCAGGTGGACGGCGCCGACAACAATGACGTGATGTACGGCTATACCGCGCAGAATCAGCCCGGCGTCGCGGGAATTCCCGGCGGCCTGCTCCCGGTGGACGCAGTCGATCAGTTCTCAGTGGAGACCAACGCCGGCGCCGACGTGGGCCGGAATGCGGGTTCCAACGTCAACATGGTGATCAAGTCCGGCACCAACCAATTTCACGGCACGGCGTATTTTTTCAATCGCAATGAGGATCTGGCCGAGCCTTCCCCGATTCTGAAACCGGGCAGCCGCCCGCAAGAGATCCGCAATAATCAGCCGGGATTTTCGTTCGGCGGTCCGATCCTGAAAAACAAGCTGTTCTTTTTCATGGCCGGAGAGATTCAGCTCGCCATCGCGGGCGAATCCGTGGAGGACACGGTGCCTTCGGCTGCCTGGGTCACTGCCGGGGAAGCCGAACTCGCCAAGTACAACGTTCCCGTAAATCCGGTGTCGCTGAATCTGCTCAACATTTGGCAGACCGCTGAGCCGACAGGCGTATTCGGTTCCGCACCGGCGGGGGTGAACAATTACCTGGCGAATGCCTTGGATACGTACAACAGCTTCAACGGATTGGGCAAGATCGATTACCACATCAACGAGAAGCACACCTTATCGATCCATTATTTCGGAACCGGCGGAACGCAGGTCGCCGACGTTGGATCGCACCTCAAGGATTTCTTCCAGACCGCGCCGATGCACGTACACAACGTCTCCGTCGTCGAGAACTGGATTGTGTCGCCGCAGATCGTCAACCAGATCCTGTTCGCCGTGAATTATTTTTCGCAGACCTTCCAGGACGACAATATAGGTTTCAACGCCGCGGCCCTGGGACTGAATACCGGCTCCACGATCATTGGCTCCCCGACCATGACGATTGACGGTTTCGATTATGTCGGCGCGACGCAGCCCGCCGGCCGCACCGACACCACCGGCCACGTCACCGACAATCTCTCCTACAACGTCGGAAAACATCAGTTCAGATTCGGCGGCGAATATCGCCGCGCGCAGCTCGATGTGGCGTACTTCAACAATCCTCGCGGCACCTTCAGTTTCGACGGGTCGCGCGGACCCTGGGCCAACGATACGACCCTCCCTGCCAGTTTGGCCCCGGACATTGAATCGATGGCAGACTTCCTCGCCGGCGAGCCCACCAATGCGAGCGGCGCCACCATCCAGCGTGGATTGCCGGAACCGATTTGGCAGCAGAATACCGCCGACTGGTGGGCGCAGGATAACTTCCAGGTGCTGCCGCAGCTCAATATCAACTTCGGCGTCCGCTATGACTACATCGGCGTAATTAACGACAGCGCGAACAACCTTGCGAATTTCATTCCGGGCCAGGGATTTGTCACGGGCCAGCAGCTCTATCAGAAGAATCCACACGATTTCGCGCCGCGCTTCGGTTTTTCCTATGCGCCGAAATGGGCTTCCCGGTTCGTCATCCGCGGCGGCACCGGGCTATTTTATGATGTGACACCGGTCGCCGCGATTGCCTTCGAAGGGTCATCAAACGGTGCTTCAAATGGCGTCGCCTACAACCCTGGCGGCCCTAGTCCGGTATATTCGCTGACAGCGCAAAATGTGGTCTTCCAGCCGGGCGTACCCGTATTCGGAACCGCGGTCGCCACGCCGCCGTTCGGCGCGTTCTCTGTTAATCCGCAATTTAAGACGCCGTACACGCTGAATTACGACCTGAATATCCAGACGAAACTCACCAACTCGACGCTGTTGCAGACTGGATACGTTGGAAATTTCAGCCGGCACCTGGAGACCGTTCTGGATATCAACCAGCCCATCAATGGCGTCCGACCGTTCGCCGCGGAATATCCGACACTCGCCGCCATCAACCAACTGAATACCAACGGCGATTCCAACTACAACTCGCTTCAGGTCTCCTTGAAACAGAACCTTTGGAGAGGATTCGCGGCCAACGTCAATTACACCTGGAGCCATGCGATCGACGACGCTTCCAGCTACACCACTCCCATGGACAGCTATAATCTGGCGCTCGACAGGGCCAACAGCACCTTCGACGATCGCCATATCATGACCGGGTTCGTCAGTTATGACCTTCCGCAGTTGGGGCACTTCGCTCCGCGGCTGACCAAGGGGTGGGTGCTTAATGCTTTGATGACCTACACCACCGGGCTGCCGATCAATATCACCACTGGCAGGAACACCGATGGAACCGGAGAAAACAAGGATCGCGTGAACCTGGTTCCCGGCGTCGACCCGTATGCCGGGTATGCGGCTGTTTCCGGATCGCAGTCTCTTCGGTACTTGAACAAAGCAGCCTTCGCTGTGCCAGCGACCGGCACCTACGGTGACCTCGGACGCGACGCGCTCTATGGTCCCGGATTTGGCGCCCTCGATTTTTCGGTCTTCAAGCGCACCCCCATTACCGAACGCATCAACACCGAGCTGCGCGCCGAGATTTTCAACATTTTGAACGAAAACAATTGGCGCTCCCCCGGCACATCGCTCTCCAGCGGTTCTTTCGGTTTGTTGACGCAGACCCTCAACGGTTCCGGGAGTCCCGGCCTGGGCTTCGGCGAGCCGCGCAACGTTCAGCTTGCGCTGAAAATCATTTTCTAAGGTCGAACGGACCCTGCGGGTCGGAAAATCGTTACAGCTCGCCTCCACGGCGCGTGTGATTTGAGTACCTATGGCCGCAAACTCCCGCCTGGGATATGATAAGCAGTTCCGTTGAGAACTCCACGGTGCCGGTTCGGCTGTGGGACTGCCGGCCGGCGAACAGGGGAAATGCATGATCAAAGGACAAATCATCACTGCCGCCGGTTTCCTGGTGCTGCTCACTCCAGGCGTAACCCTGGCGCAATCGGACGATACCGCGCTCATCGCCAAAGCGCGGGCCATTCACGACCGCGTCCTCAAGCTCGACACGCATAACGATATCGACCCCGCCAACTTCACGCCTTCCTGTAACTACACCATGCGCCTCACGACGCAGGTCAACCTGCCCAAGATGATCGAAGGCGGCATGGATGTGTCGTTCATGATCGTCTACGTCGGCCAGGGCCCGCTGACCCCGGAAGGTTACGACAACGCCTACCGGCAGGCGATCGCGAAATTCGACGCCGTCCATCGATTGACGGAACAGATCGCGCCGGATCAGATCGGACTGGCGCTGACGCCTGCCGACGTGCTCGCGCTGCACAGGAAACATCTTCGGATCGCGGTGATCGGGATCGAGAACGGCTATCCGATCGGGACCGATATCCGTCGCGTGAAGGAGTTTTACGATCGCGGCGGCCGATACATGTCGCTCGCCCATAACGGCGCCAGCCAGCTCGCCGATTCGAATACCGGAGAAACGCAGGGCTACCTTTACAATAACGGCCTCTCGCCGCTCGGCCGGCAGGTGATCGCCGAGATGAACCGCCTGGGCATGATGGTCGATCTGTCGCATCCCTCCAAAGGCGCGAACATGGAGGCCATGCGCCTTTCCAAAGCTCCGGTGATTGCGTCGCATTCCGACGTGCGCGCGCTCACCGACGTCAGCCGGAATATGGATGACGAGCAATTGCTGGCTTTGAAGAAGAACGGCGGCGTGATTCAAATCAACGCTGTGTCGTCGTTCCTCCAGACGGATTCGAAAGAACGCGTTGCCGCGCTCGCCAAGCTGCGCGAGGATTTTGGGATTTCGGCCGGAGGCGGACGCGGTGGCCGCGGCCGCGGGCGCGGTCGCGGCGCGGACGCGGCGAATTCCTCGCGCCCGTGTCCGGTTGAGAGCACCGGCTCATCTGAACAGCAACGTCGCGAGGGCGGCGGCCGGGGACGGGGAAACGCGGCGCTCGATGTGCTCTCGCCCGAACGCCGCGGCGAATACCAGAAGCAGCTCGCTGAAATCGACGCGAAGTTTCCCCCCGCGCCGCGCGCGACCGTCAAAGATCTGGTCAATCACATCGATTACGCCGTAAAGCTCATCGGAATCGATCACGTGGGGATTGCATCGGACTTCGACGGCGGCGGCGGCATTGACGGATGGAACAGCACGGCGGAAGCCTTCAATGTGACGCTCGAGCTAGTCCGCCGCGGTTACACGGAAGAACAGATCGGAAAGCTGTGGAGCGGGAACCTTCTTCGAGTCTGGGGCGAAGTAGAGCAGGTCGCGCAGAAATTGCAGAAGCAACAGCGCTAAAAACCGCAAGTCAGACGGCAGGGAACAATTCGACCCGCCGCCGCGTAGTATCGAAGTACGATGCGAAACTTTCGATACGGCGCGCGAATCCTGTTCCAACACCCCGCCTTTTCGATCGGCGCGGTGCTGGTCCTGAGCCTCGGCATCGGCGGCAGCACGGCAATCTTCAGCCTCCTCAACACCATGTTTTTCAAGCCGCTGCTCGTCCGCGACCCCGCTCAACTTGTGGGCGTCTACAGCCGCGACACGCAAAAACCCGATTCCTATCGCGCGTTTTCCTATCCCAATTACGCCGACCTGCGCGCGCAGAATACCGTCTTCAGCCGCCTGATGGCGCATGACCTGGTGACCGTCGGGATCACCGAAGGCGAAACCACTCGTCGCAGCCTCATCGAAATCGTTTCCTCGAATTACTTCGCCACGCTCGGCGTCCCACTGGCCATGGGCCGCGCCTTTAACGAGGCCGAAGAGCGCCCGGGAAGCGGAATTCCGGTCGTGGTCGTCAGCGATCTTTATTGGGAAAAGCACGGCTCCGATCCCGCGCTCATCGGCAAAACGGTCGAAATTAATCGCAAAGCCTACACCATCGTCGGCATTGCGCCGCGCGGATTCACCGGCTACACCGCGTTGCTGAGTCCCGAACTTTATCTCCCGCTCGGCGTCCATGATTCGGTCGCGAACGATTTCGGAGGCGCGGTGCGGCCGCTCGCTGCGCGCGACGGCTCCGCGCTCCTGGTGGTCGGCCGTCTGAAACCCGGCGTCACGCCGAAGCAGGCGGATTCGGTTCTCGCTGTCGTCGCTGCGCGCCTGGCGGCCGCCTTCCCCGCCGAAAACAAGAATCAGACCTTCATCGTTCACTCGCTTTCGCGCCTGAGCATGGGCACCGCGCCGTCGAGCGACACCGAGCTTTCGATTCCATCGTTGCTTCTGCTCACTATGGCCGGGATCGTCCTGTTGATCGCCTCGCTCAACGTCGCGAGCATGATGCTTGCGCGCGGAACGGCGCGGCGGCGCGAGATCGGGATTCGCATGGCGCTCGGCGCACGGCGCTCGACTATCGCGCGGCAGCTTTTTTCCGAAGCCCTGGTGCTCTCGGGTATCGGCGCCATTGGCGGAATCGGAATCGCGTTTCTCGGCGCGATGCTGGTGATGCATTCGATGCAATCGGCGCTCGCGCGAATCGTGCCGTTCGATCTGGTGCTTAACGCCTCGCCCGATCTGCGCGTCGCCGTGGCGGCCGCTGCTTTCTGCGTTCTCAGCGCGTTGATTTTCGGCCTTGGCCCGGCGCGCAGCCTCTCGCAGATCGATATCGTGACCGATATCAAGGATGGCGAGCTGCGCGATCGCGTGCGCTCGAAAATTTTTTCGCGCGGCGGCGTGCTGGTCGGGGGGCAGATCGCGCTCTCTTTCGTGCTGCTCACCGCCGCTGGATTGTTCCTGCGCAGTTCCCTCCGCGCGGCGCACGTCGAACCCGGATTTCGCATCGATCACCAGATCCTCGCCGAGCTCGATCCCAGCCTCGCCGGTTACAACGAAACGCGCGGGCGCGAGTTTTACCGCGCGTTGCTTACCCGCCTGCGCGCGACGCCCGGCGTTCGATTCGCGAGCCTAGCCGCGACCGTCCCGTTCGGCACCATGAACCTGGGCTACGCGGTTCGCCGCGCCGATGCGCCCGCGGCCACGCCGGCGCTCAGTTGCACCGGGAACATTGTGAGCGACGATTATTTCACCACGCTCGGAATTCCCATGCTGCGCGGGCGTGAATTTCGCGAAAACGAACCCAATCCCGTTGCGATCATCGACCAAACAGCCGCGCGCCGCCTGTTTCCCGCCGGCGACGCCATCGGACAGCGCGTTCGCCTTTCCGAAGAAAAGCCGCCCAAGGAAGTCGAGATCGTCGGAATCGCGGGAAATACCGAAGAGAGCGTGATCGGCTTCGGCGGGCACAGCGGCCCAGTTGCGGATAACGGCCATCCGCACATTTACCTTCCCTTCGGCCGCGAATTTCAGAGCGACATGAACATTCATCTGGGCGCGGATGCGGGCGCGATCGACGCGATTCGCGCACAAATCCGCGCGATCGACGCGGCCACGCCAGTCCTCGCACTCACCACCATGCGCGATCACGTGGACGGCAGCTTCGATTTTTGGATCGTGCGCACCGCCGCTCAGATGTTCATCGTTTTCGGCATCACCGCGCTGCTGCTGGCGGCCGCGGGATTGTATGGCGTCTGCGCCTACACCGTCGCGCGGCGTACCCGCGAAATCGGAATTCGCATCGCGCTCGGCGCACGGCCGGCCGACGCCCGGCGCATGATTCTCGCGGAGGGTCTCCGACTCACGCTGCTTGGCGCCGCGGCCGGGCTTGTGTTGTCGCTCGGCGCAGGAACACTGCTCGCTTCAATCCTCTACAAGGTCAGCGGACGCGACCCGCTGGTGCTCGCTTGCGCCGCGATGGTCCTCATTCTCGTTTCCACCTTCGCCTGCTGGCTCCCCGCGCTGCGCGCGTCGCGCGTGGACCCGATCATCGCCCTCCGCCAGGAGTAGTCACGCCTCGATTATTCCCTCACCGCGATGCCGATAAAGCGCGGCGAGCCGAGCGCGTAGGTCGAGCGGTCGAGATCGCCAAACGCTTCGATCAGCTCCAGACCGTTGCGCACAAGCATGCGGCGCAGTTCGGCCGCCGAATGCACCCACTGATGGATCGGCTTCACCTCGCGCCGATCGCCGCGAGTGAACGTGTAAGTGATATCCATGCGGCTGTCGAGCGCGTCGTAGCTGGTGCGGCTATGAAAATCGAGATCGCCGAGACGCAGGCGCCGTTCAGGCTGGAATGTGGGCAGAATCGACTCAGCGATCATTCCGCTTTCGAGCACGAATCGTCCGCCCGGCTTGAGCGCGCGCGAAACCGCGCAGACAAACTGCTCGCACCCGTCGCGATCGAAATAGCCGAAGCTGTTGCCCCAGCAATACACGCCGTCGAACGGTCCGGCCGGCAGACATCGCATATCCGCGTGAATAAATTCGATATAGGGCCCGTTGCGCCGGGCTTCATCAAGAAAGACGGCCGAGATGTCGACGCCGGTCATGCGAACTCCGCGCCGCGCGAGCACGATCGCATGCCGCCCGTTGCCGCAGGGAACGTCGAGCGCGCGCATTCCCGCTCGAAGCTGCAAAGCATCGAACAGAAACTCGGCTTCTCTCTCGGTCTGTTCGGGCGTAACGGCACTGCGCCACATATCCAGCGCAAGACCATCGAAAAATGTTTCAAACCAGGTGGGATTCAATTTTGCTCTCCTTGAAGACACTTCAAAGAAGACACTTCAAACGTCAGGTTTTACGGCCGCAAATTGGAGAGCTAGCCGACGGCGGTCAGAGGCGTTTCCCGGTTACGATTCTACTCGACCGTGACGCTTTTCGCCAGGTTGCGCGGCTGGTCGACATCACATCCTCGCCTGACGGCAATGTGATACGCGAGAAGCTGCAGCGGGACCACTTCGAGAATCGGCAGCAGCAGGTCGTGCGTGACGCCGATGGGAATCACGTGGTCCGCGACTTTCGAAACCTCGCGGTCGCCTTCGGAAACCAGCGCCACCACGACGCCTTCGCGCGCCTTCACTTCCTGAATATTCGAAAGCGTCTTTTCGTACAGCAGCCGGCTCATCTCATCGCTGGGATCGTGCGCCGCCAGCACCACCGTAGGCAGGTTTTCATCGATCAGCGCGTTAGGACCATGCTTCATTTCGCCCGCCGGATAGCCTTCGGCGTGAATGTAAGAAATTTCTTTGAGCTTCAGCGCGCCTTCAAGCGCAATCGGAAAATGCACGCCGCGCCCGAGATACAGAAAATCGTGCGCCCGGAACAGGACCTTGGTCAGCTCCTCGTAAATCGACTCGCGCCGCAAAATGTCCTCGAGCTGCCCCGGCACATGCAGAAGTTTTTCCACAAGGCAGCGCGAGGTCGCATCATCCAACACCTCGCGCGCCTGCCCCAGATGCATGGCCAGCAGGAACAGGGCCGTGAGCTGGCCCGTGAACGCCTTGGTCGACGCGACGCCGATTTCGGGACCCGCGTGCGTGATGATGGTGCCCGCGGCCTCGCGCGTGATCATCGATCCGACCACGTTGCAGATGGCCAGCGTCTTCGATCCTTTCTGCTTGGCTTCGCGCTGCGCGGCGAGCGTGTCGGCGGTTTCCCCGGATTGCGAAATGACCACCGTGAGCGTATCTTTTCCCACCAGCGGATCGCGATAACGAAATTCGCTGCCGTAATCGACCTCCACGGGCACGCGCGCAAGCCGCTCGATCATGAACTTTCCGGCCAGCGCGGCGTGCCAGCTCGTTCCGCACGCGACGATCCGAATCTGGCGGAATTCCTTGAACTCTCGCGGCGAAATATCCATCTCATCCAGGAAAATACGCCCCGATTCCTGGCCCACCCGGCCCAGAGTCGTGTCGCGGACCGCGCGCGGCTGCTCAAAAATTTCCTTGAGCATGAAATGCTTGTAGCCGCCCTTTTCGGCCATGATCGGGTCCCACAAAATGTGCGAAACCTGGCGCTTCACGGGACGGCCGTTGAAATCGGTCAGATGCACGCCGCCCTCGGTGAGCACCGCGATATCGCCGTCGGCCAGGAAAAACATATCGCGCGTGTGGCTGAGAATCGCCGGAACATCGGAGGCGACAAAATATTCGCCGTCGCCCAACCCCACCACGACAGGAGGTCCTTGCCGCGCGGCGACAATTTTTTTCGGGTCCTTGCGCGAGATCACGCTCAGCGCGAACACGCCGCGAAGCTGGCGCACGGTGTCGCGCACGGCATTTTCGAGGTTCCCGTCGAAATATTTTTCCACCAGGTGCGCGATCACTTCCGTGTCGGTTTCGGTGACGAACTTGTGGCCTTCGTTGATGAGCTGGCGCTTGAGTTCCAGATAATTTTCGACGATGCCGTTATGCACCACCACCACGTCGCCATGGCAGTCGCGATGCGGATGAGCGTTCTCTTCGGTCGGCCGTCCATGCGTCGCCCAGCGCGTGTGGCCGATCCCGTAATCGCCCTCAATGGGATTCAGCCGCAGCGCGTCTTCCAGGTTGCGCAGCTTGCCCTGCGCGCGGCGCACGGCCAGATGACCACCGTCTTCCAGAACAGCGACACCCGCCGAATCGTAGCCCCGGTATTCCAGCCGCTTCAGGCCATCCAGAATAATAGGGACCGCCTTACGCGGTCCGATGTAACCGACGATTCCGCACATAATCCCCCCGGCTCACTCCAGAAATTCGACCTTATAATCTTCAATCACCGGATTGGCAAGCACGTCGCGCGCGATCTGTTCCATCTCGCTCGCCGCCTGTTTGCGATTGGCTCCCGGGTCGATTTCCACGTCGAAAAATTTTCCCTGCCGCACGTCGGCGATGGACTTGTGCCCCAGCCCGTTGAGCGCGTTACGAATGGTCTGACCTTGAGGATCGAGCACGGTGCTCTTGAACGAGACGTACACGCGAGCCTTCATCCGATCATTGTAGCAGTCGCAGCATCGCCCCCTGGCGAGACGCGCCCGCGAGGCGCTCATCTACAGTAGAATGGCTTCGGAGGTCCCATGCTCACTCGCCGAGGATTCGCCGGTGTGGCCATTGCCGCCGGATTTTCTGAATTTGCCTTCGCACAGCGCGCCAATGTGGCCGGCGCCGCGCCCAAAAATACGGTGTGGCTCAACGCCAACGAGTTTCCCGACGGACCGCCGGAAGCCGCCATCCAGGCGATGTCGCGCGTGATCGGAGAATCCAATCGCTATCACTATCGCGAATTCGAGAGCTTCTACAAATCCATCGGCGCGATCGAAAAGCTGGACGCGGAACAGGTGATCGTGGGCTCCGGCTCGAGCGAAGTGCTGCACTCGGCCGTGGACGTGTTCACTTCTGCCACCCGCCCGTTCATCACCTGCTGGCCGACTTTCGAAGCCGGTCCCGAGTTGGCCGCGGCCGAAGGACACCCAGTGGTCAAGCTGCCGCTCAGTTCCACCTACGCCTCGGACGTGAAGAAGCTCGTCGCCGAAGCCGAAAAAGCCGGCGGCGGGATGATCTACATCTGCAATCCCAACAACCCGACCGCGGCCGTCACCAGCAAGGAAGATCTCGCCTGGACGGTCGACAATCTGCCAGCCAACACCATCCTGCTGGTGGATGAAGCGTACTTCCATTTCAATACGTCGCCCGAAACAGAAAGCGCCATGAAGTACGTGCACCAGGGCAAGAACGTGCTCGTGATGCGCACCTTCTCGAAGATCTACGGCATGGCCGGACTGCGCTGCGGCTACGTGGCGGGCCGGCCGGACCTGATCGCGAAACTGGTACCGTATCGCAACAACGTGATCAGCATCGTGGCGGTGCGGGCGGTGCTCGCCGCGCTGGATCTGGGCGACAAGATGATCGTCGAACGGCGCGAGAAAATCGCGCGCACCCGCGCCGAAACCTGCGCGTGGCTCAAGCAGAAAAAGATCAACTACATCGATCCCCAGGCGAACTTCATGATGGTTGACGCCGGGCGCGACATCAAGCAGATGGGTCCCTCGCTGCTCGCAAAAGGCGTCGCGATCGGGCGGCCGTTCCCGCCGTATAACAACATGATGCGCGTCACCGTCGGCAGCGACGCGGAAATGTCGAAATTCCGCTCGGCGCTCAGCGAAGTATTGAAGGTCTGAAACGCGGCGAGGGAATCGCACGCCCTGTCCATTTCGTAGGACAATCTTTGCATGCGCTCCCGTTCCTGCTTCCTTCTCTTCGCCGCCTGTTTCACCCTAGTCGCGCAACCGATTGATTCGAGCCTGTATCGCGCCATGCGCTGGCGCCAGATCGGACCCTTCCGCGCCGGCCGAGCGACCGCGGTCACCGGCATCGCAGGAAATCCCGCCGTCTACTACATGGGAACTCCCGGTGGCGGATTGTGGAAGACCGTTGACGGTGGACAGGTGTGGAAGCCCATCTCCGATTCCGTTCGGATTTCCTCCATCGGCGCTGTGGCCGTCGCCCCGTCCAATCCCGACATCGTCTACATGGGAACCGGCGACGTGAGCATGGTCGGCGGCTCGGTCAACATGGGCGACGGAGTCTACAAATCCCTCGACGCCGGCAAGACCTGGCAACACATCGGCCTCAATGAAACCGAGCACATCGGCAACCTGTGGATCGACCCGCACAATCCCGATATCGTGCTAGTGGCCGCCTTAGGCCGCACCTATTCGAAAAATCCGGAGCGCGGCGTTTTCAAAACCACCGACGGCGGCAAGACCTGGCGCAAGGTTCTATATAAGGATGACATCACCGGCGCCGTCGATTTGGTTTTCGCGCCGGAAAATCCGAAAATCGGCTACGCGGCGCTGTGGGAGCACTACACCGCGCCCGGAGTTCGCGCCGCCATCGAATCCTCCGGATTCGCGGGCGTCTATAAAACCACCGACGCGGGCGACACGTGGACGCATCTCACCGACGGTCTACCCACGGGACGGCTCGGCCGCATCGGCGTCGCCACGTCGGCCGACGGCGCAAAAGTCTTCGCGATCGTCGCCGGAGCAGGCGGATTCGGCGGCGGTGGCGGCGGTCGCGCCGCGGGAGGCCTATACCGATCCGACGACGCCGGCGCGCACTGGACGAAAATCACCCAGGATCCGCGCATTCAGGGCAGCGGTTATTTCAGCCGCGTGTTTCTCGATCCCAAAAATTCCGACATCGTCTACGTCGCGCAGACGTCGCTCTATCGCTCTACCGATGGCGGCCGCACCTTCGATTCCTATAAGGGCGCTCCCGGCGGCGACGACAATCACGCGCTGTGGATCGATCCCACCGATTCCAATCGCATGATGATGGCCAGCGATCAGGGAGGCACCATCAGCGTCGACGGCGGAAAAACGTGGAGCTCCTGGTACAACCAGCCCACCGGCCAGATCTATCATTTGTCCACCGACAATCGTTACCCCTACTGGATCTACGGCACGCAACAGGACAGCGGATCGGTGGGCACGCTGAGCCGCGGCGATTATGGCGAAATCACCTTCATGGATTGGGACCCGGTGGGCGGCTACGAATTCGGCTACATCGTCCCCGATCCGTTGAATCCCACTCTGGTTTACGCCGGCGGCCCAAGCCGCGGCGTGGTGCGCATCGATCGCGTGAATCGCCAGGTGGCCACCGTTTCGCCCGCTGTCACGCGCGACAGCCCGTACCACGTCGCCACCAATCCTCCGCTGGGCTTTTCTCCGCAGGACCCGCACGTCTTCTACATGGGCACGCAGTTTCTGCTCGAAACCCGCGACGGAGGGCTGCACTGGAAGGCGATCAGCCCGGATCTGACCACGCGCCCGGATGAAGAGAGACCCAAGCCGCCGACAGAAAGCGCCGCCGCGCCCGCTCTCCCGCAGCGTCCTCGCGCGCAGGAGCAGCAGGAGACCATTCAGCCCAACAATCGCATCGCGATCAACACCTTCGCCGCGTCGCCCGTGGCCGCGGGCGAAATCTGGGCCGGAACCAACAACGGCGTCATCCAGGTAACGCGCGACAACGGCGCGACGTGGCAGAATGTTTCACCCGCAGGATTCACCGCGCTCACGCAGATCAGCATCATCGAAGCGTCGCCCTTCGACCCGGCGACCGCGTACGCCGCCATCGACCGGCACGATGAAAACGATTTCCGCCCGCATTTCTATCGCACCCACGATTTCGGCAAGACCTGGCAGGAAACCGACTCCGGCATCCCCGACGGCTGCTTCGCCCGCGTGGTCCGCGAAGATCCGCAGCGCAAGGGCCTGCTTTACGCCGGAACGGAAAACGCCGCGTTTGTTTCTTTCGATGAAGGCGATCACTGGACGTCGCTCCAGCTCAACATGCCCACCACCAGCATCCGCGACCTGGTGGTGCACGGCGACGATCTGGTCGCGGCCACCTACGGCCGTGCGTTCTGGATTCTCGACGACGTGACGCCGCTGCGCCAGATCGGGCGCAATGTGTCGAGCGCCCCCGCGTTCCTGTTTCGCCCCGAAAAAGCGCTCCGCGTCCGTCTCGATCTGAATCAGGACACCCCCATTCCGCCCGACATGCCCGCCGGCGACAATCCGCCCAACGGCGCGATTGTCGATTTCTACCTGGGATCGCAGCCGAGCCAGGATGTCACGCTCGGCATCTACGACAGCGCCGGCGCGCTCGTTCGCGAGTACTCCACCAAGCCCGAGCCCGCATCGACCGAGCCTCCGCCCAACGTCCCCGAATACTGGCTCGCGCACCCTGAGCCGCTGACCAAAAATCGCGGCCAAAATCGCTTCGTATGGGACCTGCGCTACGCGCCTCCTCCGGTGCTGCGTCACGAGTATCCGATTTCCGCGCTGTATCAGAACACGCCCGGATTGCCGCTGGGCGCGATCGTGACGCCCGGTCGCTACACCGTTCGCCTCACCGTGAACGGCCGCACGTTCGAGCAGCCGCTCGAAGTCGCGATGGACCCGCGCGTGGACGTCACGCCCGACGCGTTGAACGATCAGCTCACTCTCGAGCGGAACATCCTCGACCTGGTTGCCTCCAGCTTCGATTTCTACAAGAAAGCGGTCGCACTGCGCCAGACGCTCGCCGCCGACCAGAAACAGATCGAGCGCAACTCGGGCGGCGACGCGGGCATCACGGCCATCAAGGATTTCGATCGCAAAGCGCAACGCGTGCAGGGAGGGGAGGGCGGCTTCGGCGGCGGAGGCCGCGGCGGACGCCAGCAGCCCGCCTTCGCCTCGCTCAACCGCTCCATCGGCTCGCTCGCCTCAATCGTCGACGGCCAGGACGCCGCGCCCACCCCTGTCATGCAGAGCGCTTACGAAGGCTATTGCCGCGATCTTGTCACGGCCGTCGAAAGCTGGAACCAGTTGATGAAAGCCGATCTCGCCAACCTGAACGGCGAGCTTGCGAGGCAGAAGGTCGCCGCGCTCCAAGCCGCGCCGCTCACCGCGCCGTCCTGCAAATAACCGGATGGCCGAGAAAAAACTTCGCTCCTCGCGCTGGTTCGGCTCCCAGGATCGCGACGGCTTCATTCACCGCTCCTGGATGCGCGGATTTCCTCGCGACGCCTTCGATGGCCGCCCGGTCATCGGAATCTGCAACACCTGGTCGGAGCTGACCCCCTGCAACGCGCACTTTCGGGAGATCGCCGAACGCGTCAAGCGCGGCGTCTACGAAGCGGGTGGCGTGCCGCTCGAATTTCCCGTGATGTCGCTCGGCGAAACCAACCTCCGCCCCACCGCGATGCTGTTCCGCAACCTCGCCAGCATGGACGTGGAGGAATCCATCCGCGGCAATCCCATCGATGGCGTTGTGTTGCTGTGCGGCTGCGATAAAACCACGCCGTCGCTGGTGATGGGCGCCGCAAGCTGCGACGTTCCCGCTATCGTCGTCTCCGGCGGCCCCATGCTGAACGGAAAATTCCGCGGCGAGACCATCGGATCGGGCACCGCGGTCTGGCAGTTGGGCGATGCGGTGCGCGCCGGTACCATCGCCATGGCCGATTTCATGGAAGCCGAAACATGCATGTCGCGATCCGCCGGCCACTGCATGACCATGGGCACCGCCTCGACCATGGCCAGCATGGTGGAAGCGCTGGGCCTCGGCTTGCCGCACAACGCCGCCATCCCCGCCCCCGATTCGCGCCGCCTCACGCTGGCGCAGATGGCCGGCCGCCGCATCGTCGAAATGGTCCGCGAGGATCTGCGCATTTCGAAAATCCTCACACGCAAGAATTTCGAGAACGCGATCCGTGTGAACGCAGCCATCGGAGGATCCACCAACGCCGTGATCCATCTGATCGCCATCGCTGGACGCGTGGGCGTCAAGCTGGAGCTCGACGATTTCGACCATCTCGGGCACGACCTGCCCCTGCTGGTCGATCTTCAGCCCTCGGGAAAATTTCTGATGGAGGATTTTTATTACGCCGGCGGCCTTCCCGCCGTCATTCGCGAGCTGGGCGATCTCCTCCATCGCGACGCGCCCACGGTGAACGGCAAACCCATCGGCGAAAATACGGCCGACGCCGCCTGCTGGAATCGCGAGGTGATCCGCCCGCTCTCAGCACCGGTGAAAGAAAGCGCCGGCATCGCCGTTCTGCGCGGCAACCTTGCGCCCGCTGGAGCCGTGATCAAACCCTCCGCCGCCACGCCACGATTGTTGAAGCATCGCGGCCGCGCCGTCGTGTTTGAAAGCGTCGAGGATCTGCATGCACGCCTCGATTCAGTCGACGCCGATGAAAATTCGGTGATGGTGCTCAAAGGCGCCGGGCCGAGAGGTTATCCGGGCATGCCCGAGGTCGGCAACATGCCGCTCCCGCGCAAACTTCTGGAGCGCGGCGTCACCGACCTCGTGCGCATCTCCGACGCCCGCATGAGCGGAACGGCCTACGGGACCGTGGTGCTCCACGTTTCGCCCGAATCCGCCGTCGGCGGCACGCTCGCGCTGGTCCGCGATGGCGACCAGATCGAGCTCGACGTCGACGCACGCCGTCTCGAACTCTGCGTCCCCGAGGACGAGCTCGTGCGCCGGCGCGCGGCATGGAAACCACCCGCCCCGGCCGCGGCCGGAGGCTATCAGCGCCTGTACATCGATCACGTAATGCAGGCCGACCAGGGCGCCGACTTCGATTTCCTGCTCGGCTGCCGCGGCGCCGCAGTGCCAAGAGAAAGCCACTAGCGCATTTTCAACGAACGTTGCGCTCTGAAGTGTCCGGGTGAAAAAGGGGAGCCTACTCTGTCCCCAGACGCAAGCTGTTGAACCGGCGACGTCCCCTTTTTCACCCAGACACTTCATGCGTGTTGGCGCTGCCCGACAGAAATCCTAAAAAGCTAAACCGATCAGTGAAGGAATCCGCGTGAATCCGCGTTCAGTCGCGGCCAATCACAGCGATCAATAAATTCCCGGAATCAGCCGCCATGTCCGCGCGCGATACGCCTCGTATTCCTCCCCGAACTGCGACGCGAGCAGCCTCTCCTCCGCCCGGATACGCCCCACAAGCGTCGGCACCAGCAGCGCCGCCAGCAACACACCCACTAACGAGCGAAACGCCAAGCCCCACCCGAACGAGTAAATCAACGCTCCCAGATAACTCGGATGCCGGATCACCCCATAGATGCCGGTCGTCACCAGCGTATGTCCGGGCTGGATCGCGACCAGCCCGCTGAACCGCCGGCCCAGCACGAATACGGGCCACAGCCGCAGCGCGCCGCCCGCCGAGAACACCGCCACGCCAACCCAGCGCACCGCCTCGCCATCGATCGTCCAGAAATCCGCGCGATCCGTCAGCGCCGGCAGATATCCAGCGAGCAAGCCGACCACCCCGAACACAACCAGTACCCACCGGTTAGACCGATCCTCCCGGACCCCCGGACTGACGTTGCCGCCCGCAAACAAAGAAACCACCGTGATCGCCAAGTAAGCGACCATTAACCCGAGCAACGCCGAATCCCCCAGGAACACGTCGATCCCGCCCTCGCCCCAGATCGCGAGCCCCGCGTAACCCGAAGCCCCCGCCAGCACCAGCAGAGATCTTGCAAGGCTTGGCCTCTCCATAATCAAAATGATCGCGCACGGCCGCGGGATTGAGGCGCGGCATGCATGCCGCGCGTTGGTCGTGCATTTCGATAGAAGCACTCCTCAGTCTTTGGACACCCCCGTGCGCAACACCCGCAGATTGAAGTTAACGTTTCACCATTGCTAAAATAGCCTTATCGAATGCCGGGAAACACGCTGATTTCGCAATTTCGTGAGCAGCTCGCGGAGAATGAATCCTCCGATCGAAATTTCGGAATCCTCATGGCCTCCTGCCTGCTCATCATCGGGCTTCTGCCCATCCTCCGGCGCGGACACTCCGCCACACGATGGTGGGCCGTCGCGATCGCGGCCGCGCTCCTTCTGATCGCGGTCATCGCTCCCTCCATCCTGCGCCAACCCAAACGAGCCTGGCTGTTCCTCGGATTTGTTCTCGGCCTGGTGGTAAATCCGCTGGTAATGGGAATCTTCTTCTTTCTTGTCGTGACTCCGGCCGGCCTGCTGATGCGTCTGGCCGGACGCGACCCTCTTCAACTCCGCCCGCACCCCCAACTGACCACCTACTGGCGCCCGCGAATTGATCCGATCTCCAACATGAAGGACCAGTTTTAACGGCCATCATTATGGGATCACTCCTGCGCGAACTTTTTAAATTTCTGGCGAAACGGAAAAAATTCTGGCTGCTCCCGATCATACTTTTGCTGTTCATGATCGGCGGTCTTCTGCTCTTAGCTCAAGGCAGCGCGCTCGCACCGTTCATCTACACGCTGTTCTAGCATGCGGATTCTCGGAATCTCCGCCTTCTATCACGATAGTGCCGCAGCGCTCGTCGAAGACGGCCAAATCATCGCCGCCGCACAGGAGGAGCGCTTCACTCGCATCAAGCACGACTCCTCCTTCCCCCGCCACGCCATCGAGTTCTGCCTCGCCCGCGCCGCCGTTCGACTGAGTCAAATCGATCACGTCGTTTTTTACGAAAAACCCCTTCCCAAATTCGAGCGCCTCCTCGAAACTTATCTCGCCTACGCCCCCGCCGGATTCAATTCCTTTCGAACCGCAATCCCCGTCTGGATCAAGCAGAAACTTCTGCAAAAAAATTACCTCGCCAAGCGCCTGCGCCAGATCGATCCAACCTGGCGCGAAAACCTCCTCTTCACCGAGCATCATCAAAGCCACGCCGCCAGTGCATTTTTTCCTTCGCCCTTCGAAAAAGCAGCCGTCCTCACCATGGACGGCGTCGGCGAGTGGCCCACCACCTCATTCGCAATCGCCCACGATAATCACCTCGACCTGATCCGCGAAATCCATTTCCCGCATTCCCTCGGCCTCCTGTATTCCGCGTTCACCTACTTCACCGGCTTCAAGGTCAATTCCGGCGAATACAAGCTGATGGGTCTCGCGCCCTACGGCCGGCCCATCTACGCCAAACACATCACCGATCACCTGATCGATGTCAAGCCCGACGGCTCCTTTCGCCTGAACATGGAGTATTTCAATTACTGCGCCGGTCTCACCATGACCAACTCGCGCTTCGACCGCCTGTTCGGCGGAGCGCCCCGCAAGCCCGAGGACCGCATCACGCAGCGCGAAATGGATCTGGCCGCGTCCATTCAGCTCGTTCTCGAAGACGTCGTGCTGAAAATGACCCGCTCGCTCGCTGCGGAAACCGGTCTCGAGAATCTGTGCCTCGCCGGCGGCGTCGCGCTGAATTGCGTCGCCAACGGAAAAATTCTGCGCGACGGAGCCTTCCGGCGCATCTGGATCCAGCCCGCATCAGGCGACGCCGGTGGCGCTCTAGGCGCAGCGCTCGCGGTGCACTATCTTCATCTCAACCAGCCGCGCCATGTCGACCAGCACGATTCAATGCACGGATCCTACCTCGGCCCCGAATTCTCGCAACAGGAGATCGAGTCGCGCCTAGCCTCCACCGGCGCCCGTTTCGCGAGCCTCTCCGAAACGGACATGATCGAAGCCTGCGCCGAAGAATTGGCCGCCGGCAAAGCTGTGGGCTGGTTCCAGGGACGCATGGAGTTCGGCCCGCGCGCCCTCGGCGCCCGCTCGGTCCTGGGCGATCCGCGCTCCCCCACCATGCAGCGCACGCTCAATCTCAAAGTGAAATTTCGCGAATCCTTCCGCCCGTTCGCTCCCGCCGTCACCCTCGACGCCGTCCACGACTGGTTCGAGCTCGACCGCGAAAGCCCCTACATGCTCCTGGTCGCCGACGTGAAACGCGAGCGCTGCTTCCCCATGGACTCCGCATCCCAGGAACTGTTCGGCATCGACAAATTAAACGTCCCCCGCTCTGAAATTCCCGCCGTCACTCATGTCGACTACTCGGCCCGCGTTCAAACCGTCAGTCCCGATACCAACCCGCCCTTTTATCGACTGCTCAAAACCTTCGAGCGCCTGACCGGATGTCCCGTGCTCGTCAACACCAGTTTTAATGTTCGCGGCGAGCCCATCGTCTGCACTCCCGAGGACGCACTCCGCTGCTTCATGGGCACCGACATCGAAATCCTCGCGATCGGAAACTGCCTCTTGCGGAAAGACGAACAGTCTGGCAGCCTCAAGCGCGAATATCACACTTCCTTCGCGCTCGACTGATCCGCTCCGCCGCGAGACATGCAGGATTTCGCCATTTCCGCCGATAAGACGAATATGGCATTCTCCCGCATCGCTAACGGCACGGATTTGCGCCGTCACCGTCGCTATCCCATTGAAGGCGGCAGCCTGCGCCTACTCTGGGACGATGGAAAGCGCGAGCGCGTGCTCAATGGCAAGGTGCTGGACGTATCCGTCTCCGGCGCCCGATTGCTCCTTGACGAGCCCTTGCCGCCGCGCGCACTCGTACTTTGCAGCGATGCGAAGCTAGGCATCCACGGCACCGCTTCCGTCCGCTACTGCAACCCCGCCAAGCGCAAGTATGAAATCGGGCTCGAGTTCGCCGGTGGCTCCGGCTGGCATGAACCGGAAGAGAGTCTGGAGCCCTCCAGTTACCCGACGAATGGCGAATGATCACTCCGTCGTCTGCGTCTTACGATCGTTCTGTCCCTTCCCCCCTTCCCCCCCCCGCGGACTCAGTGCTCGCCGGTTTCCGATTCCCCGTCGGTACATTGTTTTTAGGCGCCCAAGCGCGCTGCCGGGAGCGACGAATGGCCCGCGCGGCGATGTGAGGCTAGGATCAACGCGATGCCGAGACCGGCGAGGCTCCAGCCCGAAGGCTCAGGCACGGTCCCGGATACAGTTCCATCGATTTCGAAGGAGTTCGGGGGTTGAAGGCTGCCGGCATAGCCGTTGTAAAGGTATGCCGTGGAGGGCCCAGAGGGTATAACGTCCCAAAAGACCGGAGGGCCAGAAGTACCGCCGCCGACGACAATGGCGTTCCCAAGTTCGAGCCAGTATGTGCCGGGCGAAAGCGCTAAGCTGTCGACAGAAAAACTAGCAGAGTCGACGGTGTAATCATCATCGGGAGAGTTCGCGAAGAAACTGCTGGATAAGGTTACTCCAGAAGCGGAGCCTTCGAGCGTCCCACCTCCCTCAGGCAACGTTGAGATGACCCAGTCTAATTCCTCAGGAGTAGTGCCGTTATCTACCCACAAGCCGATATTAGATACTCCTGTGACTATGGAACCGGCGGAGATGGTGAAAGAGTCGCTCACCACATATCCCTCGTCTATGTAATTTAAACCGTACGTTGCATTGATCGCTCCATCGGAATACAAGACGGTGGACCAGCAGGGCACGACGAGCAGACTCGCGAGCACTCCCGCTTTCGAAATGCGATATTTTAGCTTCATCCTCGTTCTCCCTTCTCTAGAGAGTTGTAAATTAAGTGTTCCTAAGGACTGGCTAGCGATACCGTCTTGACGAGGCACATTAGTACTTGCACTACCTGTGGCATCTGTCCAGAACAGACTGCCGCCAGCAGGGTTTCCATGACTTGGCACACGACAGAATAAGAAAAATGATGTCGGCTGTCATCATCCAAATGGATGAAAGATCCCGGATTTTTTCTTGGCACCGCCCCGCGCACGTGGAGAAAGACGCGCCGTCCCGATATGGAGGAGTACAGTTCGTGCTGTATTGATTTCCTCCGCACGCTCTGATAACTTTCCGTGAAGGCGATGGTGGCATTTCGACCGCAGCTGCCGTCCGCTGGACCGTTGCGCTCTGAATCGAACACGCTGACCTGGGCCGCACCGAATGATGCCGAGGGCGCCAACGCATGAACTGGTTCTTGATTTGGTAGGCCGCATTTACGATGCGGCGGCGGAACCTGAACTGTGGCCCATTTTCCTCGAAAAGTTCGCAGAAGCAATCCACGGCGCGCCGACGCAAATCCTGCTTTATGACGTAGAACACCATCGCGGCAACCTGACGGCAACGGTACGTCTCGATCCTTGGTACAAGGCGAAGTACGACGAATATTACGGTCGATTGGACTGCTGGGGCGCCCACGGCCGCCACTTGATGAACACCGGCAATGTCGTCACCGGCCAAATGCTTTGCCCGGACGCTATTTTGAGCGGATCCGAATTCTATAACGACTTCTTGAAGCCCATCGATTCCTTCCACCAATTCTGCGGCTTTGTTTTCCAAGAGCAAACCGCGGTCGCCTTGATTTCGACGCTGCGACCGCAAAGGGCCGGGCCGTTTGACGACGAAGCTGTTCAACTTCTTTCCCTGCTGATGCCGCACCTCCAGCGAGCTATCCAGTTGCATCAGAAGATCGTTGGACTGCGGGCTCAGGCCGAGTCATCAACCGGCGCCTTGGATTGCCTGCCCATCGGGTTCCTGGCCATTGACCCCATCGGCAAAGTCCTTCTTGTAAACCGCCACGCGCAAGAGATTTTCAATTTGAACGACGGCCTGTCGATCACTCTGGGCGGGCTGACAACGCGACGGCATGAGGAGACTGCCCGATTGAGGGACTTGATCAACCAGGCAGGCTCCACTTCATCGGGAAAGAGCCTGTGCTCGGGCGGAATCATGCTCATTTCGCGACCGTCCATGCGGCGTCCGTTTCAGGTTCTGGTGGCTCCTTTGTCACAGACCTTTCCCCGGTTGTGGCCGGAACAGTCTGTGGTGGGCGTCTTTCTCATCGATCCTGAAAATCGGCCGATGTCCACGGAGCAGGTTCTTACCGAATTGTTCGACCTGAGTTCGGCCGAAGCCCGTCTTGCGGCCTCGCTCATGCGGGGCGAGAGCTTGGATGAGGCCGCTGCCAAATTTCATCTGAGCCGCAACACCCTTCGCTCGCAACTACGCAGTATATTCGCTAAAACATCGACCAGTCGACAAGGTGAACTCATACGGCTGTTGTATGGCAGTGTGGCCCAACTGCAATTCCGCATTGGGCGCTAAGCGTAATGCTGGTGCATCTCCCCCGACAGCGTTTATCTGGGGCCGATGGGGACAGCCAGGCCGTCCCGCGCCGCCCCCGGAAGCCGCCGTCCTCACCTTCTCCGCCGCCGCCGCTCGTCCGCCGGCACCAGCACAAACGCTTCCCCATCCTCCGACCGCACCGCCCGAAAATCCCGTCCGTCGACCGTCAGGATTCGCCGCAACCCCAACCGATCCGCAACCCCAATCACCGAAGCGTCCGCCAGCCCCAGATCAAGCTCGCGATACTTCACCAGCAGAGCCCGGCACCGCGCCGCGTCCTGCCTGCTAAGCGGCTCCACGCTCAATGCCCCGTTTTCGATTCCCTCGAGCAGCCGCACCTCCGCTCTCGCCCCGATCCGGACTCGCAGCAGATAATCGATCTCGCCGAGCACCGGAGCCGGGATTACCAGAGGCCCCGATTCCGCCTCCACCGCGCGCCGCACCGCCCGGTGATGGCGGTCGCTTGCGTCGTACCGCGCGTAAATCCCGCCCGAATCAGCCACCAGCGCCACGCGACCTCTCGCGCCGCCACTTCCCGCGCACCCCGGCCTTCTTCAAAATGTCCTTCGCCCGCTCCGAAGTGTCCTCATGCCCGCTGCGAAATTCCCCCACCCCGGGGATCTCCGGCCGCCCGCCGCGCAGCGCATAAGCAGACAGCGCCTCGCGAATGAGCTCGGCCTGGCTGCGCCCGCCGGCCTCGGAAAGCTGACGGAACCTCAGCGCCGTTTCACGATCGAGATAGGACCGTCGTCTTGATCATCTGCCGTATGTGGTACCATACACGCCCCGATCCATTTTATTCGCGTTCATTCGCGGCCACAAGAGCCCTCGAGCGGCCGCAGATCGGCCCCAGGAAATCTCCGCGTCCATTTTGGTTAAATCATACTACTAAAAGAAAAAGCCCCGGCTCATCACCGGGGCTTCTTTTTTAATCGGGCAACGTCCTACTCTCCCACACACTCGCGCGTGCAGTACCATCGGGGCTGAAGGGCTTAACTTCCGTGTTCGGAATGGGAACGGGTGGGACCCCCTCGCTACAATCACCCAAAGATGAGTGGCCAGTGATCAGTGGCCGGTGGTCAGTCGAAACCACCGGACGCATCACTGCGCCTGAATATTGACGGGCGCCACAAACCTGCAGCGCAACTGACCACTGGCCACTGGCCACTGATCACTCTCTGTTTACAGTAAAATTTTATGGTCAAGCCGAACGGGCTATTAGTAACGGTCAGCTCAACGAGTTACCCCGCTTACACATCCGTCCTATCGACGTGGTCGTCTTCCACGGCCCTTCTTAGCTTTCGCTTGGGAGATCTCATCTCGGGGAAGGTTTCACGCTTATATGCATTCAGCGTTTATCCCGACCAGACTTCGCTACCGAGCTATGCCACTGGCGTGACAACTCGATCACAAGAGGTCTGTTCAGCCCGGTCCTCTCGTACTAAGGCCAACCCCCCTCAAATCTCCTGCGCCCACCACAGATAGGGACCGAACTGTCTCGCGACGTTCTGAACCCAGTTCACGTACCGCTTTAATAGGCGAACAGCCTAACCCTTGGGAGCTTCTACACCCCCAGGATGCGATGAACCGACATCGA
>DATJVN010000162.1:0-7156 GCA_035501755.1 Bryobacteraceae bacterium | reverse complement strand
GCGCGATGGCTGCGCTGCTGGCGGCCGCGGCTTTCGGGCAAAATAACCCGCAGCCGTGGTCGGAGCGGCCTCCACTCGCTCAAGCGCAGGGCCCCGGATATGGACAGCCCGGCTACGGACCGCCCGCTCCGGGAGGGCCGTATCAGTCCGGACCGAATGATTCGGCCGATCGCGGCGTCGCTCGCGTGAGCTTCATGAACGGCAATGTGTCGGTGCGCCGCGGAGATTCGGGGGACCTGGTGGCAGCCGTGGTCAACGCTCCGCTGACGGTCGGGGACCGGTTGGTCACGGCGGACGGCGCGCGCGCGGAAGTGGAGCTCGATTACTCGAATATCGTGCGGCTGGGGCCGTCCACCGAGGTTCGCTTCAGCCTGCTCAGCGCGCGTGCCTACCAGGTGCAGATCGCTGTGGGAACCACTGTCTTCCGCGTGCTGCGCGATACCGACGCGCGTATCGAGATCAGCACTCCCACGGTCGCGATTCATCCGCTGCGCACTGGGATTTATCGCGTGACGGTGCACCTGGACGGCGGCTCGGATATTACGGTGCGCGGCGGCGGCGACGCGGAGATCGGCAGTCCCGCGGGAACCCAGCCTCTGCACAACGGAGAAATGATGATGACGCGCGGCTCGCCGGACGATCCCGAATTTCAGGTGGTCGCGCCCCAGCCTGAAGACGATTTAGACCGCTGGTCGGCATCGCGCGACCGGCAGATGCAATCCGCGCGCAGCCCGCAGTACGTGAATCGCGGAATGTATGGCACCGAGGACATGGACCAATACGGCCGGTGGCAGAGCGATCCGCAGTACGGCAACGTATGGGTTCCGAACGAGGGTCCCGGATGGGCGCCGTATCAGTGCGGCCGATGGGTCTGGATGGATTACTACGGCTGGACATGGCTCGGATGCGAGCCGTGGGCATGGGCTCCGTATCATTACGGCCGCTGGTTTTATGGGGGTGCCGGATGGGCGTGGTGGCCGGGACCGGTGATCGCGCCGGCGTTCTGGAGTCCGGCGCTGGTGGGATTTTTCGGATTCGGAGCGCCGGGATTTGGCGTAGGCTTCGGCTTCGGATTCGGATCGGTCGGATGGGTCCCGCTCGCGCCTTATGAGCGCTTTTATCCCTGGTATGGGGCAGGACTTTATGGACGATTCGGCGGCGTCAACGTGGTTGGGGGAGTGAATGTCGCGGCCTTGTATCGCAACGCGCGCGTGACCAGCGGCGTGACCGCGATGCGCGCCGGCGACTTCGGCCGCGCGGGTGTGACGAGCACGAATCTGGTGAGACCGACCTCGCAGGAGCTGGCGCGCGCAGGTGCAGTGCGCGGCCAGCTCCCGGTCGGGCCCTCGCGCGAAAGCACCAATTTTTCGAGCCGCGCCGCGAACACCGCGGGGCTGCCGCGCACCAGCGACAACATGCATTTTTCGGGGCGCACAGCCTCGGTGAACCGCGTGTCTTTCGCCGAGCAGCAGCGTAGTTTCAACCAGGCAGCCGCGCGCGGATTCAGCGGATCGGGCGCGGGCTATCGCGGCGCCGGCGCGGGAGCGGGACGTTCGGTTTCGCCGGGACAATCGGGCGGCGCATGGCAGCGCTTCAATCCGGGAGCGCGCTCGCCCGGAATGGGTCCTGGAATGGGGAGCCGTGCGGGCGCCCCGCCGGGGGGATCTTATCGCGGCGGCCAGAGCGCCCCGCGCACCAGTCCGCAGCAGCCCGTGCGCATCAACCCTCCCATCGTCCAGGGACGAGGGAGCGCACCCGGCAGATCGATGCCGCGCGGCGGCGGATCGCACGGCGGCGGCGGAGGACGGCATTGAAACAGGTTTTGGCTCAGTAGTTCTTCTTCCCTCGTGGGCCCGGCGGAGGTTTCCTTCGCCGGGCCATTTTTTTCGGGTCCCCGCGCGCGAACTCGGCTATGATAAGCGCATGAGCGAAACGGAACGCATTCGCGATCTTTTGTATTACACCTACAAAGGTCCGTGCTGGCACGGTCCGGCCCTGGCGCAGAACCTCGACGGCGTCACCGCCTCGCAGGCCGCCGAGCGCCCCATCGGCGACGGCCATTCCATCTGGGAAGTGGTGCAGCACATGACCGCGTGGATCAACGAAGTGATCCGCACGCTCGACGGCGAAACCTACGCCGTCCTTCCCGCCGAACAGGATTGGCCGCAGATTTCCGCGCAAGACGACGCGGCCTGGCAGAGCGCGCTGGCGATTCTTGAAAGCACCATGGACGCGTTGTGCGACGTCGTGGTCGAGTTCCCCGACGAAAAACTGGACGAGCTCGTTCCCGGCCAGGAGTTCAGCTATTTCTGGATGCTCAATGGCGTGGTGCACCACAACACGTATCATTCGGGCCAGGTCGGAATTCTGCGCAAAGCGTTCGTGGAGGCGCAGAGCGCGTAACGCGTTCGATGCATCCGGTTCTCGAGCTGCGCGGCGTTTCCAAACTCTTCCCGGGTCACAAGGCCGTCAGCGGCGTTTCGCTTACGCTCGAGCGCGGCGAATTTTTTTCGCTTCTGGGCCCCTCGGGCTGCGGCAAGACCACCACGCTCCGCCTCGTCGCCGGCTTCGAAACACCGACAGCCGGAGAAGTATGGCTCAACGGCGAGCGCATCGACCAACTGCCCCCTTACCGCCGCAACGTCAACACCGTTTTTCAAAGCTACGCGCTGTTTCCGCATCTCAGCGTGCGCCAGAATGTCGAATTCGGCCTGCGCCGCAGGAACGCGACCCGGATCGAGGAGCGCGTGCGCCACGCCATCGCGCAGGTGCGCATGGAAGGCAAGGAATCGCGCTCGCCCGCCGCGCTTTCAGGAGGCGAACGGCAGCGCGTCGCTCTGGCCCGCGCGTTGGTGCTCGCGCCCGACGTTCTGCTGCTCGATGAGCCGTTGAGCGCACTCGATCCGCAGCTTCGCAAGCAGCTTCGCGCCGAGCTCAAGGACTTGCAGCGCCGCGTCGGCGTCACGTTTTTGTTCGTCACGCACGACCAGGAAGAAGCGCTGGCCATGTCGGACCGCATCGCGGTGATGAACGCCGGGCGCGTGGAGCAGACCGGCTCGCCGCGCGAAATCTATCAGCGGCCCATGACGCGATTCGTCGCCTCGTTTCTGGGCGCGATGAACTGGATCGATGGAATCGGCGTGCGGCCGGAATGCACCCGGATCTCCCGCCAATCGCCGGGCAACGGAGCGCGCCGCGCCGTGGTGTCGCGGTCGGTCTTTTTGGGATCGTCGATGCAAGTGGAAGCGCGGACAGACCCCGGGGGCGAAGCGCTGTTAGCACAAGTGACCGCCGGCGACGGCGCGTATGAGGAGGGCGACGAGGTTCACATATGGTGGAGCTCGAACGACGAGCTACGCTTTCCCTAGCGCGATTGCGGACGCTGTTCATTTCGCCCGCGGCCGTGCTGCTCATCGTCACGCTCGTGGCGCCGTCGTCGATCATCGTTGTCTACAGCCTGCTCAGCCGCGGCGCCTACGGCGGCGTGGAGCGTCCCTTCACCTTCGAAAATTATACGCGTCTGCTCGATCCGCTGTACGGCGAAATTTTTTTGCGCTCGTTGTGGATCGCCCTGGTCGCCACGGCCTTGTGCCTGGCGCTCGGATTTCCGCTGGCGCTGTTCATCGCGCGCAGCGGCGCGCGCTAGAATTTTTTCCTGATGCTGGTGATCCTGCCCTTCTGGACCAGTTTCCTGATCCGCACCTACGCCTGGATGTTCCTGCTGCGCGACACCGGCCTGATCAACACCGCGCTTGAAAGGCTGGGGCTGATTCGCGCCCCCCTGCCAATGCTCTACAACCCCGGCGCCGTGATTCTCGGCCTGGTCTACGGATTTTTGCCCTTCGCGGTCCTTCCTTTATATGCGACCATCGAGCGGCTCGATCCAAGCCTGCTCGAAGCCTCGGCCGACCTCGGCGCCCGGCCCTGGACTACGCTGTGGCGCGTCATGATTCCGCTATGCGCGCCCGGAATTCGCGCCGCCGCGATCCTGGTGTTCGTCCCCTGCCTCGGAACGTATCTCACTTCCGATCTGCTGGGCGGAAGTAAAACCATTCTGATCGGAAATCTGGTGCAGAACCAGTTCACCGCGTCGCGCGACTGGCCGTTCGGCGCGGCCGCGTCCGTCGCCATGATGATTTTCGCCGTGGCATTGTTGTTCGCCGTGCGCCGCCGTGGCGAGGAGCTGTTGTGAAACGCATTCTTCCGGGTTACGCGATCGGCGCATATTTATTCCTCCACGCTCCCTTGCTGATTCTCGCCGTTTTCAGCTTCAATGCTTCGAAATTCACCGTCTGGCAGGGATTTTCGCTCGTCTGGTATCGCGCTGCGTTCGCCGACCGGGACCTGCTCGACTCTTCCATGAACAGCCTGATCATCGGCCTCTCGGCGACCGCCATCGCAACCGTCATCGGCACACTGGCCGCCTACGCGCTGTGGAAACGCGGATCGGCGTGGATCGCCGGATCAATGTACCTGTCGCTGGCGACGCCGGAAATCGTCACCGGCGTATCGCTGCTGGCGCTGTTTCAGTTCGTCTTTCGATTCCTGCGGTTGCCGCTCGGAATGCACACGGTGATCCTGGCGCATGTTGCGTTTTCACTCGCTTACGTCGCGGTGGTGGTGATGGCGCGGCTGCGCACTTTCGATCCCGCGCTTGAAGAAGCCGCGCTCGATCTCGGCGCGACCGAATTCGGCGCGTTCCGCCGCGTCACGCTGCCGTATCTGGCTCCCGCGATCGCCGCCGCCGCGCTGCTCGCCTTCACCGTGTCCATCGACGATTACGTCATCACCAGCCTGGTTGCCGGAATCGATTCGCAAACGCTGCCCATGGTGATCTACGCCATGGCGCGCCGCGGCGTCAGCCCCATGCTCAACGCGGTCTCAACCGTGATCGTCGGGGGACTGGGCCTGCTGGTGATCTTTTCGCAAAGGCTGCGGTCGCCATGAACCGGCGCATGTTCCTCGCCGGCGCCTTGAGTGCGTCCGCCTGCCGCACCGGCGGCTCGCGGCTCAACGTTTATAACTGGTCCGACTACGTCGCGCCCGACACGATCTCCAATTTCGAGCGCGAATCCGGAGTCCGTGTGCGCTACGGGACCTATGAGAGCGTGCAGGAAATGCTGGCCAAAGTGATGAGCGGAAATTCGCAGTGGGACGTCGTGTTTCCCGCCGCGGATTTCGTCCAGCCGATGGTCCAAATGGGCCTGTTGCAGCCGCTGCGTCACGAACTGCTGACCAACCTCGGGGCGCTGGACGCCGATTTTCGCCATCCGCCCTGGGACCCGAAGCTCGAATGGTCCATCCCCTACATGCACGGCACCACCGGCATCGTTTTCGCAAAACACCTCAACTTGGCCGCGTGGTCCGATCTGTGGGACAGGCGGCTGGCCGGCCAGATCACCATGCTCGACGATCCGGCCGAAATTTTCGGAGCGTGTCTCAAGAAAATCGGCGATTCGGTCAACTCCGGCGATCCGGCGCAACTGCGCGCCGCAAGCGAGCAGGCGATCCAGCAAAAACCTCTGCTGCGCGCATATCTGAACGCCGAGGTACGCGATCAACTGATCGCCGGAGACGTCGCGGTCGCGCAGGCGTGGGCCGTCACCGCCGGCCAGGCGATCGCCGCCGCTCCAGGCAAGCTCGCCTACGCGTTTCCGCGCGAGGGCTTCGCGCGCTACGCCGACACCGTTGCCATTCTTCGCGAAAGCCGCCGCGCGGAGCTCGCGCATCGCTTTATCGATTATCTGCTGCGCCCTGAAGTCGCCGCCGCGATTGTCGAGACCACCCAGACGGCGACCGCGAACGCGGCCGCGCTGCGCCTGCTTCCTGCATCGGTTCGCGAGAATCCGGTTCTCTACCCGCCCCTGGAAACGCTCGTGCGCGGCGAATGGTTCGCGCCGCAGACCGCCGCGTCGCAAAAATTGCGCGACCGGCTGTGGACCGAAATCAAGAGCTCGGCCTAAACCGGCCCGTCGCCTTTCGCATAAAGAGGACCGTCCGGGTCGAGCGGAAAGTGCAGGCACAGCTTTCCGTCACCGTCGCGAACCATCTCCCGATGCCAGACGACGCCGTGCTTTTCGCAAGTCAGATTGAATCGCACGCGCAACAGACGTAAATAAGTGAGGGTTCCAGCGTGGCGCCTTATTTCGACCGTCGAGCGTCAGAATTTATCTTACAGCAGCCTGACGGCATAGGGATCAATCGCGGCTAAAGCCGAGGCTTGAGACAGCCGATTACATCCTGGGACTTTATCTCGTTTAGTCCTATTTCGAGGAGGGCAGCCGGTCGCGATGAAACGAATTTTTTCTTTTCTAATCAGCTACTTATTGATCCCCACGGCAGTGCTGGCGCAAAGCACCTCCATTCTCATCGGCACCAACCCTACCACTCCGAACGGCCCCATTTTCCTTGTCGATGGCACAATTTACACGACCACCCAGGTTTTTGTCTGGCCGGTGGGCAGCAAACATACGGTCCAATTCCCCTTTTCCCTCGATAACAGCGGCGACCAACTCAATTATCAGAGCGCGGCAAATGACCAGATCCGCTGGACCTTCGGCGGCTGGGTCGCGAGCAACGGCAATTTCATTGGCGGCAGCAATTCGATCGTGACTCTCACCGCCGATCCGAGCCTGACCTCGTTCATCGCCAGCGTCACCGAGCAGTTCCAGATCAACATCAGTTTCGGCAACGGCGCGACGCCGGGCGCCTGCTCGGGCGCTCCCGGCGAACCGTCGAACAACGCTACCGGCGTGATGTACCTGGACGGAACGTGTTACGACAGCTCGGCGCAGTTGTATCTCCCTGCCGGTTCGCACCTCCTGAACGAATTTCCATTTCCCGGATCGGTCTTCTATGGATATCTGGCCCCCGGGCTCATCCAGACGCCGATCAACAGCATCAACATTGCCTACCCCATAACCATCACGCCGCTGTGGTCGCAGGCCAAGCGCGTGATTTTCATGACCAATCCCCCGGGGTTGCAGGTGCTGGTGGATGGTCAGCCACTTAGCACTCCGACCACTCCGTCGAGCACCTATGCGGGCGGCTGCGTGTCCGGTAATGCTCTCATTCCGCCGGGTGCTCCTCCCGGATTTCCGGCGCTGTGCCTGGGCGAGGCCGATTTTCTCCCCGGCTCGACGCATCACATCGGCGC
>DATJVN010000161.1:0-5213 GCA_035501755.1 Bryobacteraceae bacterium | reverse complement strand
CGCGCGGAAGCGTCGATGCGCAGTGGGCCGGATCGCATTGTCCGTTTTGCGGCGCGTTGCCCGCGCTCGCGATTCTGCGTGGCGAAGGCGATGGAGGCAAGCGCTCGCTTCAATGTTCGCTATGTTCCACCGAGTGGCAGTTCCGGCGGCTCCTCTGTCCGGCGTGCGGCGAAGAAAACAAGGAAAAGCTTCCGGTGTACATCGCCGAGGAGTTTGAGCACGTGCGCGTGGAAGCGTGCGATTCCTGCCAGAGCTATATCAAGTCGATCGACCTCACTAAAAACGGCCGCGCGGTGCCCGCCGTCGACGAGATCGCGACCGTCGCGCTGAATATCTGGGCCGAGGAGCACGGCTACTCGAAGATCGCTCCAAACGCAGTCGGCATGTAACGCGTGTGGAAAAATTTTGTGTTTCCCGGGAGTGCCTGAAATCATCTAACCGCCTGTCTGCATGGCGCGCTCGACGAGCGAGCGAAAGGAGTATTTTATGCCAAGCATCACCGTCGGGAAGGAAAACTCCGGCAATATCGACCTGTATTATGAAGACCACGGCTCGGGGAAGCCGGTCGTGCTCATTCACGGATATCCGCTGAGCGGGACATCCTGGGAGAAACAGACGGCGGCGCTTCTGGCCGCGGGCCATCGCGTAATCACATACGACCGCAGGGGGTTCGGAAGATCCAGCCAACCCGCCGCAGGTTACAACTACGACACCTTCGCCGAGGATCTGCACAAATTGCTGCGTCATCTCGACCTGAAGGACTTCGCGCTGGCGGGGTTTTCCATGGGCGGCGGCGAGGTGGCGCGCTACATCGGGAAATACGGATCGAAGGGCGTGAGCAAAGTGGTGTTCATTTCCTCCGTTCCGCCGTTTCTGCTGAAGACGCAGGACAATCCGGAGGGCGTGGACGCGAGCGTTTTCGAAGGAATCCAGAAGGCCATCACGGCCGACCGCTACGCGTTCTTTGCTCAGTTCTTCAAGGATTTCTACAATGCGGACCGGCTGCTGGGCACGCGCGTCAGCGAAAATGCGGTACAGGCAAGCTGGAACGTCGCGGCAGGCGCATCTCCGGTCGCCACGCTTGCCTGCGTGCCCACCTGGCATGAAGATTTCCGGCAGGATCTGAGCAAGGTGGACGTCCCCGCGCTGGTGATCCACGGCGACTCGGATCGCATCGTGCCGATCAGTGCGGCTGGGCTTCGCACCGCGAAGCTGGTCAAGAACGCGCGGCTGGTGACCATCAAGGACGGACCGCATTGCATCACCTGGACGCATGCCGAGCAGGTGACGCCGGAGCTCGTCAATTTCCTCGGCGAGCGCGCGGCGCAGCGCTCCGCCTGAGCTGCGGGTTGTACGTCAATCGTTTCCGCTTGACGACGACGACTCGACCCCGATCCGGCGCAGCACGTCTGAAACGCGGTCCACACAATCGGGAGTGATGGGCAGAATCTTAAAGCGCGGATCCGAATCTGCGTGGGATTGCCGGGATTATCGACGGTGGTAAGGGGCGCGTCGGCATCGGAGTGATGCACGTAAATGGGCAGATCGAGCGGAGGGTTGCCGTGATACATCTCCTCGACGATGTCCCAGATCGTGTCGGCGAGGTTTTGCAGCGTGGGGCGGACGGTTTCGGGAAAGCATTCGTCCAGGTAGACGGAATCGGCGCGTGTGAAGGCGGGAAACAGCAGCGCCAGGGCGAGGTACAGCTTCACACGCGGCTACCTGTTCCCAGTATTGCAGAAAGACGTGAAAACTACGCTTTGAAACCGCTTCTTCCGGGCGCAAGTGGATTCGGCAGCGTTAGCGAGCCGTCGGCCAGGCGCCACTAAGAGGTCTTTTCCGGATTCATCACCGCGATGTAGCCGAGATTCCGGTACAGCTGTTTATAATCGAGCCCGCAGCCGACCACGAACCGGTCGGGGATCTCGAAGCAGCGGAAATCCACGGGCACCTGGACGATTCTTCGCACGGTGCGGTCGAGTAGGGTGCAGATGCCGATGGAATGGGGCGCGCGCCCGCCGAGCGTTTGCAGCAGAAAGCGCGTGGTGAATCCCGTATCGACAATGTCCTCCACCAGCAGCACGTCCTGATTCTCGATAGGGTCGTCCAGGTCCTTGGCGATACGCACCATCCCCGGCACAGACCCGCTGAAACTGGAGATTGCCAGAAAATCGATCTTCACGGGGATCTCGATCGCGCGCGCAAGCTCGGTCAGAAAAAAAACCGCGCCCTTGAGGACGCCGATCAGCTTCAAATCGCGTCCGCGGTATTTTTCGCTGATCTCGCGTCCGACCTCGCGAATGCGCGCGGAGACCTGTTCTTCAGTGAAGAGGACTCGTTCCATGCCGGGAGGGGGAGTCATATCGACCCGCCATGCGGAGCGATCCTCATGACGCCTTCAATCCGTACTTAAATACGAGATCCTGGAAATCTTTTTGGTAAAACACCTGGATGTTGATATGCGGATAAATCGCGCGCAGCAGCTTGATTTTCCGGTTTTTACGCGTCACCAGCGCCTGCTTCATGGTGGTGAGCTCCACGTAGAGATCGAATTCGGGGAGGTAAAAATCGGGAGTGAACGCCTCCATCACGTTGCCGTCCTTGTCCCATTGCAACGGAAAACTGCGCGGCTCGTACTCCCAGCGGATGCGGTAGAAGTCGAGCAGGTTGGCGAACAATTCCTCACTCGGATGGCCGAATTGCGCTTTGCGGATGCTGGCGCGTGCGGCGGGAGCGATGCCGTGCCGCGCAAGCTGCATGCGCGTCTGAAACTGGATCTGCGCTTCGGCGGCAGGTGAAAGCAGGGTTTCGCCACTCGGCGGAACCCGGGCCGCGATGGCACCTTGGAGGATTTCGGCGATCTGCGCGGGATCGAGATGCTCGGCGTTAAGCACCAGATCGAAGGCTTCCGGCGGAGCTTTCGACCGGCCGAATCGCGCGCGGCGACGCACTTTCCAGGCGAAATCGAGATCCGCCAGATACTTCCTCGCGGCGGGACGCTCCAGCCGCCGATCCAGCATCACGTTTCCGATGCGCCGCGCTTCCGGCGCGACGATGCCCGCGCGAAACGCAATGGGGAGTGAGGTGAACAGCGCCTCGGCGCCCCCAATCGCGGCCACCAGGTGGTGCGTGGCGGCCAGGCGCGCGAGGATCGAGATCACGGCCGGTCTCCAGGCGCGGTCGGGAACCGGCGTTTCGCCGAATTCCTCGGTGAGCAACTGCTCCAGGCGCGCTTCGGTGATGAGCTCGAATTTGAGCAGCCGCGCGGCGCCGTGCGCGGCTTCCTCCCAGCGCGAGGCAGGCTCGCCGGAAATGGTCAGCAGTGCCATCCGCTAATGGAAAGGTTCGCACATGCGGACGCGTCTGCGGCAAACGTTCACGTAATCTGGTAAATTTCCGCTCGCGGTGCGCTGCGGTCCCGATTGGCGCGCTTCCGGCGCGAGCCCTCGCACGCCGCCATAAGCGCGATCGACACGGGAAATTCCATCCACGCCGGCGGCTGAGCGATCAACAGACCGGACAGAATCGCCAGAGATCCGAATATCAGCGCGGGATGCGGCAGCGCGAAGGGCTTCCTCACTTGATCTCCAGGATCTCTTTCTCTTTCGCCTTCGCCGCCGTGTCGATTTTCTGAATGTGCCCGTCGGTCATCTTCTGCACTTCATCCAGCGCGCGGCGCTCGTCGTCTTCGCTGATGGTTTTGTCCTTCAGCAGTTTTTTCAGGTGCTCGTTGGCGTCGCGGCGGATATTGCGCAGCGCCACGCGATGATCCTCGGCGATGGTGTGCAGGCGCTTGACGATCTCCTTGCGGCGCTCCTCGGTCAGCGCGGGGATCGGCACGCGGATGATTTTTCCGTCGTTGCCCGGGTTGAGCCCCAGGTCCGAGGTGCGGATGGCTTTCTCGATCGCAACGATCTGCGACACGTCCCAGGGCTGAATGGTGATCAGCGTGGGATCGGGCACGTGCAGATTGGCGAGCTGATTGAGCGGGGTCGGCGTGCCGTAATAATCCACCCGGAGGGTGTCGAAGATGCTCACCGAGGCGCGGCCAGTGCGGATGACCGCCATATCGTGCTGCAAATCGGTCAGCACTTTCTCCATGCGCGTTTTCGCGTGATTGGCAACGTCGCGAACGCTTCCAAAAGTATTTGCTGCTGGTTCGGGTTTCATAGTTTCTAATGGATCAGGGTGCCGATCGGCTCACCCGTCGTCATACGCATTATATTTCCGCGGACATTCAAATTGAAAACGGAGATGGGCAGATGGTTATCGCGGCACATGGCCACCGCAGAAGCGTCCATCACCCGCAAATTTTTCGCGAGGACGTCGGAATATGAAATTTCGTGATACAGCAGCGCGTTGGGATGGGCCAGCGGATCCTTGTCATACACGCCGTCGACACGAGTCGCCTTGGCGACGATTTCGGCCTTGATCTCCAGCGCGCGCAGAGTCGCCGCGGTGTCGGTGGAAAAATACGGATTCGAGGTGCCTGCGGCGAATACCACCGTGCGCCCTTTTTCCAGGTGCCGGATAGCGCGGCGGCGGATGTAAGGCTCGGCGACCTGGTGCATCTCGATGGCGGTCATCACGCGAGTGGGCACGTTCTGCTTCTCCAGCGCGTCCTGCAAGGCCAGCGCGTTGATGACGGTGGCGAGCATGCCCATGTGGTCGGCCGTGACGCGATCCATCTTCCGCGCCGCGGCGGCCACCCCGCGGAAAATATTTCCGCCGCCCACCACCAGGCCGATTTGAACACCCGCGGCCGCCACTGCGGCAACCTCCCCGGCAACTTCCTGGACGCGCGCCGCGTCGATGCCAAAAGCGGCGCCGCCGGCCAGCGCCTCGCCGGAGAGCTTGAGCAGGATGCGACTATACCGCGGCACTGGCGTCGGGCGGCCCTTCGGCGCCGGATTCGACCGCGGCCACATCGCCCACTTTGTAGCGGATGAACCGCGACACGGTGATATTCTCACCGAGCTTGGAGATCCTAGTCTTAATCAACTGGCCGACGGTGAGCGTGGCTTCCTTGACGAAGGGTTGTTCGAGCAGGCAGACCTCTTCGTAGAACTTGGTGAGGCGGCCTTCGACGATGCGGTCGAGGACCTTTTCGGGCTTGCCCTCGAGGACGGCGCGCGCGCGGGCAATTTCCTTTTCCTTGTCGAGGACGGCTTCGGGAACGTCCTCACGGCGGAGGTAGCGGGGGTCGGCGGCGG
>DATJVN010000160.1:0-8757 GCA_035501755.1 Bryobacteraceae bacterium | reverse complement strand
GCATCGCGATAAAAGCGATCGACCGGGAAATCTTTCGAGTATCCGTTGCCTCCGAGGATCCGCATCGCCTCCAGGGAAACCTCCGCCGCTGTTTCGGTTGCGAACAGCTTTGCCATGCCGGCTTCCATATCGCAGCGCTCGCCCCGATTTTTCTTTTCCGCGGCCGATTCGATCAGCAGCCGCGATGCTTCAATTTTGGTGGCCATGTCCGCCAGCTTGGCCTGGATCAATTGATGCTGCGCGATCGGCTTTCCAAAGGTCACCCGCTGCTGCGCGTAGCGGATGGCTTCTTCAAACGCTGCCTGCGCCACGCCCAGCCCGCGCGCGGCGACGTTGATGCGCTCGGCTTCGAGTCCGTTCATCGCATGCACGAACCCGTGGCCCTCCTCCCCGCCGATCAGGTTTTCCGCCGGCACGGGAAAATTTTCGAAGTGCAGCTCACAGGTCTCGACGGTTTTATACCCCAGCTTGTCGATATCGCGGCTCACCACCAGTCCAGCCGCCCCCTTTTCGATGATGAAAGCGCTCATGCCGCGATGCGCCGGTTTCGCGCCGGGGTCGGTTTTCGCCAGCAGCAGAAACGTGTTCCCGTAGCGCGCGTTGGTGATCCACATCTTCGATCCGTTGACACGGTAGCTATCGCCTTCGCGCGTGGCGACGGTCGAAATGTTTTGAAGATCGGTGCCCGCGTTAGGTTCGGAGAGGCAGATGCCGCCGCGCCGCTCGCCGCTCGCAAGCCCCGGGAGAAATCGCGACTTCTGATCTTCGGTGCCGAAGCGCACGATCACGTCGGCGAGCACCAGGTGAGTTCCGATCACTCCCGCGAGTCCCAGCCAGCCGCGCGAAAGCTCGGTAAAGATACGCGCGAAGGTGACGTAATCGATCTCCGTGCCGCCGTAGCTTTCGGGAATATTGAGCCCGAACAGGCCCATGCGCGCCATCTGATCGGCCAGCGCGTGCGGATATTCGCCGCGATGCTCCATCGCGCTCGCCACCGGAATCACTTCTTTATCGACGAATTCGCGCACGGTGCGCAGGATCAGCCGCTGCTCGTCGGAGGTCTGCGGGGACATTCTTCGATTCTACAGAGCGCCGTCGCTAGCGGTACTCCCGCTGAAGCTCGTCCAGAATCTTCGATCCCGGGCACAGCTTTTCATACGGAACCTTCGCCAGCGCGATATCCGGAGTCTGGTTCAACTCATGCAGGTCCGCGACGGATTCATCCACGTACAGCAGACCGGTCACCACCTCGCCATTGCCCTGATGCTCCTGCAGGTAATCGTAGACCTTGCCCCGGTCCGTCGGATCGAAATCAGGGGGAACTCCCTTGAAGCGCACCACGCTTCCGTCGTGCATCGCGACATTCACCGCGCCGTTCTGCCCGATGGTCGCCAGAATCTCGGACGCCGGCGGAACGAAATCCGTGTCGGTCGCCTTCAGCATGTTGTTGCGCGTGTAGAGATAACTTTTGGTCGATCCGGTGTGATCGTTGAAGGTCACGCACGGCGAAATCACGTCCACCAGAGCGAACCCGCGATGCGCCAGCCCGGCTTTCAGAATCGGAACAAGCTGGTCCTTGTCTCCCGAAAAACTGCGAGCGACGAATGTCGCGCCCAGGCTCAATGCCAGCATAATCGGGTCAATGGGTCCCAGCCGGTTCGGCTCGCCTCTCTTGCTTTTTGATCCCACATCGGCCGACGCGGAAAACTGCCCCTTGGTGAGCCCGTACACGCCGTTGTTCTCGATCACGTACAGCATCTTCACATTGCGCCGGATCGCGTGGCACATGTGGCCGATGCCGATCGACAGCGAATCGCCGTCGCCCGAAATTCCGATGTAGGTAAGCTCGCGGTTGGCTGCGTTGGCGCCCGTAGCGATGGCCGCCATGCGCCCATGCGCCGAGTTGAATCCGTGCGCCCCGCTCACAAAATACGTCGGCGTCTTCGACGAGCAACCGATCCCACTCATCTTGGCGAGCATGTGGGGCTGAATCGACAGCTCCCAGCACGCGCGGATGATCGCTGCCGTGATCGAATCATGTCCGCAACCCGCGCACAGCGTGGACATCGACCCTTCGTAATCTCGAATAGTCAGTCCCAGCTCGTTGCGATGCAGGCTGGGATGAATGGCAACTGGTTTTGTAATCGAAGGCATCTTCTTACCCGTGCACCACCGATCCGGCGCGGTCCGCGCTCGATTCCAACTGGTGCATAATCGAATCGATCACGCGCTTAGCGCTCAGCGGAAATCCGCCGTACACCAGCACGCTGCGCAGTTTTTCTTTGGCCACGCTCGATTCGAGCGTCAGCAGCGACCGCAACTGCGCATCGCGATTCTGCTCCACAATAAACGAAAACTCGTGGGCGTTCAGAAATTCCTCCACCGATTCGGCGAACGGAAATCCGCGAATGCGCATGAAATCCGCCGCGATTCCGTGCCGGCTCAACAGTTCCAGCGCCTCGCGCACCGCGCCATCGCATCCGCCGGTGGTGACCACGCCGAACTGCGCGTTCTTACGCCGCTCGATGATGGGCGCCGGCACGAACTTCGCCGCAGCTTTGTGCTTCTTGAGCAGCCGGTCCACCACTTCCTGATATTCGGCCGGCGTTTCTGTGTATCCGCCGAATTTGTTGTGCCCCGAGCCGCGCGTAAAAAATGAACCCTTTTCGCTGACTCCCGGCAAGGTTCGCGCGGCGATAAAATTTTCGTCTTCATTCGTGTAGCGCAGGAACTTCGAAATGCGTTCGAGGTCCCCGGCATCGAGCACCCGCCCGCGATCCGGCTGGTATGAGTCGTCCCAGACGAGCTTGGGCACCACCCAGTCGTTCATGCCGATATCCAGGTCGCTCAGCATGAACACCGGCGTCTGAAAGCGCTCGGCTAAGTCGAAGCTCTTCACCGCAAATTCAAAACATTCCGCCGGATTTGCGGGATAAAGACAGATATGCTTCGTGTCTCCGTGCGACGCGTAGGCACACTCGAAGAAATCGCCCTGCTGCGTCCGCGTCGGCATCCCCGTCGACGGTCCCACGCGCTGGATGTCCATCACCACTGCGGGGATCTCGGCGTAATACGCCAGGCCCAGCAGTTCGTTCATCAGCGAAATCCCCGGACCCGAGGTCGAGGTGAACGCGCGTGCGCCGTTCCAGGTCGCCCCGATCACCATTCCGATCGCGGCCAGCTCGTCTTCCGCCTGCAAGATCAGCGCATTCATCCGGCCCGTTTCCGGATCCTTGCGATATTGCTTGCAGAAATCCGTGAATGCGTCCATCACCGAGGTCGACGGCGTGATCGGATACCACGCCGCCACGGTTGCGCCCGCGTACACGCATCCCAGCGCCGTCGCCGTGTTGCCGTCGATCAGAATTTTGTCGTCGTTCGCCTCCATCTTCTCCAGGCGAAACGGCAGCGGATCGAAATTCGCCTTGGCGTACTCGTAGCCTAGGCGCAGCGCCTTCTGGTTCGACGCCCGCAGCGCCTTTTTCGCCGCGAATTTTTCCTCCAGGAGCTGCTCCACCACCTCCATGTCCACGTCGAGCACCGCGATCAGCGCTCCCGCATACGCGATATTCTTCATCAGAATCCGCTCGCGCGATTCGCGGAAGTTTTCGTTGCACATGGCCGCCAGCGGAACGCCCAAAAACGTCACGTCGCCGCGGTGCAGGTGCGGATCGAGCGGCCAGGTGGAATCGTACAGTATATAGCCGCCCTCGCGGACCTCTTTGATGTCGCGATCGTAGGTCTGCGAGTTCATCGCGACCATCAAATCGTAGTCGAGCGCCCGCGCCGTGTGTCCGTCCTTGCTCACGCGGATCTCGTACCACGTCGGCAATCCCTGAATGTTCGACGGAAACAGATTCTTGCCAGAAACCGGAATGCCCATGCGGAAAATCGCTTGCATCAGCAACCCATTCGCGCTGGCCGAGCCGGTACCGTTCACGTTGGCCAGCTTGATCGCGAAATCGTTGACTCGCACGGATGCTTCTACGCCGGTACGCAGCATGCGGCCCTCCCGGCGTACGGCGTCTCCAGCTCGAATTTCTGCATGTCCCACGCCGCGGTAGGACAACGTTCGGCACATAGGCCGCAGTGGACACAAAGGTCCTCGTCTTTGATCATGAGTCGTTTGGTTTGGGGAAGCGGCGCGGACACGTACAGGTCCTGGGTCAGATTAATCGCGGGAGCCGAAAGCCGCTTGCGCAGATCCTCTTCATCGCCGTCCGGAGCGATGGTCAGGCACAGCAGCGGACAGATGTCGATGCACGCGTCGCACTCGATGCACTTGTCCGCGTTAAAAACCGTCTCGACGTCGCAGTTGAGGCAGCGCTGAACCTCCCTCGCAGTCTGCTCGGCGTCGAACCCCAGCTCTACTTCGATGGTCAGCTTCTCGAACCGCTGGCGCAGATCGACGTGCGTCATCTTCTGGCGCTGCGCCGGATTGTAGTCGTTGTGGTAGCTCCACTCCGAGATCCCCATCTTCTGGCTGATGAGATTCTGCCCGTACGCCGGCCGCTCGGTCACCGGCGCGCCCTGGCAGTAATTGTCGATCGAGATCGCCGCCTGGTGCCCGTGCTCCACGGCCCAGATGATGTTCTTCGGCCCGAACGCCGCGTCGCCTCCGAAAAAGACGCCCGGTAACGTCGACATGAACGTCTTTTCGTCCACCACCGGCGCGTCCCACTTGTCGAACTGCGCGCCCAGGTCGCGCTCGAACCAGGGAAACGCGTTCTCCTGCCCGATCGCGAGAATCACGTCGTCGGCCGGCAGAAATATCGTGTCGATCACCGTCGAATTCTTCGCTTTCGCGTCCCACTGCAGACGCTCGAATTCCATCCCGGTCAGCTTTCCGTTCTCGATCACGAAGCGCTTGGGCGCGTGATTGATCACAATCTCGACGCCCTCTTCCTCGGCGTCTTCGAGCTCCCACGGCGACGCTTTGAAATATCCGCGCGGACGCCGCGCCATCACTTTAATTTCCTTCGCGCCCAATCTCCGCGAGCTCCGGCAGCAATCCATCGCCGTATTGCCGACGCCGATGATCAGGACACGCTCACCAACGCTTGAGATATGACCGAACGCAATCGACTCCAGCCAATCGATTCCAATATGGATCCGATCGGTCTCATGCCGGCCGGGCAGCTCCAATTCCTTGCCGCGCGGCGCGCCACTTCCGATAAAGATGGCGTCATAACCTTCGTGGAGCAGCGCGCGCATGCTCGACACCGGCGAGTTGTAGCGAATATCCACGCCGAAATCGAGAATGGTCTGGCACTCTTGATCGAGCACGCTCGCCGGCAGCCGGAACGAGGGGATGTTGGTGCGCATCAGCCCGCCCGGCTTGTCGTGTGTTTCGAAAATCGTTACCTGGTAGCCGATGGGCATCAGGTCGTTGGCCACCGTCAGCGACGCCGGGCCCGCGCCCACGCACGCGATCCGTTTCCCATTTTTTTTCTCGGGAATCTTCGGCAGCCGGTCGCCGATCTCGCCGCAATGATCCGCCGCCACGCGTTTCAACCGGCAGATGGCGACGGGCTTTCCGTCCAGCCGCCCGCGGCGGCACGCCGGTTCGCACGGCCGGTCGCAGGTGCGGCCCAAAATACCCGGGAAAACGTTGGATTCCCGGTTCAACATGTAAGCGTCCGTGAAGCGTCCCTGCGCGATCAGGCGAATATATTCGGGTACGTTGGTGTGGGCAGGACACGCCCATTGGCAATCGACGACCTTGTGAAAGTACTGCGGGTCGTCTACATTGGTGCGTTTCACTCGTTGTTCTCTCTTGAGCGGTGTAGTCTTTTCATTTTAACGCGCTGCGCCGATGGTTCGCCCTGCACCGAAGGGCCGCGCGATCGTGCGGCCGGCTGCGGTCCACTCATGGACGCCCGGGGGTTACGAGAATGATCTATCGGTAGGCGACCAGGGCGTTGAACAGCAGCTTAAAATTCTGATAGCTCTGTCCCCGATATTGCGGCCGCATTCCGAACAAGATGATGTGGCCGCGCCCGGAGGCGAGGTCCAGCAACGCCGCCTTTCCGGTCAGGTATTTTTCTCCCAACAGCCAGCCTGACGCGAGCACGCCCGAAGAGGGATAGCGCGCGACCACTTCGCCTGGTTCCGCGTTCCATGCGGGACTCTGCTCGCTCCATAGCGTAATCTGCGCCGGCATTCCATAAGCGAGCGGACTGTGGGTGTCCAGGCTCACGTTGAGCAGCGACCCCGGCGAGTAAAAGTCCTTGTTGGCGACCCCGCGCAACACGTTTCCCGCCTTCACGCCCAGAGCGCGGGTCGCGTAATCGGAGGCGTGATTGAAGAGGATCAGCGTGCCTCCCTGCTCGGCAAACTCCTTCAGCGCGGCCGCGCCCGCATCGCCCAACCCTCCGCAATATTCCGCCGGCATGGTGCCGGCGCGATGACCATCGGCGATCTGCTGCGCCTGCTGATCCGGAATCACGATCGCGTCGAAACGCGCCCGCAGGTTGCCCGCGCGAATATCGGCGTCGTGCAGGCTGGTGTATGCGAATCCGAAATCGTCGAACAGCCAGCGCGTCCAGCCCTCGTCCATGCTGGTCATGTAGCTCTGATAGAGTCCGATGCGCGGCGCGCTCACTTCCTTGCGCCCGTTTCCTGGCACTTTGAAAAAATCTCCGGTCGACGGGTCGCGATACACCGCCTCTCGAGACTTCCACATTTTGGCGACGTCCTTCCACGAATCCACGTCGCTCGCCGCCATTGTCCCCGCAGGCTCCGCGTGATCGAGCGCGAAAGAAAATTCCGTCGCAGGTTTCAGCGTCGCGCGGAACGAATCTTTCACCGTCGCGACGTCCACGCCCATCAGCATCGGCAGCGTCTGCGCGGTCACGTCGTAGGGACGCTTGGGAGGACCGCCGGGAAATTCGCGCAGGTCCGGATAATCCTGGCGCTCGAGCAGCGTCTTGGCCCACCCCGAATACGGCTGATGCATGCTGACGACGTACGATCCCGCGGCGTATTGCTTGCCATCCGCCGTGAAGCCCGCTGAGGCGCGCTCGATTTCGGTTTCTCCGAACTGGAGCGTCTCCAGCATCTTCCGCGCCGCGCCTGGATCGTTCTGCGCCGCCGGAATCACGAAAGCGTAAGGCGTCGCGCGCTCCACGTTGTGCTGATTGATCTCGTAAAAGTAGCGCAGCATGTCCGTACGCCGGATTGCCGCCTGGTACAGCAGCGACTCCCATGCGACCGACTGGTAATCGATGATGTCGCGCAATCTCCACGTCCCGCCCATCCACGGCGTCAGGTAATTCCAGCTCCGCTCGCGCGGATTGTAGCCCAGCGCGCGATCCGTGATCTGGTCCGGCGTGATGTTGATGGGCGTCGCCAGTCTGGCGCTCGCTGATTCGGTTAAGATTCGCGAGCCTCCGTGATACGCCTGATACTGCCTCGCCGGCGTCCAGGCATCGTAAACCGCGTTGATCGCGACCCCGGTTTTTCCCGCGGCCGTCAAATCCGTCGCCACGCCCGTGCCGATCATGTTGCACAGGCTCGCCAGAATCGGGTCGATATTGGGATCGATCGGATCGAGCCACGGCGGAACGAAGAGCCGCGCCTGGTTGGAACCCATCTGGTGCACGTCATAGACGATCTCCGGATGCCAGCGATTTTCAAGGTTGGCCGTGTTGCGCGTCTCCGGCTGCGTGAAAATGTACCAGTCGCGATTGTCGTCGTGGCCGACGTAGTGCTGATACAGCTCCGGCGGCGAGGTGCCGTCGTAGGGAGTGCCGCGCGTCTTGCGATACCAGCGCGTCACGATGTCCACGCCGTCCGGATTCTGCGACGGCTCCAGAATCAGAATCACGTTGTCGAGAATCGCGCGGAACTTGGGATTGTTATCCTCGGTCAGCAGCCGGTACGCGAATTCGACCGCCGTGTGCGTGGATGCGACCTCCGTGGCGTGGATTGAGCAGGTGATCATCACAACGGTCTTGCCTTCGCCGAACAGCTTCGCCGCCTCGGCCGGCGAAGTTTTGCGCGGATCGGCCAGGCGCATCTGGATGTCGCGATAATGCTCCAGGTTGCGAAGGTTGGCGGGCGAAGAAATGATGGCGGCGATCTGCGGCCGCCCCTCCACCGTCTTGCCGAGCTCCAGGAATTTGATCCGGTCGCTCGATTTTTCAAGCGCCTGGAAATAGCTGACGACCTTATCCCAATCGAGCAGCTCGTTATCGACGCCGATCTTGTGCCCGAAGTGGCTTTCCGGAGTGGGAACGGCGGCGGACGCGGTGAAGAGGAGGAATGCCAGCGCAGCGTATCGCATGGCTTCCTATTTTAACCGTCGAAACGAACTACTGGAAAATGTCGCCCGGAAGGATTTCCAGCGAGAGCTCGGGGACCGTAAAGCGGTCCACCTCGACCAGATGCCGGTGCGTAACTTCACCCGCGTCTCCACGGTCGGGAACACGGCCTTCCCGCCTTGGGTCCGTCCGTGTAAATATGTCGGCAACGATCGCTCCACGAGGTCGCCCTCCCGATACTCCTTGTCACGATCCGGGAAGCTGGTGTGCAGATATTCCGCAACGGACATTGTTGTCCTGGAGCTCATTTCTATCGTCGCCCGGCCTTGATTTTCCGGCTAGTGTGCTGTCTGTGCGCCGGGATAAACCGGCATGTAGTTGGGAATGAAGGAGTCCTACAAGAAAGGAGTAGCGAACCATCTTGGCCTCGAGTCTTGCGCTATGCCGTCGTGAGGCGGTGGGCGAAGCGTAGACAGAGGTATCGGTGGGCCGG
>DATJVN010000159.1:0-78696 GCA_035501755.1 Bryobacteraceae bacterium | reverse complement strand
GAGGAGCGCAACGGGGGCCTGTACATACCAGGATCGCGCGTGTCGCTCGATTCGGTGGTGTACGCGTATCTGCGGGGCGAATCGGAGATCGGGATCGCGGAGTCGTTCACTTCTCTGAGCCTGGACCAGATTCGTTCGGGGATCCGGTATTAACAGGCGCATCGGGCGGAGGTGGATGAGTATCTCAAGCGGCAAAGGGCTCTGCACAAGCAAATGGCCGAAGAGTCTCGCCGGCAACGCCCCGAGTTTTACGCCAAGATGGAAGCGGCTTACAAAGAGATGCTCAATCGACGGGGATAAACCGAATCCACGTAACCAAGTTACGGTATTCGTCGGCGTCTCCTGCCTCTGCGATCAGCACAAGCTGATCGATCGCGATAGCCAGTTGCAATTCCTGAGGAACGATAATCAGCCCCGGGCTTTCGGTTTCTGCGATAAAGCGGTAAAAGTGCGCTGTCATCGTATTGCAGTCGGAGGACACCAGGATCCGATCGACGGCCGCGGCAAGTCGAAGGATCGACGTGTCGTCGAGCCCGCGTACACCGCCTTCGCCGGCGGTAAGAAAATCGCAATCTGGATTCCTTCGCCGGACGCCGTCGATGACGTATTCGCTGAGATCGGCGTCCGCAAGGAATTTAGGTTTGGTCGTTCTATCAGCATAACCCGGGGTGACCGTCCTAAAGACTCGGATTTTAGGGAACAATAGGCCGACTCTTGCGTCTGTTCGGTTATGAACGACCTGCGCTACGCTCTCCGTCTGCTTGCCAAGAACTGGACCGTTGCGCTCAGCGTTATCGTGATTCTGGCGCTATGCATCGGCGCTAATACGGCGGTGCTTTCGGTGGTCAACGCCGCCATGGTCCGGCCGCTGCCTTATGCGCAGCCGGAACGGCTGGGTTACGTGGTTTCGATCTTCCCGCACGGCGATCCGTTCGAGACCAGCGTCGACGGGGTCACCTGGGAACTGGTGCGCGATCGCGTTCCGTCGCTTGAAATCGCGGTGTTCGGAGGCAGCTTCGGCGACGAGGTGAACATGGGGGTCAACGGCAACGGAGTGCTGGTGCACCAGCAGCGCGTCTCCTCCGGGTTCTTTCATGTGCTGGGCGTCGCGCCCGAAGCGGGGCGCGAATTTTCCGCCGACGAAGATCGCGACGGCGGTGCCGAAGCCGTGATGCTCAGCGACGCGGCATGGAAACGATTCTTTCATGGCGATCGAGGCATTCTCGGCAGCGTGATTCTGCTGCGCGGCGCGCCTTACACGGTGGTCGGCATCGTGCCCGCGGGATTTCGCTTCGAGGATCCCGCCGACGTGTGGACGCCGATGCGGCCGTCGGCCAACGGTGAAGGCGGAGGGTCGAATTACGGGATGATCGCGCGGCTTAAGCCCGGCACGACGTTCGCCGAAGCCCGCGCGCAGCTTGCGCTTTTGACCGATGAAGTGCGGGCGCGCGGATCGTATGGCAGAAATTCGGACGTCACGATCGGCGTGGTGAGCCTTCAGGAAGCCGTCACCAGTGATCTGCGCGGGCCGCTCGAAATTCTGTGGATTGCGGTGATCGCTGTGTTCGTGCTGGGATGCGTGAATGTGGGAGGAATGCTGCTGGCGCGCGCCTCGGCGCGGTCAGGCGAGATGGCGACCCGTCTTGCGCTGGGCGCTTCCCCCACAAGAGTGATGCGGCAACTGCTTGTCGAAAGCGTGGTGCTGGGAGTTTTCGGAGGAGTTGCCGGCGTGGCGGTGGGATGGGCCGCGCTCGATGCGCTGCGAAAGCTGGGCAGCGGGACGTTTTCGTTTCTCCAGTTCGCCGATCTCGACTGGCGCGTGCTGCTGGCGACCTTCGCACTCACGTTGATCGCGGGCGTCGCGTTCGGAATGATTCCTGCATGGCAGGCGTCGCGAACCGACCTCCGCTCGGCGTACCAGGCAACGCGAACCGTTGCCGGCAAGCGGCGATTCCTGTCGCTCGGTGCGCTGGTGGGCGGACAAGTCGCGCTCGCCGTTCCACTGCTGGTGGGCGCGGGACTGCTTTTGCGCACTTTCCTTTATTTATGGAACCTGAATCCGGGGTTCGATCCGAATCACGTACTGACGGCGCGCTTCTCCATGTCGGACGCGCGCTACGCGACCGCGCAGAAGATGAACCAGTTTTACGTTCGCGTGATCGAGCGGCTGCATGGATCGCCGGGAATCGAAGCTGCGGCTGTAGGTCTCACCTTGCCGTACGAGCGTGCCCTCAACACCGGCTTCCATCTTGCGGACGGGAAACGCCAGAACACGAACCTGATCTACATTACGCCCGAGTACTTTCGCGCGCTGCGCATCCCCTTGCGCGGCGGCCGCGAATTCACCCTCGCCGACGGGCACGGCTCCGCGCGAGTCGCCATGGTCAACGACGCCTTCGTGAGCCGCTATATGCAAGGACAGCCGGCGGTGGGGCAGGGAATCTATCTCGGCGGGAACGCGCCGATGACCCAGATTGTGGGCGTCGTCGGGAGTGTGATCGAAAAAGGTTCGGGCTGGGGGAATTTCGGGCCCCTGGGCCGCGTCCCTACGGTCTTCGTTCCTGCCGCGCAAATGGAGGATGAAATGTTGGGTCTCCTGCACAACTGGTTCACGCCGAGCTGGATCGTGCGCACTTCTCTTCCCGACCACCAGACCATCGCGGCGATCGAGGACACGGTGCGTTCAGCCGACCCGCTGCTTCCGGTAGCGGAATTCCGCTCCGTGAACGATCTGAAATCGGCGTCGCTTCAGGAGCAGCGCTTCATGGCGGCGCTGGTGGACGCGTTGGGCGGCTTGGCCGTGCTGCTGACCGCGCTGGGGATTTACGGTCTGATCGCCAATCTGGTGACGGAGCGGACGCGCGAGCTGGGGATTCGCATGGCGCTCGGAGCATCCACCGGGCAGGCGATGCATCTGGCGCTGCGGCCGGGACTGATCTGGGTGCTCGGCGGCGCGATCGCGGGAAGCGCGGCCGCATTGGGGCTTTCCCGGTTTCTCAAAAGCTACATCTACGGAATCGGCGCGACCGATCCGTTGACGCTGGCCGCGGTCGGCGCGGGACTGCTGCTGGCGACGCTCGCCGCCAGCATGATTCCGGCCTCGCGGATCGTGCGGCTGAATCCGGCGGACACGCTGCGGTCAGAGTAGCGACGGACGGCCGCACGCCCTTTCGCGGTTCGCTCAGGTGGTCAGTATTTGCCGATGTACGCGCAGGACCCACCCGCTCATCGAATACACCAGCACAGGTGCAAGCCATTGCGCTGCCCATGCCAGGCGCTTCGGCATCCATGGCCGCCCTCTCGAAAGAAAGAAGCGGGCCGTGCGCCACGCAAATGTTGGCCGGTCTAAGTGCACACCGATGGTCGGCCGATAGGTCACGTAACGCGATAATGGAGGCCCGGTGTCGGCCCAGATTACGAATTCTTTAAGGCCTTGGGAAATGAGAGCCTCAATGAGAAAGCCGCGAAGCACTACCGATAGCGAATCGCGACTGAAGTCGCGATCGTTGTTCATTTGGAAGAGTAGCACCGCTCCATCCGGCCGGTACCATCCTCCGATCACGCTGAGCCACTCGCCATTGTGATGCCTGAGCCCGATCGCAAGCGGACGGCCGGTCGCCTCCATCATCCGCAGCATCCCTTCGAACTCATTGGGTTGCGGCACCTCCGCAAACTTCGATTTCTCGGCTAGAGAGGTTGCAGCCACCCGCAACTCCTCGAGAGAAAGGTTCTGCACCAGTCTATGGCCAGCCTTCTCGAAGCGCCGGCGGTAATAGCGGAAATTATGGCGCGCCGTTCCACCCAGCCGGGCGAGAAACTGCTCGTAGCTCTCGGGTAATTCGAGGTGAGCATGAAATTTCCAAAGATCGAGAGCTCGATATTTGATGCGGAAATAGCGGGAATCGATGGGTCTCGAAGCGACCAGACGTCGGATGGCGGCAAGCTCGGAACTGCCGCGAAGGAGTCTCAGGCGGACGCCGCGAATCCTGGAACACGCAAGCAACGTCTCCACTGCAACACAGAACGCATCTTCACGATGTTCGGGACCGGCGAGAAAAATGTCGTCCAGACTTCCGTCAGCATACACAACACCTGTTGGCACGCCCGAGATGACTCTTTCTTTGGCATACATCACCCCAACCAGGGCGCCTGCGCGGGAGACAGCCACAACCCGGGGCTTCCAACCCTTGGACACCGAAGCCAGAAAAAACCGGGGGTTGATGATCGCGTCCGGCTGGACCAACTGGCTGGCAGTGCGGTTAATCTCCGCGGCTGACGACAACAAGGTCCCCGAGTACTGTCCGATGCAGCTCGCTCGCGAGTTTTCAGTATTGCTTTGAAGCAGTGTCCTATCTCCGACGGTTCAACTGCGGCGGCTCTGTTCAGGCCAATTTATTGACAAAAGAGGCGGTTTCCGAGTCCCAGCGCTCTATTCAAATGATTATCGGACGATTGTCCAAAAGATTATACACCAGAGCTGTTCAACCATGACTGATTTTTCACTTTTTCAACCCGAAAAGTACTAGGCGTAATCTGAGCAATGGTTGTAAATCGAGCCGCTCGTCATGGTCGCGTCCGCTCGGAGAGCAGCGGAGCGGGCGCGCCCATCATCGCTTTATAAGGTCCCGAACGGCTCGACGTGGACCAGGACGTCCTCCACCCAGCCCAGCTCGGCCTTGATGGTGTTTTTTACCGAACTGGCGATGTCGTGGGAGGCGCGCACGGTGAGATCGGGGTCGACCTCGAGATGCAGGTCCACGTGATAGCGCAGTCCGGTCTTGCGGGCGAAACATTTCTCGATGCCCTTGGCGCCGGGTACCCGCATGGCGACGGCGCGGATCTGGGCCATCTGGGTCGGGTCGGGCATGGTGTCCACCAGTTGCAGCACGGTTTCGCGGACCACGCGAATGCCGATGAAAATGACGATCAGGCCGATGGCGAAGCCGGCGTAGTGGTCTGCGGAAGCCAACTGCTGGGGCCAGCCGATGGCGAGACCCACGCCGATCAGCGCGATGGAGCCGGAGACCACGTCGACCACGTCGTTCCAGGCGTCGGCGGTCAGGCCGGAGCTTCCGCTGCGGCGGCCCATGCGGAATTTCGCGCTCCCCATGGCGGACTTGATGGCGATGGAGGCGATCAGCGGCCACACCGCGAAGGGATCGGGACGATGGATGACGTAGCGCTCCTGGAGCGCGGTGAAGCTGATGGTAGTGCCGGTGACCACCAGCATCACTCCGATCGCCAGGCCCACCAGAATCTCGAAGCGGCCGTGCCCGTAGGGGTGTTCCTGGTCGGCGGGCTTGGAGGCGACCCACAGTCCGGCCAGCACCAGGCCCGAAGTGAAGAAATCGGCCGCGGATTCAAAACCGTCGGAGACCAGCGCGACGGAGTGTGCCGCCAGGCCGATCCAGATTTTCGCCGTGGCCAGGATCGCGCTGACGCCGATACTGGCCTGCGCGGCCCGCATCGCCAGGCGTTGTGCCGAGTCCACCTTTTTGAGCTTAGCCGTTCTGAAAGGCGCAGTCTTTACGCAAAAATCTCGTCGAAAAATGCGAGCATTGTTTTCCACGAGCGTTCATCCGCGACGCGGTTGTATTCAAGCCCCGGCACTTTTCGATCTCCAGCGTGCGGATTGGTGAAGCTGTGCTTCACGCCGGTGTAGACGATCACCTGGGCGTCGGCCTCGGCGCGCTTCATCTCCTCGACAAATGCATCCACCTGCGCGGTGGGAATGAAGGGATCGTCGGAGCCGGTGATGGAGATAATTTTCGCTCTTACCGCGCCGGGTTCCGCGGGAATCTGAGTTTGAAGGCCGCCATGAAAGCTGACCACGCCGCGCGCCGGAGCGCCGCTGCGGGCGAGCTCGAGCGACGACGTTCCGCCGAAGCAATATCCAATGGAGGCGACGCGGGCGCCGTCGACCTCGGCGCGCGCCGAAAGCGTGTCGAACGCGGCACGAATCCGGGCGCGCAGCGCGGGAACGTCGGCGCGAAGAGCGCGGGTCCACTGCATGCCCTCTTCGCTCGACTGGGCCTGTCTGCCGTCGCCGAACATGTCCACGGCGAACGCCGCGAATCCCAGCGCGGCCAGTTTTCGGGCGCGCTCCTTGACGTGGTCCGCGAGGCCCCAGGCTTCGTGCACCACCAGCACTCCCGGCCGGTTGCCGGACTTAGCCTCGTCATAAGCGAAATACCCGCGAAAAGTGGTTTCGCCCAGCCGGTAATCGAGATTGTCGGTTTTCATGTTCTTATTCTGACCGGATAAAAATTCACGGCGACATTGTAAAATGTTCCAGCGCGGGAAGCGGGGAGGGGCGCTAGTCTCAAGGAATCAAGCCCGCCCGGACTTGGCGCTCCAGTTGCGAGTAGCAGGGCATGATTCGACAAACGACGATAGCCGTCCTGGCTGCGACGGCTCTGATGGCTCAGGAACGGATGCCCGACGCGCGGCTGCACAACGCGGACGTGGCGCTGCATGAAATCATGGCCAGCCCGGACCGCGGAATCCCGCGCGATCTCATCGATAAGGCGCAGTGCATCGTGATCGTGCCCAATCTGCTCAAGGGTGCGTTCATTGTCGGCGGGCAATACGGGCGCGGCTACGGGCTGTGCCGGCATGGAAGCGGCTGGAGCTCGCCCGCGGCGATGCGCATCGAGGGCGGAAGCTTCGGATTCCAGCTCGGCGGATCGGCCACGGATGTGATCATGCTGGTGATGAATCGCCACGGAATGGAACGATTATTGGGCGATAAATTCACCATCGGAGGCGAAGCCGCGGCCGCGGCGGGACCGGTGGGACGCATGACGGCGGCACAAACCGATGTCGCCATGAGCGCCGAGATTCTGTCGTGGTCGCGGTCGCGCGGGTTGTTCGCGGGGATCTCGCTGAATGGAGCGACGCTGCGGCCGGACCGCAGCGAGAATCGCAGATTGTACGGGCGGGGTATCAGCAATCGCGAGATCCTCGAAAGGGGAGTGGCCGTTCCGAACGGCGCGCGTCCGCTGGTGGCCGAAATGGATCGCATCTCCTCGACGCGGCCCGTCGTGGCGGAGAATCGGCCCGCGCCGGCGCCGGCCGAAGCGCTCAGCCAGCCCGGAGGGCGCGTGGTGCTGAGCGAAAATCAGATCCATTTCGAAAGCGGCCAGTACGCGGTGCCTCCGGGCGCCGAGGCCGCGCTTAACGAGATCGCCCAGATGCTGAAGGCGAACCCGTCGTGGAAGGTGCGCATCGAGGGATTCACGGATAACGTCGGGCGGCCGGAGGAAAACCGCAACTTATCGAAGGAACGGGCGCGCGCAGTGATGGATTGGCTCGCGGGACATGGAGTAGATCGCGGGCAGATGGCCGCACGCGGGTACGGCGAGTCGCGGCCTGTGTCGAGCAACGCGACCGCCGACGGCCGCGCGCGCAACCGGCGCGTGGAAATCGTCCGCACGGGCGCGGCGCCGGCGACGGGGTTGTGAGAGCAGAAACGTCCGCTGCGGTGAGGCTTCAGTCGCGACCGTAAAGCGGAGCCGCGCGCGTCAGCAAGCGGAATCAGTCGTTCACGTCGACGTTCTCGACGAAGCAACTGCAGAACGCGCGGTCCAGGATTTCTTCGTTCAGCACCAGCTCGGAGCCCTCGAAATTGAGAATATCGACGGCGTGCGTGATCACGTCGCGAGGATGGCAGCGCCGGAACTTCCGTTCGCCATTCAGGTAATGCTTCTCGACGAACTTTTCCGCCAGGCCATGGGCGCACTCGAGGCTGTTCGATTCGCAGAAGCGTTTGAAGATCTGGAGGAATTCGGACGCGCCGGGGCTGCGCAGGAACATTTTGTACTGGATGCGCCGCAGGAATGCCTCGTCGCCCAGGCTCTCCGGGCGCAGGTTGGTGGAGAAGATCAGGAATGCCTCGAACGGAACGGTCATCTTCCCGCCTGCCTGGAAGCTTAAGTAATCGACGTGACGCTCCATGGGGACGATCCAGCGGTTCAGAATCTCGGCGGGCGTCGCCTTCTGCCTTCCGAAGTCGTCGATCAGGTAGATGCCGTTGTTGGCCTTGAGCTGGAAGGGAGCATCGTAAACCTTCGAGTGCCGGTTGAGGCTCAGATCGAGCATGTCCAGCGTCAATTCGCCGCCGGTGATGATGAAGGGGCGGCGGCACTTGAACCAGCGCCCGTCGTGCGCATGCGCGGTGGAGAGCGCGGTCAGCACGCTTGCTTCGTCGTCGATTTTCTGGTGATAGATGGGGTCGTAAATCTGGACGATGTTGCCCTGGCACTCGACCGCATAGGGCATGTAGATCGGCTCGGTTTCGACGCGGAACAGCGCTTCGGCGAGCGCGGTTTTTCCGTTGCCGGGCTGTCCGTAAATCAGGAAGGACTTGCTGGCGTTCACCGCCGGGCCGATCTTGGCCAGGATGTCGGCTTCCACCACCAGGTGCTTGAACGCCCTTTTGAGAGACGCGGGATTAAGCCAGTTGGATTTCAGCTTCTGCCGCCGCACGACCTCGGTGTACTGATACAGCGGCACCGGCGCGGGACCGGCGTACTGATTATTTTCCAGGAACTCGCGCGCGAGATTGCGGCCGGACTCGGTCAGGATGAAAACGCCGGAGATGTTGCCCATCCCCAAGGACTTTTTTACGGCCACCTGGTGCTGGCGCTTCAAAGTTTCGAGAATTGTGTCGATAAGACTAAACTGGAAGCCGAGCAGGCCGGCGATGTCGCGGCCCACCAGCTCGCCTCGGAAATAAAGATACTTGAGAATCAACTGCTCGACCAGCGAAGTGGTGATCCCGGTCTCTTCGATGGACTCTGGAACTGGCGGAACAATCCGGAGTTCGACGGGATCGGCTTCGACCGGCTGGGCGAGTGCGCTCATTTTCATCCTTAAAGGGAAGAATTGCAGAGAAATTCTGCATTTAATAATTTCATCGGACGCAACGCGCGGCTTCTATACGGGAAAAATAGCTTTAGTACAAGCCGCGGCGCCGTACCGCAGCCGCGCGGCGTAACGTGATATTCACGGCGCCGAGCGCGTTGGCCGGGTCTACAGAATGATGGAAAGTGCTCTAGGCGGGCGCGCCCGAGTTTCCGTCCGGCGTTCCGCTCCGGGGCGTGGACGGTTTTTCCTTCACCACGGGAGCCGCCTTCACGGGACTCAGCAGCACGTGCGCGTTGCGGCCTTCCATGCGCGGCTGACCTTCGGCCGCGCCGTACTGCGCCAGGTCCTCTGCGAAGCGCATGAGCAGCTTGCGTCCCAGATCGGTGTGCGCGATTTCGCGTCCGCGAAACTGGACCACCGCTTTCACGCGATTGCCCTCTTTCAAAAAGCGGATGGCGTGATTTTTCTTGAACTCGTAATCGTGATCGTCGGTGTTGGGGCGGAATTTCAGCTCCTTCACCTGGATCACATGCTGCTTCTTTTTGGCTTCGTGCTGTTTCTTTTTGTTCTCGTACTGCCACTGGCCGTAATCCATCGCCTTGGCGACGGGCGGCTCGGCGGTGGGTGCGATCAGGATCAGGTCGAGCCCCATTTCCTGCGCGCGGCGCACGGCCGCAGAGGTGGGCATGACTTCGTTGCTGCCATCCGGAAATACCGCGCGGACCTCCCGCGCGCGAATCGCTTCGTTCACATTCTCCCGGATCTTGGGACGCCGGGGCGGAAAGCCTCGAGGCGTCATTCAGGTATGGGCGCGACTAGCGCGGGGCGCGGGACTGTCATGACCAAATGGTAGCAAATCCCCGACCCGACGCAAGCGGCGGTGTCTGATCGCTGCGTGTCCCAGACCGCTTCATCCCGGCCTTAGGGCCAGGGCTTGCCGGTTATCCCGCAGGCCCCGCCCGGTTTTGCGCCGACGTTTCCGCCCACGCTTCCATTGACACGCGAAATGGCTTTCGGCTATGTTGAGCGTGAGCATTTCAGGATGCCTCCGGCTCGCGGAAAGGGCAAAGCCCGCCTGATTTTGCGTTAAGCATGCGGGACATCCGTAGGCTGTCCCCTTTTTCACACAGACACTGACGCTGGATCTATTCGTCGCGCAGGACTTGCAACGGGTCGATGCGGGTCGCGCGGCGGGCGGGAAGATAGCTGGCGATCCAGGTCACCGCGGTGAAAACCAGCACGGTCCCGATGTAGGTGGCCGGGTCGGAAGCCTTCACCGTGAACAGGAAGCTCTCGATGAGGCGCGTGGCGACCACGGCGCAGAGAATGCCAATCGCCAGGCCGATCGCGGTCAGCTTCAATCCCGCGCCGACGACCATGCGGCGAACCTCAGGGCCGCGCGCTCCGAGCGCCATGCGGATGCCGATTTCCTGGCGCCGCTCAGCCACCGCGCAAGCGATCACGCCGTACACTCCGAGCGACGCCAGCACCAGCGCCAGGATCGAGAACACGCCCAGCAGCACGCTGCGCATGCGCGGCGCGGCGATCGAATCGCTCACCTGCTGGCGCATGGTCTTGACGTTGTAAACGGCGATGCCGGGATCAACCGTGGCGATGGCGGCCTGCACGGCTTTCAAATATGCCGCCGGATCGCCGCGGGTGCGCACCACCAGCGACTGGTTGGAGATGGTCATCTGCTGATAGGGCACGAACAGCTCGCGCTGCGGCGCCTGCGCCAGGCTCATGTCGCGGCTGTCGCCGACAATTCCCACGATCCGGCCCGCGAAGGGCGGAATGTTTTCGACCATGGCGATGTGGCCCAGCGCATCGCCGTGAGGGAACAGCTCGCGCGCGAAGGTTTCATTGACCAGCACGGCTTTGGGCGCGTCGATGCGGTCGCGTTCGTCAAAGAATCGCCCCCCGATCAGCGGCACGCCCAGCGCGCGGAAATATTGCGGAGTCACCAACCGGACCTCGACGCGGATTTTGGTCTGATCGGTGTGCATCGGCTGGGTGTCGAGCCAGACGGCGCCGAAGTTCGTACCGCTGCGCAGCGGCAGCCAGTTGGTCGCGCCCGCGGCCTCCACTCCGGGAATGCGCTGGAGCGCCGGGTCGAGCCTTGCGAAAAAACTGCGGCATTGATCGATGGTCTTATACGCGACTCCCGTGCAGGTGAGCTGCATGGTGAGGACGCCGTCCACGCGATAGCCGGGATCGACCGAGGTGAGCGCGACGAAGCTGCGGCCCAGCAAACCCGCGGCCGCGAGGAGCACCACGCCCAGAGCGACTTCGCCGATCACCAGCGCGCGGCGCAGCCGGCTCCGTCCGAGACCCGGCGCGTGACCGCGGCCGCCCTCCTTGAGCGCTTCGACGAGATTCACCTGCGATCCGCGCAGCGCCGGCACCACGCCGAAAATGACGCCGGTCACAAGCGACGCCACGAACGCGAACAGTATTACCGCCGGGTCAGCGTGAATTTCGCGCGCGCGCGGCAGCGCCCGCGCGTCGACGGCCACGAATGCCCGGACGCCGGCCACGGCAATCGGAAATCCGAGCGCTCCGCCGACCAGCGCCAGAATCACGCTTTCGACCAAAAGCTGCATCGCCAATGCGCCACGGCTCGCGCCCACTGCCGCGCGCACCGCCATTTCCTTCACGCGCACCGCTCCGCGCGCCAGCAGGAGGCTGGCGACATTGGAACACGCGATCAACAGCAAACAGCCGACCGCCGCGGCGAAAATCCACAGCGAATAGCGCACTTCGCCGACCTCGCGTTCGAGAAACGTCGTGAGCGTCAGGGCGAAATCCTTGTCCTCGGGATAGCGCCGGGATAAATCCGCGCCGATCGCGTTCATGTCGGCGCGCGCCTGCGCCAGGCTCGCGCCTTGCTTCAATCTCCCGAACACCCGCAGCACGCGCCAGCGATGGCCCATGTAATCCGATTCGGCTTGCAGCGGCGCCCACATGTCATGCTGCGTTTCGAGCGGAAATCCCGGCGGCATCACTCCCGCGACCTCGTAGGAGATCCCGTCCATGGGCACGCGCCGCCCGATCAGGCCCGGATCGCCGCCGTAGTGCCTTTGCCAGAACGGGTAGCTGAAGATCACCACCATCTCGCTGCCCTTGTGATATTCCTCCGGCCGGAATTCGCGGCCGAGAGCGGGATGGACGTTCAGTGTGTCGAAAAATCCCGGCGTCACGCGCGCGCCCGAGAGGCGCACCGCTTCGCCGCCGTCAGTGACCGTCCAGCTTTCGTCCACGTATCCGGCGACGTTTTCAAAACAGCAGTTGCGCTCCTGGATATCCAGAAAATCACGGCCGAAAAGTCCCAGGTATCCGGCGCCCGAGCGCGGCGGCGCGATCAGGATCCACACCAGGCGCGAGCTCGCGGGGTAGGGCAGGGGCTCGAAAAGTACGCTGTTGAGCAGCGTGAAAATCGCCGTAGTCGACCCGATTCCCAGGGCCAGCAGAACCACCACGGTGAGTGTAAACGCCGGGTCGCGCAGGAGCATGCGCAGCGCGATCCGCAAATGGGACATGATTAGATCCGAAATTATCGCACAAAACAGGAAACCGTCAGCGGAAGTGCAGCGCGAGCCCGCCGATCACGTGCGCGGTGTCGAGCAGCGTGGCGGCGGTTCCGTGCGCGATGTTGACGGTTTCATTGACGCGGCTGTACTTGGCTTCCGTGATCGCGTACAGCCTGCGCCATAGCCGGATGTCGATGCCGCCGGCGATCTGAATCGCGGCGCTTCCGATCTGATACGCCTGCGCATTCGGCACACCCAGGACTTCGTTAATGGGGTGAGGGACGGTGATGCCCGCTCCGAATCGTGCTTCCAGAACGAATCGTGCGGAAGCCTCCAGCCCGAGGGCTTTCCGCGCCACGAAATTTCCCGTCAGCAGATTTACCCCGTGCGTAATATTGAACTCCTGGACCACCGAGGATACCAGAGCAGTCTCATTGATGGGCGCCCCGTACAGCACGCCGGAGATTTGCGCCAGGCGGTCCGTTTGGGCATAAACTTTCAAATGCGTAAGCTCGCCTTCAACGCCGAAATGGCGGCTAAAGAAATAACCAGCTCGATAACCGTAATAGATCGCTGGTGTAAACGGCTTGTCCGCGTATGAAATCGGGTGAAGCGTGAGATTGGTGGACTCGTCCGGAACCTGGAACTGCAGCGAGGTCTGGGCCGTATGAGCTGCGCCGAGATAGGCGGCGACCACCCACTCGGCGGCGCCGGCTCGCGAAAACAGAAGCAGCGCGTAAAACCACCAGGTACGCACTGGAACTATGATTTCACGTCCAGGCGGGCGCGAGATTCAGGGCGACGCTGACGCGTGGCAATCGGTTACTCGGGTTTGTCCGCTCTCCCGTCCAACCATCGCGCCACGTCGGAGGCCGTACGCACCTGGCCGCTCAGAATTGCCAGGCTCAAGTCCCCGCACACGACATTCGAAAACGCACGATCATACACGGCGCCCTGATTCTGGCTTGCCAGTTTGACGATCAGCGGGACGGACTCGGACTGTTTTCCCCCGGTCAACTCTTCGTACTCTGCGCTCCATCCCATGTGCCCACGCCACAGGTCCGGACGCAGGCCGTGGTCCGAGGTGATGATCAGCGAGGTCGAATCCCACAATCCGGCGCGTTCGAGCGCGTTTCGCAGCTCGCCCACCGTGCGGTCCACCAGCGCCACGTTATCCGCGTAGTCGAGCGTTGAGCTCAGTTGAAAATCGCCGCGCTTGCGGTCGTAGATGCCGTAAGGGTGCGGGATGGGAAAATGCAGGAACACGAAATCCAGGCGCGGATCGGCCGCATCCGCGTAGGCGCGGTCGCGAATCTCGAAATACTGGCGCTGGTGCCAGCGCTGCACGAACGTGTCGCGGACGGTTTCAGTCACCGGAGCGCCGCCGCTCGAAAAAATCTCGCGGATGCCGAGAAGTTCGTGGTAAAGCAACGATCCCATGGTGTGCCACAAGCCTTCTGTGTTGGCCGCGGTTTCGCGGATCAGCGCCGCGGTGGGAAATCCGCTCACCACGTCCATGCAGCGCACCAGCGAATCGCCGATCTCGCGGCAATACGGATGATGCCAGCCCACCAGCGCCGCGTTCACGCCCATGGCTCGCGCCTTCTTGAACACGTTGGGAGCTTCGTGCCACTCCATCCCCAGGCGCGAATCCGACGGATACACGCGAAGCTGGTTGGCGCCTTCCAGCTTGACCACGGAGAAAATCACGCCCGAAAGCAGCGACGGGAGAGCCTGCGTGGTGAATCCCGCGGTCTGCGTGGCGTGGTTGGCCACCACCGACTCCGCCCGCAGCCGGTCGAGCTGCGGCAGCGCGACCTTCGGCTCGCGCAGATCGAACACCAGCTTCTGGTCGAGCTCGTCGAACAAGACCCACACCACGCGGCGCGGCGGACCGGGACGCGGCGGAAGCATGGGCAGCGCGGGACGGTTGACATACTCCGAGGCCGGCTCCACATTCAGGGCGCTCATCCCGAAATCCAGGATCAGGGCGGGGATCAGCAGCGTCAGCACCAGCGCCATGCGCCGCGCGGCCGTGGCGATCCGGCCGTTGCCAAGGATCGCCATCACGATTCCCGTGGCGAGCACAGCCTCGATCGCCACCAGCGCGATATTCGACGGCAGGTCGGGGCGCGTCTCCTGCTGGTTCCAGTACAGCCGCACCGATTCGAGCGGATACATGCAGATCAGCAGAAATCCGCAGCGCGCGAGTGTGAACCTTACGGGGGTGGGATTGCGCTCCACCCATTTCCACGCCAGCCAGAACAGTGCGGTCAGCACCAGCGCGTCCAGCACCGTGGCCGCGAGCAGCGTAGGATTTTCAGGACCGCGCCGGTAGTAATCCATGGCGCGTTCCTTCAGGTGCTCCAGATCGTACCAGCGCCGGAGGAAACAGAGATTGGCCAGGGAAAAGCAGACCAGCAGGTTTTTTAGTTCGCCGCGCGCCGCTTTCGAAAGAGATAGATCCATCGGTGAAGCCCGCCGATTCGCGCCGAGCGCATCACCTCGAATCTGGCCGCCGCGGCGGCTTCAAAGCGATCCCGGGTTACGTGCGCATAGAGCGCCTCGCGGCCGCGCACAATCCGCCCGAACATAGGGTCCTCCGCGGCCACAAACTCTATTAACGCATACTCGCGGGTGATTTCCGCCACCAAATTCAGTAAATCTTCAAGTGGAACTCTCTCGGTCACCAGCAGGTGGTGGATCACCGCCAGCATCATCACCAGGCCGAATTCTCCCCGGGCGCGCTCAAGGAAGCTGTCGCACTCCTGGTTTCTCCAGCCGGTTGCGGGCGTGGGACGCGCCAGATCGACCACCAGCGGCAGGACGTTCAGCCGCTCGGCCGACGCTTTCCGCCACGTCGCGCCCACCACGGCGGGATCGGAATCGATCGCCACCACGCGGGCGCCGCTCGCGGCCGCGAGAAAGCTGAATTGTCCTTCGTTTGCGCCCACATCCAGTACCGCGGAGGGGCGCGCGAGCTCCAGCGCCTCGCGGACGAACGCGTCTTTCTGCGCCAGCTCCTGCGGCGAATAGAGGGATTTGGCGTGAAGGTAATCGGTCCAGCCGGAGCTTGCGGGACGGGGACGCAGCCGCTTGAGATTGCGCGCGCAACTGGCGAGCAGACCGTCCACGATGAACCGGGCCTGCTCCGGGGAGCGCGCCTCCCGGGGGCGATACGTGCTCTCGCTTTCACCTCCACTCATCAGCTTGGGCAGCGTCACCAGGCCGAGGAAACGTGGCGACCATCGCCGCCACCCGGCCCAGCGGTACAACGTTTCCGGCTCGAGTCCGTCGCGCTGGGCGAGCAGCGCACGGTCGGGCGTCAGGCCGAACTCGCGGCCGGCGAGCAGCGGCAGCAGGAAAGTTCGCGCGAACTGCGCGTAGGCTCGCCAGGCGCAGTCGAGCGGCTCGCGCGGCTCGAAGGAGAGCACGTCCACGAACACCGGCTCGGCGCCGCGGAACAAGACGTTGTAAGGACTCGCGTCCTTTATCCCGAAATTTTCCGGGAGCGAGGCTCGCGCCAGCTCGATGGTCAGCTCGCCCGCGGCGTGCAACATTTCGGGCGGCCACTCGTAGGGGTAGCTCGAGAAGGGAATGCGCTCGTGCTCGATGAGACTGTGGGCCTCGATTTCGGGAAATTCGGCGCGATCGGCGGGCGCCGAGCGCACCAGCTTTCCGCGCTCCATTGCTTCGCGCGCGGCACGGGTATTAAGGAATGCCTGAAGATTGGCCGCACCGTCGGGATTGAGCGCCCGCAGAATTCGTCCTCCGCGACGGACCAGCGCTCCACCCGGGTCGCGAAACGAGGGGATCGGCGGAACTACTTGCGCTTGCCCCAAATTCGATCCAGGATCCGCCGCAAATAATACGTGCCACCTAGAAACGCGGCGTAAGCAGCCTGATAAATGAACGCTCCGCTCCCCGGGTCAGCGTACGCCGATGCCTGGGAAGGCGTGGCAAGCAAAAGCGGCACGACCAGAAGCAGCGTGAAGGTGAGTTTACGCATATAGTTTTTTGTCATTGTTGCGTCTTTTTTCGCTCGCATACAGTATCGTCGATTGGGGCGCAATCCATCTCTAGAGCTTTTGCCTCAGCCGATTGAGAAGAAAACCTTACGGATTTTTCCGTGTGGCGCACCCCGCTAACCTGTAACTATGGAAAGCCTCAAGGAAAAGTCCTGCCTGGTTACCGGCGCCACGCGCGGCATCGGCCGTGCGATCGCCAAAACGCTTCTGGAGCAAGGCGCGGCGGTCACCATCTGCGGACGCCGCCAGGACGCGGTGGACAAAACTGTCGCCGAGTTGGCGCGCGAGACCGCTGGTAAAGTCGCTGGGAAAGCCGCCGATGTTAGGGATCATGAACGGGTGGCGGCATTGTTCAAGTTCGTCGACGAGCGCTTCGGCGGACTCGACGTCCTGGTTAACAATGCCGGCGTGGGTGTCTTTAGTGCCATTTCGGGTCTCTCCATACAGGATTGGCAGTATACGATCGAAACAAATCTGTACGGAGTGTTCTACTGCACCCGCGAAGCGTTGCCGCGTTTTGGAACCCGCGGCGGTGGACACATCGTCAATATTAGTAGCCTGGCTGGGACGAATCCGTTTGCGGGCGGGGCAGCTTACAACGCATCCAAGTTTGCGCTCACGGGTTTCAGCGAAGCTGTGATGCTTGACATGCGCAACGAAAACGTCCGGGTGAGCTACATCATGCCCGGCAGCGTTGCTACGGAATTTTCCGGTGGCGAAGTGTCCGGTCTGGATTGGAAAATCTGGCCCGAGGACATAGCCGAAATTGTACGGATGCTCCTCCAGATGCCGGTTAGAACGTTAATCAGCCGGGTGGAGGTCCGGCCGTCTCGGCCGAAGAGATAGATAATGCAGCGGCATCGCGCTGCAGGATGGAGCATCTAAGAAATGGCAGTCAAGTTGCCAGTAGGTTTATGGAGGGGGGCCGCGAGGCAGACGGTCCCCGAGGTGGTAAGCGCGCGGGCTGGACGCTGGGCGCGATGAGAAAGGCGGTAAATAAAATGGTACGGCTGAACATCCCGTTGGATCCGGCGAAGACCGGACGCGAGGCGATGTCGCTCGAGTCGAATCTTCGGAGGATGATCATTGGTCAGGACGAGGCGATCGAGCAAATTGTCAACATCTACCAGATGCACTTAACCGGGATGAGCGCTCCCGGCCGGCCGATCGGGAATTTCCTGTTCCTGGGTCCCACCGGTTCGGGCAAGACCCGGATCGTCGAGGCAACCGCCGAAGCATTGCTGAAGAACCCTCGCGCCGTCATCAAGATCGATTGCGCTGAGTTCCAGCACAGCCACGAGATTGCAAAGCTGATCGGCTCGCCTCCGGGCTACCTGGGGCATCGCGAGACGCATCCGCTGCTGTCGCAGGAAGTGCTGAATCAGTATCACAGCGAGACGATCAAGTTAAGTTTTGTTCTTTTTGACGAGATCGAGAAAGCCTCCGACGCACTGTGGAACCTTTTGCTGGGCATACTGGACAAAGCTACACTCACTCTCGGCGACAACCGCAAGGTGGACTTTTCGCGGGCCATGATCTTTATGACCAGCAACCTGGGCGCGACCGAGATGAGCAACATAATGAGCCCGAAGCTCGGCTTCAACGTGCAGGAAGCGCGCGAAAAGACGAGCTCCGGGACCATTGACGAAAAAACGACCGGAAAACTCTCCCGAACCGGGGTGGAAGCCGCGCGCCGCAAGTTCACGCCGGAGTTCATGAACCGGCTGGATAAGATTGTTACCTTCCAGCCGCTCGGCACCGAGCAGTTGAAGAAGATTCTGGATATCGAATTGAACCTTGTTCAACAGCGCATCTTCAACACCACCGCAGACCGTGCATTCGTGTTCACGCTTTCCGATTCGAGCAAGGATTTTCTTCTGATCGAAGGAACCGACCTGAAGTACGGCGCGCGGCACCTGAAGCGCGCCATCGAGCGTCTGCTGGTCCAGCCGATGTCGAACCTGATCGCCACAGATCAGGTCCGGGGCGGCGACTGGATCCGCGTCGATTTCGACAACGGCGCCCGCACTTTGCGTTTCGCCAAGGAAGCCGAGGGTTTGCCGGTCGCGGATATGGCTCGGCTGGTGGATAACTCCATTACCATCCCGGCAATGGCCGCCGCAAGCGGCATGACCATCGAAGCAGGGCGCCCGCAGCGGGCGAGCGGCAGAACGACCAAAGGCTAAGATTTAACCGCGAACGAACGCGAATTTTACGAGCGTTCATTCGCGGCCAATTTCTTATGCCGCGCACTCGCCGCGGCCCAGTTCCAGCGAGTAATTGACCTTGTCGCCCCAGTCGCGATACATCTCCGGGGCGAGATCAGCGGGTTTCGCCAGATCCGCAGTCAGCTTGCGGAAAGTCTCCACTTTGTGGCGCAGGACGTATTCGCGGAAGTTCTCGTTTGCGATGCGATTACGCTTAAAATGTTCAAGCACCCGTTCCACTGCGATCGGGACCAGGCGCGCCGGTACGCTTTGGATTGCAAGGCCGAACTCGTGCTGCGTTCCGCCCAGCATCATCAGATAGTAGGGCACCTCGCGGCCATCGATCTTGCGCGCGTTTCCGTAGAAACCGATGTCGGAAATCCAATGTTGACCGCAGGAATTGGGACAACCGCTCGAGTTGACCTTTAATTTTCGCACCGCCGGGTCAGTTTCGCCGGCTAGAATCGGCGCCAGCGCGGCTCCGAGTCCCATGGTCTTGGTCAGCGCCAGATTGCAGCTATACGCGCCAGGGCAAGTGACGGTGTCGCTGATCTCGCCGGCGCCCCATTCGGCCAGCCCGACCTCCCGCAGCGCACCGTAGACGCGCTTCACTGCGATCGCCGGAACCCAGGCCAGCACCGCGTTCTGATTCATGGTGAAGCGCAGCGCCCCGTCGCCGGCGCGTTGGGACAAATTGGCCAGTTCGCGCATCTGCCGTCCAGTCAAATTGCCCTGCGGAACCTTCACCGTGACGATCCTGTACCCGGCTTGCTTCTGCGGGGCGACATTCGTTTCGAGCCAGCGCCGAAAATCCGGCGTTTCGTGTCCGGAATTCGGCTCAAAGACGGGCAAGAGCTGGGCAGATGCTTTCGGTGGTGGATGCGGCTGAAATCCACCGAAGCCTTCGGGAACTTCTTCCGGCATCGGGATCCCGCCGCGCGACGAGATGTCCTGATACTCTTCGTCGATCGCGTTGCGCAGCCAGTCGAACCCGCGCTCCCGCAGCACGAACTTCAATCGAGCCTTGTTCTTATTGTTCCGGTTGCCATGCCGGTTGAACACCCGGATCACGGCCTCGACGTGCCGAACCACGTCTTCGGCGGGGATAAACTCATGCAGCAGATGGGCTTCGGTCGGCAGTGGCCCGAGACCTCCGCCGACCGTCATGCGGAATCCGCGCACTCCGTCCCGAATGACGGCGCGCAGACCGACGTCGTTGATCGCTGTCGCTATGCAGTCATCGGGGCAGCCGGAGAAGGCGACCTTAAATTTTCGCGGCAAATTGTCGGTCAATTCCCTATGTAGGAACGCAAATGCCAGCCTGCGGGCATAAGGCTGGACATCGAACGGCTCGTCCGTATGCAAACCTGTGAGCGGACAAGCGGTTACATTGCGGACCGTGTTGTAGCACGCTTCCCGTGTCGTAAGGCGGACATCGGCGAGTCGATTCAGAACTTCGGGAACCTGCTTCAACGGCACGAAGTGAAACTGCATGTTCTGCCGCGTCGTGAGATGGCCTTTGCCGCCGGCGAAATCGTCGGCAATTGCCGACAATTGCAGCATCTGGTGAGCGGTCAGCAGGCCGCCGGGAATCTTCGTGCGAATCATGTGGACGCCGGCCTGGCGCTGAGAATAAATCCCGCGTCTTAGGCGATGCGGACGGAACTGATCGTCATCAATCACGCCTGCTGCGTAGGACAATGCCTGCTCGCGAAATCGTTCTATATCTTCACGAACAGTTCTATCATACTCTTCAGCAAAGAGTTCCGATTCTCCAAGACTTGCCTGTGCCATAGTCTATTTGTCTATAGAGATTATCATAAATTCCAAAAAGATTCAACGGATGTTGAATTAGGGTCAGATAGCGAGAGCAGCTGCGTGAAATGCCGCAGATTTACTGTTCAACCTTGTTCATGACCAGCCGCAGAACTTCGTCGGGCTTGCAGGCGGGCGGCAGGGCATCCCAGAGGTCCTGGGCGAGGGACAGGCGGTCTTCGGCCAGCTCGTTGGTTACCTGGCCGTGTGGTTTCCTTTTCAGAAGATCGTCAGCCTGGGCGACCAGCTTCGGATCGCCACCGCATTGCTGGAGGGTATCGCGCGTCATCTGGAGCACGCGATGGCTGCGCCGGAATTTTTCGGCCGAACTCAACGTTCTGACAGTCGGATCAAGCCCGGCGACTTCGCCCGCTACCCACGCGCGATCGTCTTCTCCGGCCTTGGAGAATGCGCTCTCGGCGGCGCGATAGTTGCCCAAATCCAGGTCCGCCTCGCCGAGGCCCGCGGCGGCGGATTTGTCGCCGGGTTCCTGCTTGATTAGGGATTTGTAAACAGTCGCGGCGCGCTCCGGCGAGCCGGCGTCCATGTACCAGTTCGCGACCTTCTTTTCGACGGCGGGGTTCTCCATCGCCTGCGGCCCTAAATCGAGAAGCTCGGAGAGCAGCGCCTGCTGGTCGCCGCGGCCGGCGAGCACGCCCGCCAGCTCCAGGCGCACGTCGATGCGATGCTGCTCTTCATCGCCGGGCCAGATGCCGAAAATGGCGCGATGATAATAGGCTTCGGCTTCGCGAAAATTTTTGTGGCGGAGCATAAGCCGCGCCTCGAGCAGATTGGCCTGACCGTCGTTGGGCGAGCGCTCCAGAAGATCGCTCAGCGTGCTTTCGGCTTCGGAGAGCTTGCCGCTATCGAGCAGCGCTTCGGCCAGGTCCATCTCATAATCCTGGTTATCGCGGTCGAGGACGTGCGCGTGATTCAACGGGTCCACGGCGTCGCCGGGCTTGCCGGCTTTGAGCAGGGCCACGCCGCTCGCATGGTAATGCCGCGCTTCGGCTTCGGTTTCTCGCGTTTCGGTGCGAGCGAGGAATATATCGACGCCCCAGAATCCCAGGATCACGGCGAGGATCACAGCGATGGTTCCCAGCCCCGGGCGGCTACTTGGTGTTTCCATCCTGCAATCCTTCCAGGCGATCGACTCCATATGCGGTGAGAATGTCGCTGAGGGTGACGACGCCATACGGCTGCCGGATATTCGCGCGGCTGACCACGGGCACGGCGTCGACCGCGGCGGCGCCCATGCGCTCGAGCGCGAGCGACAGGGGATGATCGGGATGCACGTAGGGGAACGAGGAATCGGGCGGGACAAGATCCTCCAAGCGTTCCCACGACCGGCCCTCTTCGATGTCGCGCAGGGTGACCACGCCGTTCAGGCGTTTGGTGTCGCCCACGGGCCAGGCGTTGCGGCCCAGCTTTTCGAGGAACTGATCGGCCTCTTTCAGATTCATGTCGCCCGGCAGCGGCTCGCGACCGATTTGCATGATCTGGCCGACGCGCACTCCGGCCAGCTCCTCGCGCGATTCGCCGGTGGGAAGATACACGCCTTCCTGAAGGGCCAGCGCCTCGTAGATCGGCTCGGGCTGGAGCTTCTGCGAGATGATGAAGCTGATCATGTTGGAGATCATCAGCGGCACGATGATGGTGTAATCCCGGGTCATCTCGAAAATCATGATCACCGAGGTCATGGGCGTACGCACGATTCCGGCGAAGGCGGTTCCCATGCCGACCAGCGCGTAGGCGCCGGGACCGGCGGTGACGTTCGGGAAAAAATGGTGCGCGAACCATCCGACGGTGCCGCCGATGGTGGCGCCGACGAACAGGCTTGGACCGAAGATTCCGCCGGCGTTGCCGGTGCCGTAGCACACCGGCGTGGCGATGATTTTCAAGATCGCCAGCAGCGCGACCATTTTCACCGTGAAATCGCCTTGGAGCACCTGGTCCACGTAATCGTATCCGACGCCGAGCACGTTTGGAGCAAACCACCCCATCAGGCCGACGGCGAGTCCACCGACCGCGGGCTGCGCCCACTGGGTCGATTTGGGCAGGCCCATAAAAATTTTGCGGATTTTGAGCAGGAGCTTGACGAAGGCGACCGACCCCAATCCACCCACCACGCCCAGGATCGCGTAAAAGCCGAATTCGGCGGGATTCACCAACTGATACGCGGGGACGTGGAACAGCGGCTGATCGCCCAGCACCAGGTGCAGCATGATCCAGGAGGTCGCGGTGGCGATGACGATGGTGCCGAGCAAGGGGGCATTCATGTCGCCCAGAATCTCTTCGAGCGAAAACAGAACGGCGGCGATGGGCGTGTTGAACGCGGTCGCGAGCGCGGCCGAGCATCCCACGGGAACCAGACCGCGCACGTCCTCGGTTTTCAGCTTCAGGCGCCGCGCCAGCACCGAGGCGATGCCCGCCCCGATCTGCACCGAAGGTCCTTCGCGGCCGAGTGCGATCCCCGTGGCGAGCGAGGCCGAGCAGCAAACAAATTTTCCGATAACGGTTTTGAGCGAGATGTATCCGTTATTGATAAACAGCGCGAACTTGGCTTGCGGAATTCCGCTGCCGCGCGCGTTGGGAAAATATTTGGCGAGCAGGTACCCGGTGCCGAGCGCGCCGGCGAAGGGAATCAGTACCCTGCGCCACGCCGCGCCTCCGGCGGGATACATACGCGCGGCCAGGCGCCCGGTGAGCAGAATGAATGCGACCACCACCAGGCCAACGATGACCCCGATCACCAAACTGAGAACGATTGTCTGATTCCGCGAGCGAGACTGCTCCGGGTCCACTCTTCCAGACTACAATGCGCAGCGAGCGCGTGAAAGATCCCCGCGCATCGACACCGGTGCACAGAGATAAAAAAATTCTAATCGACGCGAACCTGAGTTACTCAAAGGGCGGGAGAGACCGCTCTTTTTTATGTGCACAAGCGGCTATCGGAGATAGGTCTTGAGCGCGTCGATCAGGTCTTCGGCCGCGCGGGATTGCGAAGCGGTCGGTTTGTTCGAGCCGTCGAACAGGTGGTAGCGGATGTGGCCTTCGACGACTTCCGCCATCAGCGCGTCCATGGCGCCGCGGCATGCCGAGATGGCGTGCAGCGTTTCGGAGCAGTCGGCGTCGCGCTCCAGGTCGCGCTCGATCGCTTCCACCTGCCCGCGAATCCTCCGCACGCGGTGGAGCAGTTTCGTCTTGTCCGCGATGGTATGTGCCATGTGACTTTACATTATACCCCGGCGGGTATATGATGGAAAAAGTTTGGACGCTTGTAGCCAAATCGAAATCCAATTGAAATGCTCGTTTGCGCTTTCGCGCATAAGCTCAAAAAGGACCCGTTTTGACCGGCATCAGGCTCTGGAGGATCTGCGCGTTCACGCTTCTGCTCGCCTTCCGCGCAGTCGCCCAGCCGCCTGTCCAAAGCAATAAGGCGACCGCCGACCCTCCGCCTTCCGATGTTCCGGAAACCTGGAACCTGTATTACCAAGCGACCTCCATCGGCGATGAGCACGGGACCTTTTACGCTCCTTACAGCGGCCCGCTGAGCCTGCAGAATTATCCCGAGCACGACGTTTCCCTCACGACGACCCTGTTCTTCGACTGGCGCGTGGAGCAGAATACGCAAATTATTTTCAATCCGGAGATCGCCGGCGGGCGCGGATTCTCGGGCGTTGACGGCTTCGCCGATCCGCCCAACGGCGAACTGCCTCGCGTCGCCAGCCCAACGCCGAAACCGTACATCGCGCGGCTGCTCATTCAGCACGATTTCGGATTCGGCTCGGAAAAAGAGCATTTCGAAAGCGATGAGAATCAGCTTGGGGGCGAACGTCCCATGACGCGCTACTCGATCTACGCCGGCCGCTTCTCCCTCGCCGATTACTTTGACGACAACGCCTACGCGCACGATCCACGCACGCAGTTTATGGCGTGGGCCAACATGTACAACGGGGCGTGGGACTATCCGGCCGACGTTCGCGGCTATACCTGGGGAATCGTGCAGGAGTTCCATACCAAGTGGTGGTCGTTTCGCTACGGCATCGCAGCCGAACCGCGAGTCGCCAACGGGCCCCAGTTCGACCGCCGCGTCTTTCGCGACCACGGCCAGGTGGCGGAAGTGGAGCGCCGCTGGTCCATCCGCGGCCGTGAGGGGGCGTTGCGCGTGCTCGGCTACGCCAATCGCGCCCAAGCCGGAACCTATGCCGAAGCCCTGAAGATCGCCGAAGAGACCCACGCCACGCCGAGCGTGGTGGCGACGCGCAAGCCCGGAACGCTCAAATACGGAACCGGCGTCAGCTTCGACCAGGCGATCACGCCGGACCTGGGTGTGTTTTCGCGGCTCGGCTGGAATGACGGTAAGACCGAAAGCTTTGCTTTTACCGCGATCGATCGCCTGGCGAGCGGCGGTGTGTCGCTCAAGGGCAGACGCTGGCATCGCAAGGACGATGTGGTGGCGAGTGCGCTCACCGTGGGCGGAATTTCCGGAGTGCACGCAGAATACCTGGCTCACGGCGGTCTGGACTTCCTGATCGGCGACGGAACGCTTTCCTATGCGCCCGAGTACGTATGGGAAAGCTACTACAATGCGCGCCTGTTCCCCGGTATGTTCGCGGGTCCCGATTTCCAGCACGACACCAACCTGGCCTACAACCACGCGCGCGGGCCGGTGTGGATCTACAGCTTCCGCCTGCACATCGAGTTTGGGATCCGGCCGTTCACAGCCAAATGATATAATCGGGTTCTCACCCTGGGCCTTGGGAGGTCGTCTAATGGTAAGACTGCAGACTCTGGATCTGCGTATCGGGGTTCGAGTCCCTGCCTCCCAGCCAATCTTCCCAATCAGTACTTGACCGATATCACCGTGTCGCGCGTGATTGCGGCGGCGCCTGAAAAAGTATTCGACGTATGGCTGGACCCGAACAGCGCCGGGACTCCGTGGTACGGCGCCGAGCGGGTGATTCTGAACGCCGCCGTGGACGGACTGTTTTACTTCTCGGTGCAATATCAGGGCCGGCCGTGGGCGCACGACGGCCGATTTCGGGCGCGGCACTGCGGAGTTCCCGACGATGCGCTGGGCCCCCGGCACCAGGAAGGCTGGACCGCGATTCTCGGCGCGCTGGCGGATCGCTTCCAGGCGGCGCACGCGGACTAGAGCAGCACGCGCATTCGCACAGCGAATTGAGGTCTACGCGGTCGATCGCGCCTGTTCCAGGGGGCGGCGGAGGAACAGGAACATCACGGCCGAACCCGCCTGTGCTGCGACGCCCAGAGCCACCAGCGCGTACAGCGAACGCGAGTACAGCAACCCCATCGCGACGCTTCCCAGGAACCACATCACGCCGAAGACTCCGTTGAAGATGCCGAAGGCATTGCCGCGCTTGTTCATCGAAACCACCTGGGCGATTCCGGACCGCAGCGTTGCATCCTGCGCGCCCATTCCGACGCCCCAGCAGCCCACGGCGGCGATGGCGGCGCTGGAGCCGCCCAGATAACCGAGCGGCAACGACAGCAGGGAAACGAGCGTTCCGATCACCAGCACAGTCAGACCGACGCGGTCGAACATTTTTCCGAACACGAACGCCGAAGCTCCTTCCACCGCCATTGCGCCGGCGTACAGCAGCGGAATGTACTGGGCGTCGAAGAATCCGCGATTGACGAAATGCACGGCGAGCAGCGGAAAATCGGTGTAACCGAAGGCGAGCAGCCCGGCTGCGGCAACGTAGGGCCAGAAAATTCGCGGCAGCACCTGCGTGCCCGGGTTGCGCGCGGAGGCGCCCTGCGTGGGATGCAAAATCCGTGCGACCGTGAGCGCGAGGAGCGTGCCCGCAGCGGGATAAACCAGCCAGAGAAACGCGGGCCCGAAGTGCTCGCCGGATCGCGCCACGGCGAGCATCATCAGCACGGGACCCACCACGGCGCCGGTCTGATCCATCACCGAATGCAATCCGAAACCGAATCCGTGACCGACCTGTTCGGTGGCTTCCGAGAGCAACACGTCGCGCGCGGGACCGCGCAGCGCTTTTCCGGTCCGTTCGGCGATGATCAGTGCCGCGGCGATCTCCCAGCGGCCGGCGAACGCGAGCGCGGGCACGGCGATCACGTTCATCGAGTAGCCGAGCAGAGTGATGGTCCAGTAAGCGTGCGTGCGGCTGGCCAGGCGGCCGGAAAAAAACCGCAGGCTGGCCGCGAGCATTTCGCCCAGGCCGGCGATGACCGAGACCGCGGCTGCGCTCGCGCCCAATTCGTTCAGATAAGGACCGATGCTCGAGTGCGCGCCTTCGTAGGTCATGTCGGCGAACAGGCTGACGATGCCCAGGCAGACGATGAATCCCAGCGCGGCGCGCCGCTTCTGCTCAGCGGCCGTCAAGCGCGGCCTTCCGAGAGCGTTTCAATGACGGAGAGGATTCCCAGCAAGACCAGCGCGCCCACCCCGGCGTAGCGAATGATCCGGGGCGGGATGTGCCCCTGAATCCAGCCGCGCACGCCCGCGCCGATGGAGGCCGCAAGAATCCCCTTGGTGACCATCGCGCTGACCGCGCCGATCCATACCATCAGCGGCATGTGGAACTTGGCGGACATGGCGGCGGCGGTGATCTGGCCGGCGTCGCCCCATTCGGAAAAGAAAATGGCGGCGAAGGAGACCATGGCGGCCTTGGGGGCGGAAACTTCCTTGCGCGCGGCACGGCGTTCGTCCTTGCGCCAGACGGCGATGGCGACTCCGATGAAGCTGGCCGCGGTAACGCAGGCCACCAGCCACGCGGGAAGTTTGGAGATCACTTCGCCGACCGCGACGGCCACGCCCATTTTGAGCATGAACGCAAGCGCCATTCCGATCATGATCGGGACGGTGCGGTAGCGGGTCGCAAGCACGCCGGTGGTGTAGAGGAGCTTGTCGCCGACGATTTCAGCAACGAAAACGGCTCCGTACGTGGCAAGCAGGATCGCGATCATGGCTGTGTTCCAGGATGCCATAGATTCGGCCCGGCACGCGCCCGTTGAAGACTTTGCGGCCTACGCCAAAATCTGGGGAATTTCTGCCCGATTCAGCCAATATCGGTTAAAATCGCCGACTAAATCCGAAAAATCGTCGACCGTTTTACACAGATAGGAGTTCGCGCCGAGCTCGTGCGCGCGGCGCACATCGCGTTCATCCCGCGAGGAGCTCAGAATGATGACCGGGATGATGCACAGCCGCGCGTCCGAGCGGATGAAGTAGAGAACCTCGAAGCCGTCCACCTTGGGCATGTTGATGTCGAGCAGAATGAGATCGGGCGGCTTGTCGGCTTGTTTGAGCCCGGCGATGGCTTCTTCGCCGTCGCGGGCGACTTCCAGCTCGTGAGGAGAGTCCAGGGCGTTTAGCGCCTCCTTGAACAACCACACATCAGCCTCGTTGTCTTCCACCAGTAAGATTTTCAGCCGGCGCGTAACCTCGCGATGACGATGAAACTGTGGTGGCCGTTGATCTTCCATAATTGGTCACCCACGTGCAGTTAGACAGTGTGGAATGAGGAATGGAACCACGATTATAAACGGCTGTTTTTCAGCAGGGTAGCAGCTGTTGACATCCATCTGACATCCAGCATATCACGGATACAACGTTAACCGGATGTCCTGGCGGCGCGTCGCTCAAAGCGCAGACGCCGTAAGTGTGTTATCACATTCATTTGCCGAATGATGCGGAAACGAACCACTCTCAACTCGAAAAAAGACGGCTCACGGCAGGCGAAGATTTCGCGCGATAAAAAAAGCGGAACGGTGACAGTCTCGCTGCGCATTCCCGTGGGAATGCTCAGTGAGATCGACGAGGCACTCAAGCGGCGTCCTTACCGGATCCCGCGCCACATGTGGCTGCTGGAAGCGATTCATGAGAAGCTGGCACGGCTTCGTGAAACGCCTACTCCACATATAGCGCGTTGAAGAAGAATTTGTAGGTGCCGTGCGATTGTCCGCGCCACTGCGGACGGAATCCGAGCAAAATCACGTGGCCTTTTCCGTAATTCACGTCGAGGGCGGCCGCTTTTCCTTCCAGCCGCTCCGGCCCGGCGAGGTATCCACTTTCAAGCGGCGAGCGGTCGCGCACGTAACGCGCCAGGACGCTTCCCTTAAACTCGGGTTTGGTGTCGAAGGCGGGGCTGCGCTCGAACATGACGATGGGATTTTCCGAGAGGCCCGCGACCAGCGGATTCTTCGGGTCCTCCAGGTGAGTCTTGAGGAGGCACCCGGAGCAGAAGAACTGGTTGGGGCGCAGCCCGGCAAGCGCGTTGGTGACCGGCAGATTGAACTGCTCGATGGCGAACAGCGACGCGTTGTTGAAGGTGATGAGCGTGCCGCCGTCATTGACGAAATCGCGCAGGGCGTCGGCGCCGTCCAGCTCGATACCGCCGGCGTAGCGCTCGGGGATGGTGCCGGGGCGATGCCCCTCCAGGATCGCGCGCGAATTGGCGTCGGGCAGGATGATGACGTCGAAGCGTTCACGCAGGTGCCCGGCGCGAACGTCGGCGTTGTACAGGCTGGTGTAGGGAAAATCGAACTGTTCGAGAATCCAGCGCGTCCAGCCCTCGTCGATGTTGGCCATCCAGGAGCGGTACAGGCCGGTGCGAGCCGGCTTCACCGCTTTCCCCGGTTCCTTCGACGCGGTCAATTTCAGATGATTTTCAACTAAAATCGAGTCCAATTTCGATTTATCGATGCCCGAAACCGAAATTTCGTCGCCCGCGAAGCTCACCGATCCGCGGCTGGCCAGAATTTCGTTGACCGCTTTCAGGCTGGCGTTGGCGTCGTGGTTGAAAGGAGCCGCCAGGCCCTTGATAGAGGAGATCTTTTCGAGGCCGCGCGTGAATTCGGGCGTGAGCGGAGTGGTGACGGCGTTGACCTCGACGTGCATTTGATAGGGGAGGGTCCAGCCGGTGACGTCGTAGGGGCGCTGGGTGAGGGCGGGATATTTTTGCGGCTCGAGCAGCTCCTTGACGAGTCCGGAAAAGGGCTGATTCATCAGAATCACCCAGGCGTCGGGCTTGGTGGACTGGTGCACCTCGATACCGTTGAGCATGAGCTTTTCCATCAGCAGCCCGGCGGTGGGCGCGTCATGCTGCTCGCGCGGGATGATGTAGGCGTAGGGTGGTTCCTTCTCGAATTTTTCGATGGTGTCGCGCGCGGCGCGATATTTGTTGTACTGCATCTGCTCGTGATAGCGTGAGGCCAGGTCGAGCACCGCCATGGATGCGCCGTACATATATTTGCAGGCGTCGGACAGGCGCCACCAACCGCCCTTCCACGGGCTGGCGTAGAGAGGCTCGTTTTCGAGTCCCTGGCGCTGTTGCGGAAAATCGTTGACCGTGTAAAAATGCGGCGTTGCGTAATTATATAGCGCGGTTTCGGTGAAAAACGAGATCGTATGCCGGAAATTTCCGACATTATCGATATATCCGGGATACCAGACATCGAAACTTTCCTGGTGCATGGAGCCGGGCAAGCCTTCCTGGTCCAGATACTGCGCGATGGTGGTGCCGACCAGGTTCAGCCAGCGGATCATCAGCGGGTGCATGTTGCCGGAGATGGGATCGGCGAAGGGCGGCAGGTAGATGCGTCCGGGAAACGGCGCGGACTGGTGATGCGTGTAGAACACCAGCGGCTCGGTTTCAAGCGTGGCCTTGGTGATCACCCGCGACTCGATCATGTTGAGCATGTAGCCGTCGCGATTGTTGTCGTGGCCCACGTATTCCTGGTACAGGAAAGGCAGGGGACTGATCTCGTATTGCGTTCCGACGTTCTGCATGTACCAATGCGCCACCGCGTTCTGCCCGTCGGGATTGATGGAAAACCATAGCTCGACGATCAGATTGGCGCGGATGTTCTGGTATTCGGGCTCCTCGCGCGCCACCAAATCATAGCCGAGCTGGATGGTGTGCTGGTGATTGGCGACCTCGGTGGCGTGCAAACCGCCGTCAATATGGATGATGGGCTTGATCTCGCGCGACATCTGCCGCGCGGTCGAGTCGTCGATGCCGCGCGCGACGGCGAGCCGCCGCGACATATCCTTATAATGTTCGAGCTGCGCCAGGTTTTCCGGGCTGGAGATGAAGGCGATGTACCAGTCGCGGCCCTGGGTGGTCTTGCCGACCTGGACCAGCTTGATGCGGTTGCTCGAGGCGGCGAGCTTTTGGAAATAATTCAGCGCGTCGTCGTAACTGGCCAGGTAAAAATCGTCTCCCGGCTTGTGGCCCAGCACGGATTCCGGAGTGGGCACCGCGGCGAAGGCGCTCGCGGCCAGCAACAGGAAGAGAGTCTTCACGGGATCACCGCCAGTTTGTATTGATCGAGCAGATCGTCGAGTTTCGATGCGCTCAGGTCTTTGGTTCGCAAATCGGCCGCGAATTTTTTCAACTGCAGGGAATAATCGGCTTCGCGCCGCACCACGGCCTCATCGGTGACGCCCGCGCGTAGATCCTCAAGCAGAGGAATGCGATCGCGCTCGAAGGCGTCGAGCATGGATTCGAGCTTCTTTCCTTCGTCCTCGGCGCGCGGGCCGCGGGCGGTGAAAAAGGCGCGGTTCTGATCCACCAGCGCGGTGAGTTCGGTTTTGAGCGATTCGGCCTGCGAGCGCCACTGCGCCTCGGGCGAATTTCCGCCGCGACCGCGCCCGCCGCCGCGCGCCGCGCGACCGCCCGATTCCGCCGGTGCGGGCGCTGGCGCTGACATTGATGAGTTGTAATACAGCGCGTTGAAGAGAAACTTGTAAGTCCCGTGCGATTGCCCGCGCCACTGCGTGCGGAATCCGATCATCACGATGTGCCCGCCACCGTAATTGACGTCGAGCGCCGCGGCTTTGCCTTCCAGATGCTCAGGACCGAGCAGGTATCCGCTGCGCAGCGGATTGCGGTCCTTGGGATACTGCGCGAGAATTTTTCCGCGAAAACCAGGGCGCGTTTCGAAAGCGACGTTGCGCTCGAACATCACCGTGGGATCGGGCGGCAATCCCGCGACCACCGGATTCGCCGTATCGACGATCTCAGTTCGCAGCAGCGTACCCGAACAGAAAAACTGATCGGGCCGCAGTCCGGCAAGCGCGTTGGAGACCGGAACCTTGAACTCGTCAATAGGAAACATCGAGGCGTTGCCCAGCGTGACGAGCGTTCCGCCTTTATCGACGAACTCGCGCAACTGGTCGGCGCCGTCCTCGCCGATTCCGCCAGCGTATTGCGGAGGAACCGTGCCGGCCTGCATCCCATCCATGATCTGGCGCGTGCCCATCTCCGCGATGACGATGGTGTCGTACCGATCGCGCAGGTGGCCCGCCTGAATTTCGGCGTTGCGTAGACGCGTGAACGGAAAATCGTACTGCTCCAGAATCCAGCGCGTCCATCCCTGGTCGATGTTGCCCGACCACGGCTCATAAATCGCGATGCGCGGCTTCTTCACCGGGAAACCGGCGGGCGCTTCGCTCATCGACTTCGCGTCCACGCCGTTCTTTTCGAGGATCGCGGCTGCGTGACCGGTCGCGTAGATCATGCCGTCGGTTTTGCCGAAGGTGACGGTTCCGCCGGCGTCGAGGATCTTGTTGACCGCTTTCAGCGCGGCGTTGGAATCGTGCGAGAAGGCGAAGACGGGTCCCGAGCCTTCCACTTTTCCGGCAATCAGGTCGATTTTATCGACCTTCTTCAACGTGCGGCGCTCGTCCGTGGTAACCGGCTCGGAGACCTCGGCCACTTCGACGCCCATCTGCATTGGCAGCGTCCAGCCGGTGACGTCATAAGGGAGCTGCGAAAGGGTGGACGGGGCCGCTGCGGGATTCCCGCCGCCGTTGCCGCGACCGCCTCGACCACCCCCGCCTGCCGGAGCCGCAGCGTTCGCTGGGGCTGGAGCGGCAGCAGCTTGCGCCCCGCGTCCTCCACCGCCACCACGACCACCGCCGCCTCCGCGGCCGCCGGGTTCATTCGTTACCGGCGCGCCGGTCGAGCGGAATTCGGGATAATGCTGCACCTCGAACAGCTCCTTGACCAGTGCGGCGAAGGGCTGGTCCATCAGCACCACCCACGAACCTGCCTTATAGGTGACGCCGTTGGCCTTGAAGTTGTCGGATGCGCGCTCAACCTCGATGCCATCGGTGATCAGTTTCTGGACCAGGGTTTCCGCGGTGGGAAGATCGCGCTGCTCATTGGGAATCACGTACGCGTAGGGCGGGTCCTTCTCGAATTTCTGGATCGTCTCCTCGCCGGCCTGATAGCGCGTGTACAGCAACTCCTCGCGATATTTGGCGGCGGTGTCGAGCACGGCCATGGACGCGCCGAGCATGATCTTGCAGGCATCCGACAGGCGCCACCATCCGCCTTTCCACGGGCTGGCGTAAAAAACTTCGGAGTGCAGGTCCTGCTTGTCGCGCGGGAATTCGTCGACGGTGTAAAAATGCGGCGTGGCGTAGCGATATAGCGCGGTTTCGGTCAAAAAAGAAATGGTATTGCGGAAATTATTGACGTGGTCGATGAATCCGGGGTACCAGTCGTCGAAGCGTCCGCGATGCATGGCGCCGGGCAGGTCGTGCTCGTCGAGGTAGGCTGCCATGGACATGCCGAATTTATTGATCCAGCGCCACATGAGCGGATTGGTCTCGGCCGAAACCGGGTCGCCGAAAGGAGGTATCCAGATGCGCGCGGGGAACGGGGCGGCCTGATGATGATTGTAGAAAATCGTGGGGAAATACTCCAGTTCATATTTGGTCACGACCTGCGATTCGATCATATTATTCATATATCCGTCGCGATTATTGTCGTGTCCGATATATTCCTGCCATAATCCTGGAAAATTGGAGACTTCGTACGGCGTCTTCAGATTCTGGCGATACCAGTTCGCCACCATGTCCTGGCCGTCCGGATTGATGGAGAACCACAGATACAGGATGACGTTGTCGAGGATGTTGCGGATTTCGGGCGTGTCCCCGCTCACCAGGTTGTAGGCGAGCTGGATGGTGTGCTGCGCGCCGGCGACCTCGGTCGCGTGCAATCCGCCGTCAATGTGGACCAGGACCTTGCCGCTGTGCGCCAGCGCGTGCGCCTCGGTGTCGCCCAGGCCCTTGACCAGCGCGAGGCGGCGCGCGGCGTCTCGATATTTTTCGAAATCGCGCAGGTTTCCGGGCGAGGAGATGATGGCGAAATACCAGTCGCGGCCCTCGCTGGTCTTGCCGGCGTGAACCAGCCGCAGCTTGTCGGTGGACGCGGCGAGTTTCTGAAAATAGGCCAGCGATTCGTCGTACGTTGCGAGGTAGAAATCGTCGCCCGGCTTGTGGCCGAGCACCGATTCAGGCGTGGGAATCTGCGCGAACAAGCCGGAGCAAAGGAGAACAGCGGCAAACAACCTCATAATCACGATAGGCTACCACTGCCGTGGGACGGATTGCTCGGCTCAATGCCGCTGCGATGCGGATGTGTCAGAGCGCAGTCTAGCGTGGCAAGGGCCGCCGCTGTTACCATTTGTCTTGAGCGGGCGCGTAGCTCAGGTGGATAGAGCATCAGCCTTCTAAGCTGAGGGTCGCTGGTTCGAGTCCAGCCGCGCCTACCAATGTTTTCAGCAACCCCCGCGTCACTGCATAATCTCGGTCTCGGCAACTGTAGTGGAATTTGTAGTGACCGTGTGTCCGAAATCGAAGAACTCGTCCGGGTGGCGAGCGCCTCCACGGCCGTGCGTTTCGCCGCAAGCCTGACGTGGCTGGAGTGCTCCAACATCGCCCGGCTCATGTGGCCCAACAGCGCATCTTCGCGCTGAGCGCGCCGAGGACCTCGCCGGCAAGTCGAACTTGAGACTCTAGACGCGCGATTGCCCGCAATGCCGTTTCACTTGACCCGGACCTCACCTGGACCACCTCGGAGCAGTTCGGGCACTTCACGTCCTCACGCTTCGTGCGCTCCTCCGCGAGGATCGCCTTGGTCTCCGCTTCAAGCGCCTTAATCCTCTCGATCAGGCCCGACGCACTGGCGAAGTCCAACGCCTCTGCGGTCTTCGACATGTGCGCCGGCAGGCGCTCTTTCGTGTGTAACGCGACCGCGCGGCGCCGCACTAGACGGCTTGGCCGGGGAACCACCTCCGGCTTCGAATCCGTGAAATCGCGGAAATTTGCATCCCTTTCCCGTTCGCCGATGGATTCGATGGTAGTTCTGATGATCGGCTCGCAGCCTCGGCAAGACGCTTTCCTCCAGCACCCTGGTAATGCGGGTCACGCGTGTGAGATCAGCGCTCAGTCTCGATCAAATCGTGAGGGCAGGGTCGCGTTTCTAAAACCTCATGGGGGGGCAATGGGTCACTTCTGGCGCTCTTCGGCTTGCGCGATATCGAATTCGGCTTGCTCGAATTCAGCTCGGGAGATTTCGAACCGTCCGCAATCCGGGCAGACGATCTCAACCACCTGTTCCCCGGGATCAACGAAGCTCCAGAGCGCTTCGGCTCCGCAACGTGTACAAGTCGTATCCGGCGAATTCTGTTGTAAATCGGGCATACCTGATTTCCTTTCTCGTTGGGTGATCATCAGAGCCGGCACGCCTCCGGATCGCATTTTGTAAAGTGCTCGCGTTCTTCAGGCGTTTCACCAAGACCCAGTTCCAACATCGCTTCCCGTTTCGAACCATACCGAAAAATCGTCACTCCCTTACAGCCGAGGCGATACGCGAGCCAGTAAGCTTCCGCAATGTCGTCACGCGAAGCTTCTGTTGGAAGATTGATCGTCTTGGATACGGCGTTGTCGACGTGTTTCTGAAAGACGGCTTGGACGCGTATATGTTGCTCCGCTGAGACCTCCAGAGCGGTCACGAACAAGCCCCGCTCCGGACTGTCTGCGGGGAGGCGGCCGGTTTCTGAAACGCATTCCATCGCTTCTGGACTCAATCGGTCCGAATGGTGCAGCAGGAGCGGATTGAGTTCCGGCATCGTCTGATTGCCGAGTACGTTCCGGCGGCGGTAAGCCAGGGCGAATAGAGGCTCGATGCCGGAACTCGTGCCGGCAATGATGCTGATCGTGCCCGTGGGCGCGATTGAAGTTAACGTCGCATTTCGCAGCCGCAAGCCTCGTTCGCGGTAGACGCTAGTCTCCCAATTGGGAAAGACGTCACGTTGCCGGGCAAGATGCGCGGACGCCGATCGAGCTTCCCGGGCTATAAACGCTATCAGCCCTTCTGCCAAAATAACTGCGCGCTCGCTGTTGTAAGAGACACCCAATAGAATGCACAGTTCGGCAAACCCCATTACGCCGAGTCCAACCTTCCGGTTCGCGAGCGTCTGGTGAGCAATCGCTTCCAAAGGGAAACGATTCACGGAAATTACGTCGTCGAGAAAACGAACCGCGTCGTGGATCTGAGCACGGAGCCGATCATAGTTCACATCAGTTTTCTCGCTGCACACGAAATGGGTCAGGTTGATCGAGCCCAGGTTGCACGACTCGTACGGCAAAAGCGGCAATTCCCCGCATGGATTGGTCGCTTCGATCACGCCGCAGGCGGGTAGCGGGTTTGCACGCGCGATTGTGTCCAGAAAAACGAGACCGGGATCTCCCGTGCTCCAGGCAGCATCACAGATCTCTTCAAAGATTCTGCGAGCAGGTAGGGTGCGCACCACCCGGTTATCTCTTGGATGCCGCAATTCGAGATCGCCGCCTGATTCTAGAGCGGCCATGAATTCGTCAGTCGCGCCAACCGACAGATTAAAATTGCGGAAGCTGACGCCATCGCATTTGGCGTGAATGAAATCCTCGATGTCAGGGTGATCCACGCGCAGGATGCCCATGTTGGCTCCGCGGCGCCGCCCACCCATTTTGATGTTTTCAGTGGCGCAATCGTAGATCCTCATGAACGAGACCGGGCCCGACGAACTGCCTCCAGTGGACGTCACCGGATCGCCTGCCGGGCGGAGCCGAGAAAACGAGAATCCTGTTCCGCCGCCGGTTCGCTGGATAAGTGCGGCGTCGCGTAGCGTGCCGAAGATCGACTCCATCCTGTCCTCGATGGGAAGCACGAAACACGCGGAAAGCTGCCCGAGCGGCGTCCCTGCATTCATCAATGTAGGTGAATTGGGAAGGAAATCAAGCGATGCCATCATCTGATGAAAGCGTTCTTCCCACCATCTGGCGTCGGCGACGGTCCCATGGAGCAGCTCAGCCTCCGCGATCCCGTGGGCGACCCGCTCAAACAATTGGTCCGGTGTTTCGATGATCTTGTCTGCGCTGTCACGGCGCAGATAACGCGCTTCAAGCACGCGTCTCGCGTTTTCGGTGATCACACCCTCGACAACGGACATAATTCCTGCTCGAGCAGAGGAACGACGGAGAGCCGTTCGATTCTGCCTCCATCCAGGCCTCCTGCGATCGGTACCGAATCTGTGCAGAAGATTCGTTTCACCCCGAGTTGCCACAGCTTTCTCCACCGGTCGCCGGTGAACAGCCCATGGGTGACCATGATGTAGATTTCCTCCGCCTGGGCTTCACGCAGGCGCTCGCATGCCGATACCAGGGTCCCGCCGGTGTCGAGAATGTCGTCTATGATGACCACTCGACGGCTAACCGCGCCGATCCGGGCCACGTGAGTGATCCCCGTTGTGGTGCGGTGCTTTTCGAAATACGGAGTCTCTCCGCAGGGGATGCGCAAGGCTCCCTTGACGGCCTCACAGCGAGCGATCGCGCCTTCATCCGGGGCGACAATCGTTGACCCCATCAACCCGAATCGTTTGATCGCTTCTGCGAAGATTTCGGCGGGTGACAGCGAAACCACCGGAATCGGAAAAAGTTTCTTGGCTCGGGCGCTGTGCACATCGACGGTGATCACTTCGTCGATGCCGGAGGCTTGCGCCATCGAACCTATCCACGCCGTTCCCAGGCTCTCCGCGGGTTTCTCCTTATCGTGCCGCGCGTAGGCCAGATACGGGAGGATCGCGGTCACGTTGCGCGCGCCTTCTTTTTTCAGGGTATGGGCTAGCAGCAGGGCGCAAAGCATCTGTTCATCTGGAGGAGCAATCGACCCAAGAAGAAAGCAGCGCTCGCCCTTGACCGATGTGTTCACCTCGACATGCAACTCGCCGTTTTCGAAACGAGCCGCCTGGAAGGGGCTGGGTAGGAGCCCGGCGCATTCTGCGAGGGTCTCGGCCATCGGCCGGAATGCTTCAGACGCAAACAAGATCATTGCTGGTCTCTCCCTAAATCAGCATTCTGCGTGCCAAGGTGGCAACCAGAGTGCGAAAGATTTGGCTTCACAACGGTTTCCCGACTCCCCTGGAGCGTGCATCTGCTCATATTGCGGACGGTCGTGGCGATTGCTGGAATGTTATCGATCCTTCTGCGCTGCCGGCCACAATGGCGTGGAGGATCCGGATAGCTCTTGGGGGCATCCTGGCAACCAACGAACTCGCTTGGTACGGTTATTTGCTCCATCAGGAGGGTTTCCACCTTCCCGGAGATACTTCCTCTGCAACTTTGCGATCTCACGTTGTGGCTCACTGTTGCTGCGACCCTGACCCTCAAACCCGAGCATTTACGAGATCGCCTATTTCCTGGGCCTGGGAAGGCAGCGGCACGGCGCTCGTCACGCCCGACCTCTCCTGAAATCTGGCGCGGCCACGGCCAGGCAGCGTCTCGCGCGCATTCACGATTTTGAACTGTCGTTGCGGCCGGAGTGAGCACCTTCGACGCAATCTTCAAGACGAACTACATGTACCCTTGCCAAAAACCGTCGAGTGCGTCGCTTCTTGATTATTTTGGGCATTGGCCGGTCTATATTCTCGTCGCGGATGTATTCGCGTTGTCTGTTTTCTGGCTGCTGTGGCTGCCGGTTCGAGTTCCTCGACTGAAGGCGGAAGCACGCTATTGAAGGCCATCGTACGTTCAGGCATTTCACGCAGTGGCGTGAATTGACCCAGCTCTTGGAGAGAAGATCTGGAATCTACTCCCCTCAACTCGTCAATCCACAGTCCGGATTCGCGGGAATGGAATGATGCATGCACCCGGCTCAGTAGAAATCCAAGTCGAAGACAACTCTGCCAGCGTCCTGACTTGGATTTTCGTTGGCAGAGGAAGGGAATCCTATGTTCAAGACGGCAGTGGGATTATTTGGAGATGCTCATCGCGTGGACGACGTGATTCGTGAGATCGAAGCCCTCGGTTTTCCACGGAACGAGGTTAAGAGCTTGAAGGAACCAGCCACGTTCGAAGTGACCGGCGTAATGAGCTTCGCGCGACTCGACTTTGAAACTGATTTGAGACGGGAGCTGGCCAGAATAGGCGCTACCAAGACCGAGATCGAGGCGTACATTGACGGACTTCGCCACGGAGGCACCTTGGTCTTTGCGACAAGTTCGGATGGCGACGAGAGAGTGGACGCTGCTGCACGCGTCATGAACCAACACGGAGCCGTCGAAATCGAAGAGATGGCGACAACCGGTCCAGAACCACGTTTGCCGCGGGTGGTCCACGCGGGCATGACCCCATCGGACCAAGGGCCAGTCCTGGCCGGGCGCATTCGTCAACCGCGCGGCCGCGCTGGCATGTTTGTCTGGTAGGCGTGAACCAGACGCATAATCCAGTGACGTTGTTTTTCTGCGGCGACGTGATGACAGGCAGGGGAGTGGATCAGGTTCTCCCGCATCCTTCAGATCCGTCGCTTCATGAGCCCTACGTTGGATCCGCGCAAGAATACGTCGAGATGGCGGAGCACACGAACGGGCCCATCCCGAAGCCCGTCAGCTTCTCTTACATTTGGGGCGAGGCGCTTGAGGAATTGGATGGAGTTGCGCCAGCCGCGCGAATCATCAACCTGGAAACAAGCATCACCACAAGCGAAGACTACGAGCGCAAGGGCATCAACTATCGCATGCACCCGGCGAACACGCCGTGTTTGAGCGCTGCGAAAATCGATTGTTGTGTCCTGGCGAATAATCACGTCCTCGATTGGGGCCGCTCTGGCCTTTCGGAAACGATCCGCACGTTGCAGAAAGCCGGAATCAGGACCGCAGGGGCCGGATCCGATCTCGAAGACGCATGGAGGCACGCCGCGATTCAGACCGGGCCAGGATCGAGGGCGCTGGTTTTCGCCGCTGGAACTGTCGATAGCGGTATCGAACCCGATTGGGCAGCGACGAAGACAACTTCGGGGGTGGCTCGGCTTCGCGATCTTTCTGATCGAACGGCAGCCGAGATGGCTGAACGCGTTACACAACAGAAAGGACCCGGCGACATCGCCGTTTTATCGATTCATTGGGGCGAGAACTGGGGTTATGAGATTCCGCCCCAGCACCAGGATTTCGCGCACAAGTTAATCGATTCTGCAGCAATCGACGTGGTGCATGGTCATTCCTCGCACCATCCAAAGGGAATCGAGGTATACAAAGGTAAGCCGATCCTCTATGGCTGCGGCGATTTTCTCGACGACTATGAGGGCATCGTTGGATACGAGGAGTTTCGAAGCCACCTGGTGCTGGCGTATTTCGTCACGCTCAATGCGGGATCGGGTGTTCTCCAGGATTTGGAAATGGTGCCCTTTGAGATCAAGCGTTTCCAATTGCGGCGCCCCAGTGATCAGGACGCGGCTTGGCTGAAAAATATGATGGCCAGGGAGGGAAAACCTCTGGGTACGGCCGTAAACCTGGTCGGAAACCACCTTGCTCTCACCTGGCAATGATGCCAACCGCTCGGCGATTCAGCGCTTTCACTCTCTTGTGTGCGCGGAATTTGAGGCATATGCCCCACGAACCCAAGTGTGGTCTGGCGAATCAACATCAAGGATGGAAGATCGTTTGCAGCGCTGGAGATCAAGGCCTCCAGTAGACAACCTGCGTAAAGGAGAAATACGCATGAAAGCTGTAATCGAACACATTCCAGTCTCAGTTCCGATTGAATTAGGCGCACTTGATGGAGATCTAAACATACCGCCGGAGTTAAAGGGCCTAGTCCTATTCGCGCACGGCAGCGGTAGCAGTCGCCACAGCCCTCGCAATCGCTATGTAGCTGACGTTCTCAATGAAAGCTCGCTCGGAACGTTGCTGGTGGATCTGCTCACCGCCGATGAGGAGCGGGAAGATGAATACAACGCACGCCTGCGGTTCGATATCGACCTTCTGACCAAACGCGTAGTGACGATCACAAACTGGCTGGCGAAACAGCCGCAGGCAACTGGACACACGCTTGGCCTATTCGGGGCCAGCACGGGCGCGGCGGCAGCGCTGATGGCCGCCGCGCGCCTCCCGAAGCTTGTCAAGGCCGTGGTTTCCCGAGGCGGCCGTCCCGATCTGGCGGGCTTGGACGCGGCGCTGGTTGGAGCTCCAACGTTGTTAATCGTCGGCGGCGAGGACACCGAGGTGATTCAAATGAACCGCGACGCGATGGCGCTGATGAAATGCGAAACCAAACTGGCGATCGTCCCCGGAGCAACTCACCTGTTCGAGGAGCCGGGCACGCTTGCCAAGGTCGCGAAACTCGCCGCGGGCTGGTTCGCGGCCCATCTCAAATAAAGCGGGGTCGATATGGTCAAACTTCCGTTCACCGATCGCACTGAAGCCGGACGGCTTCTGGGCGCCGAACTGGCGAGGCGAAAACTGCCGGGCCACGTGATCGTGCTGGCCTTGCCGCGTGGAGGGGTGCCGGTGGGATTCGAAGTCGCGAAGATCTTACACGCGCCGCTCGATGTCGTGGTTGTGCGCAAGATCGGCGTTCCATTTGAGCCGGAGCTCGCGATGGGGGCGATCGCGGGTACGTCCGTCGAGGTGCTGGATCAGCGCCTGATCGACGAGTTCCGCATTTCACAGAAACAGATCGAGGCGGTTCTGGCGAAGGAGAGAGCCGAAGTGCAGCGCCGCGAAAAACTGTACCGCGGCGATCGTCCAGCTCTGGATCTGCATGACCAGACAGCCCTGCTCGTGGATGACGGCCTGGCAACGGGCTCAACCATGGTCGCGGCCGCCCGTTATGTGTGCGCTCTCAAACCGGTTAAGACAATAATCGCAGTTCCTGTGGGTTCGATTGGCGCGTGCGAGCGGCTGCAGAAAGAAGCCGATGAACTTGTGTGCTTGGCCACTCCTGAGTCTTTTTTCGCTGTTGGAGAGTGGTTCGTCCACTTCCCGCAACTTGACGATAAGCAAGTTCAGAACATACTTGAAGAGAGCCGCCTGTCCGCGGTCATCAAGTGACCACGTTAAGGAATCGAGTTTTTCAAGCACAGTGACCCTGCTTGTGCTTCACCAACTCCAGGTAGGCTTTGTCTCTTTCTTCGGTTGTCTTTTGTTGTTCAGTCTTTAAAGAGCCGTATTCGTCCAGGTCCGAAACACCCGCAAACCGCTCATGTGTCATCAGATAACATCGAAGCGCGGTCTCAGCCTTGTCGGCCGCTATCATAGCTTCAAGCAGAAAGCGCTCCGTCCGGTTGCATTCATTGCACTCCATAACCCGACCTCACTTTCGATTTGTTCTGTTTCTTTGACTGGCAAGTTGTGTACCAGCGCACGGACCAGTACTTGCTGATAGATGATTCAGCGTCGTGGGCCGTATTTTTGCGAAGACTCCAAACATGCTGACGCTCTGAAAAAGTAAGCCTGCATCTTCCGCTTAATGGACGCTTCGTCGATTCACCGGCGCGATTACAACGTGAGGACCGGGCAAGGAGCATTGCAGATGATCTCGTAGGCGTGCGTGCGCGTGTATCCGGCGGAGTCGTCCAGATGCCCACGTCCGATGACGATCAGGTCGGCTTCTTCCATCTCCTCGGCAACCTGCCGGACCACTTCGCCGGGACTTCCCTCCATCACGTGCACGGATGCTTTCAGGTTTCTGGCGGCGATCTGTTCCCTCAGCCGTTCGGCAACGGCGCGGTTGCGCTTCTGAACGGATTCATCGCCGGACGTGCCGTCGGGCGGGAGAGCCGTGAGCACGCTCATCTGCGCGTGAAAAAATTCCGCGATCTCCGCCGCTGGGATGAGCCGGCCCGCCCCCATACCGAGATAATCGACCGCAAAGATGACGCGGCGATAGGAATGGAATGGCTCAAGCTCGCACGGGTGGGGACTGGTCCAGACCGGGCAGGAAGCATCGTGCAGAACCTTGGCGGTGACCGAACCGATCAGAAACCGTCGCATTGGCCCCAATCCGCGCGTCGGCATCATGAGGAGATCGGCGTTCGTCTCGCGGGCGTATTCGACGATCGATTCGGCCACTCCCGCTGACCTAACGCAAACTTCGCTCTCGAGCCGTCCGAAGTGCTGTTGTTGAATGCACTGCAATCGCCTGAGGCAATCCTCCACCAGCGGTTTCCGTTCCTCCTCCAGTCTGATGAGCGTAGCCGCGCTGAACGGGCCGAAGTAGCTCTCCGACACGCCGTGCAGATCCTCGAGCGATGGCACAACGTTCAGCAGCCACACTTTCGCGTCGAACATTCGCGCCAGTCCGGCCACGTGGCTGATGACGGCGTCACTCGATTTCGAGAAATCGTTGGGAAACAGGATATTTTGGAACTGCGGCATGGAGATTGCCTCCGACGGTCCGCTCATGATCGCGAGACGCGGCCCTCCGAGTGATGGTTGCCCCCGTTGTTCAGGCAGCGACGGCGCTGGGCCGTGAAATTTCGGTGACCACCTCGGCGGTTTTGGCCGGAGCTCTCAGCCGCGTCGCCAGGTCAGCCTGCGCGATGATACCGACCAGTCCCTGGCGCGGGTCGACGATCGGGACGCGCCGCACCTGCTGGCGCTCCATCAGTTCGAACACGCGATCGATCTTGTCCTCGGGCTGGCACGCGAACACCTCGCGCGTCATGACATCGTCCACCAGCACGGTCTTGGGGTCGCGGCCTTCTGCCAGGATCTTCAGCGTCAGGTCTCGGTCGGTGACGATTCCAGCCAGTCTCTTCGATGCGTCGCACACCGGGACCGCTCCGATATTCAGGTCCTTCATGATCTCGGCGGCGCGCTGCACGGAATCCTTCGGATCGCAGCAAACAGGCTGGGGCGTCATCACATCTTGACAAAGCATTTTCTTCATGTTTTTTCTCCGTCTCGCACTGGGCGGACATATTTCAAGATGCGTCCGGTCAGTGGATATCAAAGAAAGAGCACGTGCCGTGCCAGCTCTAAGGTCATGTGCCGGCGGCCTGTCTGCGCCCTCAGGGGGTCGGAATCAACAAAACGCAGGGTGAGATGGCACAATCGCGCACGCGAAGCGCGATTTTGAGGGAACCTTGAATCGAGGTGTATCCCGGTTCTCTGCCAGAAATCGTGACGGGAGAATTTGCTCCCCGGCGGCTGGAATTCTGGCCCCCGCATTCGATGCGGGTCATCGACTGGAACATCGATCGCGGCCTGCACCTCGAGGGCATCATTGACTTTCTTGCCGCGTGCGACGCCGACCTGATTCTTCTTCAGGAGGCGGATCTGAACGCGCGGCGGACTCGTCACCGGAATATCGCCGAAGATATCGCTCGCGACTTGCGTATGAACTACGTCTTCGCACGGGAATTCGAAGAATTGCTCGAAGGTTCGCCGAGCTCGCCCGCCTATCATGGTCAGGCGACGCTGTCGCGCTGGAGACTGAACCAGCCGCGCATCCTTCACTTTCACCGCCAATCGCATTTCTGGCAACCGCATTGGTTCGTGCCGCGAATCCATCCGTTCCAGATCCGGCGCGGCGGCAGGATCGCGCTGTTCACCGAGGTCGAAGCCGCCGGGCGGAGGCTCGTGACCTACAATCTTCATCTCGAAAGCCGCGGCGCGAGCGATCTGCGATTCGCACAGCTTGAAGAGGCGTTATCCGATGCTTCGCGCGTCGCAAAAGACATGCCGGTGCTGCTTGGCGGCGATCTGAATCTCAACGCCGCGCGCCACGATGTCATGACCGAGCTCGGCAGGAACGGATTTCGAGACGCGTTTGCGGGGTTAAAAGGCTCGACAATTTCGCGAAAGCTTTTGATCCCGGGCAGGCGGATCGATTGGGAGTTCCTGCGCGGACCGGTCTCCGCGGAGCGGCCCGAAATTCACCGCAGGGTTCATGCCTCGGATCATTTCCCGCTCACTTTCACCCTGATTTTCAGCGGCAAGCCTGTGTAATGTGACTCACCCGGTACGCGCTTCATTGCGCAACGCCGGACTTCGGCTCATGGCAGCCCGAATGCTCAGCCAAGTTAAGCCCGGAGTTTTCCCGTGAAGCTTGAGGAACGGCTGCGCACCCATGTCGAAGAAGAGCTTTCCTGCGATCCCAGCCTGAACGCTGCCGGTATCGGCGTTGCGGCGAGCGACGGGATCATCACGCTGACCGGCCATGTCTCCAGCCACGCGGAAAAAGTCGCTGCGGAGCAGGCCGCGGCACGCGTCTTCGGCGTCAGAGCAGTGGTCAGCGAGCTGGATGTGAAACTGCCCGCCTCGACCCGCGTCACCGACGAAGAGATCGCGCAGGCCGCGATCGACGTGCTTTCCTGGACTACGCTGGTCCCCAAGGATCGCATCAAAGTGCGGGTCGAACGCGGCTGGGTTGTTCTTGAAGGCGACGTGGACTCGTATTTTCAGAAAGCCGCGGCGCACGATGCCGTCACCAGGCTCACGGGCGTCAAGGGCATCAGCGATCACATCGAGATCAGGAAGACCGGCCTTGGCCCGGCGATCCAGGCGCATATCGAAGCCGCGCTCGAACGCCGATTCGGAGACGGCACGCGCCGCATTACCGTCGAGACCAGGGGTGATCACGTAACATTGCGCGGAGTCGTGCGGTCGCTCGGGGAGCGCGACGAAATCGAACGGGCCGCGTGGACCACGCCCGGAGTCTGCCACGTCAACAACAATCTTTCCGTCGCCGGCCCGGCGAGGCGGCGTCCGCGAGCCAGTTGATCGCGTTGTGCGAAAATGGCGCAGAAAAGTTTACGGCAACATTTCGCCGGCGGAAGAGTAAGATGAACTCGGGAGGTTTCTCATGCCCATAAAAAAACTCAAGGAGTTTCTCGACGAGAACGAAATCAGCTACGAAACAATTTCTCATTCAACGGCTTATACCGCGCAGGAAATCGCATCTCTTACCCACATCAAGGGAATCGAATTAGCCAAGACGGTGATGGTCAAGATTGACGGGGGGCTGGCGATGGCGGTTCTTCCGGCCTCTTATCAGGTCGATCTTGCGCTGCTCAAAGAGGCTGCCGGCGCGAAGACAGTCGAGCTTGCGACCGAAGCCGAGTTCCGAAGCCGATTCCCCGAATGCGAAGTTGGCGCGATGCCTCCGTTCGGGCCGCTCTATGGAATGCCCGTCTACGTGGACGAGAGCCTGACGCAGGACAAAAGCATCGCGTTCAGCGCCGGATCGCATCATGAACTCATCCGGCTTTTCGTTGACGATTTTCTGCGCCTGGTTCGGCCGAAGATCGTGACGATCGGACCTGCAGTGCCCGCCGCCTCGCGGCTGTGATGGTATCTGCGGGGCCTCGCGCAGCTGCGCGAATTTTACGAATCCATTTGCTCAGCGCGATTGCCGGAATGACTCCAGGCTCCAGGCGTTAGACGCCGAGTTGTGACGGAGAATGTAGGCATTGCCGTCATCGGCGCGAAGCTTGAAGAACACGTCGTCGGGACCGTACCACTGATCGACGATTTCCTCCACCATATAATCGCGGGCGCCAAGCTGAAATCGAACCGGGCGCTCGTCCCCCTTCGCGCCCGCGTAGCATTGTACGGTTACTTTCATCAGGTCACGCTACTTCGCACCGGAACGCAGCCGGACTCGGTCGCCCGCGAACATGAAGACGCCCTTGCCCAAATGATGGATCGTCCGCGGATCTTTGTTCGAAGGATCGATCCATGCTTGGACGACTTCGAGAATAAATAAATTGTATTTGGCGGTCATGGTGGCGTCCACGACTCTACATTCCAGATTCGCGTAGCATTCATCAACCAGCGGCGCGCTGACTGCGCTCGCCGCGACCGGTGTCAGATGGAATCGCTTGAACTTGTCCACCGTCCGGCCCGATGTGTTCCCGCACTTGACCACCTTGTTTGCCACCTCCTTTGTCGGGATATTGATCACGCATTCCCGGGTCGTCTTCAGAATGTCAAAGCTGTAGTTGCGGTTGCTGACGATGCAGCCGATCAGCGGCGGCTCGAAATCGATCATCATGTGCCACGACATCGTCATCACGTTCGGCCGTCCTTTAAACGCGGTCGTGAGAAGAACGACGGGTCCGGGCTCGATCAGCCGGTACACCTCCGCCAGAGGAAGGGGTTTCTTAGGCACGATCCGGGTCGAGCAATCCTCGCGCCAGAACATTGGAAACGGGCGTGCTCCTCCAGAAAGATTGAGGACTCTATGAACATCGAAAACCTGCAACAGCGGCTGCGCGACAAGGAACGGGAGCTTCTGGCCGACATGACGCGAACCGAAGCCGAGGCTCGCGATTCGCGGATTGCCGAAGTCAATGACTTGCCGGTTTCCTCGGAAAGCAAGGAAAGCTGGTTTCGCGAAACCAGCTCGGATTGGAGTGTTTTCACTCAAGTTCGCGATGCCCTGCACCGGATTGAAACGGGAACATACGGAAGGTGCGTAGATTGCGGCCGCTCTATCGACGAGGCGCGGATTGAAAGTCTTCCCTGGACACCTTATTGCGCGGCCGATGAAAGGGCGCATGAGCGTGAAGACGCAAGCTCTCCTCTATGAACCGCCAAATTTCTTTGCACTTTCAAGAAGAGACAAAGAAAATCATATCCGCGTGTCGATTTTTGTGGCGAAAATTTCACATTAGAGCTAAAGTACCCATAGCCAGAGGACACGAGGAGGTTTGATGCGTTATCGCCTCAATGCTCCGCTGATGGTGCTTGCGTACCGAGACAATCATGAGGCCGCCACGACGGTTCCGGTGGGCGAAACCATAGACGTTCTCGGACCTGACCACGACGATCGTTTCTCGGTGGTCCGCGTTCACAACGAAAAATTCAGCGCCTTCGAAAGCGATGTGCGGGAGCGGGGGATGATGCTCTTCCGCAAGGAAGACCAGACCCGCGACACTCCCTTTACGACGCGGGGCGCCGGCGAATAGACCTGTAGTCAATGACAAACAAGACGGTCCGGGTTCTGCTGCGGCGCTACGGGCGCACCTTCGGCGAGGATCTGGGCATCGACGTGGAAAGCGATGAGCCGTCGCCACTTTTTCGGCTCTTGGCGAGCGTGATTCTTTTCAGCACGCGGATCAGTCACACGATTGCGCTAAAATCGGCGCGCATTCTTTTCGATCGCGGCTGGACGACGGCCCAAAAAATGGCTGCCAGCACATGGGACCAGCGCGTTCGTGCTCTCGATGAAGGCGGCTATGTGCGCTACGACGAACGAACGTCGGCGATGCTGGGCGAAATGGCAGATCAGCTCATGCAAACCTACGGCGGCGACTTGCGCCGGCTGCGCGAAGCGGCGGGGCGCGACCCGGTGCGCGAGCGAGAGCTGGAGGAACTGGCTCGGCTGACGCTGTTGCCAGAGCCTTGACAGGGGTCCCTGCGCGGTCAGGACTTCCACTCGATATTTTGCGCGATTTCTGGTCTGAAACCGCCCACAAGTTCAAGATGCGGCTCCCGCTATATGCGCGAAACGGAGAAATAGCCAGTCGCGCAGGCTATGGCGACTCCATTGCACAGCTTTAAATGGCACCTCCGTAACCGGAAAGGAGGACTTTATATGGTCAAATTCAACACCCGGTATTGGGTCGGAACTGCTTTTTTGCTGGCCGCGCTGGGCCCAATTGTTTTCATCGCGTTGTGGGTGCTCAGCCCGGCCCATTGAAGCCTGCTTATGCTCAGGTTCGTACATATTCTTTTCCCGGTTGATTTTTCGGACGAGTGCGCTGGGATTGTGCCCGTCGTCGAGTCCTGGGCTGCGCACTTCGACGCGCGCGTCACGCTGCTGAACGTTCTCGAAATGCCCGCTGCCTATTACTCCGATTCGAGCGCGTTCGTCTCGGCTGTGGACATCGAGTCGCTGCTCGAAACGCGAAAGTACCGGTTGGAATCGTTCGCAGCCGGATCCTTTCACAATCCGAACGACCAGAGGATTGTCGCTCAAGGTTTGGCTGCTTCAACTATCGTGGATTTGGCCGGGCGGGAAGGCGTTGACCTGATGATGATGCCGACGCGCGGCTACGGTCGTTTCCGGCGCTTTCTGCTCGGCTCGGTGACTGCCAAGGTACTGCATGATTGTCCTTGGCCGGTGTGGACGGGAATCCACGCGGAGCAGCCAAGCACAGCCCGGTCGCCAGCCGATTGCCGGCGCATCCTGTGCGCGGTCGATCTCGGACCCGAAAGCGCGACGGTGATCAAGTGGGCGAAGGACCTGGCGGATTCCTTCGGGGCGACGCTGCGGTTGGTGCACGCCGTCGCCGGTTGGCCCGAATCGGCTCGGCGGTCGAACGGCGATCGGTTTCGGGCCTTCATCTTCGATTTCGCGCGCGAACAAATCGGCAAGCTTCAACAACAGGCCGGAACCAACGCGGAACTAGTTCTTCACGGCGGCGAGGTTGCGCGCGCGGTGAGCCGCGCGGGGGCAGACTGGAATGCCGATCTGCTGGTGATCGGCCGCGGCGTTCTGCAGGCGCGCCTGGGCCGATTGCGCACGCATGAGTACACCATTATTCGCGAGTCTTCCTGCCCGGTGATCAGCGTTTAAATCTGCGGTGATCGCGTCAAATGACGCCGATATCGCGCAGCAGCCTGCGTCACATCGGGCCGACGCCCGGGGCGCGCTCTGACATCTTGTCGGGATATGGCCGAACCCTGCATGGCTAGCGAGAAAAATCCGGCACTCCTTCGGGAGTTGGCAAATCTGTTGCTTAACCTTAAGTAACATTCTCGAATCAGAACCAAGTTGAATATCGATTCAACCGGAGTCTTACATGACATCTTTGTTGGCGATATCAAGTCCTCTTCCCGAGCCCGTCTTTCCCCGGTATCCTGAATTACTTCCAAATCCACCGGATTTCTTGAAGCAGGCGCACGTTCCCCCCGCGCATCGCCGCTGGAGCGCTCCGCTGATTTATCGCGCCATGCGCGGTTGGCTGTTTCCCTATGTGCGATCGCGCATATTGCCTGGCGATTTTCACCCGATCATCGCGTACTTGTTCACCGAATATAAGTGCAACCTCGATTGCCATTATTGCTGGGCCTACGACAATCGCGTGAAGGGCATGACGGAAGACGTCGCCCGCAGATCGATCGACTGGCTGCGTGATAGCGGCGCGGGCGTGCTGGCGCTCATGGGCGGCGAGCCATTACTGCGCCCCCAGTTCGTGCACAAAGTGGTTTATTACGGTACCAAGAAAGGGTTCTGGGTTTATCTGCCGACCAACGGTCGTCTGCTCCATCCGGAAGTCATCGACCGGCTTGCCGATGCGGGCGTAGCCACGCTGAATCTTGCGGTCGATGGCCTGGACAGCAAGCCAAGTTTGCCCAAGGCGCTGGTTCCTATTCGCCGGAACTTTGATTATCTGGTGAAAAAGCAGTACGGATATGGCTACACCGTCTTTTTCAACATAAACATTTGCCGCAACAACCTGGAGGACGTAAAACAGCTGACCCAAATCGCGCATGACAACGGCATCGCGACCGATCACCACGTCAACGAAACCCCGCTGGTCCAGCCGGACGAGCACTTCAAGCATCTCGAAAACAATGAAACCTACATCACGGAGCAGGATCAGCCGCGTGTCGCGGAGGTGCTCGACTGGCTGATCGAGAAGCACCGCGCCGGCTACAAAATGGTAAATCCGATCCGGCGCCTGAATGAGATGAAAAACTTCGTTCGCGGCACCCATAAGCCATGGAACTGCCGCGCCGGGCAGAATTCGCTGATCGTCCGCGTGGATGGAACGCTGGCGCCGTGTTTCCCGATGTACTCGGCGACCTGCGACTGGGGCTCGGCCGGAAACGGGCATTTCGAACCCGAGCAATTGCGCGAAATGAAGGCGTCCTGCGAGCTGAACTGCTTCTCCACGCTCAATCACGTTCTGGCGCACTGTTACGACGACAGCCGCGTGATCCGCTACCTGGTAAGACCAATGAAGAGAGGGTTTCAGGGCGCCAGCGGGAGCATCGAATGAATCTTTTGGCCATACTGACATTGCTGTCTTGTGTTGCCGCGGCCGGGGATGTCGCCGTGTCGAATCTCTCCGTGGACGAAATCGTGCGGCGGCTGGTCGAGATGGATAAAGTGCGTACGAGCATGCTGCGCGGATATATCGCCGAGCGCCAGTACGTCGCGGAGAACCGCAAATTCTCCAAACACGCCGAAGTTTCGGTGGAGGAATCGTTTGCTCCGCCGGATCAAAAAACACTCAAGGTCGTCGCAGAAGACGGCTCACCGCTCGTCCGGCGCAAAGTGATTGACAAGCTGATCGAAGCGGAATTGGATGCAACGCGGGACGACAATCGCGACCAGACTCACGTCACGTCTCAGAACTACAGCTTTCGTCTGTCGGGAACCGCGCAGGTCGACGGCTACAGTTGCTTTGTCCTGGAGGTCACGCCTAAGAGCGCCAAGAAATACCTCATGCGCGGCCAGATTTGGGTGGATCAGGAGGATTTCGCAATCGTCCGCATGGAGGGAAATCCCGCAAAAAATCCGTCGATTTGGACCAGAAAGGTCCGCTTCGTCCGGCGCTACGAAAAGCATGGTCCCTTCTGGCTTCCGGCTTCGGTCGAATCCGAAACCGAAATCGTCGTCGCTGGCACTAGCACTTTGAAAATTCGCTACTCGGATTATAGAATCGAAACCCGTGGCGAATCGCCTGCCAGCGAGCGCATCGCCCCGGAACCTCGATGAGCGCTCTCGAGGAAAAGGCCCGGCAGCTCGTGGCCGAGGAACGCGCCCGGCTGCGACGCGTATCCGGACTCGCAGAGATTCACCACTTCCGCAGGCCGCAGGAACGGCCGTTTCTCGCCGAGGAGCGCGACAGGGTCACGATCCTGTTCGGTGGACTGACCTCAAAACACGAAGCATTGATTCGCGCCGTCTTTCTCGGTAACGGATATCGCTGCGAAACACTCCCCAATCCCGACGCGGCTGCATTTCAGCTCGGAAGGCAATTCGGCAACCACGGGCAGTGCAATCCCGCGCATTTCACCGTCGGGAGCCTGATTCAATACCTGCAAGCTCTCGAACAACGCGGGATGAGCCGGCGCGAAATCGTCGATCGTTACGTGTTCTTCACGGCCAGCTCGTGCGGGCCGTGCCGCTTCGGAATGTATGAAGCGGAGTTCCGCTACGCCTTGCAAAACGCGGGGTTCGAGGGATTCCGCGTGCTCCTGTTCCAGCAGAGCGACGGGATCAAAGCCGCCTCGAGCGAGCCGGGATTGAAATTCACCCTCAACTTCGGAATGGGCATGCTCAACGCGCTCCACCTGGGCGATGTGATGCACGACCTGATCTATCAGATCCGGCCGTTCGAGGTGAATGCGGGCGAAACGGAGCGCGTTTTTGAAGGCGCAATGAACGAACTGTGCCGCATGCTGCGCGACCGCAGGCCATTCGAATTCATGCGCGACGGGCCGAAATGGTTGACCCGGTTCGCGGCCAATAAAAACGTGCTGCGAAACACGATCAGCATCATCGCAAAAGTCTACGATCACCTCTACGGCAGGGAATACGTTGACGCGCTTGCGGCGTGCCGCGAACAAGTCAACTCGATCGAGGTCGACCGGCTGAAAGTGAAGCCGGTGGTCAAGGTCACGGGCGAGTTCTGGGCGCAGACCACGGAAGGCGACGGCAATTTTCGAATCTTTCCTTTTCTTGAAAGCGAAGGCGCGCAGGTGATAGTCGAACCGATCGCCACCTGGATCACTTACATGCTTCATATGGCGCGCTTGAGAAAGGAGTCGCGCAAAGGCTTTGATTCGGGAGCACTGAAGTCCCGCAAGCAAATGCTGATGCTCGATCTCGGAGAGACACTCTGGACGTATTTCTACCACCGCACTGCGCGCAAGCTGGGGGGAATCGCGCATCACCTCGCTCCGCAGGAGGAGCTGTCGAACCTAGCCCACCCCTATTACCACCGCTTGACACGAGGCGGCGAAGGCTACATGGAAGTCGGCAAGAATGCCTATTACAGCACTCACCAGTTGTGCCACATGGTGCTCGCGCTTAAGCCGTTCGGATGCATGCCGTCATGCCAGTCCGACGGCATTCAATCCGCGGTCACGAATCGATTCCCGAATATGATCTTCCTGCCGATCGAAACTTCAGGCGAAGGCGAGCTGAATGCCCACAGCCGTGTGCAGATGGCGTTGGGTGAAGCGAAGGCAAGGGCTCGCGCCGAATTCGAAGCGGTGCTCAAGTCGACCGGCAAGCGGCTGGACGAGATTCGAAGCTACGTGGCGGACCATCCTGAGCTGCAGCAGCCGTTCTATCGCGTCCCGCGCCGTCTTGGGATTGCCGGAACGGCCGCGCAGTTTGTTCTTCACGTGAATGACCGGATCAACGCGGGACGCCGATTACAGTGGTTCGTACGCACGCGGCTATGAAGCCCCATACGCATGAGCGAAAAAACCGCTATCTGGTCGGTCTCGACGTGGGATCGACGACCGTAAAAGCTCTCGTCATCGACGAGAACGAGCGCGTGGTCTGGCGCGATTACCGCCGGCATGAAACACGCCAGCCCGAAATGGTTCTGGATTTTCTGTGCCGTGTGGAATCACAGGCGGGCGTGAACTCGGAGAACGCGCGCATTTTCATCACCGGCTCGGGCGGGGGCGCCGTCGCAGCGCTGATCGGCGCGAAGTTCGTTCAGGAAGTCACCGCCGTTTCGCTCGCTGTCGAAAAGCTCCATCCGGAAGTGTTCTCAGTGATCGAGCTCGGCGGGCAGGATGCGAAGATTATCGTCTTCAAAGAAGACGCCCAGAGCGGGCGCAAGAAGAAAATCCCGTCGATGAACGACAAGTGCGCCGGCGGCACCGGAGCGGTGATCGATAAGATCTGCGCGAAGCTGAAAATTCCTCCCGAGAGCCTGCGTGACCAGGGTTATCGCGGCATCAAGCTGCACCAGGTGGCCGGCAAGTGCGGCGTATTTGCCGAAACCGATATCAATGGATTGCAGAAGCAAGGCGTGCCGTCTGATCAGTTGATGGCTTCACTGTTCGACGCGATCGTACTGCAAAATCTGACCGTGCTGACACGCGGACATACGTTAAAGCCGCACGTCCTCTTGCTCGGCGGCCCGAATTCGTTCATTCGCGGAATGCGCGAGGCCTGGCAGGCGGCCATCCCGAAGATGTGGAAAGAACGCGAGCTGGAGATTTCCGCCGGCAGCGCTCCCGAGGATCTCATCAAGGTTCCCGAAGATGCGGTCTATTTTGCGGCGCTGGGCGCGGCGGAGTTCGGCAAAGGTGAAGATGATTGCGTCGGCTGCTACCGCGGCACGGCGGAACTCGAGCGCTATATCGACGTCGGCCGTCGCCAAGAACGCGCCAGGAGCGGCGCAAGAGGTCTCGCTTCATCCGCTGAAGAACTGAATCGATTCGAGCGGCAATACCGGCCGAAACCATTTGTTCCCGCAACATTCAAATCCGGCGAGCGCGCGCGGGCATTCGCCGGTATCGACGGTGGCTCCACGTCCACCAAAGCTGTGCTCATCTCGCCTGCCGGCGACGTTTTGTTCAAGGCCTATCAGCTTTCCAACGGCAACCCGATTCAGGACACTAAAGAAATGTTCGAAGTGCTCCGCGACCAGGTGGAACGCCAGGGCGCTGCTCTCGACATTTTGGGCGTCGGAACGACGGGCTATGCAAAGGACATTTTGAAGGATGTGCTCTGCGCCGATGTCGCGCTGGTCGAAACGGTCGCACACACCGAAGCGGCGGCGCGTTTCTATAACGACCCGCATGTGATCGTCGATGTCGGCGGTCAGGACATCAAGATCATCGTGCTAAAGGACGGCCACGTCAAGGATTTCAAGCTCAACACACAGTGTTCCGCCGGCAACGGCTACTTCCTGCAATCGACCGCCGAGAGCTTCGGTCTCTCAGTCGATCAGTACGCCGGCGCGGCGTTCTCGGCGGATGCGATGCCGGTGTTCGGGTACGGCTGCGCGGTGTTCCTTCAATCCGATATCGTCGGATTTCAGCGGCAGGGATGGCGCCCGGCGGAAATCCTCGCGGGTCTCGCAGCCGTGCTGCCGAAAAACGTGTTTTTGTATGTCGCCGGAATTCCGAACCTGGCGCGCCTGGGTTCGCGTTTCATCCTCCAGGGCGGCACGCAAAAAAATCTGGCGGTCGTGAAAGCGGAGGTGGATTTCATCCGCTCCAACTTCGGAGCTTCCTCCGCGCAGCCTGAGATCATCGTGCATGAGCATTGCGCTGAATCGGGAGCCATCGGCGCCGCGGTCGAGGCGCTGCGGCTCTGGCGCAACGGCCGCCGGACCACTTTCATCGGAATCGACGCCGTCCGCGAAATCCGTTACCGTGCGACGCGCGACGAGACGACACGCTGCAACTTCTGCAAGAACGCCTGTCTCCGGACTTTCATCGACATCGAAAACAGCGCGGGCAAGCGCCGCCTGATCGTCGCCACCTGCGAAAAAGGCTCGGCGGAAAACCTGACCGCCATGCGCGGCATCAAAGCCGGCGTCGACGAAATCAAAAGCGCAAATCCGAACCTGGTCGAACTCGCCGCGCACGAGGTGTTTCGACAGCGAGTGGCGGCTTCGGCCGCCGATCCAATTCCCGCACGCGCATGGAGCGCGCAGACCCGCTGTCGCATCAAGCTCATGCAAAATCGTCCCACGCTGCGCATCGGGATTCCACGCGTGCTGAACGCCTACATCTACGCTCCTTTGTACAACGCGTACCTGCAAAGCCTGGGCGTCCGCCCCGAAAACATCGTGTACTCCGATTACACAAGCGACGAGCTGTATCGCAGCGGCTCCACCCGCGGAGCCATCGATCCTTGTTTTCCCTCGAAGATCGCGACTGCACACGTCCATAACCTTCTCTATGCGAAAAGTGGTCAGCGACCGTTGAACGTTATTTTTTTTCCGATGGCCGATGTCCTGCATTCGTACCTGACCAACGTTCAAGCGACGAACGCCTGCCCCACGACTACTGCATGTCCGAAGACCGTCCGGGCCGCGTTCACCAAGGAACGCGACGTATTTCGCGATCGCGGCGTTCATTATCTCGATCCGATGCTGCACTTCGCCGACCCGAAGCTGTTCGCGCACCAGATGTTCGAAGCATGGAAGGCTTTGTTGGGGCTTTCGGCGGAGGAGAACGCGCGCGCAGTGGCGATCGCTTACCAGGCGCTCGCGGATTACGAAGCCGAAATCCGGAAGCGCGCGCGCGCCGTACTTGATCAACTGGAGCGCGAGGACCGCATCGGCATTGTCGTGCTGGGACGTCCGTACCATCATGACCCGGGCGTCAATCACGAGATTCTGGAGGAATTTCAAAAGCGCGGCTACCCGGTCTTGTCCCAAAGCACGCTGCCGCTGGATAGGGATTTGCTCGAACGCCTGTTCGGCGAAGAAGTCCGCGCAGGCGCGATCCACGACCCGCTGGATATTTCGGACGTCTGGAAGAATTCGTTTTCCGCGAGCACGAACCATAAGCTGTGGGCCGCGAAGTTCACGGCGCGCCATCCGAATCTGGTGGCACTCGAACTGTCGAGTTTCAAATGCGGCCATGACGCGCCCATCTACGGCGTGATCGAATCCATCGTTGAGCAGTCGGGAACGCCTTACTTCAGCTTCAAGGATCTTGATGAGAACCGTCCGTTGAGCTCGATTCGTCTTCGCGTGGAGACGATCGATTACTTCCTGAAGCGATATCGCGAGACGATCGCCGCTCGCCGCCGGGCGGAACAGGAGACCGCGGCGCAACTCGCGGATTTCGAGCAGCGGCTGCGTGCGGCGCTGGATTCGACGGGCCCTGTGCCGCCCGCGCTGAGGTCCGGGTTAATCCAATCTCTTTCGGAAGCGCATCGCGCTCAAACCCAGAATGGCGACGCCATAGGCGAGCAGGGCAGCCATATCCCGCCACAGCAGATCGACTCCAGCACCTTTCAGGAAGATACCGCGCACAATTTGTATGAAATATCGCAGAGGGTCGAGCAGCGTCAGATACTGCACCGCAACCGGCATGTTACGGATCGGGAACGCGAACCCGCTGAGCATGAACGCGGGTGCGGCAAAGAAAAACGTCGAGAGCATCGCCTGCTGCTGGGAGCGCGAGATGGTCGAGATGAATAGCCCCGCGCCGAGTGTGGTCAGCAGGAAAAGAATCGAAGAACCCAACAGCAACAGTGCACTTCCGTGCAGCGGCACTTGAAAGATCAGCTCCGCGGCCGAGATCACTAGAACGACGTCGAAAAGCCCGATCGCAGCAAACGGAAGCGTTTTGCCCAGAATAATCTCGATCGGACGGATGGGCGTCACCAGAAGCTGCTCCATCGTGCCCATCTCTTTCTCGCGCACGATCGCCTGCGCGGTCAGCGCCAGCGTGACGATCATGATGATGTTCACCACGACGCCGGGGATGAAGTAGTTCCGGCTCTTCAAATCGGGATTAAACCAGACTCGCGGACGCGCTACCAGATTCGGCGCGGAAACATTCGGCGGCGAAGTGGGCGACCGCGACATGACCATCACGCCCTGCTGGGTCGCCAGCGTTTTTTCGGCATATCCGGCGATGGCGGAGGAAATGTAGCCGGAGAGCAGCGACGCGGTATTTGAGTTGGCTCCGTCCACAAGGATCTGTACGGGAGCCGGCTCGCCGCGACGGATATGGCGCTCGAAGTTTGGAAGCACCCGCACCACCGCCTGAACGTCGCCCGCGTCCATCAGCTTCTGCACCTCCGCTTCGCTCACTGGTGCGGCGACCACGCGGAAACGCGACGATCCCTCGAAACCCGCCAGCAGGTCGCGGCTCGCGGGTGTATGGTCGAGGTCCATCCACGCAATCAGTCCGTGCTCGATGTCCAGATTGACCGTATAACCGTAAATGATCAATTGCAGGAGCGGAGGAATCAGGATGGTGGTGCGCAAGCGCGGATCGCGGAACACCGTGATGAACTCTTTGCGAATAATCTGGAGAATGCGTTCCCACATAAATCAAGCCATCTTCTGTGTCATTTTTCGCGCCGTAAGCAGAAAAATCGCAAAGCCGAAAATCCCCAGGAACAGAAGTTCGCGCCACACAAGCTCGAGCCCCACGCCTTTCAGAAAAATCTCCTTCGCCAGCTTCACGAAATAACGTGCGGGGACGATATACGTGATCACCTGCACCGCTGCCGGCATATTTTCCACGGCATAAATGAATCCAGATAATTGCATGGCCGGGAGAAACGAAGTCAGCAGTCCGAGCTGAAACGCCAGCGCCTGCGATCGCGAAACCGCCGAAATGAAAATGCCCCAAAACAGTGCGCCGACCAAAAACACCGCGCTCGACGCCGCCAGAAGCCAAAAACTGCCGCGCATGGGAACGTCGAACAGAAAAATTCCGACCACCACCGCGATGATCGTGTCCGCGGTCCCCACCACGAAATAAGCCAGCATCTTGCCGAGAACGAGCTCCGCAGGACGCACAGGCGTCGATTGCAACTGCTCCATCGTTCCCATCTCCCATTCCCGCGCGATGGTCAGAGACGTCAGCATCGAGCTGATGATCATCAGGATCACCGCGATCAGCCCGGGCACGATGAAATTCTTCGATTCGAGCGAGCTGTTGTACCACACGCGCAACTGCGCATCGATCGGATTCGGCAACTGAATTCCTGCCTTGTGATTCTGTCCCGTCGAGCGCAGCTCGAATGAATAGTCGCGCAGTACCGTATCGGCATAGGCGAGCGCGATCGACGCCGTGTTCGAATCGCTGCCATCGAGCACCACCTGCACGTCCGCTTCCTGGCCGGAATCGAGGCGGCGCGAATAATCCCGCAAGATGGCGATGCCCACCAGCGCGCGATTGGTATCGATGCTCTGCTCGATCTCGTGATAGTCCGAAGCGAGCCCTTCGATGTGGAAGTAGCGCGATGCGGCGAAGCGCTGGATCAGATCGCGGCTCTCGGGACTCTGATCGGCATCGTAAATGACGGTGGGGATTCGGTCGACATCCAGGCTCAGAGCGTAGCCGAACAGAAGCAGAAACAGAAGCGGCAGCGCGAGCGCCAGGATTAGGCTGCGCGCATCCCGCACGATGTGTCGCAATTCCTTCTGCAAAATCGCGCGCAGCCGCCGCCCGCTCATTGTTTTTTCCTTTCTTCGGCCTCGACCACGGCGACGAATACGTCTTCCATCGACGGCGCGATCGGTCCGAGCTTCCGGATTGCGATGCCGCCCGCGCCGAGCGTTTCGCGAATGAACGCGGACGCGCGCTCGGGATCATTCACGGTGACGTGCAGGCCCGCGCCAAAAACCGCAACGCCCTGAATTCCGGGTTTTTTCTCGATGGCGCGCATCGTTGCGATCACGTCCGAGGTCTCAAGTTGGAGCAGCCGAAAAGCTTTCATCTCGCGTTTCAAATCCGCCGGCGCGCCGAGCGCAACGACTTTGCCGGCGTACATGAGTCCCACGCGGCGGCAATATTCGGCCTCGTCCATGTAATGCGTGGTCACGAAGATGGTGTGACCGGCCGCCGACAGCTCATAGATCAGGTCCCAAAAGCTACGCCGCGCCACGGGATCGACGCCCGACGTCGGCTCGTCCAGAAACAGGACCGGCGGTTCGTGCAGAATCGCGCAGCCCAGCGCCAGTCGCTGCTTCCAGCCGCCGGAAAGAAGGCGCGTCTGGGACGTGCGCCGCTCTTCAAGTCCCGCCATTCGCAGAACGTAGCTCTTCCTCTCGCAACGTCGATCCTTCCCAACTCCGTAAATGCCGCTGAAGAAATCAATATTCTCCTCGACGGTGAGGTCGTCATACAGCGAGAATTTCTGCGACATGTAGCCGATGGTCTTGCGAACCTGCTCGGGCTCGGCGGCCACGTCGCGCCCGCCGACCAGCGCGCGTCCCGAGGTCGGCGAGAGCAGACCGCAAAGCACCCGGATGACGGTCGATTTTCCGGCGCCGTTCGGGCCGAGGAAGCCGAAAATCTCGCCCTTTTCGACTGCTAGCGAAACATGATCGACGGCGATGAAATCTCCGAAAGCTTTTACAAGGTCCGTGACCTCAACCGCGGCGCTCATGCCTTTTCCTCGCCGCGCACCACCGCAATGAAAACATCCTCAAGCGACGGCATCACCTGCCGGAACTGCGCGTGCGGAAGAGACGCCTCGGCTTTTTCCAAACAAAATCGCTCGGGCGACGCTAGCAGATGCAGAACCGCGCCGTAAATCTCGACGCTTTCCACACCCTCGTGCCGCTTCAGAAATTCGCGATCTAGCTGCACCTGCGAGGTCTCCACTTCATAACAGGCCTGCTTCAGCCCGCGGCGCAATTTCTCCGGTTCCTCGCAGCGGACCAGGCGCCCGCGGTACATCAGGCCGACGCGGTTGGCGCGCTCGGCTTCGTCCAGGTACGCTGTTGTGACGAACACCGTGATGCCTTCCTTCACCAGCTCATAGAGAATCGCCCAGAAATCGCGGCGCGAAACCGGATCGACGCCGTTGGTCGGCTCGTCGAGAAAGAGAACTTGCGGCCGGTGCAGCAGCGTGCACATCAGCGCTAGTTTCTGTTTCATTCCGCCCGAAAGCTGGCCCGCCGGCCGCCGTCGAAAAGCCTCCATGCGCGTCATCGGCAGCAGCCGCTGTTTCAATTCCCGTCGCGCCGCGCCCGTGATGCCGAACAAATCGGCGTAGAAGTCCATGTTCTCTTCGACGGACAGGTCGGGATACAAACCGAAGCGTTGCGCCATGTAGCCGATCTCGTCCTTGACCGCAGCCGTTTCCCGCGCGACGTCGTGACCGGCCACGCGCGCCTGGCCCCCCGAAGGATCAATCAGCCCGCACAAGAGCCGCAGTGTGGTGGTTTTGCCCGCGCCGTCGGGACCCACCAGCCCGAAGATCTCGCCGCGCGCGATGTCCAGGTCCAGCCGGTCCACCGCCGTCAGCGTCCCGAAGCGGCGCGTGAGCTGCCGGGCTTGGATCATCGGCTCCACGGCAACTCTACGGCTGCGGGCCGGTGAGAATCTCCGCATCGACCGGCATGTTCAGTTTCAGCTCGCGTTTCGGATTGGCGACGTCGATCTTAATTCGATACACCAACTTCACGCGCTCTTCGAGCGTCTGGATCTGCTTGGGCGTGAATTCCGCCTGCGAAGAAATGAAGCTGACCATGCCCCAGTAGATTTTGCCAGGATAGGAATCGGTAGCGACTTTCGCCTTCGCGCCCAGCTTCACGCGGCCGAGATCCTTTTCGTTGATGTAGCCGCGAAGCCACGGATGATCGATGTCGCCGATGGTGACCACGCTCGATCCCGGCGCAAGGACCTCGCCAATCTCCGCCGACTTCACCAGCACCACTCCGTCGATCGGCGAATCGACCATCGTGTCTTCGATCTGCGACTCGATCACCCCGATCTGCGCCTCCTGGCGCTTGATCTCCTCGCGCCGCGCGAGAACCTCCTGCCTGCGCCGGCGCAATTCGAGTTGATTCGCCTCCGCGACCTGCAGGCTCGCACGCGCGCGCCTCACCTGCGCCGCCGCCGCATCGATCAGCTCCTGACGCGGGCCGATGACGACCAGTTCCGCGCGTTCCTTGGCGGATCGCAGCGTAGCCTCGGCCGCCTGATAGTTTCTGCGGTACTGATCGAACTGCAAGGCCGAGATGTCCTCATGGCTGTACAGCATCTGAGCGCGCTTCCAGTCGTTGGCGGCGCGATCGTACTCCGCCTGCGCGTTGTCCACTTCCGCTTTGGCGTCGAGGATCTCCTGCGGGCGCGACCCGTTGAGCAACTGCTGATACTGCGCCTCGTACGCATTCAGATCGGCACGCCGCTGGTCGATGTCCGCGGCGAGCGTCTTCTCCTGCCATTCGACTGCGCTCAACGCTTCCTCGAACTGCTCGCGATTCGACCCAAGTCCGGCGCGTTCGCGTTCATGCTGCCGCAGAAGCTGGTCCCGGTCGATGCGCGCGATCAGCATCCCTTTGGTCACGCAATCGCCTTCGTCCACCATCCGTTCGATCAGCTTGCCCGGGATCTTGAAAGCGATGTTGATTTCAGTCAGCTCGATGTTTCCGGAAAGAAGGATGCGATCGCTAGGGCGTTCGCGGAAGCTGCGGTGGACGAGCCATGCCGCCGCACCCACCCCGACTGCGACCAGCACAAGTACGACGGTCCGCTTCATGCACTCCCGCTCCAGTCGGCAGACCAAACAGGGCCCACCCCTTGCTTGCCGAATCCACACCGAAGGGAGCACTCCTGCGGCCAACGCTCGATTGCCTACCGACCGTTATTGCAACCATTTGCCGACCGGAAGGCTTGAGGGCCTGCGCGCCTTCGCGCACCTCGCGCTTGATGCCTCATTTGATTTGACACCGCGATCGTCAGCCCTCTTCAGCTTCGACGACGAATAACGACCTTCTGGTGGGCTGGGCCCGGCCGGTAACTTTCAGGCTATCCGAGCACTACCGCTGATGCCGCCTCGAACTTTTACAACCGCAGTCGGAAGAAAGGCCCAGACCAGCGATCGATTCTCCCACTTGGCCGCTCCCGTGCTGGCTTTCGTTGCTAGGGAGGATGAACGCCGTGAAGCTGAGGATGCACGTGAATCGCAACGAAATCGTGGATTGGACCATCATGGCAATTGTCGCCGGTGCATTATTCTTTAGTCTCTTTCTTTCGATCCGGCATCATCTGGCCTGAGGAGCTAGCCGCGCTTGGGTCTTGCGAACCCACTGGCCCGCGTCATAACGCGCAATCTCCGGAAAGCACCGCGGGCCAGCTAGATTGGGCTGGATCGGCACTCGCTTCCGACCTATGATCGGCACTCGCTTCCGACCTATGATGTGATGCAAAAATGTAGGCCTCCTCCAGCAAAGGAATCGGAACACAATGTATCGAGACAGTTTCCGTCTATAACACACGAGCCGATCGGATCGGCCGAAATTCTCTTCAGGAGCAGCGAGGAAATGAATCCAGACAGACTCTTGTCGGCACTTCATGCCCATCCATGGATCCAGGGCTTTACCCGCCAGTATATTGAGACGCTCGCAAGCGTTGCCGAAGAGGTCCACTTCCGGCCCGGTCAAACCATCTTCCGGGAGGGCGACGCTTCAGACAACTTCTACTTCATCACCGGAGGAAACGTCCGGTTGGAGTCTCGCGTTGACGGCAGCGCAGTGACGGTCCAAGTCGTCAGTTCCGGTGAGGAAATTGGTTGGTCGGCGATGATGGAGGGCGGCGTGCGGCGGTTTACGGCAAAGGCTGACAGAGACGTATACGCCATTGCCTTATCGAGCGCCAAACTGCTCGAGGCTTGTGAACGAAACGCCAGCTTCGGCTTCGTCTTGATGAAGCATTTGCTCTTCGTCGTGGCTGAGCGCTTGGACGCCACGCGCCTGCAGCTCATACACGCGCTTCATCACGTTTAGCGCGGCCAGACTTCTGCAGTGGTCGGTTGCCCGCGATGGAACAAGGCGATCCGGCCAACGGTTACATCCATTCTTCTAAATCCAGGGCGGCAGAACGATTTTGATCGGCCACTCCACGAAGTTGGGAATCACAATGCTCACAGGAATGCCAATGACAACTCCCCGCCGTGCGCGTCCAATGGCTCCTTTCCCACCCGGATCGGCTTTTGGAAACGCCAGGCGATCGAGAGCTTGCCCGACGTGTTCGCCAACGGCCGCGAACAGGTGCGCCAGCAGGCCGACCAGGAGAAGATCGAGTTGTACCAGCAGATCGGGCAGTTGAAAGTCGAGCTGGATTTTCTCAAAAAAAAGAGCTGGGCTCGCTTGAGGAGCGCCGCCTATGCATCGATCCGAATTACCGGCTGGCGATCGCGCGGCAATGCGAGTTGCTGGGCCTGTCGCGATCGAGGTAGTTACTGCTCGCCGCAAGGCGAGAGTGCCGCGAACCTGCGCCTGATGCGGCGCATCGATCAGTTGTACCTGGCGCGGCGAGACCCAAAAAAGATTCCCAGCTGTTTGGGCATTCATTGGTTGCCCTCGATGAGTCGCCAGCCATCTTCCCCGGCGCGCTGCGTCAGTCTAACGATCTCGAGATCGCGTTGTTCGTCCGTGAGCTGGGACCACGCCTGTTCGAACGGCTTCCAAAGGTCCTCCGGTGTTCTGACGTTCACGGTCACCGACATCTTCGCGCTGAGCGCGCCGAGGACCTCGCCGGCAAGTCGAACTTGAGACTCTAGACGCGCGATTGCCCGCAATGCCGTTTCAGCGATCAAGGTGGATGTGCGCCGAACTCCTATAACAACCGCACGCGGAGCAACCCATCGCTCTGCTTAACAATCCCTCGATAACCCGGCCGCCGACTTCTAAGCTGAGGGTCGCTGGTTCGAGTCCAGCCGCGCCTACCAGCACGACGCGCTTAGGGTTGCGGGGCGCGGCGGTTTTCGGCGGCGACTTTCATCCGCACCACGCTGTGCTTGCGGCTGTAACTGAAATAGATCAGCAGGCCGAAGATCAGCCAGCTCCCGAAGCCGATCCACGCCGGAAGATCCAGCGACAGCATCAGCGCCACCGAAACCAGCATGCCCAGGATCGGCACCACCGGGACCCACGGGGTGCGGAATGGGCGCGGAAGATCGGGCTGGCGGACGCGCAGAATCCACACGCCCAGGCATACGATGGTGAACGCCAGCAGCGTTCCCAGGCTCACCAGCTTGGCCAGAAACACAATCGGAAAAAACGCGGCGAGAAAAGCCACGAACAGGCCCACTACGATCGAGGTCAGGTACGGCGTGCGAAAGCGCGGGTGAATCCGGCCGACCCATTTCCACAGCAGGCCGTCGTGGGACATGGTGTACAGCACGCGCGACTGGCCCAGCAACATCACCAGCATCACCGAAGCGAGTCCCGCGATCGCGCCCAGATCCACCAGCACCACCCCCCATTGCACGCCGATCTCGGCCGCGCCGTCGGCCACCGGCGCCGGCGTGTTCAGCGCAGTGTAAGGTTTCAATCCGGTCAGCAGTCCGGCGACGATGATGTACAGAATGGTGCACAGGATCAGCGATCCCAGAATTCCGAAGGGCATGTCCTTCTGCGGATTGCGCGACTCCTGCGCGGCCGTGGATACCGCATCGAAGCCGATGTAGGCGAAGAACACCACGCCCGCGCCACGCATGATGCCGGACCATCCGAACGCGCCGAAACTACCCTGGTTGGGCGGAATGAACGGATGCCAGTTGGCGGTCATGTGCTCGGGATGCGCGAACGCGTAGGAGACCGCGAGGCCGATGAAGATGAGCACCACGGAAACCTTGATCATCACAGCGGTGGAGTTGAAATTCGCCGATTCGCGCACGCCGATCACCAGGATCGCGGTAATGATCACGATCGCGCCCATCGCGAAAATGTCCACCTGCACGGGAATCGATGCGCCGAACAGCGAAAGGTGGCCTTTCGGGGTGGGGTCGAACGGAATGCTGACACCGAAATAGCGCAGGAATCCGGTGACGTAGCCGCTCCAGCCGACCGCGACCGTCGCGGCGCCGAAGGCGTATTCGAGCACCAGCGCCCAGCCGATGATCCACGCGACGATCTCGCCCAGGGTGGCGTAGCCGTAAGTGTAGGCGCTGCCGGCGATGGGGATCATCGACGCGAACTCGGCGTAGCACAGTCCCGCGAACACGCATCCCAGCCCCGCGATGACAAAGGAGATCACGATGGCGGGTCCGGCGAACTGCGCCGCGGCGGTCCCGGTGAGAACGAAAATTCCCGCGCCGATGATGGCGCCGATGCCGAGCGTCACCAGGTTGATGGGACCGAGCGAGCGCTTCAGCGAGTGCTCGCCCGATTCCGCGGCTTCCGCCGTGATGGCTCCGAGCGGCTTTTTGGCGAACAGGTGAGTGGCCATGGTTTAAAAGCGACTCCGCGCGCCGACGGCGCAGAGGGCTAGCTCAATCATCCTGCCAGTGAGTACCGATGGTCAAGCGTTCAAAGAAACGATAAGATGCTGTGAGGAGATGCAGGCACTTCCGCGCATTCTGATCGCGCTGGCGGCCGCGGCCGCCGCGGCTTGCGCGCAACGGCTGACCTGGTACGAAAAGCTGCTGCTGGTGGAGATGCCGCGGACCGTTTCGGGCATCGTGGTGGACGAATCCGGCCGGCCGCTTGCCGGCGCGCACATCGACCACTCCGATGTCGAGCCCCAGGAACAACTGTTCACCGACGATCATGGCCGCTTTGAAATTCGCACGCGCGCGCCCGCGGTGGTGATCCGCAAGCGGGGTTATGACGGGCGCCTGGTGCGGCTCGGAACGGGGCCGCTGCGCGTGACGCTCGAGCGCTCCACGCGATCGTTTCCCGCGTGTTCGGACGCCTGTCTCAACTTGAACACCCCCAGCGCGGCCTTCTGTTTTCCGCGAATCTCCGGCGTCGGAACGGGCGAAGCAGGACGCTACGAAGACATTTTTGTGCGCGCGTTCACGGTTATCTCACCCGCGCGCATCACCGAGCTTCTGCACGGCGCCGGACCGGGCTGGACGCTGGGCATCCCCTACACCGGCGATGTGTGGGAAGCGCAGCAATATTCCGAAACCGATTTCAGCACGCCGGATTCCGATATCATCGACGCGCGCGGTGTCGCGCCCGACGGGCGGCGCTGGCGCTACCTGGGCCGCTACGGCGAATCCGCGGCGTATTACGAAGCGAGTTCGCCAGCGGCGGCGCTGCTCGATAAGGTGCTCGACGGCGTGTGCCTGTCGTCGCCGTAAAAAACAATGGCGGCTGGTATTGGATTACCAGCCGCCTGAATGTTTTCGTGAATCGCGCTTGCGTTATGCCATCACCTTGGTGAAGGCCGCCTTGAACTTGTCCATGTCCTCCTGCGTGCCCACCGAGACGCGGACGTGATTCGGCCAGGCCGGCCACAGCCGCCCGATCATCACGTTCTCTTTGGCCAGCGCCTCGACCACCTGGTTGCCAGGACGCCGCACGTCGATCATGAAATGGTTGGCTTCGCTCGGAGTGAACTTGTAGCCCTTCGCATCCAGGAACTCGAACACGTTCTGGCGGATGTCGGCGTTGATCTTGCGCCGCTCCGGAACCAGCGTCTTCGATTTGAGACTCGCGGTGGCCGCGCCCATTGCGGTGATCGGCACAAAGCCGACGCCGTAGGGCCGCAGTTTGGACAGCAGATCGGGCCTTGCCATCGCCATGCCTGCGCGAATTCCCGCCATGCCGTAGACCTTGGAGAAAGTCCGCAACACGATCACGTTCTTATCGGCCTTCACCAGGTCAACCGCCGTCGGCGCCTTCGTGGTGAAGTGCCAGTAGGCTTCGTCAACCATCAGCACGCAATCCTTGGGCATGTTGGCGACGACATATTCGATGTCCGAGCGCGGCGTGAGAGTGCCGGTCGGATTGTTGGGATTGCAGATGTAGATCAGCCCGGGGTTGGGATCGGCCGCGAGCATCGCCTTCACATCGTGCGCATAATCCTTGCGCAGCGGAACATGGATCGCCTTCGCTCCGATGAACTTCGCGCTTCCCGCGCCGGATTCATAGCCGGGGTCGCCCATAACCCAGGCGCGCGTGGGCGAGGTGAACGCGCAAGCCGAGCGGTGCAGCGGATCGCTCGATCCGGCGAACACGGAAACGTACTCGGGCTTCAGCCCTTCCATCGCAGCGATGGTGTCGGTAAGATCGCCCTGTTCGTTGTGCGGCGAATAGCGGCCGCCGAGCTTGCCCTCCGCGCAGATGGCTTCGAGCGCCTCGGGACACGGGCCCAGAGGATTCTCATTGGAGTTGATGCGCACCGCATCCGGCGACATCCGGCCCCTCCCACGCATCGCGCGCTGGGCGTACGCGGCTTCATTGTAAAAAGGGAGCACGGCGCCGGCGGTGAGGACGCTCGCGATTCGTCCAAGCTGTCGCCGCGAAAATCCGCGCGAAAGCAGGCTTTCCTGCGCGGTCACGCTAAGGGATTGGGGCATCTTTCTCCTCTTTCGGTTGGATTGACCCTGAGGATCAATCTTTCAACAAAGAATACCCCAAAACGGCGTCGAAGTAAAGGATAGGTCACGTTGCGCGGAGGTTCGTGTGGGGCGGCCGGTCTGCGCGGCTGCCTTTCCCGTACATGCCGCAACGCCACTGACAGCCGGCAAGAGCGGCTGTCCCATCATGCGCTCACTTCCATTCCGGAAACCGGCCCGGCGTCAGCGGGACGTGGGCCGCATCCAGTTCCCGCTCGAACTTTCTCAGATCCGTCTCGATCAGGGCCCGCAGTTTGGGCAAAAGCTGCTCGAACTGGGCCGCGGCGATCGCGTATTCGTCCTGCTGCGATTTCGTGGGCGGCTCCAGCAACCCGCGCGTCTCGTTGGCTACCGCATTGGCGCGTTGCGAGATCGACGGCGCGACGTTTTCCTGCCGGCGCCGCAGCGCCGCGTCGCCGCTCAGTTGGAGGAGCAGCGCGTCCAGCCGATGATCGAGAGCATCGCGCTCATCCATCAATTTCGCGTCCGCGGCCGAATCGTCAAGCGCGCGCCGGATCGCCGTCAGCCGCTGCTTGGCCGCATTAGCCTCTTCGAGTGCTCCGCTCACCGCACTTTGCAAGCGGCTCACTTTGTCCAGGAATTCTGTGGGCGGCTGCGCGCCATCATTGATCACTTCAAACGTCTGAGCCGAAGCGAGCTGGGTGGTCTTGCCATCCACTCGCTTGGCGATCGCAACCTTATACTTACCCGCCGGCACAAAATGCCCCGCCGGAGCGCCGAAAAATCCGCCGCCCTCTTCTTCTCCGCCGCCCCCGCCGCCTCCGCGCCCGCCGCGACCACCCCCGCCGGGGACCACCGGTGCGAAGCCGCGCAGATCCCACGACGCCCGATGTATGCCGCGCGCGACCGGTCCGTTCATCCGCCGCACGATTTTGCCCGAAGCGTCCATAATCGTGATCTCGATCGACGGCGCTTCTTCGGCCGTCTCCGCGCGCAGCTCGTCGGCGGTTGGATAATGGATCGGCTTGTTGTCGCGCTCGGCCGCGCGTTCCTCGTCGCGGCGGATCTGCGCCTTGGTTCGCAGACCATCGCGCAAGTAATAAGTGAAGGTCGCGCCGAACGGAGGGTTTTCCGCGGAGTAAAAACTTTCGCCCTGAAATCCCTTGCCGCGCCCGCCGATCGGCGACGCCTGCACGTATTCGAGCGCGTTTTTCACCGGAAACAGGACCGCCTCCTGGCCGAGTGTCTCCGGCGTAGCGGTGCGCAGCGGCGAATAATCGTCGAGAACATAAAATCCGCGCCCAAAGGTGGCGAGCACCAGGTCGCCCTCGCGCTTCTGGATCACCATGTCGCGAACTTCGATGGTCGGCAGGCCGCCGCGCAGGCGAGTCCATTTTTCGCCGCCGTCGATGGAGAAAAACAGCCCGTATTCGGTGCCGGCGAACAGCAGCTTGGGGTTGACAAAATCCTCGGCGATCGACATGACCGGTCCGTTTTGCGGCAGCCCCGCGGAAATATTGGTCCACGTTTTGCCGCGGTCGGTGCTTTTTAAAAGATAGGGTTTGAAATCGCCGTTCTGATGATTGTCGAGCGCGGCGTAGACCACGTTCTCATCGTGCTGCGACGCGAGAATCCGCTGGACATAAATATGTTCGGGCAGCGAGGAAAGATCCGCCTTGCGCCACGGCCCGCCCTGATCGTCCTCGACCTGGATGTTGCCGTCGTCGGTGCCGGCGAACAGCAATCCTTCGCGCTTGGGCGATTCCGAGATCGCGCTGATGTTACCGTAGAACGCCGTCGACGCGTTTTTCGCCACGGCGTCCGGACCCCAAATTTTTCCCATGATGGGCAACGCGTTGCGATCAAGCTGCTTGGTCAGATCGGGACTGATCGCTTTCCACGTGTTTCCGCGATCGTCGCTCTGGAACAATTTATTCGCCCCGAAATACAGCCGCAGATGATTGTGCGGGCTGACGATCAGCGGAGCGTCCCAGTTCCAGCGCAACGGAGCCTCGCCTTGCGGGTCAATGGGCTTGATATTGATGCGGCTGCCAGTCTTGCGGTTGTAGCGGACCATCCCGCCGCCTTGCGATTCGGCGTAAACCGTGTCTGGGTCCTGCGGATCGACGCGCGAAACGAAGCCGTCGCCGCCGGTGGTGACGTACCAGTCCGAATTCATGATCCCATTCAGATTGCGCGTGGCCGAGGGACCGCCCCAACTGAAGTTGTCCTGCGTTCCTCCGTAGACGTTGTAAAACGGTTTGGCGTAATCGACGTCGACGTCATAGAACTGGAGTGTGGGAAGGTTCGCCTTGAAATTCCAGAACTGGCCGCCGTCCCAGGATTCGTACACGCCGCCGTCGCAGCCGACGAAAATGTGATCGGTATTGCGCGGATCGATCCAGATGGTGTGCGAATCGACGTGCTTGTTACGGTCGCCGAGAATGCGAACGGTTCGCCCGCCGTCATCGGAAACACGAAAATTGGTGTCGCCGGCGTAGAATTTTTCGGGATTCTTGGGATCGGCGATGATCTGGCCGTAGTACATGGGCGTGCCTTCAAACGCCGCGCGACGCTCCCAGGATTCGCCGCTGTCGTGCGACACATAAAATCCGCTCTGATTGTTGGAGGCTTCGATTTTCGCGTAGACCAGATGCGCTTGCGCGGGCGAAAACGTGACCCCGATGCGGCCCACGTCGCCCTGCGGCAAACCCGCCCGAACCCGGCGCCAGGTCTTGCCGGCATCGTCGGATTTATAGATCTCCGATTCGGGACCGCCATCGATCAACGTCCACTGGCGTCGCGCGCGCTGATAGGACGCGGCGAGCAGCCGGTCGGGATCGGTCGGGTCGATGGCGATATCGGTGACCCCGGTATTTTCGCTGATGGTCAGCACGTTTTTCCAGGTTTTTCCGCCATCGGTGGTTTTAAAAACTCCGCGATCGCCGCCGGATGACCACAGCGGCCCCTGCGAAGCCACGTAGACCACGCTCGAATCGCGCGGATCGATGGCGATGCGCGCGATGTGCTGCGAATTTTCGAGTCCCAGATGACGCCAGCTCCGGCCGCCGTCGTCGGAACGATAGATTCCGTCGCCCCAGCTCACACTGCGCTGGCTGTTATTTTCGCCGGTTCCGACCCACACGGTAGAGGGATTTTTGGGGTCGAGTGTAACGGTTCCGATCGAATAGGAGCCCTCATTATCAAACACCGGAGTCCAAGTAATGCCGTTATTCAGCGTTTTCCATACGCCGCCCGATGCCACGCCGACATAATATTCGGCGGGATTTTCCGGATTTACAGCAAAACTCGTAACGCGTCCCGACGCTGAAGCGGGTCCGATGGAGCGCAGGCGCAATCCCGAGAAGGGATCGGCGCCCTCGCCCCCGCCGCGACCTCCGCGTTGCGCCGCCAAAGGTCCAATGCAGATCAAGCTCATCAAAACGAGCGCGCCGAGGGTCTTCATAGGATGCCCGGGACAGTATATCAGGCCCGTTCCTGGAAATTTTCCAGGCTCCTCCTGGACTAGCGCTAAACAGGGCAAACATCAATTCCGGGTTGTGGATGAAACAAAATCCGTGGGGAATGTATCTAATCGCCCGTAGGAAAGAATCCGATGCCCGAGGCGATCACCTACGAGCCCGAACTGGCGCTGGAGCGCGTGGCTCGGGAATCGCGCGAAGCGGTCGCCCGTGCGCGCGCCATCGCGGCCGGAATTTACGACCTCGAGTTCATGGAGGGGGTCATCTTAAAGGGCATTCGCGCGGCCCGCAAGCGGGTGGCGGAGAGGGGGGGATTCGAACCCCCGGTAGAGCTTTAAGGCCCTACGACGGTTTAGCAAACCGCTGCTTTCGACCACTCAGCCACCTCTCCGCAGTCTGCTCAAACGGATGGTATCACACCTGCGCCCGAAACGAAAATGCTCACCCGAAGGTGAGCATTTTACGCATTCCCTGGTTTTAGCAGGGTGATGTACATGGGAGAATCAGATTCGACGGCATCGCAACCGTCAAAACCTGTGTGATTGGATATTAGGGCGTGCGGCAGATGATGTCAAGGAAAAAACTGGCGCATGGAATGTTCGTTCTAACTCCATGTAGCTGAATGAGTTCTCCAGTTGCTCTCGTTCTTCGCCTGCGGCGGAAAACCCGCGCCGGGCGCTTCCAGGGGCCCCGCTTTTCCAGTCTAACATTCCAGATCTGGGAGGCTTATTTGCCCAGATGCAGGGTGATCATCGCGTCCGGGTCCTCCCCGCGATTCATCTTGCGCATCAGCACCCGGAAGCCGCCATAAGCCAGCCCCGCGAACAGGCACAGAGCAATCAGAAGTCCGGCAAAGACGAACACGTTCAGAATGAATTTGATCTTCGGGACCGTATCGTTCACCGGAACCTGTTCATTCAGCGTGATATTCGTTTCGTAACGCACTTCGGAGAGCACCCGCTCGGCGGCGTCCGGGTCGGGCGGATCGACTGTCACCGCGACCAGTGGCCCCGCCCGCTTGGCGATGGCTCCGGGGATCTTCTGGAATTCCTGAATTCGATCCCGTGCCAGGTTGGGGGTAGGGAAATCGAAGATACCGAGCATCAGGATCCCCTTTTTTGTCTTGTATTTGCCGCTGATCGCCTCGGTTCCCAGGTGGAACGCGGCGACCGATGGCGCAATTTTCGGGTCGAAATGGTCGAGCGATACGGGACCCACGATATAACGCTGGGAATTGGGAATCAGGCCGTCCGCAGGCAGATTCCCGAGCAGGGCCGGAAGGGGCGACTGTTCCACTTCGGGAAGATGATCGTAAAGTTCGGTGAAAGCGTCGGGCGGAGGAAGGTTGCCGGTGATTTCGAAGACGTAGTTGGCGTAGGCGAAAATGACACCATCCGAAGTCCTGACGGCCAGGTTGGTGATTTTATCCGGCCTCGCGCCGGCGGGGCGCACGGATTCGAAGAACGCCATGGAGCCCGTGGTGTCGTGGAAGCGCCACGCGGTGGCGTTAAAATGTTTTGGGCCGTCGTGATAGGCGGCCTGCTCGGTCGCATCCAGGCCGTATTCGTTGAGCAGCGCGGTATCCGGCGTGAGGATGGTTTTGACCGGACCTTTTTGATAATTCTTCAGCGAATCGGGGAAAATGGCCGCCCTGGCGGACACTCCGATCGCCAATAATGTTAAGCAGCACCGCAGCATTTTTTGTATTTCTTCCCGCTTCCGCACGGACAGGGATCGTTCCGGCCGACGGTTTTCTTGGCGATGACCGGCGCCTTGGGCTGCGAAGCTTCGCCGCCCGTGAATTGCAGCGCGGCCAGCTCCTTTTCCTTCTTGCGCTGGATATTGCGCGTGAGGTCCATCACCGAATTCTGCGCGGCGGGATTCACCGCAGGCGACGCCACGGCCACCGGCTCGCCGCCTTCCTCCGGTTCCTCTTCGTCCTCCCACAGCTCCGGATGGGGGACCTGATGCTGGGGCTCTTCGACGCGCTGCATAAAGAACAGCCAGCGCGAGGTTTCGTCCTCGATGCGGTCCATCATGTCGGTGAACAGGACGTAGGATTCCTTCTTGTACTCGACCAGCGGATCTTTCTGGCCGTAGCCGCGCAGGCCGATGCCTTCCTTCAGGTGGTCCATCGACAACAGGTGATCCTTCCACTGGTTGTCGATGACGTTGAGCATGATCATGCGCTCGGTTTCACGCATCAACTCCGTGCCGATCATGGCTTCTTTTTCTTCGTATTTTTTGACGAGCTGGTCGTTGATGTCCTGCTCGATCTGGCGCCGGTCGAGATTTTCCAGATCCTCGCGGCGGATTTTCACGCCGAACTGGGTGAGGATGTCGGTTTCGAGACCGTTCCAGTCCCACTGGCTGGGATGGGTGCGCTCCGGCAGGCGCGCGTCGATGAAGCTGGCCAGAATGCCGGCGATGATCTCGAGGATGCGCTCCCTCTGATCCTGGCCTTCGAGCAGCGCGCGGCGCATTCCGTAGACTGCCTGGCGCTGTTTGTTCATCACGTCGTCGTATTCGAGGATGTGTTTGCGCGACGCGAAGTTCTGCGCCTCGACGGCTTTTTGCGCACGGGCGATGCTCTTGGTGATCATCTTGGCTTCGATCGGCACATCTTCTTCCATGCCGAGCTTGAGCATCATGTTCTGCATGCGCGGTCCGCCGAAGATACGCATCAGATCGTCCTGAAGCGAAAGATAGAAACGCGCGCTGCCGGGGTCGCCCTGGCGGCCGGATCGTCCGCGAAGCTGATTATCGATGCGGCGGGATTCGTGGCGCTCGGTGCCGACGATGTGCAATCCACCCAGCTCCACCACTTCGTCGTGGTCGCCCTGCCATTCGTCTTTGAACTTTCCGTAGACCTGGTCCCATTCGGCGCGTTCCGCGGTGCCGACGGCGCAGGTCTGCATGTAGTCGGGATCCTTGTTCTGCTTGCGCAGAAAATCCTTGGCGGAAAATTCGGGATTTCCGCCCAGCAAAATGTCGGTTCCGCGGCCGGCCATGTTGGTGGAGACGGTAACCGCGTCCTTGCGTCCCGCCTGCGCGACGATGACCGCTTCGCGCTCGTGATTCTTGGCGTTCAGCACCTCGTGCCTGACGCCCATGCGCTTCAAAATTCCCGCCAATTTTTCGGATTTTTCCACCGAAACGGTGCCGACCAGAATCGGCTGCCCTTTGTCGTGGCGCTCTTTGATTTCCTTGGCGGCGTTGCGGAATTTTTCTTCTTCCGTGCGATAGACGACGTCGTCAAATTCCACGCGGCGCAGCGGGCGATTGGTGGGAATGATGGTGACGTCGAGGTTATAGATCTTGCTGAACTCGGCGGCTTCGGTATCCGCGGTGCCCGTCATGCCGGCGAGCTTCTTGTACATGCGGAAATAATTCTGAAAAGTGATGGTGGCGAGCGTCTGGTTTTCGCGCTGGATCTTGACGCCTTCCTTGGCCTCGACGGCCTGATGCAGACCGTCCGACCAGCGCCGGCCGGGCATCAGGCGTCCGGTGAACTCGTCAACGATGATGACTTCGTCGTCCTTGATCACGTAATCGCGATCGCGATGGAACAGCACGTGAGCCTTGAGCCCCTGCTGCACGTGGTGATTGATCTCCATGTTGACCGCGTCATACATGTTGCTGAGTCCGAGAAGCTTTTCGACCTTGATGGAGCCTTCCTCGGTCAACCCGACGCTGCGGTGTTTTTCATCGACGGTGTAATCGCCGGTGGTGTAGGTCTGGCCGGGCTCTTTTCCCTCGATCACCTCGCCGCGCACCAGGCGCGGGATGATGCGGTTGATCTTGTAATATTTGTCGGTGGATTCCTCGCTCGGTCCGGAGATGATCAGCGGGGTGCGGGCTTCGTCGATCAGGATGGAGTCGACTTCATCGACGATGGCGAAGTTGAACACCTTGAGCTGAGTGCCCCTGGCGTCCGCGCTCGGCACCGAGATCGGGGGGATGGTCCGCTGGACGCAATCACTGACGCGGAATTTCATGTTGTCGCGCAGGTAATCGAAGCCGAATTCGTTGTTGGTGCCGTAAGTGATGTCCGCGTTGTAGCTCTGGCGGCGCTCTTCGTCATCCAGATCATGCACGATGACGCCGACGGTCATGCCGAGCGCCTTGTAAATCCGGCCCATCCATTCCGAGTCGCGGTGCGCCAGGTAATCGTTCACGGTGACCACGTGCACGCCCTTGCCTTCGAGCGCGTTCAGGTAAACGGGAAGGGTCGCGACCAGCGTTTTTCCTTCGCCGGTTTTCATTTCCGCGATTTTTCCGCGATGCAGGACGATGCCGCCGATCAACTGCACGTCGAAGTGCCGCATATTAAGGGTGCGGCGTCCGGCTTCACGCACGGTAGCGAAGGCGGGGATGAGGATGTCGTCGAGCGTGGCTCCCTGCGCGAGCTGTTCGCGGAATTTGATAGTTTGTGCCGCGAGATCTTCGTTCGACAGAGCCTGCATCTGCGGCTCGAGATCGCCGATGGCGGCGATCATGGGGCGCATCTTCTTGATTTCGCGCTCGTGCTTGGTGCCAAAAACCTTGGCAAGAGCTTTTTCAAAAGCGTTCATTTTTTCCTCCAGCTTATGGGCTGATTTTTAGAAACACAAGGGCCGCGGGTAAGCGGCCGGATCAGCAGCGCAGGAGGGATCTTTGGTGGCGACGAGTTATAAGATCGATGGCGATCAGGCTGGCGAGCAGGAACAGCGCACCGGCGAGCGGAGTCGCTTTGAGGGCGTCGAGCGCGAGAACCGCGTATACGGGCGCGTGAATAGCGGGCGCAGTCCCAACCGCATCGGCGGCATGCGCGAGCAGCGGAACGACAGCCTGGAGCACGCGCAACGATTCATGCGCGCCCGAAGGCTTGGGCGCAGTCTGCGCGTATGAAAACGCAGCAAGCGCAGTTAAGCTGGCAAGAAGGAGTCGTCCGAGGCGCATGGGTCGCCACTTGTAGTTTAGCACCCGGCGTGAGCTGCTTCGTGGGCTGTAGGCAAATGAAATTCGCGGTCGTATTCGAAGAAGCGCCCTCCCATTGGTGCTGAGATACTACCGGTGATCGTATATGGTATCGAGACCTTCTGGACGACAATGTCCACCGTTGTGTATGGTGAACGTATGAACCGCTCTCGAGTTTTTGCGCCCGTCCTGGTGATCTGTCTTCTGGCGGGCTGCGACCGGTTCAAAACACATGCCAGCGATTCGGCCGGTTCCCAGCGCATCGTCTGCATTGGCCAGGCTTACAACGAGATCATCTACGCGCTGGGCGCGCAGGCGAATCTGGTGGGCGTCGATTACTCGAGCACGTATCCGCCCGAGATCAAAAAACTCACCACGGTCGGATATCACCGCGCGCTCAGCGCTGAAGGCATTCTTTCGCTCCATCCGACCGTGATCATTCACGACAACAACATTGGCCCCGATAACGTTGTCCGGCAACTCGAAGCGCTGCATGTGCCGATGAAGACGTTTCAAGCCAAAAACGATTCGGTCGCAGGTACCCAGGCGCTTCTGCGCGAAATGGGAGCCTTCTTCCATAAGGAGCAGCGCGCTGAAGAGCTCTGCGCGCAGATGGACCGGCAAATGGCGGCTGCCGCGGCCGAGGTCAAAAAATATCCGACCACCCCGCGCGTCGCTATCATTCATTTCGGACGCGCCTCGAACGTCTACCTCCTGATGGGCAATGGCGGCGGAGGAGACGCGAGTACCGCGGGCACGATGGTCGAGCTCGCCGGCGGAAAAATGGCGATCCAGCAGCCAGGCATGCAACGGATGGCCTCGCCCGAGATCATCGCCAAGAGCAAGCCCGAAGTCATCCTCATGACCGAATATGGCTTCGACCGCTTGGGCTCGATGGAACAGGCCAAGACGCTGCCGGGCGTAGCCGAAACCGACGCGGCGCGGCACAACCGCATTTACCGCATCTCCGAACATGAGCTGATGTACTACGGTCCGGATACGGGAGCGAACCTCATCAATCTGGCGAAGCTGATTCATCAATGAAGTATCGTCGGGCGGATCGCTGGTACCTGGTGGCGTTGTTCCTGCTCATGCTCGCGACCGCTGGCGCGTCCATTCGTTTCGGAGCGATGGATTTCTCCGCGCATGACATGGCCGCCGCGGCATGGGGCAAGCTCGCCGGGCGCGTTGACCTGCCCCTCGATCAGAGAATTTTCATGGATCTGCGCGTTCCGCGGGCCATCCTGTGCCTGCTGGTCGGGGCCAGCCTGGGAGTCGGCGGCACGCTGATGCAGGCTTTGTTCCGGAATCCGATTGTCGAGCCGGGGCTGGTGGGCACTTCGAGCGGTGCAGCCTTTGGAGCATCCTTATTTTATGTATTCGGCGCGCTGCTCAAAATCAACCTCGGCGGCTGGACGCTTCCCCTGGTCGCGTGTGCCGGCGGCGTGCTCTCGACGTATCTGGTCTTCGCTCTGGCGCACAGCAAGCACGAGGGCCGCAGCTCGATCCTGCGTCTTTTGCTCACTGGATTAGCCATTAACGCGCTCTTTATGAGCGGCATCGGATTTCTGTCCTATGTCGCGCGCGATCCCGCCGCACGCTCCATCATCTACTGGAACCTGGGGACTCTCTCCGGCGCCGACTGGAATTCGGTTCTCGTGGTCGGCGTGGCGACATTCGCCGGACTCATTCCGGCGGTGATCCTCGCGAAGCCGCTCAATGCCCTCATGATCGGCGAAGATGAGGCGACCGCACTCGGGGTGAATGTCCGGCGCCTGAAGTGGACAGTGCTGACGATCAACGTTGTGATGGTGGCCGTCGCGACAGCGTTCACCGGCGTCATCAGCTTTGTCGGCCTGATCGTGCCACACATTCTGCGCATCATTCGCGGCCCCGACAATCGATTCCTCATCCTCGGTAGTGCGCTGCTCGGCGGCATCCTGCTGAGCGTTGCCGATCTGATTGCACGCGTATCGCTGCGCCCCGCCGAATTGCCCATCGGGATCGTCACGGCCGTGGTCGGCGTTCCCGTGTTTCTTTCCCTGCTTCGCAGCCGGGATTACCTGTCCTGAAGTCATGCTGACCGCCGACAATCTCGTGTTCCGTGTCGGCCGCCGCGTGCTGATCGACCGCGTATCCGCGCGTTTCGAGTCCGCGAAATTGCACCTCATCATCGGTCCGAACGGCGCGGGCAAATCGACCTTCGTCCGGCTGCTCGCCCGGCTGTTGCGGCCCGGCGAAGGGCGTGTTTTGTACGACGGCCATGACGCGGCGCACAGGAAAGAGCGTGAGCTGGCGCAGTGCCGGGCGATGCTTTCGCAGGCGGTCGAGGTCGCATTCTCGCTCCCGGTGCGCGAGCTGGTCCTGATGGGACGCTATCCGCATTTCACCGCGCGTCCCGGGGTGTCGGACCTGCAAGTGTGCGAAGAGGTCATGCAGTTCTTCGACGTCACCGACATGGCGGACCGCAGTTATGGCACGCTCAGCGGCGGGGAGAAGCAACGCGTGCAGTTCGCTCGCGTGCTCGCGCAGATCTGGCGCCCTGTGGAGGGCGCGAGCCGTCTGCTGTTTCTTGACGAACCGCTGACCTTTCTCGATATTCGTCACCAGATCGATTTCATGGAAAAGGTGCGGGTCTTCGCGTCACAGAAGGACGTCGTGGTCGTAGGCGTCGTGCACGACTTGAACCTGGCCGCGCAGTTCGCCGATCGCCTGCTCCTGCTGTACGACGGCCGCATCCTTGCCGATGGCGCGACTCGCGATGTGCTCACCGCAGAGCATCTGCGCACCGCGTTCGCCGTGTCGCCCGTG
>DATJVN010000158.1:0-42851 GCA_035501755.1 Bryobacteraceae bacterium | reverse complement strand
CCGGCTTCAGGGATTACGAGCACCGTACTGGGTGGTGTGACTGTGTATTTTGACGGCATCACTGCGCCATTGCTGTATGCGGGACCGAACCAGATTAACGCGATCGTTCCGTTTGAGATTGCCGGAGAGAGCGCGACCAACATGCTTGTCGAAAACTCGGGACAAGTGGTGGCGGGGTACCTCCTTCCAGTCGCAGACGCTGCGCCGGCGATTTTCACGCTCAATGCGAGCGGCACCGGGCCAGGGGCCGTACTCAACTACGATTTGACTCTGAATTCTCCGACGAATCCGGCTGCCCGCGGATCCATGATCGTGGTATATGCCACCGGGGTCGGATCGATGAATCCTCAACCGACCGACGGCCAGGCCACCACTGTCGCTTCTTATCCGAATCTACCCTTGTCAGTAACCATTGGGGGGCTCGCTGCGAACGTCCTGTACTCTGGCGTCGCTCCTGGGGAAGTGGCTGGTCTGATCCAGATCAACTGTGTCGTACCCCAGGACGTCACGCCGGGCGATTCCGTGAGTGTAAATCTGGTGGTGGGAAGCACTACGAGCCCGCCCGGCGTGGTCATCGCGGTGCAGTAGGGGGCACCGGCTCAACGCCAGGCGCCCCCCGACATACAAGCCGCTTACTTCTTGACCGTCAGCGTTGCGTCTTTCGTTACCCCGGAGTACGACGCCTTTAGACTCACCGACGTCCGGACACTGACCGACGTGGTAGTGACTTCAAACGTCGCCGAGGTCTCACCCGTCGGAACCGTCACGCTTGACGGGACGCTTGCCACGCTCGAATTCGAACTGACCAATGACACCGTGATACCGCCGGCAGGCGCGGCCGCGCTCAGCGTGACCTTGGCCGCCACGGACCCGCCGCCTACGACATCGGTTGGGCTGAGGCTCAGTCCGGTCAGCTTTGCAGACGGGTTCACGGTCAAAGACACGGTCTTGCTGACGCTCGAATAAGATGCAGTCAGCGTAACCGAGTTCGCGCTGTTGACGGTTCCCGCAGTGACGGTGAATGTCGCCGATGTGGCTCCCGCCGCCACGGTGACACTTGCAGGCACGCTCGCAGCCGACGATTTCGAACTGGAAAGCGAGACTACCGCACCACCGGATGGCGCCGCGGACGTCAGAGTGACCGTTCCGGTGACCGAGTTTCCACTCGTCACCGAACTGGAACTCAGTGTGATCCCGCTCAGGGCCGCGACCATTGGTGCGGGATTGACGGTAATCGGGGACGTTGCCGTCACTGAGTTGTACGTCGCGCTGAGAGTCACCGAGGTCGCGCTGCTGACGGTTCCCGCAGTGATCGTGAATGTCGCCGATGTGGCTCCCGCTGCGACGGTGACACTCGCCGGTACGTTCGCGGCCGTCGAATTCGAACTGGAAAGCGTGACTACCGCACCACCCGAAGGCGCCGCAGCGGTCAGTGTGACCGTTCCGGTGACCGAGCTTCCGCTTGTCACCGAACTAGAGGCCAGCGTGAAGCCGCTCAGGGCGGCGGGCACTGGATTGACGGTAATCGGGGACGTTGCCGTCACCGAATTGTATGTCGCACTAAGAGTCACGGAAGTCGCGCTGCTGACGGTTCCCGCAGTAACCGTGAATGTCGCCGATGTGGCTCCCGCCGTCACGGTGACACTCGCCGGTACGCTCGCGGCCGTCGAATTCGAACTGGAAAGGGTGACTACCACGCCGCCGGAAGGCGCCGCGGAGGTTAGAGTGACCATCCCCGTGACCGAGTTTCCGCTTGTCACCGAACTGGAGCTCAGCGTGACGCCACTCAGGGCCGCTGGCGCTGGATTGACGGTAGTCGGGTAGGTTTCAGTCACCGAGTTGTATGTCGCGCTGAGAGTCACCGAAGTGGCACTGCTCACCGCTCCCGGAGTCAGCGTGAAACTGCCGGATGACGATCCCTGAGGGATCGTCAGGCTCGACGGAATGGTCACATCGCTGGGAGATGCACTCAGGGTAACCGTGACCCCGCCGCTTGGCGCACCGGACGTCAGGTTTACCGTACACGTATCGGTGGAGGGCGGAGTGACGCTCACCGAACTACATGAGAACCCGTTCAACCCGAAAGGTGTGATCGCAACGGTTCCTCCGCTTTCGGAGACCGTCAGGGCGGAACCATTCGGGTCCGCGGAAACACCGCTCGGGAGCATGAGGACTGAGGACGTGTCGGTTGTGGAACTGGAGACAGTCAGCTCGACCGTCGCCGCGACGCCGCCCCCGATCGTCGTCTGGTTATCTCCATAGAGGACGCAGATCATGGAGCCGGATGATGGACTGCAGCTCAGCGTCTTTTGCGCGCCAGTCGCAGCCGGTCCGGCTGAGACCGTGGCGGATGAAAAATCGTTGGTGGAGTAATTTAAAGTCCACTGAAGAGCGGTCGGCGAGTCGCTGGATGAATCCGCCATACTAAGGTCCAGCGTCACGGTAGAGCCTGCGGCTGCCGAACCGGAGTTCATGCTGAGCGCAACCTGCGCCTCAGCTAATGGCAAACTGCTCAATAAGATAACGGCATTGAGAAGGAACGTTGGTCTGATCATTAATTCCTCACGCGTGAACCTCATCGGCCGCTGCGCCCGCCGTAGGGGTAGGAAAATGGGCTAGCCCATCGCTAAACCTGGCCCACGAAGGTACTGAAACCTGAATTTGTTAAGTACTAGTACTGAAGTGCCGACTGATCGAACGCCTCGAATGCGGTGAGGTTTATGCCGAAGTAACGGATCTCGGTGAGGCGTGGTCCGATGAGCGCGGCCGGAACTGCACGGCGGGGCCGAAAGAATCGTCTGAGAAGTCAGAAAAGATGAGTCTTGAAATCGGCTGCCGTTTCACGACGCGAGCCCTCTCCACCATCGCCGCCCTCGCGATTTCATGTGCACAGTTGACTCGCGCGCAATCGGCCCCGGTGCCCAAATTCGAAGTCGTTTCGATCCGTCCGTGGCCGCCCGGACACGCCGCGCGCCAGGACGAATCACGCGTCGGCACGACTATGGCGAATTTCGGCGAGCAGCTTCAGATCCTGGTCGACCGGGACGTGATCTACAAGACTGGCATTTCCGGGAACTTCGATATCCACGTGGAAATGCCCGTCGAAGACCTCGCCGCCGACGCCTCCGTCGGGACGGACGACGCAGCGCCGCACTCGCCCGCCGATGAGAGCGCCCTGGCGTTCGCGGCGGTCCGCAAACTCGGTTTGAAGCTTGAATCCGCGCAAGGTTTCGGCGAAGTTTTCCGGATCGATCACATCGAGCGGCCCGGCGAAAACTGACCTGCCGCATTGATATCCTCAATAGAGCTTGAAAATCAATGGAGGGATCGTGACCCGCTTCTACCTCACCCTGTTTTCGCTTTCCGCCGCGTGCGGCGTGGCTCAAGCGGCGCCGCGCGTCGAAATGCGCGTGCTTTCCGGGCGCGCCGATATGGTCACCGGCGGCGACGCGCTGGTCGAAACCAATGCCTCCCGCGCCAAATTCAGCGCCACGCTGAATGGCGAGGACGTCAGCGGATCGTTTAAGCCCGCGAAAGCTGCGGCAACCATGATCGCGCGCATCGAAGGGCTGAAGGACGGAAAAAACGTTCTCGAGATCAAGTCGGCGCACGGGTCGGCGAAACTCGAGCTGACCAATTTTCCGATCAGCGGTCCTGTTTTTTCCGGTGCGCATCAGAAGCCCTTCGTGTGCCAGACGGAGCAGGCCGGGCTCGGAGCGCCGCTCGATGAGAACTGCACGGTGAAGACGGTGGTCAGCTACGTTTATAAATCCAGCGAGCCGCCGGCGGGGCGCGGACGAGGACGCGGCCAGGGTCCCGGCGCGCTTCCGCCGGGGTTCAAGCTGTATGACCCCTCCGGCCCGCGGCCTTCCGATGTCGCGCAGGTCACCACCAGCGGCGGCAAGACCATCGATTACATCGTGCGGCGGGAGCGCGGGACGATCAATCGTGCGATTTACGAGATCGCCATGCTTGCCAGTCCCACCGCGGCCGGGCCCGATCCGTGGACCTCGAGCGACGGCTGGAACGGGCGCCTGGTGTATTCGTTCGGCGGCGGCTGCGCGGCGGGATATCGGCAGGGACTCCCCGGCGCTGCCATCAACGATGAATTCCTGTCGAAAGGCTACGCCGTCGCAGTGTCCTCGCTCAACGTCTTCGGCAACAATTGCGACGACGTGATCTCGTCGGAGACGGCGATGATGGTGAAGGAGCATTTCATCGAGGAATTCGGCGTTCCCGTTCACACCATTGGAATCGGGGGCTCCGGCGGCGCGATCCAGCAGTACATGATGGCGCAGAATTATCCGGGAATTCTCGACGGCTTGCTTCCGCAGATCAGTTTTTCCGATAACGCGATTTTTGAGAGCGTGATCGACTGCTCAGTGCTTGACCGCGCTTTCGCCACCATGAAAATTCCGCTGAACGACGATCAGAAGGCGGCGATCTCGGGCTACGCCACGTGGAAGACGTGCAGCGACGGATGGATGGGGCGCGGTGCGGCGACGAGCCTCGCCAACAATCAGATCGTGGCGGCGGCGTGCAATGCCGCGATTCCCAAGGCACTCGCGTTCGATCCGGTTTCGAATCCAACTGGCGCGCGTTGCGATTACTTCGACGACATGGTGAATGTTTATGGCAAGGACCCGCAGACAGGAACCGCGCGGCGTGCGCTCGACAACGTCGGAGTGCAATACGGGCTGGCAGCGTTCAATGCGAAGCAGATCAGTTTCGATCAGTTCATCGCTCTGAACGAAGCGATGGGCGGGCACGATAAGGACGGAAACCTCATCGCGGAGCGCGACGTTGCCGACCCGGCCGCGCTGAAGATCGCATATCAGAGCGGGCGCGTGGATACCGGCGGAGGGAGCCTCGGCTCGATTCCGATTCTCGATACGCGCGGTTATTTCGATATGGCCGGCAATCTACATGACCGCTTCCGGTCGATGGTGACGCGCGCCAGGATCAAGGCCGCCAACGGCAGCGCCGACAACATGGTCACGCTGATGTTTCCGCCCGCGGGTCCAGCGCCGCTGCGTCCCGGCCAGTTGGTCGAGACAATGAACGAGTGGCTCGACCGGATCGCCAGCGATACTGCGAAGGCCAGTGCCGCGGTGAAAGCGGCACGCGATAAGCCGGCCGGGCTGGCCGATTCCTGCTGGACGGCGGAAGGCGAAAAGATTGTTGAGCCGTTGACTTTTGACGGCAACGGGCGCTGCAACCAGCTCTATCCCGCTCACTCGGATGCTCGCATCGTCGCAGGCGCGCCGCTCACCGACGACATTCTCAAGTGCGCGCTGAAACCGGTCGACGCGAAAGATTATCGCGAGCCTCTGACGACCGATCAAATGATGCGGCTGAAAACTGTTTTCCCGGACGGCGTGTGCAACTACGCACGGCCCGGCGTGGCTCAGCAGCGCGTGGACGGCTCCTGGCATCGGTACTGAGGCGTCAGGGGTGTTCGATTAGCTTTGACGGAATTTCGAAGGTTCCGTCCACGATTTCGACGAAATTTCTTTCCTCGCGCAGGATCACGCGCTTGGACTGTACCATGTTAAAGTTTTCGCGCGCTTCGGCGTCGGCCCTGATACGCGCTTTGTAGCGCTCATACGATGCGAGGCTATCGCAGGCGACCAGGCCCCAGGCGATGTCGTTGGTTCCTTCGTAGGGGAGAAAGTAGCCGACCAGGTGTCCGCCACAACGGGGGATGACGCGGCCCCAGGTCTCGGCATATTTCTGGAAGGCGTCCCTCTGGAACGGATCGATCTGGTAGCGGATAATGCAGACGATCATTGGTTTTCTCCCTGCGGCCCGACTCGCTTTCATGCCCGCAAGCAAAGCCAGCATGCTTCCGATCGCGCCGCGGCGATGGATTTTCATCGAGATCGAATATAGCTGTTGCCCGGATGCCACGCTTCGTTTAGGATCAAACTATGGATGCAGCAGTATCCGCGATCGCTTTCGCCATCGCCGAGCCAGCCCGCACGCGCATGCTGTTTTCGCTCCTCGACCGGCGCGCGCGGACCAGCACCGAGCTTGCGGTGGTGGCCGGCGTGAGCCCTTCGACCGCCAGCGTTCACCTGGCGCGCCTGAGATCGGCGCGGCTGGTGCGGCTCGAAACGCAGGGGAAGCACCGCTATTACCGGCTCGCGGGCGCGCAGGTGGCCGCGGCGCTCGAGCGTCTGAGTCTTCTTGCGGGCGCCGCGCGGCCCAAATACATTCCCAACACGCCGCATCGGCTGCGCGCCGCGCGATCCTGCTACGACCACCTGGCCGGGACGCTGGGCGTCGCGCTGCACGATCGGCTGCGCGCGATGGGATGGCTGGCGCGCTCCCACCGCGCCTACGATCTTACGCCGCAGGGCGTCGCGGCGGTTGAGCGGCTCGGGATCGACGTCGCGACGCTTAAAAGGCTGCGCCGCCGCTTCGCTTTTCCGTGCCTCGACTGGAGCGAGCGGCGCGCGCATTTGGGCGGTGCGTTGGGGGCCGCGTTTTTGAACCTGGCGCTGGAGAAGAAGTGGGTCATTCAGGATCTCGACAGCCGGGCGCTGTCAGTGACGCGTTCGGGGACGCGCGAAATGCAGGCGCGATTCGGACTGCATCTCACGACTTTCGATAAGATGATCCGGAAATGAGAAATATCCTGTTCTTGAGCCTGGCCGCGTGCGCGATGGCGCAGCCCAATCGCTCCGGCGTGCAGCAGTTCATCAGCGTGAACGATCCGGTAATCGCGCTCGAACACGTCCGCGTGATCGACGGCACGGGCGCACCTGCGGTGGAAGATCAGACCATCGTCATTGAACACGGAAAGATCGCTGCGGTCGGCAGCGCGGCCTCGACCGCGATCCCCGCCGGAGCGCATCGCATGGACCTCGCGGGCAACACCGTGATCCCCGGCCTGGTGGGGATGCACGAACACCTGTTTTACCCTTCCGGCGAAGGCATCCCGATCTACAATGAGCAGGCGTTCAGCTTCCCGCGACTGTATCTGGCGAGCGGCGTCACCACCGCGCGCACCGCCGGCAGCATGGAGCCGTTCACCGATTTCAACGTCAAGTCGCTGATCGATTCCGGCCGCGCGCCTGGTCCCGAATTTTACATCACCGGCCCGTACCTGGAAGGCGCCGGATCGCCGTTCGAGCAGATGCATTACCTCACCGGCCCCGAGGACGCACGCCGCAACGTCGATTATTGGGCCGCCGAAGGCGCCACATCGTTTAAAGCGTACATGCACATCACCCGCGCCGAGCTTTCCGCCGCGGTCGAGGAAGCACACAAGCTGCATCTCAAAGTCACAGGACATCTGTGCGCCGTCGGGTTTCGCGAAGCGGCCGCCATCGGCATCGACAATCTGGAGCACGGCATCGAGGTGGACACCGAATTCGATCCAGGCAAGCGGCCGGACGTCTGCCCGTCGCAGAATCTGACGCGCGACACGCTGGTGAAGCTCGATATCAAGTCGGCCCCGGTTCAGGAGATGATTCGCGATCTGGTGCGCCATAACGTCGCGGTCACCTCGACTCTTGCCGTGTTCGACGCCGGTGCGCCGCATCGTCCGCCGTTCGATTCGCGCATGGTCGACGTGCTCACGCCGCAAGGCGCCATTACGTATCTGGAGGCACGCACGCGCGCTACGGATTCGTCGAGCACCGCCGCGCTCGAGGCGCTCAAGAAAGAAGAGCAGTTCGAGTACGAGTTCGCCAAGGCCGGCGGACTGCTCATGTCCGGCGTCGATCCCACCGGCAACGGCGGCGCGATGGCCGGCTTCGGAGATCTGCGTAATCTGGAGTTGCTGGTCGAAGCCGATTTCACTCCCGTCGAAGCCGTGAAGATCGCCACGCTCAACGGCGCGAAATGGCTGAACGCGGAGGATCGCATCGGCTCCATCGCCCGCGGCAAGCAGGCCGACCTGGTGGTGATCCAGGGCAACCCCGCTGCCAGGATTTCTGACGTGCGCAATGTGCGCATCGTGTTCAAACAGGGCGTCGGATACGACCCGGACAAGCTGATGAAATCGGTGCAGCACACGGTCGGGCTGCACTGACGCGCTCCCGTCGCCGTCCGCGCGCCGGGAGGCCAGGGATCGAAATAAGAGCCGGGCTATCGCTTCGCCGCCGGTTCGATTATCCTATATCCTATTGAGGATGAGCCGGTTCTGGAGCGTTCGGTTCTGGAGTGTTCTGACGGTCGCTGCGATTTTCGCCGTGCTCGCCATTCGCGCGCAGGAAAAGCCGCCCGCGCAGACTCCCCAGAAAAAACCGGATAATTACGCCGGCACTGTGGTCGAGTTCACTTTGGAAAAAGTGGTGGTCGCCAAGACCAAAGAGACGCGCACGTTCCGCATCACTCCGGACACGAAAATTGAGGGGAAGCTGAAAGCCAAAGTCCGGGTGACTGTCCGCTACACCACAGACGACGGCGGATACACAGCGACGCGCATCATCGTGCGCACCACCACGCCGAAAACGAAATAATCAATCGCGCTTCTTTCTTTTCGCGACCCAGTCCGTCTTCACCACCTGCCGTCCGCGGCCCAGAGCGAGCGCGCCGTCAGGTACCGCATCGGTGATGACGCTGCCCGCCCCGATGTAGCTCTGATTCCCGATCTCCAGGGGCGCAACCAACGTCGCATTGCTGCCGACGAAGGCTCCGTCGCCGATTTTGGTCTGGTGTTTTTTCTCGCCGTCGTAATTGCAGGTGATGGTTCCCGCGCCGATGTTCACGCGGTCGCCGATCTGCGTGTCGCCCAGGTACGCGAGGTGCTGGCTTTTGGATCCTGTTCCCAGCCGGCTCTTCTTCACTTCGACGAAATTCCCCACGCGCGCATTAGGCCCGATCTCCGCGTTCATGCGCAGCCTGGCAAATGGGCCCACCTGCGCACCGCTCTCCAGGCGCGAATCGGCGATCACGCTATAAGGCCTCACGATCGCGCCATCGGCGAGGCTGGAATTCTCCACAATCGCTCCCGCGCCGATGCGGCAATCGTCGCCGATCTCGCTCGCGCCCAGGATGCGCGCCGCCGGCTCGATCACCGTATCCATCCCCACTCGAGCCTGCACATCGATCGAAACAGTTTCCGGCCGTTCGATGGTCACGCCCGAAAGCATCAGCTCGTCCGCCTTGCGCCGCCGCAGCAGGCGATCCGCGTCTGCGAGTTCGATGCGCGTGTTGATCCCCAGCAGTTCGCTCGAATCGTCGAGATGCATGGCATGGAGCGGGTGCCCGTGGCGTGCCAGGATTTCCGCCATGTCGGTGAGATAGTATTCCCCGGCGGGATTCGCCGGTTGCATTTCGCCGAGATACTTCCACAGCAGCTCCGCGCGGAAACAGTAGATTCCGGAATTGATCTCGCGCACGCTGCGCTGCTCGGGCGTGCAGGCTTTATCCTCCACGATGGCGCCAACGTTGCCCCGCTCATCCATCAGAACGCGGCCGTAACCCGCGGGATTGTGAAGCGCCGTGGTGATCAGCGTGGCCGCCGCGTCCGAAGCGCACTGCGTGTCGCGCAAGCGCAGCAGCGTGGCCGCCGATAACAGCGGAGTATCGCCGTACAGCACCATCAGGAGCCCGGTTTCGTCCGCGATGGCGCTGCGCGCGCACTGGAGCGCGTGACCGGTCCCTTTCTGCTCGGCCTGCCGCGCGAACCGCACGCCGCTAGGGCCGGCGACCTTCTCGACTTCCTCGGCTTGGTGCCCGGTCACCACCACGATCGACGACGGGGGCGCCAACGCCCGCGCGGCGGCGATCACGTGTTCGATCAGCGCCAACCCTCCGGCCCGATGCAGGACTTTGGCGCGCTTCGATCTCATCCGCGTTCCCAGGCCCGCGGCCAATATCACCACGTGTGTGTTCATCATTCGCGTTTCAGGCATCGCCCCTGTTGAGCCAACTCCAGCACCACTGCGCCGAGCACGGTGGGATCGTGCCGGATCTTGGCCTTCGGCTGCACCGCGCTCGCTCTCACCAGGTCCGCTCCGAGCACCTTCGCGCCCATGCGCGCCAGGTTATCGAAATCCGTCTCCACCGGACGCGCCGCTTGTCTTTGATATCGGTCGAGCGCCGGACCTCCGATCGCGCGCGTATTCACCACGCACACATCAATCAGCCCGCGCCGGCTCCGGCCCGCGTGACCGAGCAGCGCGGCGAGATGGTCCGAGGCGCGGAAATTCGTCGTCTCCCCAGGCTGCGACATCAGGTTCACGATATACGCCTTCAGCGCGGGCGACCGGGCAATCGCCGCCGCAACCCCATCCACCAGCAGATTGGGAATCACGCTGGTGAACAGCGAACCGGGACCGAGCGTAATCAGATCCGCCTCGGCGATCGCCTTTAGCGCTCCCGCCAACGGTTTGGGCCGCGACGGCCGTAGCGCGATCCTTTCGATGCGCGAACGGCTGCGGCTGATCCTCGTCTCGCCCGTGATTTTCTTGCCGTCTGCGAGCGTTGCCTCCAAGACAACATTCGCAGACGTGCCGGGGTAAATCCGGCCGCGCACGGCCAGAACCTCGGATGAGAGCTTCACCGCCTGACCGAAATCGCCGGTCAGGTGGGTCATGGCGGTCAGAAACAGGTTGCCAAAGCTGTGCCCTTTGAGACCGCGCCCGTTCGAAAAGCGATATTGAAACAGCCGACTGAGAAGCGCCTCGTCCTCGGACAGCGCCACCATGCAGTTGCGGATATCGCCTGGGGGGAGGACGTCGAAATCGCGCCGCAGCCTGCCGGAACTGCCGCCGTCGTCGGTCACCGTGACAATGGCAGCAATGTCGAGAGCGCCGGCGCTTGCCTTGGCGTAACGCTTTAACCCACGCAGCAGCGTGGAGAGTCCGTTGCCCCCTCCGATCGAAACGATCTTCAGGGGCTGCACCGATGTGGGAGCCGAATTCACCCTTATCTTGAGCATCGCACGGAGTCGCAATCCGCGGCCACTGCAATGATGCGCCGTCAAACGTTACTAACTCTGTTGACATCCACTCGTCACGTTTGTTGCCTATCCTGCCTGCGGAGGAATCATGGCAGACAAACATTCTGGAGTTTTCGAGGCTGCGCGAACGCTGCTCGAGCGCGGACCCGCGGGTCCCGCGGTGCGCCTGATGGAACACTTTCTGCTGCCAGAGCAGCTCGAAGCGGCATGGCTCGAGGCGACGCGGCGAAGTATCAATTCGAACGTGTTTGCCGGCTTCCTCGCCGCGATGGATGTCTGCTACGATTGCGCCGATCAGGACATCACGCGCATTCCCAAAAGCGGGCCAGTGCTGGTGGTCGCCAATCACCCGTTTGGACTGATCGAAGGTGCAATCTTAGCCGCTCTGCTCGCGCGTGTGCGGACGGATTTCAAGATTCTGGGCAATTCCCTGCTCGCCGGCGTCTCCACCCTGCGCGATTACGTAATCGCGGTCGACCCTTTCGGCGGGGCCGCGCGTTCCAACTGGCGTCCCCTTCGCGCCGCGCTCGACTGGCTGCGGAGCGGCGGCGCGTTGATCACCTTCCCCGCAGGCGAGGTCTCGTCATTCGAGATCGGACGATGGGAAATCGCCGATCCGGCCTGGCATGAAAACATTCCCCGCCTGATACAGCTCTCCGGAGCGTCAGCCCTGCCGGCTTTTTTTCAGGGCGCCAACGGACCCGGCTTTCATGTTGCCGGATTGATTCATCCGCGGCTTCGGACGGCGCTTCTGCCGCGCGAGTTGCTCAACAAGCGCGGCCGCACGTTTCGCGTCTTCATTGGCCGGGAAATCGCTTCGGGTCGGATCGCGCATCTTTCAAGCGAAGGATGGGCGACTGAGTACCTGCGCCATCGCACGCACATTCTGCAAGCGCGCGATCTTCCCAAATCCTGGAGATTCGGGACGCGCCAGGCTCCTGTGGCCGGTCCGCCAGAACCGGCGGCGATGCGCGACGAAATCGCCGCGCTAGAGCCTGAAAATCTGCTGCTCGAAACCGGCGATTACCGCGTTTATTGCGCGCCCCCGATCCGGATTCCCAACGTGCTGCGGGAAATCGGCCGACTTCGGGAGATCGCGTTCCGCAAGGCCGGCGAGGGCACCGGCCGCTCGCTCGATCTCGATCGTTTCGATACGCATTATCAACACCTCTGGATCTGGAACTCGAAAGCCGCGGAAGTGGCGGGCGCGTACCGGCTCGCCGGGACTGACTCGGTCCGCGGCCGCCGCGATCTTTACACGAGCACGCTGTTCCGCTTTCGTCCCGGACTGCTCGAGCAATTTCACCCCGCGCTCGAACTCGGTCGTTCTTTCGTTCGCGTCGAGTATCAAAAAAACCCCATCGCTTTGCTGCTGCTGTGGAAGGGAATCGGCCGCTACATCGCGCGCAATCCGCGCTACCGGATTCTGTTCGGTCCGGTTAGCATCAGCCGCGAATACAACCGCACCTCGCGTGACCTGATCGTCTCTTTTCTGGAGGCGCATTGCGGAAACCGCGAGCTCGCTCGACTGGTCGAGCCTAAACGGAAGCTTCGGCCGCGGCGATTACGCGCCTGCAACCCACACGTGCTGGGTTCCCTGCTGGGCAGTGTCGATGAGCTGTCCGACCTGGTCGCGGAGCTGGAACCCGACGGCAAAGGAGTGCCGGTGCTGGTGCGCCAATACCTGAACCTGGGCGCGCAGGTCCTGGCGTTCAATGTCGATGCTGATTTTTCCGACGTGGTCGATGGCCTGGTGGTGGTCGATCTTCGACGCCTCGACCGGGGCGTTCTCGATCGCTATCTCTCCAAGACCGGCGCGGAAACGTTTTTGACCCATCATGTCGCAAAAACAGCTTCTGTAACTAATGTTTTTTGACAAATACTCCTGACTGTAACAAAGCGCTGTTATACAAGGGGCATGAAGTGCGACTTGCACGTCCACACCATCCACTCCGGAATGTGCACGGTACCACTGCTCAACCGGATCTGCCGCGAAAGTTATAACGATCCGCACTCAGTCTACGCGCGTCTGAAGCAGCGCGGAATGGACCTGGTGACGGTTACCGATCACGATTCCATCGATGCTGCCGAGCCCCTTCGCCGGCATCCCGATTTCTTCCTGAGCGAGGAGGTGAGCTGCCGCACCAGCAGCGGAACGTATCTTCACATGGGCGTGTACGGCATCGAGGAGCGCCATCACGCCGAGCTTCAGCGCCGCGCCCTGGACATGGCGTCCTTGCTGGCCTATCTGGACGAGCAGAAGCTGCTGTTCAGCGTAAATCATGTCTTCTCCGGTCTGACGGGCTCGCGCCGCAACGCCGATTTCGAGGAGTTCGTCAATCGCTTTCCCGCAGTGGAAACGCGAAACGGGCAGATGCTCCCCCGTGCGAATCGCGGAGCGGCGGATTTCGCCGGCCGCGCCGGGAAAATCGCTGTCGGGGGCAGCGACGCCCACACGCTCACCTGCCTGGGTCGAACTTACACGGAGGTGCGCGGCGCTCGCGACGCCAAGGAATTCCTGGCCGGGCTGCGACACGCCCGCAGCGTGGTCGCGGGAGAATCGGGCGATTACTGGAAGCTCACTCGCGCCATCTTCGAGATCGGGACAGAGTTGGTGCGGGAACATCGCGCCGCGCTGCTGCTGGCTCCGCTGTTCGCGCTGATTCCCGCCATCACCGCCGTCAATTACGCACTGGAGCTGTGGTTCGCGCAGAAATGGAGCCGGCGCGTGGAGCGCCAATGGACGCCGGTACCGAACCTGAGCGTCGAAGAAGCGTAGTTTCGTTCAGGAAGCGCGTTTGCGGCGCGGTTCTTCTTCGTCGTCGAACACCGGGACCTGCTCGAGATCTTCGGCTTCGAAGACCTGATCGCAATCCTGGCATCGCACGTAGTCGACCCCGTCTCGCCGCATCAGAAATTCCGTGCGATTGTGCTCACAGCCCGGCATAATAGATGCAGATTATCCCTATTCTAAGGAAGGTGCGCGCGTTGTCAAGCCCCCGTAAGGTTCATCCGCGCGAGCTCCCATAAATCCAGGCGCCCCGTATAGATAGCCATTCCGAGCGCCGCATGGATACGTAACTTATTGAGCGCCATGATCTCTTCGATGGTCGAAATGCCGCCGGCCGCGGTGATTTCATGCGCGGTGGTTGCGCGTAATCGCCCGAACCATTCAAGATCGGTCCCCTGCATGGTCCCTTCCTTGTCCACGTAGGTGCACAGAAAGCCCGAACAGTACGGTTCCAGTTCGCGTACTACGTCTTCGGCCCTCGCCTCGATCGATTGCCGCCATCCCTGCACGGTGATGCGGCCGTTTCGGCTGTCGAGCGCGATAATCAACCTGTCGCGCGGCATTTGCCGGAGCAGATCGTGGTTCACTCCGCTCGCGTTGAACGCGGAAGTGCCGACGATCACGCGATGCGCGCCGCGCGCAATCATCTCCCGCGCGCGTTCCGGCGTGCGAATCCCTCCACCGATTCTGGCCGCGGCGTGCGCCGCGATGTAAGCAATCAATTCGTGGTTCGATCCGCGATTCATCGCAGCATCCAGATCGATCGCCTGAACTTCGGGAAAGGCGCGGAATTTGTCCAGCATCTCATCGACAGATTCAGCCTCAAGCGCCTTTTCGCGGCCTCGGACAAGCTGGACCACCTTGCCTTCCATCAGGTCGATGCAGGGAATGATCATTCGGGCGGCCTCACTGCGATGTTGCGTGCGATCAACTCGCGCTTGAGATCGGCGACGGTGAAGGTTCCGTAATGAAAGATGGACGCAGCCAGCGCGGCGTCGGCTTTGCCTTCGCTCAGCACGCGCGCGAAGTGCTCGGGAGTTCCTCCGCCGCCAGACGCGATCACCGGAATGCTGACGGCTTCTGAAATCGCGCGCGTCAGCTCGCAATCGAAACCGGTTTGGGCGCCGTCGGTATCCATGGAGGTCAGCAGAATTTCTCCGGCGCCCAAGTCCGCGCCGCGGCGCGCCCAGGCGACTGCATCCAAGTGCTCGTCATCGCGGCCGCCGCGAGTGAAAACGGTCCATCCGGATTGCGCGCGCCTGGCGTCGATCGCCAGCACTACCGCTTGCGCACCGAATTCTTCGCTCAACTCATGAATGAGTTCCGGCCGTCGAATCGCCGCGGTGTTGATGCTGACTTTATCGGCGCCGGAAAGCAGAATCGCCCGCGCGTCGGCAACTGACCGGATTCCTCCGCCGACCGTCAGCGGAATGAACACGCGGCGCGCAGTGCGCCGGACCACGTCGGCCATGATCGCGCGCGCGTCAGAGGAAGCCGTGATGTCCAGAAAAACAAGCTCGTCGGCGCCCTGCCGGTTGTAATTCTCGGCAAGTTCCACCGGATCGCCCGCGTCGCGCAGATTGACGAACTGGACGCCTTTCACCACGCGTCCGGCGGTCACGTCTAGGCAAGGGATGATTCGCTTAACCAGCATGAACGAAATTCTTTATGAGACGCAGTCCGCACGGACCCGATTTTTCCGGATGAAACTGAACCGCGGCGATGTTTTCGCGTTCGAGAATCGCGGTGTAGCGCACACCGTAATTCGCGACAGCCGAGGTCGCCTCGCATTCGCCTGCATAAAAACTGTTCGCGAAGTAAACGTAAGGCCGCGGCGGGAGGCCCTCGAGCAGGCGCGACGCTCGCACGGCTTCGAGACTGTTCCAGCCCATCTGCGGCACGCGCCGCTCGCGAAAGCGGCGAACGCGACCGGGGAAGACCCCGAGGCCGCGCTCGTCCGGCGCTTCTTCGCTCGATTCGAACAGCGCCTGAAGGCCGAGACAGATCCCGAGAAACGGAACGCCCGCGCGAATGCGATCCATAAGCGGCGACCGGAACCCGCGCCGGTCGAGCGCGCGCATCATCTGGCCGAAATGACCCACGCCCGGCAGAATGATTTTGTTCGCCTCGCTCACGAGCGCCGGCCCGGCGAGCACCCGGTACGCGGCACCAACCTCGTCGAGCGCATTGCACACGCTGCGCAGATTGCCCGCGCCATAATCGATGATCGCGATCACAACAACCCCTTGGTGGACGGAAGCTGTCCCTTCAGGCTCGCGTCTTTCGCGCACGCGAAGCGCATGGCCCGCGCGAAGCATTTGAAAAGCGCTTCAATTTTGTGATGGCTCGATCGTCCATACAGAACCTTCAGGTGGACGTTTGCCTTGCAATGCGTGGCGAAGCCCTGAAAAAAATCCTCGACAAGCTCGGTTTGAAGATCGCCCACCGTTCGCACCTTGACGCGGTCCTTGTAAACCAGCGCGGGGCGGCCGCTTAGATCGACCGCGGCGACGGCCAGGGTCTCATCCATCGGCATCACGAAATATCCGGCGCGCAGAATTCCTTTTCGATCGCGCAAAGCCTGATCAAAAAGCTGGCCGAGGACGATGCCGGTGTCCTCGACGGTGTGGTGCTGATCGACATCCAGGTCGCCCCGTGCGCGCAGCTCTAAATCGAAGGCGCCGTGCTTCGAAAAAAGCTCCAGCATGTGATCCAGGAAGCGGATGCCGGTCGAAATCCGGTGCCTGCCGCGGCCTTCAATGCACAGCTTGCCGCGAATTCGCGTTTCCTTCGTATCGCGCGTGATGGAAGCTGATCTCACGCGAGCACGCCCTCCAGTTGATTGACATCATCAATGACGGCGATGGCTTGCTCCTGCTCGAACAGGCGAATGAGCTCAGCGCGGCGGGAATGATCGCGCGCGGCGACACCGATAAACGGAATTCGAGCCGCTCTCGCGCTGCGCGCGTCGTCAACCGTGTCGCCGAGATACCACATCGGCTTTTCCGGATGCGCCTTCCGGATCGCGTGAAGGCCCTCGGGATGCGGCTTGGGATTGATCACGTGATCCGAGCACACGATCGGATCGAACGGGCATGGATCGGCGAAACGCTTGAGCGTGATGTCTGCTTCATCGCGCAGCCGGCCGGTGAAGATCGCCAGATGGAATCGGCGCGAGAGCCGTTCGAGCAAATCCGGCTGCGCGATCCAGCGCTCGCGAGTGACCAGCCCGGGAGTGCCGTTATCGCCCAAAAACAGCTTATTGAACTGCTCCACCACGACGTCATATTCGATCCCGACGCCCAAGTCGCGCAGAATTTTCTGCGACAGCGCCCAGTCGTTGTTCCAGCCCCCGGCGTTCTTGTAAACCTGGATCTGATCGCGAGTGATGGTGGCGCCGCTGAAGTGGCGCACGGTCTGGACGATGGTTTCGCGATACGAATCGCCGACTTCGACCAGCACGCCGTCCATATCGAAGGCGATGACGCCGTGTTTCACCATATTGCGCGGAGCTCCTGCAAAAGTTTTTCGGTCTGTGCGCGCGTTCCAATCGTGACCCGCACGGCACCGGGGATCTCATAGCTGCGGTCGCGAACCAGGACTCCACGGCGGCGCAGCTCGTCGCGAATCGCGATGGCGCGATCGCCGGCTTCGAACAAAACGAAGTTCGCCTGGCTGGGAAAAGCATGAATCCCCAAGTCCCGCAGTCCGGCGTAAAGGATCTCGCGCGCCGCGAGTGCTTCGCACACGTAGTCGCGCACGTAGGCGCGGTCGCGGATAGCCGCGCGCGCGGCAAGCGCCGCCACCGCGTTCACGCTGTACGGCGATTGCGCCTTGCGCAGAAATTCGACATTCGTGGCTTGCGAAAACAGGCAGCCGCAGCGCATCGCGGCCATGCCATACACCTTCGAAAATGTTCGCGAAACGAACAGATTCGGATACCGGCTGAGCAGCGGAAGGACCGTAACGCCGCTGAATTCGAAGTACGCTTCATCGATCAGCACCGCGGCATCTGGGGCGCGCCTGAGGATGCGCTCGATCGACGGCGCATCGATTCCCGTGCCGGTGGGATTGTTCGGATTGGCGATCAGAATCGCGCGCGTGGAAGGTCGGATCCTTTCGATGAGCGCTTCGAGCGGAAAAGACAGATCGGTATTGAAATCGATCTCCTGGAGCGCGGCGCCGGCGAGTTGGGCGTAAAAGCGATACATCGCGTACGACGGGCGCAACAGCAGCACTTCCGCATTCTCATCGACAAAGGTGTTCACCAACACCTGGATGGCTTCATCGGTGCCGTTGGTGAGCAGAATTTCGTTCGGCGCCACGCCGAAAAATTCGGCAAGCTCGCGTTTGGCTTCCGAGTATTCGGGATAGATCGATAGCGCGCCGGCGGTAAGTGTATTTTTTAAGAATTCCACGACGGCCGGCGAGCAGCCGACGGTGTTTTCGTTGAAGTCCAGGCGCAACGCATTCTGCCGGCCTTCGGAGGGAGGCGAATACGCAGCCATTCGCCGGACCGCGGCTCGGGGTTCAGGCATTTCTCACCTCCACTGATCTCGCGTGCGCTTCCAGACCCTCCGCGCGCGCGAGCGTGGTGATCGTCGGCGCGAGCTTGCGCAAACCCTCGCGCGAAAGCTCCTGCGTCGAGATAATCTTGACGAAATCCGCGGCGGAAAGACCGGCGCGAAGGCGCGCTGCACCGGACGTGGGAAGGACATGATTGGGCCCCGACGCGTAATCGCCCGCGGCTTCAGGCGAATACGGTCCAATGAAGATGCTGCCCGCGCTGGTGATTCGTTCAAGCAGCGACGCGTCGGAAATATTGAGATGCTCAGGCGCGAGCGCGTTCGAAAAATCCGCCGCTTGCTCGAGCGAATCGACGATCACGATCGCGCTGTTCTTCGCGATGGCCTCACACGCGACCGGTGCTGTCGGCAGGGTCGCGAGCTGCCGTTCGATCTCCGCGGCGACGGCGGAGGCGAGAGAGCGCGACGTGGTCAGCAGCACCGTGGAAGCGTCGACATCGTGTTCGGCTTGGGCCAGCATGTCCGCGGCCAGGTGGCGCGGATCGCCTTCGGCCGCGATGATCAGAATTTCCGTCGGCCCCGCGATGAAATCGATGCCTGTTTCTCCTGCGACTAGCTTCTTCGCCGCCGCGACATAAATATTCCCCGGACCGACGATGCGCTCGACCCGCGGAATCGATTCCGTGCCGTAAGCGAACGCGGCGATGGCCTGCGCTCCGCCTACACGATAAATTTCCGACACGTTGAGCAGCGCGCAGATCGCCAGGATCTCATCGCTCGGACGCGGGCAGGCCACAGCGATTCGCGGGACGCGCGCCACCTGCGCCGGAATCACAGTCATCAGCAGCGTGGAGGGTAGCGGATAACGGCCGGCGGGGATGTAAGCGCCCATCGAATCGAGCGGGCGGACGATCTGGCCGAGCCTGCGCCCGTCGCAATGTTCGACCACGGCGGGGCGGGGCATCTGGAATTCGGCAAACTGTCGGATGTTGTCTGCCGCGAGTTCCACGGCGCCGCGAAAATCTTTGGAAACGCGCTCGAGCGCGCGGCGGCACGCGGTGGAATCGACGCCCAGTTCGCCTTCGAACTGGTCGAACTTGCGAGCGTAATCGAGCACCGCCGCGTCGCCACGATCGCGAACCCCGGCGAGAATCGGCGCGACGATCTGTTCCGCCTCCTGAAGGCGCCGCGTCTTGCGCATGATCAGTCCGCCCGCGTCTTTGTGCTCGAGAATTCGAATCATATTACATGACGATCTTATTCAGGGGATATTCGACGATTCCCTGCCCGCCCGCCTGCTTCAGCCGCGGAATAATGTTGCGGACCGTGGATTCGTCGAGGATGGTGTTCACCGCGACCCAGTCGTCATCGCTGAGCGTGGAAATGGTGGGCCGCTTCAGAGCGGGCAGCACTTCGAGGATCCTGGGCAGATCATCCTTGCGCACATTCAGCATCAGTCCGACCTTGCCCAGCGCATTGATGGCGCCTTCGAGCAACATGCGCATGTCCTCCAGCTTGCCGCGCTTCCACTGGTCGTCCCACGACGCGCGGTTGGCGATGAGCTGCGTGTTCGATTCGATCACCGTTTCAACAATGCGCAGCTTGTTGGCGCGCAGCGAGGAGCCGGTCTCGGTCACCTCGACAATCGCGTCGGCCAGTTCCGGCGGCTTCACTTCGGTGGCACCCCAACTGAATTCGACCTTCGCGTTCACGCCGTTGGCTTTCAGGTAGCGCTCGGTGGTCGCGACCAGTTCGGTTGCGACTGTTTTGCCTTCGAGATCGCGGACGGACTGGATATTCGACGATTCGGGCACCGCGAGCACCCAGCGCACTTTGCCAAAGCTCTGCTTGGCGTAAATCAGATCGGCGACCACCTCCACGTGCGCCGCGTTTTCGGCGACCCAGTCGCGCCCGGTGAGGCCCGCATCGAGCACGCCGTCTTCGACGTAGCGCGCCATCTCCTGCGCGCGGATCAGCATACACTCAATCTCCGGATCGTCGATCGCCGGGAAATAGCTGCGGCTGCTGGTGGTGATGTTGAATCCGGCGCGGCGGAACAGATCGAGCGTCGCGTTTTCCAGGCTTCCTTTGGGGATACCGAGCTTCAGTTTCACGATCCGCTCCCGTAGACGCTTTCAGGGTCGTATGCGCGGGCTTCGGTCTCCACCCATTGCCCGTCTTCCAACGTCCGATAAAAACAACTGTGATAGCCGTTGTGGCACACGCCGGGACCCAGCGCTTCGCAATGCAGCACCAGCGAATCCTGATCGCAATCCGTTTCGATCTTTTTCACCACCAGCCGATGGCCGGAGGATTCGCCCTTGAGCCACAGCTTGTTGCGCGAGCGGCTGAAGAACGTCGCGAATCCGGTTTCGACCGTCCTGCGAAACGCTTCCTCGTTCATGAAGCCGAGCATGAGAACGCGGCCGCTCGCGTGATCCTGGATCACCGCCGGAATCAGGCCGTCGAGTTTGCTGAAATCGAGTTCCATCTGTTTCCCAAAAAGAAAAAGCCCGCCGATTTCCGGCGGGCTGTGAATTTGACTGCGTACAAAATCAGGTCCGCCGGCGCACAGGATGGCCATGATGATGATGGCGATGCGTTGCAGCGATGCGAACCATAAAAATTAAGAGTAACACATCGCGACCGGAGCAGGTAGAATGGACCCTTCATGCCTCCCGGCCCCCGCGCTGATCCAGCATGGTACCGCCAATTGAGCCGATATCACTGGCTGGTTTTGGTGCTTTCCTCGGCGGGCTGGCTGCTCGACTGCATGGATCAGCAGATCTTCGGTCTGGCGCGGCGTCCGGCCATGCTCGAGTTGCTGCACGCGCGCCCCAACGATCCCGCCATGGCCGGCGTGGTCACTGAATACGCCGGCTACGCAACCATGGCCTTCATGCTGGGATGGGCGTTCGGAGGCGTGATCTTCGGCATTCTCGGCGATCGCATCGGGCGCGTGCGCACCATGACGCTCAGCATTCTTTTTTATTCGATTTTCACCGGCCTCAGCGTGTTTTCGACCGGCGCCTTGGATTTTTCCGTGTACCGATTCCTCACCGGCCTGGGCGTCGGAGGGCAGTTCGCGGTGGGCGTGGCGCTGGTGGCTGAAGTGTTGCCCGCAAGCGCGCGTCCGTACGCGCTGGGAGCTTTGCAGTCGTGTTCCGCCGCGGGGAACGTGGTCGCGGCGCTCGTCGGAATCGGATTGGGCGAGCTGCAACAGGCGCACGTGATCGCGAGCGCCTGGCGGGTGATGTTCATCATCGGCGCGCTGCCCGCGTTTCTGGTGGTGGTCATCATGCGGCGACTGAAAGAGCCCGACCAATGGCGGCGCGCCAAGGCCGGGCATGAACGCATGGGGTCGATGACCGAGCTGTTCGAGAATCCGCGCTGGAGGCGCAACGCGCTGGTCGGATTCACGCTGGCATTCGCGGGCGTCGTGGGCCTCTGGGGCATCGGGTATTTCAGCTACGACCTGCTGAGCGGCGTGCTGGACAAATATTTCCGCGCGCAGGGATTGGCGGAAAGCGTCATCGCCGGCAAGAAGACCATGTGGACCGGAATCACGTCGCTGGTGCAGAATACCGGCGCGTTCATCGGCGTTTACGCGTTCACGTATTTCACGCAGCGGACCAGCCGGCGCCTGGCGTTTGCGATTGCTTTTGCTGCCGCGATGCTCGCGACCGCATTTTTGTTCTGGAAACTGAACTCGTTCGCCGACGTTTTCTGGATGCCTCCGCTGATGGGATTTTTTCAGCTAGCGCTGTACGCGGGGTACGCGATTTATTTTCCCGAGCTGTTTCCGACGCGGCTGCGATCGACCGGAACGTCGTTCTGCTATAACGTCGGGCGAGGAGTCGCCGCGGTCGGCCCCGTGGGCCTAGGATTGTTGACCAGCCGCGTCTACGCGAGCCACGCCGACCCGCTGAGATGGGCGGGCGTCACCATGAGCGCGGTGTTCTTGATCGGGCTGGCGGTGTTGCCGTGGGCCGAGGAGACCCGGGGCCGCCCGCTTCCGGAATGACAGGCGCTTCAGAAAAAGCTGAAAAAGGGAACAGGCTACTCTGTCCCTGGGAGCAAATTGTTGAAAACGCGCAGGACGTTGGCGGTGGACAGAGCTGCCTGTCCCCTTTTTCAGCACCCTTACCGCTGCACCGATCCGCCGTGCCCCTTGGTGCCCTCGATCGCGTCGCGCGAATTGAGGGCCGCGCGCAGCTCTTCTTCGGCTTGCAGCCAGTCCTGTTCGGGCGACCGCGCTCGATCCACAACTGGTGCGCTCTTTCGGCGATCTGCTGGTGAGTGGGAAGGTCTTCCGTATCCCAGAACAGATTTTCAACCTCATTCTGTTCCGGATAGTGATTGTGGTTCACTGCGGAGGCGGTCTTCGATTTGCCGTCGTGATCGCTGGTGTACGACATAGCGAAACTCCATCTACGACCCGAGCTTCTTCTTCGCGAACGGAACCGCGTAAGCGGCCGGCGGATTGTGCGCGCGCGCCGACGCCGCTTTGCGGTAATACTCCATGGCCTTGTCGTTTTCGCCGAGCTTTTCATACGTCTGGCCGATCAGGCACATGATGAACGGATCGCTCTGCGCTTTCTCCAGATCGGCCAGCGCGGTTTTGTAATCGCCCAGGTAAAACGCGACGTAGCCGGTCAGGTACGGCAGGAACTCTTCCTGCTGCGCGCGCAGATCCGTCATTTTGTCGAGCGCGGTTTTCGCTGCGGCGACATACTTTTCCGCCTCCGCTCGATTTGCTCGGCGCGCAGCTAGCCGAGCGAGCGCGTGCTCATAGCGAAACTCCCACAGCGCGCTTCGATCGGGTGAGATGTTCGGCTCCTTCAACCCGAAATCGTGACCCTTCTTGTACCACCGGGCCGCCGCGTCCAGGTCGCCCGCATCGATGCACACGCGCGCGGCTTCGTCGGCCATCTCGCCTTCCTGGTAGAACGCGTTTCGCGGATTCGCCGCCTCCTGCGTGACCCAGTAATCGATCACTTTCTGTTCGTACTCGCCCGTTTTCGCGCAGTTGCCTTCGAAGGCCCAGGACATCGCCATGGTGCGTTCCTCGTTGGCCTTGGCCGCGGGAGTCGAGGCGGAAGCGATCGCCTTTTCGAGCAGCGCCCGCGCCTCGGCACCCTTCCCCTGCAGGTCGAGTTGCGTGGCTTGGACAACCTCCGGGCTTCCTCGGCCCTGAAACTGGGCAAACAGCGCGCCAGCGGAAACGAAACACACAACCACGCGCAGAATCATACGCTCGAACCTGCTCCTATCGAAATTATCTCTTTTCAGCGTTGGCATGGGGCGCGGGACTGGCCTTCGCCTTGAGTGCTGCCCATTTCGCCATGACGTTCGTGTAGGCCGCCAGCTCGTGCGCACAGGCTTCGAGGCGCGTGGCCGGCGGCGGCATCTCTGAATTTTGCATGCCCATCGCGGCCGTCACCATCAGAACGCCGATATTGGCGAGCGTCGGCGCAGGCGAAGGCTCGGGTGCGCCGAATCCGCCGCGTCCGCCACCGCCACGACCGCCGCGGCCTTCCGATTCCGCGGGAGCGATCGCATCAATCTCTTTCACCAGCGCCGCGTTCGATGAGGACTTCGCCGCTAGCGCTCGCGCTTCGTCGTAAGCCTTTCGCGCGGCGCGAGCGTTGCTTTCCATTTGCGTGGTCAGCGTGAAGATGCGCTCCACTTCCGGCGTGATCTTCACCCGCGGATCGAGCTTGATCACGATCGGCTGCGTGTAACTCTTGCCATTGACGGTCAGACGAACCGTGTATCGCCCCGGCGCGACCCAGGGCGAGTTGGCCGACGGATACGTGCGATGCGGAACCGCGCCTCCGCCGCCTCCGCCGCCGCGCCCCCCGCTGGTCATGCCCGGCAGAGGATCGTAATGCATGTCCCAGGTGAAGCGGTGCATTCCGGCGTCCGTTTTCAAAATCTGCTGCGGAGCGGGCCAGTACAGCGGCAGGCCGCAGTCCGGCGCCGTCGGACGCTCCTGGCACACTTTGTTATAAGCCGCCGGATCCAACGCGGGATCTGGACTCATGTGCGGATCGTTGCTCGAATAGGTCCGCAGCACGTCGCCGCGCGCGTCCAGGAACTCGAGCTTCACTTCATTCGCGCTCGAAGGCAGGTAATAATCGACAATCGCGCCGTTGGGCGGATTTTCGCCGGCCGGCACTTCCGGCGGCCAGGGCGTCGGATCGTTGGTTCCGAAGCGAATGCGGATTCCGGTTTCCGGCTTGAACAGGTAGGCATCGCTCGCGGCCGCGGCTTCGGCCGCCTGGCGCAGCGGCGTCACGTCATCGAGAATCCAGAACCCGCGCCCGTGCGTTCCCGCGACCAGGTCGGAGCACAGGCACGACGCGTCGTCCTTTACCTCGATGTCGCGCACCGAAATCGCCGGCATGTTCAGCCGCAGCGAGTTCCAATGATCGCCGTCATCGACTGAAAACCAGACTTGCGTATCGGTCGAGGCGTACAGCAGCCCGTTCTTCCGCGGATCTTCGCGGATGGAATTGGCGACCGCTCCAGGCGCGATGCCGGTGTCAATCTCGGTCCACGTTTTTCCGCCGTCGTGCGTGCGCCAGAAGTGCGGGTTCATCTCGTCGAGCCGCAGCGTGTTCGCGGCCGCGTACGCCGTCTTGGTGTCGAAGTGGCCGGCCTCCATATTGAAGATGCGCGTCCACGGCTGGATCTGCGGCGGCGTGACGTTTTCCCACTTCGCCCCGCCGTCGAAAGTGACATGAAGCAAACCATCCCCGGTGCCCGCCCACAACACGTTCACATCGAGCGGCGAGGGCGCGAGCGCGGTGATCGACCCGACCGCAGTCGGCCGCACGTTCGATCCGTACTTTCCCGCGTTCGCCGGAACTGCCCATTGGTCGCCGCGCGTCAGGTCCTTGCTGATCGCAATCCAGCTATGGCCGCCATTAGTGGTCTTCCAGACACCCGCGGTCGCGTAGAACAGCACATTAGGATCTTTCGGCGACCAGATCAGCGGCTGCGTGCGCACGGTGCGCGCCGGCGGAGCGCCCGGAGGGACAGGCTCGCCTCCGCGTCCGCCCCCGGGAGGTCCCACGCTTTCCTTCTGCGACGTTTTGCGATTCCACAGCGACACCTTGCCGCCGTAAACCAGATCCGGATTCTTGGGATCGGGCGCGGCTTCGCCGTATTCTTCAATTCCCACCGGATGCCAGTCGTGGAAAGTGATCTCGCCGTCCATCGACCGGCTTTCGACGCACGCCGAGCCGGAATCCTGCTGCCCGCTGCACAGCCGGTAGGGGAACGCGTTGTCCGCGGTCACGTGATACATCGCCGCGGTCGGCTGCGTGTACCAGTTGCTCCAGGATTGGCCGCGATTGGAGGAAACCACGCCGCCCTGGTCGCTCACCAGCAGGATGATCTGCGGAAAATTCGGATTGATCCAGCTTTTCTGATAATCGTCGCCACCCGGCGCGCCGCGCACGGCTGACCACGTCAGCCCTCCGTCTTCCGTCCGCCAAAAGACAGTCGAGCAGCTATAAACAACATTTTCGTTCCGCGGATCGACGGTGATGGTCGGCAAATCGCCGCCGCCGATCCGGCCGAGCGGTCGAGTATCCGGCGGATGGCGCTGAGATCCCGTTTCCGCGATGCGCGGATCGTCGGACGCAAGAAACCAGTGTTCGCCCGCGTCGGTCGACTTGTAAAAACCGATAGTCCCGTTCGCGCCGCCGCCGCGTCCTCCGCGCCCGCCGGCGCGTCCTTCGCCCGCCCCAGGCGGGTGCGCGATCATCGCGTAAATCGTATTGGTATTGCCGGGTGCGATGGCGAGATTCGCCTCGATCACCGGCGGTAATCCGTCCTTAAGTTGCGTCCACTTCGACCCGCCGTCTGTCGATTTAAAGATCCCGCCGCTGATCCGCCCGGCTAATACCGCATCGGTATCCGGAAAAGCTCCGTTTTCATAAAACCCCTGCTGCTGCTGCCACAGCGCCGCGTAAACGATCTCCGGATTCTTGGGATCGATGCGCACGTCGTTCCCGCTGGTGTATTCGTCTTTGTACAGAACCTTTTCAAAATTCGCTCCGCCGTCAGTGGAACGAAATATTCCGCGCTCCGCATTCGGTCCATAAGGATGGCCCAGAGCCGCGACGAACAGCCGGTCCGGATTGCGCGGATCGACGTCGATGTTGGCGATCATCTGCGAGTCGCGCAGGCCGAGGTGCGTCCACGTCTTTCCGGCGTCGGTCGATTTGTACACGCCGTCGCCAGTGGCGAGGTCGGGGCGGATGATGCCGGCGCCGGTCCCAACGTAAATCACGTCGGGATTCGACGGCGCCACCGCGATCGCGCCGATAGAGCCGGTGGGCTGGTTATCAAAGAGCGGCGTCCAGGTCGAGCCGAAATCGGTCGAACGCCACACGCCGCCGTTATCGAAGCCGATGTAAAACACGTTCGGCTGGCTGGCAACGCCGGACAGCGCGCGAGCGCGGCCGGCGCGCGTCGGCCCGATCGATCGCCAGCGCATCTCCGAGTACAAACGGCCGTCGATGGATTGGGCGGAGGCGAGCGAGGCGACCAGCAATGAAATCGAGAGGCGGAAAATGGACACGGGTGATCTCCTGAACCTCCCGAGTTTATCCAATTTAAACCGCGCCCGCGCGGGGGAAAAGTGGCACAGGCTTCAGCCTGTGGACGACTCCGACGGAGCCCTTTCCGCTACCCCGCCCGCGCGAGCACGCGGGGTTCGTCGCGCGCCGGCTCCGTCGGCGCGTCCAGGCGGATCGCGGCCAGGTCGGAGATCAGGTTTCCCGCCCACAGATAAATGTTGTGCTCGCGAACGTACGAGCGCATCCGCATCATGCGCGCCTGTTTCTCCTGGGCCGGCATCGCCAGCCCGCGATGAATCGCGTCGGCAAGCTGCTCGGTGTCGTAGGGATTCACCAGCAGCGCGTCCATCAGCTCCTGGCTCGCGCCGGTGAACCGGCTGAGAATGAGCGATCCCTGCGCATCGGCGCGCGAGGCGATGTACTCCTTCGCCACCAGGTTCATTCCGTCGTGCAGCGACGTCACCATGCAAACGTCCGCCGCGCGGTAATACGGAAGGATCTCCTGGTGGCTGTGATGGCGCGCCAGAAACACGATTGGCTTCCAGTCGCTCGATTGGAAGCGGCGGTTGATGCGCTCTGCTTCGGATTCGACTTCGCTCATCAGTTCGTGGTAGCGGCGGATATGTGTGCGGCTGGGCGCGCCGATCTGTACAAAGGTAAACTGGCGCCGATAGAAGGGCCAGCGCTCGAAGAACATTTCGACCGCGCGAAAACGCTCGGGGATGCCCTTGGTGTAATCCACCCGGTCCACGCCGATTCCCAGCATGGTGGCGTTGACTCCCAGGCCGTGCAGCAAGCGCATACGCTCGGCGTAACTCGAGTGGGCCGGAGCGGGATCATTCGGGAAGTTGACGCTGATGGGAAACGGCCGCACGAAAGTGAAGTGATTGCGGCGGTTGACCGCGAAGCGCTCGCGGTCCACGCGCGATTCGAGCGTCCGGTCGACAGTATCCAGAAAATTGTTGCAGTGCGACTGGACATGGAAACCGATCAGGTCCGCGCCCAAGAGACCGTCGAGCAACTCGCGCTGCCAGGGGCAGATGGCGAACGCCTCGGGGTTGGGCCAGGGAATGTGCCAGAAGATGGCGACGCGCGCATCCGGCCGCGCTTCCTTGATCATGCGCGGAACCAGCGCGAAATGATAATCCTGAACCAGCACGAGCGGATCGCGCTCCTCGGCCGCTTCTTTAAGGAAGGCGTCGGCAAAGCGCCGATTGACCGCGCGATAGTGCTCCCAGTCGGTCGCGCGGAACGACGGCCGCGTGTGCGCGATGTGGCACAACGGCCATAATCCTTCGTTGGCGAAGCCCAAGTAGAAACCCCGCTCTTCCTCGGGCGCCAGCCATACGCGCCGTAGCGTGTATTGCGGATCGCCGGGAGGAACGCGCAAACGGTAATTGGCGTCCACGGTTTCACGATCCGCGTCGCCGGTCGCCTGCGCGATCCAGGTTCCGTCGCAGGCGCGCAGAATGGGTTCGAGCGCGGTCACCAGACCACTCGCCGGCACCGAGCATTCGACAGCGCCGTTGCGGCGCAGATGCTCGTACGGCTCGCGATTCGAAATCGCGAACAGCCGGCTGCCGCCGAGTTTGCTTTCGACCGCGACACGCAGCCTTTCCGCGGTCCAGATGGACTCGCCCAGGTCGCGCAGGCGCGCTTCCTCCGCCGCGGCGGCGCGCGCCGCGTTGAGGCTGACAGCCAGTCGCGCGACCTCGCGCTCCAACGGCGCGAAGGTACCCTCGGGAGCCAGATCCGGCCGCGCCGCCGCCGACCCACGATGCACATCGTTCAGCCACTTTGTCAGCCGCGCCAACGGACGCCGCAGGCTCCACTGCAAAATCAGCAACGTTACACACACGATCAGCGCCGTTTGGACCACCAGTCCGGTGAGCGCATGTTTCCAGAGCGCCACCTGGCGCGCCTGAATGTAGCCGGCGTCCTCATAAATTCCGATCGCGCCTAAAACAGAATCTTCGGACTTGATCGGCAGCTCATAAATATAGAGCAGCCGGCCTTGCGCGCGCATGAACTCGCCCGAGCCTTCGCTGCGCCAGTGCGCGCGAGCCACTGGAGACGGCGCGTGCCCCAGGCGTTCAGTGAGATCCAGCGTCTCGGCCACGGGCTGGCCTTGAGCATTGTAAACGGCTACACCCGCAAGCCCGCTCTGATCCTGAAAGCGGCTGATCAGGTCTTCCAGGTCGTCGTAGGAGCCGGTTTCCGAATGTAACGCCAGCAGCGGAGCGGCGGCGGTTTCGAGCGTGTAGGCGAGCACCATCGCGTGCCGCTGCAGATCGCGTTTCATGCTCGAGGTTTCGCCGTGCGTCTGGTAATACGCGATCGCCAATGAAACGATCGCTACGCCTGCGATCAACGACAGATTGAGTCGAACGCCCAGCCGCATGTTCGTCTCTCTTGGAATTCGTTAATATGCACGCGCGTGGCCGATACCTGGACTTAACGGTTTAGGGTAGACCGCGCGTAACGCTACGGGAAAGATTTACGGATGTTAAGAAATACTTGCGCGTTTCTGTTAAGATCCCTCGCATGCGGCGCGAGAGCCACGAGTATTTCGAAAGGCGCGGTCTGCGCCGTCACGCGCGCGTGCTGCACCTGTGGGCGCTGGGCGTCGCCGCGGTGATCTCCGGCGATTTTTTCGGGTGGAACTACGGCCTCGCGTGGGGATTCGGCGCGATGCTCGCCGCGCTCGCCATCATGACCGTGATGTACGCGGGATTGTGTTTTTCGATCGCGGAAATGTCGCCCGCGCTCCCGCACACCGGCGGAGCTTATTCCTTTGCCCGGACCTCGATGGGTCCCTGGGGCGGGTATTTGACCGGGCTCGCCGAAAACATGGAGTACATTCTCACCCCCGCGACCATCGTGGTCGGCATCGGCGGCTATCTGGGCGCGATCTTCGGCACGCCGAAGTCGTTCGACCCGGTCTGGTGGGTCGCGAGCTACGCGGTGTTCGTGGCCCTGAATGTCTTCGGTGTGGAACTTTCGTTCCGTTTTTCGGTGCTGATTGCCATGGCCGCGCTCGCGGCGCTGGCGGTATTCTGGATCGGCGCGATTCCCTACCTCGACGTTCGCCGCTGGGCCCTCGAAATCCCCTGGCGCGGGTGGCGAGGGGTACTGGCCGCTCTACCGTTCGCGCTGTGGTTCTATCTCGCCATCGAGCAGCTTCCGCTGGCCGCCGAGGAGTCCTCCGACCCGCGCCGCGATATGCCCAAGGGCATCCTTTATGGATTGCTGACGCTGATCGCGTGCTCCTTCCTCACGTTGTATGTGAGCGCGTCGATGCCGCCCGGCGCGGCGAAGGTCGCCGAATCGCAGGAGCCGCTGTTTTTGGGATACCAGGTGATGTTCGGCACGAGCGCAAAAATTCTGGCCGCGGTCGCCTGCGTGGGATTGATCGCCAGCTTCCACACGATTATCTTTGCCTACGGCCGTCAGATTTATTCGCTTTCGCGTGCCGGATATTTTCCCACCTGGCTTTCGGTGACGCACTCGCGCCACAAGACTCCAGTCCGCGCGCTCATCGCAGGAAGCGCCGTGGGCCTAGCGGCGGCCTCGGCGATTTCCATCTCAGGCCAGAGAGGAACAGTCGGCGCGGTGCTGCTCAACATGGCCGTTTTCGGAGCCGTCATTGCGTACATTTTTCAGATGGCGTCGTTCATTATGCTGCGCCTGCGATTTCCGTCCATCGAGCGGCCTTACGTGAGCCCGCTGGGGATCGCCGGCGCGATCGCGGCGGGAATTATCGCGGCCGTAACGCTGGTCACGCTGTTTCTGAATCCCGATTACAATCGCAGCGTTTTGGGCGCGACGGTCTGGTTCTTTCTGGGCGTCGGGTACTTCGCGATTTACGCCCGGCGGCGGCTGGTGCTCGCGCCGGAAGAGGAGTTCGCGTTGCGCCATAAGGGCAAGTGATGGATTTGAAGACGCTGCTGGCGAAAGCGAGTCCCGCGCGTTCTGGCGATGAGCTGGCCGGGATCGCGGCCGAATCGGCCGAAGATCGCGCACAGGCGCAGATGGAGCTCGCCGAGGTTCCGTTGCGCAGGTTTCTGAACGAACCTGTGATCCCCTACGAAGACGACGAGGTCACACGACTGATTCTCGATTCGCACGACGCGGCGGCATTCGCGCCGGTCGCGCATCTCACGGTCGGAGAGTTTCGCGAATGGCTGCTCGAGGAAGAAACCACGGGCGAACACATTACCGCTATTTCGCGCGGCATTACGCCCGAGATGGCCGCCGCGGTTTCCAAGATCATGCGCCTTCAGGATTTGATCACTGCGGGCGCAAAACCCCGCGTGATCACGCGATTCCGCGACACCCTCGGCCTCGCCGGCCGTTTGTCCACGCGATTGCAACCCAATCATCCCACTGACGATCCGCGCGGCATCGCCGCGAGCGTCATCGACGGGCTGCTTTACGCCAATGGCGATGCGGTGATCGGAGTGAATCCGGCGACCGACGATCTCGCCACCGTCGAGAAGCTTCTGCGTATGCTCGACCGCGTCCGCGAAATGCTGGAAATTCCCACTCAAATCTGCGTTCTCGCGCATGTGACCACGCAGATGGAGGCGATGCGCCGCGGCGCGCCGGTTGACCTGGTGTTTCAGTCGATCGCGGGGACAGAGCAGGCCAACCGCGCGTTTGGAATCAATCTGGCGATGCTCGACGAAGCCTGCGCGGCCGCGCTCGCGGCGAAGCGCGGCGAGAACGTGATGTATTTCGAGACCGGGCAAGGCAGCGCGCTTTCCGCCGGCGCGCATCACGGCATCGATCAGCAGACGTTGGAGGCGCGCGCCCACGCGGTCGCACGCCGATACCGGCCGCTGCTGGTGAACACCGTCGTCGGCTTCATCGGTCCGGAATACTTGTACGACGGCAAGCAGATCGCGCGCGCCGGCCTGGAGGATCATTTCTGCGGCAAGCTGCTGGGACTTCCCATGGGATGCGACGTGTGTTACACGAATCATGCCGAGGCCGACCAGGACGACATGGACGCGCTACTCACGCTGCTCGGCGCGGCCGGGTGCAACTACATCATGGGCGTTCCCGGCGCGGACGATATCATGCTGAATTACCAGAGCACGTCCTTTCATGACGCGCTGTATTTGCGATCGTTATTGAAGTTGCGTCCGGCGCCGGAGTTCGAAGCGTGGGTGGAACGCATGGGCATCGCGCGGGACGGCTTGACGCTGTGTTCCAAGCTCGCCCTGCCACCCCAGTTTTCCCGTGCACTCGAAGCTGCGACTCAGAAATCCGAAATCAAATCTTGAAATACCAGAGGATGAAGTACTGGTTCCCGGCTCCATGGCGATAGCGCGGATCGAAGCCGCAGCGCTTGGCCATCGCGACCGCCTCGGCGTCGGTGAACGGAACTCCCAACCAGGTATCGTCGGGTGACGATTCGGTGCGCGGGTCGCCCTGGACCCAGAATTTGAACAGCGCGCCGGGGCGCAGCAGCCGGTGCACCTCGCGCACGTAATTTTCGATGATCTCGCGGCTGGGGATGTGCTGAAACACGATCGCCGAATAAGCGAAATCGAAGTCGCGCGCGGGAATTACCGAAAGGTCGCAGCCGTTGTTCTGATAGATGTGCGCGTTGGGCAGATCGGCCAGCGCGCAGCGCGCCGCGGCGACCATCTCGCCGCTGATATCCACCGCGTGCACCTCGCCGAACAATTTGGCGAGCGCGCGGGTGATGCGCCCGGCCCCGCAGCCGATTTCGAGCACACGCATCTGGCGCGGCTCGCGGCCCTGGCAGATGTTCGGCATATCGGTGAGGATGTCTTCATTGATCTGCTGTTCGCCGGACGCGAAAAACGCGTCGTCGGTCCAGTCGGTGCGCTCGGTATTGACGTAGTAGCGGGCATTTTCGCGCGCGCGCGCATCCCAATCGCGGCGCATTTTTTCAAGCTGCTCGTCGCGCGTCAATCGCTGTTCCGATGGCTTCATTCGAAGGAGGGTTGGACGGCATGGGACTCGAAAGTCCTCCACACCGCAATCACTTAGCATGTTAGCATCCCGTCAGTGGGCGGCCCGGTTTTTTGCCAGGCGTTCGTCAACCAGAGTGACGATTTCATCGAGTGTGGTCGACTGGAGCCCTTTTTGACCAGCGATCCGGCGGACTAGGCAATCGACGCGTTCGATGTTTTGGGCGCCGCCGAACAGCGCACGCGCCGCGGACGAGGGCTTGCCGAGGCCTTCGGCTGCTTTGGCGTACTTGTCGAAGGGCACAAGGTCGTCGGTGTCCGCGCCGAGACTGGTGCAGAGGTTCGACACCCATGCGTAGATCTCGCGCGATTTCCGAAAGTCGCCGAGCACAGCGTCCTTGATCGAAATCATGCCGTCTTTGCGTATGCAACGATAGTTTCCCGTCATCAACATGGGCCACTTCGCCAACGGCACGAAGATGGAATCGTGAACCTTTAGCTTGACCGGGATCTCGATGGGACCTGCTCCGTCATCGAAGCGTGCCCGTTCGATGTCCGCTTCCAGCTTGCGAACGAGCGCGGTCGGTTCTTCCGCTTCGAAGCGCGCGGCTTTGAAATTGGTTGGTAAGCCCACTTGCAGCACGTTCTTCGGTTCGTCCGGAGGACGGAATGCCTGCGGGTCGGGACTCGCCAGCGACATCAACTTCGGATCGAAGCCGTCCCAAACCTCCGGGCTGGCGTAGCAGCCCACGAGAGAATCGGTCGAAAGTCCGGGGATGCGTTTGAGATACGCGAGCGGCGGCATGTTCATGATCGCCAGACACGGCTTGCGCGCCTGGCCGACACGGCCCATCAATTCCCGAACCCCGGGAGAGCCGTACTGCGCCTCGGACATGCCGAGCACGATCAGATCGAACTTGCCCGGATCCACATCTTCGGGCGTACTCGCGCACAGTGTACCCGGCAGCCTCTTCGAGGAAATATCCAGCAGCTTTTCGCGTCCCTTGATCGGGAAACGTACGACCGTTCCTTCGCAGTTGATCAAGTCGGCGGTGTCCTTCGTACAAACCAGCGAAACGCTGTGTCCGGCCATCAGCAGCTTGGTGCTGAACAGCGAACCGTAGGAGGCGCCCAGGATGAGTACGTTCATCTTAAATCGCGCCCTGCTGGCGGGCGGCCTGGATTTCATCGTCCTTCAATCCGAGAAGCGTCTTCAGGATCTCGTCCGTGTGCTCACCGAGCAGCGGCGACCGCCGCACATCCGAAGGCGAGTCTGACAGCTTGATCGGATTGCCAACCGTGAGATATTTGCCGCGCCCTGGGTGGTCGACCTCGACCACGGTACCGGTCTTGCGCAGCGCCGGCTCTTCCGCGATCTCCCGCATCGAGAGAATCGGGCCGCAGGGTACGTTCACCGCATTGAGGGCGGTCATGACCTCCATCTTGGTCAGGGTCATGGTCCACTTTTCAATCTCAGCGAACACGAAATCGAGCTTCGAAAGCCGCGCTTCGGGTGTGTTGAAGTCGGGATCGTCCAGCCATTCCGCATGGCCGATAATTTTGGCCAGCGCGGGAAAAGCCTGGGCCTGGGCGATCACATATTCATAGGCGTCCGGATCGGTTTCCCAACCCTTGCATCGAACGATCCAGCCGGGATGGCCTCCTCCGGAAGCGTTGCCCGCGCGCGGCGTTGCAGCGCCGAATTTGCCGTTGGGATATTGCGGATATTCCTTGAGGACGCCGGTACGGGCGAGCCGTTGCTGATCACGAAGCTTCACGCGACACAGGTTCAGCACGGCATCCTGCATCGCGACGGTCACGCGCTGGCCCCGGCCACTCTTTTCGCGATGAAGCAGCGCGGCAAGGATTCCCGCGACGAGGTGAATGCCGGTGCCGGAATCGCCGATCTGCGCGCCTGTAACCAAGGGGAAACCATCGATCTCACCGGTGGTCGAGGCCGATCCGCCGGTGCACTGCGCGACATTCTCATAGACCTTGCAATCCTCAAACGGCCCCGGCCCGAATCCCTTGACCGAGGCATAGATCATCCGAGGATTGATCTGCTGAATCTTCTCCCAGGGAAAGCCCATGCGATCGATCGCGCCGGGAGCGTAGTTCTCCACCATCACGTCGGATTTTTCAATGAGCTGAGCAAAAATTTTCTTGCCCGCTTCAGTTTTTGGATTGAGCGTCAAGCCGCGCTTGTTGCTGTTCAGCATCGTGAAGTAGAGGCTGTCGGCGCCGGGGACGTCGCGCAGTTGGCCGCGCGTCGGATCGCCTTCGCCGGGCTTCTCAATCTTGATGACGTCGGCGCCAAACCACGCCAGAATCTGGGTGCAGGTGGGACCCGACTGGACATGCGTCATGTCCAGGACCCGAACACCCTCGAGAGCTTTTCCCATGATGAATCCTCTTCTTTGAGACTGGTGGATTTAAATAAACATCTTAAATCACCCGTTGGATCTCACGCTGAAACGCGCTCCGCGCGCGATCGATTGTGACGTTAGCGGGGATGAATCACGCCGATATCGTCTTCGATGGACACTTTCGTTCCAAATCGCGCGGAAAATGTTTTGATGCGTTCCAGGATGCTTCGCGCCTGGTTCTGTGTGGCGGGATGCGGCAGGCCGTCCGTTGCCGCGGAACTCGATTCGATAACGGCCGGGTAAAGTTTGATATCGCTGAGGCGGCCGTGCTGAAACGTGCTCACCGCGATCGCCGTCTCGAACCATTCCGCAGGAAAACTCTTTTTTTGACCGCTGGGCGCGGTGTAGTCGCGCCTGCCGCCAAACGCCAGAAACAGGCTGCCGAGGCTATAAAAGATAGGCTTGCCCTTGTAGATCTCAATCCCGTTGACCGCATGAGGACCTGTTCGCACGATGACGTCGGCGCCCGCATCGATCGCATCGTGGAATAGGGCCACTTCGAAGCTGGCCGGCTGGGGATCATCCGGCGAAGGCGCTTCATTGGCCCGATGGAGGATCATTGGCTCGAAATCGACCGGAGGCATGTCGTCGGTGTTGCCGGCCGTCTCATGGGCATGGATCGCGAACACAACGAACTGCGCTCTTGCGCGTGTCTCCCGAATGGCAGCCAAAACAGCGTTCCGGTCTTTCGGATCGGCCTCAATCGTTGTTCCCTCCTTGGGCGAAGCGCGGAAGTATTGATCCCCGATTCGGAGTTCTTCGCCGTTCGACCCCGCAGGGAATCCGATCGGTCCGGCAATTTGCCGTAGCGTCGCAAGTTGCCTCGCGGAAATCAATCGAATCTGACGGACATGGAGCGCGCTGATCCCGGGGCGTGGCCGCGAAATCAGACCGCGTCTCTCAACAGCCGGTCCAGCGACCGCGGCCGGGGGAAACGTCGACGCGGTGCTCACCAGGGCGGCCTTTCCATTTGGCGTGTCGATGTAGGCGGGCGCACGCGCCTGCGCATCGCTCAGTCCGCTGCCGGCTTGCACAATGCCAGCCTCGGCGAGTGACTTGAGCGTTGCAGCTAATCCTTCCGCGCCCCAATCGGTCGCATGATTGTTCGCCTTTGAAACCAGCGTGATTCCGAAATTCCGGATATCCTGAGCGACCACGGCGGGCGCCACCGGATAACCGCCACCGTTTTCGGCTGAAGGATAACCGGGAAACGACTGGAGATCGAACAAAGAGCCTTCCTGATTGGCGAACGAGACGCTACCCTTCTGGAACAGGCGACTGATTTCGCGGAAACCCGGGTCCTCGACTCCCTGAAGCGAACGATACGGCCCAATCATGTCGCCGCCGGCGACGAAAACCATAGTGCCCTGGCTTTGTGCTGATACCAACTGGACCATGGCGAATGCTAGGACTCCTGCGTGGCTTCGCATCGTTAACGACTCATCTTACTCCTGCGGCATTTTCTGCGGACTCGGAGAGCGCCTTGGCTGATGAGAGTGCGTGTGGAAAATCAACTTTCCACCCCGCCGGCATCGGCAGGGCTGGTTCATTCGCGTGATTCTGCAATGCATCGCCAAGCCCCGCCGGTCACGGCGGGGTACAACGTCGTGTTTTCAACGGGCGCTTTAAAGCGCGGTCGCAAACAGGACGGTCTCTCCGTGATTCAAACAAACTCCATGCAGATAGAGCTTGTAATCGGGATAAAGGTTTTTGACGAGCCGGGGAAGCTCGATGATGTCCTCGGTCTTGTGATACGCGGAAACGGCCAGCGTGGGCTGGAAACGGCGGATGGTTTCCTTCGCGCCCAGAAGCGCATCCTTTTCCGCTCCTTCGATATCGAACTTGATGAAGTTCACGGCGTTGAGATTCCTGCTCCTGACAAACTCGTCGATCGAAGTGCTCACCACCCGCTTACCGCTTGCCGGCGTGCGCTCGAGTTTTGACGCCGCGCCCTTGGGATTCACCCAGTATTCCTCGCCAGGATTGGAGGAGAGCGGCGACTCGACGATCTCGACCGTTTCCGCCAGATCACGGTTCTGCGCCAGGTTGTCTCTCAGCACCGCGAGGTTTTCATCCATCATTTCAAACGCATAGACGCGCCCGCTCTTGCCTGCGCGGGCGGAGAAGGCCAGGGTTGTATCGCCCCAGCAGGCTCCGGCATCGATGACCACGTCTCCCGGCCGCACGGAGATGTCGGTGCCGCCTTTGCGGTAGCTGTATTGGTCGAGCAGCAGCGTCTCGAGCAGCGACACATCGCTGGTTTTCACACGGAGCACGTTTCCGCAAAAAGGCACGCTGTACTCATTGACGTAAATCGGCACCGGCAGCCATTGAAAAGGAAAGGGAGTGGCGCCGTGGCTTACCAGATAGTTTTCAACGCTTCTGTAAAGCTCCCAGAACCGCGGCGTGTTCTGCGGAAAACGCACGTGCGTGTGACCGAGCACTTTGTACAGGACGAACCGTAGCAGATAATCGCGTGACGCGGCGTCAGAAAGCCGGTCATAAAACCATGCATAGTGATCGAAGTTGGCCAGCGTGAACCGCATGTTCGTGGCAGCGGCGGCCACGTTGAAGTCTCGATTCTCCCTGCCAAACCGGCGCGCACACCAGTTGTTGAGCTCGTCCGCATGAATGCTTTGAAAGAATTCATTGAAGAATCGCGGCGTGAATTCGGAAAGCACCACGGTATTTGCCCCGAGGAGCAATCGAACATCCCCGCGAAGTTGCACATTTGACGTGGCTTTATCGCGAGCTTCCGGCGGCAGATCGACGGTGCTCGGCGGTTCTTCGACGCTCCGGTACCCCGACTTCAGGCCATCAGGAAATGCAAAAAGTGAGGAGGTTGGTGGACGGCATGGGACTCGAACCCACGACCCCCGCGTTGCGAACGCGGTGCTCTCCCAACTGAGCTAGCCGCCCATTGGCTGTCTACGATTGCCACTATAGCATGCGACGCGCGGGGGCGAGATAGAATAAGGCCATGCCGGATGCCCATCTGGTAGTGATTCGATCGTTCGGCACCGCGGCGGAAGCCGATCTGGCCAAGAGCGTTCTCGAATCGGCGGGGATTGCATCGATGATTCAGGCCGACTCGGTGGGTGGCATGCGTCCCCACGTGGCCTGGGCCACGGGCGGATACAAGATCCTGGTGCGCGAGGACGATGCCGACGAGGCGCGCGACGTGCTCAATCCACCCAATCGGGATGATTAGGCACGTGATCAGCGATGCTTGATGAAGGTTCCTTCTTCAAGCTCATGCATGGCTTCGCGAAGCTGTTTCTGCGTGTTCATCACGATCGGGCCGTACCACGCCACCGGCTCCTCGATCGGACGGCCTGAGACCAGGAGAAAGCGGATGCCCTCGGGACCCGCCTGCACGGAGATCTCGTCGCCGCGGTCGAACAAGACCAGGGAATGATTTGAGGCGTCGTAGACCGCCGGCGCGTTCGGGGTTGCGACCTGCTCGGTCAGCACCGCGCGCGGATCGGAGGCGTCGCGGAACGTGCCGGAACCGGCGAACACGTAGGCGAAGGCGTTCCGAGTGGTCTCCACTTTCAGGCGCTTGTGCTTGCCCGCGGGAACGAACACGTCCAGGTAGCTTGGGTCGGCGGCGATTCCGTCCACCGGACCTTTCTTGCCCCAGAATTCGCCGCAGATCACGCGCACGCTTGTGCCATCATCGTCGGTGATCTCGGGGATCGCGCTCGAGGGAATATCCTGATAGCGCGGATCGGTCATCTTCAACGACGCCGGAAGGTTGGCCCAGAGCTGAAATCCGTGCATGCGGCCCTGCGCGTCGCCTTTGGGCATCTCCTGGTGCAGGATTCCGCTGCCCGCGGTCATCCACTGCACGTCGCCGGCGGTCATTTTGCCTTTATTGCCCAGGCTGTCGCCGTGTTCGACCGACCCAGCCAGCACGTAGGTGATGGTCTCAATGCCGCGATGCGGGTGCCAGGGAAACCCGGCGAGGTAATCCGCGGGATTGTCGTTGCGAAAATCGTCCAGCAGCAGAAACGGATCGAAGTTCTTGGTCTGGCCGAAGCCGAAGGCGCGCTGAAGCTTCACACCCGCGCCTTCGATGGTGGACCTGGTGTGAATGATGTCTCGAATCGGACGTAGTGACATGGCTTCTCCTTGTGTGTACCTCATCTGATTCACCCGCGAGATATTCGTTGCAACAAATAATTGGGAACCGTAGGAACCTCAACGTCCGGGGAACTTTCCCCTACCCTGGAAGCGTCTCAACAGACGATGCGCAGGCGGACCATTCTTCGCCTTTTCTGCGCCCTCGCCTCCGTCGCTCTCGGTCAGCCGGCGGGGACGGGCAAGATTGCGGGAACGGTGATCGACGCGGCGAACGGCGATCCGGTTCGTAAGGTGATCGTCACATTGACGTGGCACGGAACACCGCGTTCCTGGGCGACCACCCGAAGCGACGGATCCGGCCAATTCCAGTTCACCGGCCTTCCCGCCGGAAACTACGATCTGCACGCCAACAAGGCTGGCGCGGGAACGGCCATTTACGGCGCAGCCGGCACGCGCGAAACGGGCAAGATCATTGAGCTCGCCGAGGGCGAAACAATCCTGGGACTGAAGTTGCGCTTTATCCATTCCGCGACGGTTTCCGGCCGCGTGGTCGATTCCGACGGCGACCCGATCGCAGGCACGCAGGTCTCGCTCCGGCGCTATTCGCGAAACTTCGGCCAGAGAGTCCTGGTGAATGCCGGTCCAGTGAGCACCGCCGACGATCGCGGCGAATATCGGATTTCCAACGTGCAGCCGGGACAATATCTCTTGTTCGCCGGGCACAGCCAGTTCTCGATGGGCCGTCCGATCGTCGGCGGCAGGGGGACTTCCCAGCCGGATCAAGCACCGAACCTGCTGATCTCTCAGTTTTACGGCGGTGCAAGCGACCCCAAGGACGCGGCTGTTCTGACCATCAAAGACGGCGACGTGCTTTCCGGAATGGATTTCACGTTGATCTCGCAACCCGCCGTTCGAATTCACGGCCACATAAATGGAGTGCTGCAGTCGGTCAAGCCGAGCAACGTCGTCATCGAGGGCCAGAATATCGCAAGCGACAGTCCTCTGAATTCAGGGATCTCGGTCTGGATTTCGCCAGTATCCGACGCAAATTTCGGGTGGGGACAAGGCGGCAACGCGGCTGGACCGGATTACGCGTTCGACCTGGGGTGGTTTGCTCCCGGGAAATACCGCGTTCAAACAACGCTTGGAGTCGACGGCAAGGCCTACGCAGCCTCTCAGGAGGTCGATACGAGCGGAGGATCGGGCGACGTGGTTCTTACGCTGGCGCCGGCGATCGATTTGGGCGGACGGATTCGATTCGAGGGACAGTCGAGCGAGAAGAACGGCTTCAACATCACTCTGAATCATCCCGGCCCATCGCGCGGCGGCATGCCTCAAGATCATCCCAACGTGCGGTCCGGGCCAGATGGCCGATTCGCGTTCAAGCAAGTCACTCCCGGCGAGTGGGACCTCGATGTTCTGCAAATTCCGCGCGGAGAATATCTCAAATCGGTTCGCTATGGCGATGATGACGTGCTGTTCAAGACCATGGAGGTGAAACCGGGCTCGGACGCGTCGATCGATATCGTCATCAGCAGCCATACCGCTCAGATTCACGGCGAAGTGGATGCGGCTGCGGGACTCGATCCCGCGCGCGCCGCGGTTGTGCTGGCGCCGGTCGGCCGTTTTCACGATCTCGCGCGCTATTACTACGGCGTGCTCGCGGGCGACGATGGAAAATTCAAGATGCCCGGCATCGCGCCGGGGAAATACAAGATGTACGCGATCGAGAAGCTTGCTGTGGCGGCGTTTCGCAATCCCGACGCGTCCGACCAGGTGATCGCGCTGTTTCCGGATCTGGTGGCGGAGATCGATCTGGACGAAGACGCCCATGCCGAGGTTCACCCGAAGCTGATTCCGAGCGAACGGGCGCGGGAGATTCTGCCGTGAATCGCGGGGATCGCATCCGCTTGCTCACGCGCGCGGCTCGGCTTTGCGCAACAGCGCTACTATCCGCAATCCTCCTTGCCCTTGCGGCGGCGGCGCAGGATCAGACCGGCGCGATCAGCGGCACGGTGGTCGACGCGGTCACGCGCCAGCCGGTGAAGCGCGCGATGGTCCAGTTGGTATACCAGGGCAACTCCAACGCGTCGGCCCCGGCTTCGACCGATTCAGCCGGAGCGTTTTCGGTTCAGGGCCTGGCGGAGGGCAAATGGTGGGTGGTCGCGTCGCATCCGAATTATCCATCGGCCGGAGGGCGGCAGGGCAAATTCGTCGAGGTCAAAGCCGGCGATACGGCCTCGATTGCGCTCGATCTGGAGCCGGGTGGCGTGGTCACGGGCCGAGTTCTCGATGAAGATGGCGATCCGCTGACAGGCTGCTTCGTCGCCGCAAGCGCGCCCACGCACCCTCCCCAGCAGCGCGGCGGGTCGAACTCCGGAGACAACGGCGAATACCGCATTCACAATCTTCCCGCCGGCAAGTACATCCTGTCTGCCCAGTGTTTTCAGCCGGTGTTCACTCCGCGACCGCTTTCCTCGGGTCCGGACCCTCCGCCGTCGCGGGCTTACCCGGAACAGTTCTATTCGCTCGCCTCCAGCGCGCAATCGGCGCAGATGGTGGAGGTCGCGGCGGGAGCCGAAAAGCCCGGCATGGATTTTCGCATGCGACCCGAGCCGGTGACACAGGTCCGCGGCAGCTTCGCACCGTCGGGAGTGGACTGGCGGGGCCTTAATGTCGAGCTGATTCCGGCGATGGAATCGAGCGAGCTGCGGTTCCGCGGGGCGAACATCGATCGACAGAAAGGCACGTTCGAATTTGCGGCGGTTTTTCCTGGTTCGTATTATCTCATCGCGTATACGAATGGCGAGTCCGAGAAACAGGTCGGCGCGTTCCAGCGCGTCGAGGTGAAGGACCAGCCGGTCGAGACCGTGGTGCAACTGACGCGCGGGATTGACGTCAACGGAACACTCAGTGTCGAGAGCAGCAATTCCGATCATCCGGTCGCACTGAATCAGTTCCGCGTGAGTCTGAATCCCGAATTGCCCGTCCCCTACGGCGTGTTGCCGGCGGAAGTGAATGAAGACGGCAGCTTCACGATAAAGTCCGTAATCCCGGCGCGCTGGCGAGTGATGGTGTTTGGGGCGCCGGGTTTCATGAAATCTGCCTGGCTGGGAACGGCGGACGTGACGCACTCGGCATTCGAGATTTCTGCGGGCTCCGAGCCGCTGCGGATCGTGATGAGTACGAAAATGGCGACCATCACGGGAGCAGCGCCGGCGGGCGCGATCGTTTACGCCGCTTCCGACGATCCGCAGGGCGGCTGGACGACGTCGTCGGCCGCCGATGCGACGGGACATTACACGTTCAACTCGGTTGCGCCGGGAAAATATCGAGTCGGCATAGCGCCGCCGGGTGGGTTGGTCGCCAGCGAGGGCGGCCAGGAAGTCACCGTGCACGAAGGCGAAACTGTCACGGTGGATATTCAGGGGAACCGGTAGAGCTTTTCTTCAATGTGACCTTTCGTTGGCCCGAGGCACGCGTGGCCTTCAGTGTCTGTGTGAAAAGGGGACACTCTGTCCCCAGACGCAAGCTGTTGAATCGGCGAGTACGGACGGAGTGGACA
>DATJVN010000157.1:0-18841 GCA_035501755.1 Bryobacteraceae bacterium | reverse complement strand
TGGAGAGCCGAGTTTCCACACAGACACTTCACGCGTGCGCATCCGGCGGGCGACAATTGAGACATGGACGTGACCATCATCGGCGCTGGCCTGATTGGAAGCGCGATCGCGTGGCGCCTGGCGCAAGCCGGCCACGTCGTCACGCTCACCGACGCCGGTGCATTCGGCGGCGAGTGCAGCAGCGCGGGAGCCGGAATGCTTACCCCCGGCGGTGAATTCGAGGAGCCTTCTCACTGGCTCGATCTGGGCGTCGAATCCATGCGCCTGTACCCCGATTTCGTGGCCGAGCTTGCGAGTGAATCCGGACTGTCCATCGACTTCGCGCAATGCGGGTGCCTCAACTTCGCCGACGGCGAAAGCCGCGGCCGCCGCGCGGAGCTGCAGTCGCGCGCCGGAATCGCGGTCGAGCTGCGCCCCGACATGCTTTTCTACCCGCGTGACGGTTTCGTCGATCCGACACACCTGCTGCGCGCGCTGCGCCGGGTGTGCGAAACGCGCGGCGTCCGGATTCTGGAAGATCGCCCGGTGGCGCAGATCGACGCGGGCGAGAGCGGGGCCGTGGTGATCGCCGCAGGCGCGTGGTCGTCACGAATCCGCGTGCTGCACGGCGGATTTCCGTTGGAACTTCCTCCGGTCGAGCCGGTTAAGGGGCACCTGGTCGGATTCGATCTCGAGCCCGGGTCGCTTGGCGCGATGCGCCGGCGGGGCCATACGTACGTATTGCAGCGATCGAGCGGATTCACCATCGCCGGCTCGACGGAGGAGCACGCGGGCTTCGATCGAGACGTGAACCCGGCGGCCTGCGCGGAAATTCATCGTCAGGCCGCGGCTCTGTGGCCCACGCTCGAATCTCTGTCGCCGCGCGCGTGCTGGATAGGGTTCCGCCCGTTTTCGACGGATGGGCCGCACATCCGCCGCGTGGAAGGCTCAAACGTGTGGCTCGCCTATGGACATTTCCGGAACGGAATTCTGCTCGCTCCGCTCACCGCGGCGCGCATCGCGGCCGAGATCATGGGTTGACCGGGATCGCGGAGCTGATCACCGGGCGGTAGCCTGCGCGGGCGCGCACGCGAAAGGCATGGCCCGGATCACTGGCGATGCGCACGTCGATCCTGCGAAACGAGGGGTCGTGGCTTTCTGGGTAGTAGGTAATCAGGTAGGACGATTTCAGATCGTCGCTGATGGCTTCGAATGCCAGCTTCTGGCGTTGCCAGTCCGTCGCGAAATACGTTTTGCCGCGGTGCTTGAGGTGAGCTCGTTGAAAATTTCGTTCTCCTGCTTGCTGGAGGTCTTGGTGGAGAGCACGTAAATGGGTACGCCCTCGTCCTCAGCCAGTCGGCGGACGTCGTCGGAGGAGAGCATGCTGGCGTTGTCGGCGCCGTTCGAGAAAACCACGATCACCTTGCTCCCCACGACGCGGTCGGCGTCGCGCAGCGTGAGCATCAGCGCATCGTACAGCGCGGTGGCGTCGCCAACCACCGCCTCGCGCAGCCCGGAGAGCGTGAGCAGGCGATCGCGCGAGGCCGGGGCCAGCCGCGCCAGATTGCGCGTGAAGCTGTAAACCGCGACCGCGTCGGACGGACTCAGCTCGCGGACGAAATCGGCTACGCAGTCCTCGGCGTAAGGAAAGTCGTCGTACATGCGGTTGCTGGTGTCGAACAGGACGAACACGGTGGTCGGCGCGGCTTCCTTTTGTTCCGGCGTCACCACCATGCGGATGTTCTGGCGCACGCCGTTCTCAAAGACCTCGAAATCATCTTTGCTAAGATTACGGACATGCTGGCCGAGACTGTCGGTGACGGTGGCGCGCAACTGCACCATGCGGACGTCGACCTGAAAATTCGTTTCATTTTCGCCCGCCAGAGCGGGAAACGCGGCAGCGAGCAGAATTAAGTTTACGGTGAATTTCATGATGCGCAGACAATTTTCGAGGATCGGAGTGCAAACCGTTGGCCCTCGAAATAATTGAGTCAAGCGCGGCCCGCGGATTTCAAAAATTGGAATGAGACCTACGCAAATCAGTAAAAGTTCCCGACAAGCGCGGAAGCGCGCGCAAAATCAGTTCGCAAACGAATTCCGACGCTGGAGCGTCTCAATTTGGAGGGGCAGACGGATATGGATCGACGTATAGGTGTGCTGCTGTTGCTTGCGTTCGCGTTACCGAGCGCGACGCCACCGTCCAACACCACCCGGGCCACGCTCGATAACGGATTGCGCGTGGTGATCGTGCGCGATCCGCTGGCGCCGGTGGTAACGGTTGAAGAAAATTATCTGGCCGGAGGCGACGAAACGCCCTCCGGATTTCCTGGAATGGCGCACGCGCAGGAGCACATGGCTTTCCGCGGATGCGGCGGCGTCAGCGCCGACCAGATCGCCGCGATCTACGCGCAGCTCGGCGGCCGCAACAACGCCGACACGCAGCAGAACATCACGCAATATTTCGCAACTATCCCCGCTGACAATCTCGACGTGGTGCTGCGTCTGGACGCGGCCTGCATGCAGCACATCGACGATTCGCAGACGCAGTGGGACCAGGAGCGCGGAGCGATCGAGCAGGAGGTCGCGCGGGATCTCTCCAATCCGACGTACAAATTCCTCACGCGTGTCAATACGGATTTGTTCGCCGATACGCCCTATGCGCACGACGCGCTGGGGACCAAGGAGTCCTTCGACAAGACCACCGCGGAGATGCTCCAGAAGTTCTACCACGAATGGTACGCGCCCAATAACGCGATCCTGGTGATCACCGGGAACGTCGATCCCGCCGCGACCATCGCCAAGGTGAAACAGTTCTACGGCTCGATTCCGCGTCACGCGACGCCGGCGCGACCCGCAGTGAAACTTCAACCGGTGAACGTGGAATCCTTCACGATGCCGAGCAATCTGCCGTATCAACTGGTGTTCCTGGCCTACCGCATGCCCGGCACAGACAGTCCGGATTATGCCGCCGCGCGCGTGCTTTCCGACGTGCTTTCAAGCGAGCGCGCCAATCTGTTCGAGCTGACCGCCAACGGAACCGCGCTCGGCACCGAATTCGCGCTGGCCGAGGAGTATCCCGAAGCGAGCGCGGCCTTCGCCGTGGCCGCAATTCCCAATAGCGCCGACTCCGGCGCGCTGATCGGGAAGCTGAAGGCCATCGACGCGGATTACGTCGCCAAGGGACTGCCCGCGGAACTGGTGGAAGCATCCAAGCGCCTGGAGGTCGCCTCGGCGGAATTCGAGCGCAACTCGATTGAAGGGCTCGCCGGCGCCTGGTCTGAAGCGCTCGCCTCCGAGCACCGCAACTCGCCCGAGGAAGATATCGACGCGATCCGCAAGGTGACGGTCGCCGATGTGAATCGCGTGGCGCATCAGTATTTGAAAAATGAGAACGCGGTCACGGCGGTGCTGAAACCGTCCGCGTCCGGCGAGGCGGCATCCACCAAGGGCTTCGGCGGCGCAGAATCGGTCACGGTTGCGCCCACCAAGCCCGTGGTGCTGCCGGAGTGGGCCGAAGCCTCGCTCAAATCGCTGCCGGTTCCCCGGTGGGACCTCAAGCCCGCCGATATGAAGCTCCCCAACGGCATTCGGCTCATCGTGCAGACCGAAACCATGAGCCCCACCGTCATCGTGCTGGGCGAAATTCACCACGAAGCCGATCTTGAGACACCGGCAGGCCAGGAGGGCGTCTCGGATATTCTCGACGGGTTGTTCTCTTACGGGACCAAGACGCTCGATCGCATCGCGCTGCGCAAGGCGCTGGACGATATCGCCGGCAACGAATCGGCCGGAGCGAACTTCTCGCTGCGCGTGCTCAAGTCGAACTTCGCGCGCGGCATGGAACTGCTCGCCGAGAACGAGCTGAATCCGGCGCTGCCGCAGGACGCGTTTCAGATCGTCAAGCAGCAGACTGCGCAGTATGTCGCGGGACGCATGCAGAGTCCGGAATATAAGGCGTCGCGCGCGATGTTGATGGGGCTGGTTCCTGCCGGCGATCCCGATCTGCGCGAGGCTACTCCTAAGTCGATCGGCAACGTAACACTGGACGACGTGCACTCGTATTACAACTCGACTTTCCGCCCCGACCTGACCACGATCGTCGTGGTGGGTGACGTGACGCCGGAAGAGGCGCGGGCGCAGGTGGAAAAATATTTCGGCGCGTGGAAAGCTTCGGGCCCCAAGCCGGACGTGACGCTGCCGCCGGTGAAGCCGAACCTGCCCTCCGCGGTGCACGTTCCCGATCCGGAGGCGGTGCAGGATTCGGTGGCGCTGGCGGAAATGATCGACATCAATCGCTTCAGTCCGGATTACTACGCCATCCAGACCGGCAATCACGTGCTGGGCGGCGGTTTTTACGCGACACGCCTGTATCATGACCTGCGCCAGACCGCCGGCCTGGTCTACAACGTCGACGATTCACTGTCGGCGACCAAGACGCGCGCCACCTACGCCGTGACCTACGGCTGCGATCCGGCGAATGTCGAAAAAGCGCGCGCGATCGTGATTCGCGACCTGACCTCGATGCAGAAAGAGAACGTCACGCCGGGCGAGCTGGAGCAGGCCAAGGCGCTGCTGATCCGCCAGATTCCGCTGTCGGAGTCGAGCGCGGACGCGGTCGGCGGAGGCCTTCTGGGACGCGCCGTCATCGGACTTCCGCTCGATGAGCCGCTGACCGCCGCGCAGCGCTACCGCGACATGACCGCAGACCAGGTGCGCGCGGCCTTCGCCAAATGGGTACGCGTCGGCGATTTCGTCCAGGTGGTCCGCGGGCCGATGCCGAAGTGAGCACGGCGGGGAGTGGGTATTGGGGACTGGGCACTGGGCATTGGGAAACTGTCATGGAGCACTTCCAACCACTCAGTCCCCAGTTCCCAGTCCCCAGTTCCAGCGCGCATTTGTGGTATCTCTGTTCAGATATGGCTTCTGATGAAGAACTGCGCGCGGAAAATGAGCGGCTGCGCCAGGAAATCGAGAAACTGAAAAAACCCGTGCGCGGACAAATGTCGCTGAAGGTCAGCGAAAAGGGCGCGCTGTCGGTGTACGGCCTGGGCCGGTTTCCCGTGACGCTGTATCGCGAGCAGTGGGAAAAGCTGCTGGGCATGACCGATCAGATCCGCGAGTTCATCCGCGAAAACGACGCCCAGCTGAAGAAAAAAGCGCCGGCGGAATGAAGACCAACGCCGCGCGCGCGCTCGACTCGCTGGGGATTCGTTACGAGCTGCGCGAATACGCGGTGGATCCGAACGACCTTGCGGCGGAAACGGTCGCGGCCAAAATCGGCCTTCCGCCGGCGCAGGTTTTCAAGACGCTGGTGCTGCGCGGCGATCGGCATGGCGCTTGCCTGGCCGTGGTTCCGGCGGGCTCCGAGGTGGACGAAAAAGCGCTCGCGCGGCTGACCGGCGACCGGCGCGTGGAAATGGTCCCGCTCAAGGAAGTCCAGCCGCTGACCGGCTACGTGCGTGGAGGAGTCACCGCCCTCGCGGCCAAGCGCGATTTTCCCGTGTATATCGACGAGTCGGCGCAGGGGTTCGAGGTGATTTCAGTTTCGGCGGGAGTGCGCGGCACGCAAATTCTGCTGGCGCCGGCGGATTATATTCGAGCCGCGAAGGCAACCACGGCGGCGATCGCCAGAAAGACGCTGCGCGCGGATTAGCGGGCGGGAATGAGCCGGCCGAGGCCGATCTGGCCGTCCAGATTTTGATCCGGGCTGCGCTTGTCGCCGGCGCCGAACCAGACGCGGATTTCTTCTGGCGCGACTTCGACCGACGGGTCGCAGATGACCTCGCGATCCCAGGGCTGATCGCCGGAGATGGGAGCGAAAGAGGTGTCACGCTCCCAATTCACGCCGTCGGAAGATTTCGCCAGGCCGATGCGGCGCTGCTCGTTTACGGCTCGGCCGGTGTACAGCAACCACCATTGGCCGGCGCTTGACCAGACCGCGGGTTCGCCCAGTCCGTTTTCATCGAAGGCGCCGGGCGCGCCCATTTCGAGGATCGGATTGGAGCGCAATTTTCCCCAATGCTCACCGTCGGCGGATCGCGCGACGCCGAGGCGCTGGCGGCGGGCGCGATCGAGACCGGTGTAGAAAAGATAAAAAAATTCGCCGGCGCGGATCACGTATGGGTCGGAGACGCCACGCTCATCGAACGATCCGCGCGGGCCGAGGTCTACGACGGGCGCGGGATTTTTTTGCCAATGCTCGCCGTCTTTCGATTCTGCCAACGCGATCCGCGGCGGATCGCCGGCCTGATACCAGCACAGGATGCGATCGTTCGAGGCTAGCGCGCTGCCGTTCGCGGCGATGTAATCGCCTTCCCATCCGGAGGGCGAAAGCACGAGGCCGTGTTTCTCCCAGTGCACGCCGTCTTTGGACGTCGCGAGCGCGGTGTGCCAGGTCTTGCCGTCGTACTCGGAGTACAAATTTAGATACGCATCGTGCCAGCGGATGACGGAGGGATTCAGAACGTCGGTGGCGCTGCTGCGCCGGATCACGGGATCAGGATCGGCCTGCCAGTGAAACGGCGGACGCGGGCCGCCAGCATCCGGCGTCGCGAGCGTGAAATCGGCGTAGCCGCCGCACGAGGAAACAAATATGACCGCGAAGGAACACGAATAAACACGAATTCTACGGAGACATCTGTGAGCATTCGTGTGCATTCGTGGCGATTTCAAACCGGAATGCGGATCTCCAGGCTGGCGCCGTGGCCGGGACGCGATTCGAGTTGCAACTCGCCGCCGAGCATGCGCACGCGGCGCTTGATGCTCGCCGGACCCAGGCGCAGCAGCTCCAGCTCGTCCAGCGTAAACGCGCCGCTGAAGGGGAATCCGCTGCCGTTGTCTTCCGCCTTGATCTCCACCTTGTGCTCGAACATGCTCACCGAGAGCGCCAGGCGCGTGGCGCCGGAGTGTTTCTGGACGTTGTTGAGCGTCTCGCGGACGATCTGCAGCAGCTCGAGCGACACCTCGGTTTCCGCCGGGTCGTGAAGATCGCCGGAGGAAAAACTCGCGGTGATTCCGGTTTCGCGCTGGAACTGATCCACCATGCGGCTGAGGGAAGCGGGCAGGCTGACGCCATCGTCGGACGGGCGCATGCTGCGGACGAAGCCGCGCAGATCGTTCACCTGGCTCTTACACAGATCCTGAAGCTGGCGCAGCTCCTCGGCCGCGGCGGCCACGTCGCGGGCCAGCAGCTTCTTAACGACCTCCAGGCGCACCTGGAAGCTGATGAAGCTTTGCAGCGGGCCGTCGTGGAAGTCGGCGGCCATGCGCTGGCGCTCAGCCTCGCGCGCGCCCTGCGCCTGGGAGCGGATGATCACGTTGTGGCGCAGAGTGTGGGACAGGCGCCGGTCCAGGTACATTTTTTCAAACGACAGCGCGACGGTCACCGCTCCACAGGCCAGCGCGACCCACACCAGCGGCATTTCGCCGCGGGGTGCGAACACAACAGTCAGAATCACCACCACGGCGGACGCGACCGAGGCGCGCAGCACGTCGTGGAGCAGCAGCGCGGAGGCCAGGACGTAGCCGCACAGCAGCGATGAAATCCATCCCGACGACGGCCACCCCGCCCAGCCCGAGCCGACCAGCCACATCCAGAATCCGAAAAACGTCGTATCGGCGATGAGCGCGATGCGCGCGCGGATGGTGGAGTCGAAGCGCAGCTCGAACAGCGCTCCGGCGGCATAGACCAGGTAGGCGGCGATGACGGCGAGAATGGAGGCGAAGCGCTCCTCGGCGCGCAGCGCGTACCAGGTGAGACAGGAAGCCGCCAGCAGCAATCGCGTAATGCGGAGCGCCAGGCGCCCGCGGTAAGGCACCATCGGATCAACGCCTGTACAGATACAGGCGATGCGCGCGGCCCTCGCCGTCGTCGCCGATATCCACGATTTTTTCCGGCTTCCATGCCGAAAACTCGAAATCGTGCGCCACCACGCGCGTGCCCTTGCGAAGCTGCTTTTCAAGCATCGGCGTGACTTTATCGTTGGACATGGGAAGCAGGTATACGGTTAACAGATCGGCCGAAGAATAGTCTTGCTTTAACAGGTCGCCGTGGATGATGCGGGCGGTCGCGGAGAGGCCCAGGGAGCTGATTTTTTCGGTGCTCTGTTTATATAGGGAATCGTCGAACTCGACGCCGGTCGCGTCGGCCTTGAATTTCTGCGCGGCCATGATGACGATGCGTCCGTCGCCGGAGCCGAGATCGAACATTTTTTCGCCGGTCTTGAGCTCGCCCAGCTGGAGCATGCGCTCGACCACGGTTTCGGGCGTGGGGTAATACGGCGCGAGTTTTTCAATGGGCCGATCCTGAGCGAGGAGCGCCAGCGCGAACAGCGGCAGGAATCGCATCAAGGATTACTATGCCACATCGCATTGAAAGCCGCAGATGCAGATGAAGGGGCGGCGTAAACCGGCGCTGTCAGACACGGCGGCCTTTCCACTCGATTCCGCCGCCGCCGAGCGCGGAGACCAGGCCGCTCCAGGTGCTCGCGGCGAGGTCGCAGACGGCAAGCGGCATCAGTAGCAGCGCAAGGCTGCGATACCAGGGAAGCGCGAACAGCATCGGCGCGACGATCAGCGGCGCGGTCATGCTCCAGCCGCCGTCGATTCCCGCCCAGACCGCCGACAAGGGCCACCACGCCAGGGCGCTCACGAAGACGATGGACATGGCCGCGCTCGCGCCTTCGAGCAGCAGCAGCCGGTAGCCGCGGCGGCGCATGGAGCGGGCCGCGTCGCGAAACTCCGCATGTCCCAACCGGCCCGAGCGCGCGGCGCCGAATTTGAGCCGGTGCCGCGCCGCCAGTCCCGCCAGCTTCAGGCCGTCGGCAATGGAGTTCAGTATCGCCCCGTGCCCGCCGGCGAATTCGTAGGCGTCGCGACGCACCAGGACGCACTGCCCGTCGAAGGCGCCGGCCGGATCGGCGCGCGGGCGGATGCTCGCGTAATAGAGCGCCTGGACGAGCGGCGCGACCAGCGCATCACGCCAGGAGCGGGGCCGCGTTTCGAGGTGAATGGAAAGGAACGCGAGCTCGCGCGCCTCGGCCGCGGCGACGGCGGCATCCAGAAACCCTTTCTCGAACCAGGTGTCCGCGTCGGCGAACAGAATCCAGCGCGATTCGAGAGTTTTGGCGCCGGCCATGCACGCATGGCTCTTGCCGACCGCGCCGCGCGGCAGCGCGGGCGCCTGAATCACTCCCGCCCCCGCTTTTCGCGCCGCTTCGGCGGTGCCGTCCGCGGAATGATCGTCCACCACGATCACCGAGTCGTGCGGGAGGCTGGCGACGGCGCGCGCGATGACCCGCTCTTCGTCGCGTGCGGGAATCACTGTCATCAAATCCGGCGGCTTAGAACCGGCCACGGGTTTGAGCCGCGGGATCGACCGGAAATTCCACAACGCGCGCGCCAGCTCAAGGCACACCAGTACGGCGAACGACAGCGCAAACCAGCCGCTCCAACCGGGGTCGAATTCGCTAAACACCCGTCGTCGTCCCTGGCCGCATGGCTCGGATGAATTGATTCCCGCGATTTACGGCTGCTTGTTGCGCTGCCGCGATTTCAGCAATCGTATCATGACAGAAAGGAGATTTTATGAGCGCTCGCGCAGCCGCCGTTCTCGGTGTGTGGATCGCGGCGTCCGCACTCATGTTCGCCCAGCTTCCCTCCGATATTGAAATTCGCAAGATTCTGGCCGAGCGCGTGGGCGCGGAGAATCGCGGCATCGCGATTGTGGTGGGCATCGTCGACCAGAACGGACGGCGCGTGATCTCCTACGGCAGCCTCGCGCGCAACGATCCGCGCAAGCTCGACGGCAACACGGTTTTCGAGATCGGCTCCATGACCAAAGTGTTCACCTCGCTGGTGCTGATGGACATGGCGCGGCACGGCGAGGTGTCGGTCACAGATCCTGTATCGAAATATCTGCCGGCGAATGTGAAAGTTCCCGAGCGCGACGGGCGCAAGATCACGCTGGCCGATCTTTCCACCCAAAGCTCGGGCCTGCCGCGCATGCCCACCAATTTCCATCCCAAAGATCCCGACAATCCGTATGCGGATTACAGCGTGCAGCAGATGTACGATTTTCTTTCCGGCTACGAGCTCACGCGCGACCCCGGCGCGCAGTACGAATATTCGAACCTGGCCGTGGGACTGCTGGGTCACGTGCTTTCGCTTCGCGCGGGGATGAGCTATGAGGCGATGGTGCGGTCGCGCATCTGCGATCCGCTGGGCATGAAGGACACGCGGGTGACGCTGACTCCGGAAATGAAAGCACGGCTGGCGGAGGGTCATAGCGGGGCGGGCACGCCCGTTCCCAACTGGGACCTTCCCACGCTCGCCGGCGCGGGCGCGCTGCGCTCGACCGCCAACGACATGCTGACGTTTCTCGCGGCGAACCTGGGGTACGTCAAAACGCCGCTCGCGCAGGACATGGCCGATGAAGTTTCCATTCGCCGTCCCACCACTATCCCGGATACGCAGATAGCCTATGCGTGGCACATTCAGAACGCGAAGGATGGAAGCTCGATCCTATGGCACAACGGCGGCACCGGCGGATACCGCAGTTACATGGGCTACGACCCCAAGGCGCGGGTGGGAGTGGTCGCGCTGACGAACATTTCGACAGTGGAGGGCGCCGATGATCTTGGCAGGCACCTGCTGAATCCGGCGTATCCGCTTTCGAAAGTAGCTCCGCCCGCGGAGCACACCGAGATCACGCTCGATTCGAAAATCCTCGGCCGCTACGTGGGAACGTACCGGCTCTCGCCGTACACGCTGCTCCTCGTGTCGCGCGACGGGGAGCGTCTTTCCATGCGGCTCGGCCCACAGAAGATCCCGATTTTTGCAGAAAGCGAGCGGAGCTTTTTCGTGAAAGTGGTGGACGCGCAGCTCACCTTCGATGTGGACGCGCAGGGCGCCGCGACAGGGGTGACGCTGCATCAGAACGGAGCGAACACCGTCGCGAAAAGGCTGACCGGCGAGGAGATCGAACGCGCTAACGCGGAGATCGAGGCGCACAAAGCCGAGGTCGCGAAGCGGTTCAAGGATCAGACTCCGGAGCCGGGCAGCGAAGCCTCGGTGCGGAAGGCGATGGAGGAGCTGCGCAGCGGGAACGTGGAATACAATCGCATGAGCCCTGGTCTGGCCGCGGCGACGCGGCAACAACTCGCCGGGATCCAGTCGATGCTGGCCGAGCTTGGCGCGCTACAGTCGGTGACGTTCAAGCGGGTTTTGCAGAACGGCGCCGATGTCTATGAAGTCAAATTCGAGCACGGCTCGCTAGAGTACACCATCGTGTTGGGGCCGAATGGAATCGTGCAGGGTGCCGGTCTTCGCCGCGAGTAGCCTTCAATTCTTCGGTTTCACACAGGCGAAATTCGCGGCGTCGTCGGTGCTGCCCGATCCTTTATACTGCGCAACCTGCGGATAGGCGCAGAGCGGACGGGTACGGATGATGCCGCTCGAGCGATTCCCCTCGGTTTTATATTTCGCCGCGACGATCTGCGACGGCGGCGTCTTGTTTTCCACCCAACGCACCAGCGCGGCCGAAATTCCGTGCTCGTCGGCGGGCGCGTCGGCGCCGAATTCGGTCGCGCCGGGACCGCCGGCGCAGTGCTGCATGCCCGGGACCATGTATAGCTCGACAAACTCGGCGGTCTGTTTGGGTCCGAGTTTTTGGGCGACGCTCTGGTAATAGTGGATGGTGTTGGTGGGCGCGAGCGCCGGGTCGCTCCAGCCGTGATACAGGATCAGCTTTCCGCCGCGGCTCTTGAAGCGCTTCAGATTCGGATCAACGGCGTTTAAAATCTGGCCCATTTTATCGTCGCTGAGCTTCACGTCGTGATCGAAGTTGAACGTCTTGTAATCCCAGTCGGCGTTCTGAAACGCCATGTCGGCGAAGAATCCGTGGGCGAAGGCGTGCTCCAGGCTGCGGCCCTGCTGAAATCCGGTGATCCACGCGCCCCACCCGCCGAGGCCGGTTTCGGCGCCCGGCTGGAAGCCGGGGTAAAGCTGCTCGCCTTTCGCGTTGTGGGGACCTTCGTAAACCTTTTTGAGCGCGGCGAGCTGCGGCGCGGTCAGGCACGTGTCGGTCTCCGCTCCCTTGCACGCCAGCACGTCGGGATCGAAGTGGCAGCGCGGAGGATCGTCGATCACGCCATCCCTCACGCCGTCGCGCGCGTCGCACTGCGCGAGCGCCGCCGCCTCGATCGCCGCCAGCTTTTTCGGCGGAATGAAGGCCGCGGGATTTTCGTCGAGCGCCTGCCCGTTCCACACGAAACCCACGCCGATATGGGTGAAATCGTTCGCCGGCGCGCCGGCGATGATGCCGTCGTAATCGTCGGGATAGCGCTCCGCTTCCATCAGCGCCTGCCGGCCTCCGTTGGAACAGCCGTTGAAATAGGAGTGCTTCGCGTCATTGCCGTAAAACGCCTTCACTACGGCTTTCGACTGGAGCGCCGTCTCATGCACTCCGCGATAGCCGTAATCCACGATTTTTTCGAAATGTCCCAGCGCCCACTGGGCGTCGGTGACGCCGGCTTCGTGGCCTGTGTCCGTGCTCGAAACGGCATAGCCCGCGGCGATGGCCATCGCCATCTCCGCATAGGCGATCGACCCGGCGAACCCTCCGTTGCCGACGCCCAGCAGGCGTCCGTTCCAGTTCGATGCCGGCAACCACACTTCGAATTCGATTTGCGAATCCTGGGTGGGCGCGATCACTCCCGCGACGCGGCAGAATGCCGGGAGAGTTTTGAACCGCGTGCCCACCGCACCCGAAGGCGGCGTGAACGCGCCGGCTTCGACGGTCTTGGCGGAATGGATGGTGGTCGAGGGAAGCTTGAGAGCGCTCAAATCGTCGCAATTCGCGGCGCACAGCAATCCGGCGCTCGCCAGGATCGGGAGGGTGATTCGCAGAACCGTCATGAGTACGATTCTATCGTTAGTGGACCACCGCGGCGATTTGCCTCGCGCGCCGAGACCGCTCGCTGACGCGCGCGGCTCCGCTTTACGCGCCCCGGCGGCGTGCCGCTAGCGTGCTGTTTCTGAACAATACCGGCGACGGCGGAGGGCGGAGCTGAAGCTCCGCGCGGGATAAATCCCGCCGTCCGAAGCGCGTCGCGTCCGATCGGGATAGGCAAGCGATTTCAGAGACAGCACACTAACGGAGCCGCGACGGTCACGGAGCGGTTCGTGCGGCTAGCGCACCGTGACCTTCACTTCTCCGTTGGTCCAGCAGCACATGAAATCCCCGCCGTCCGAACCCGAGGAGTCGTTGGCGATGACGCGCAGAATGTAATCGCCCGGTTGGCTGAAGGTCGCGGTGGTGGTCGCGCGGCCGTTGAACGCCTGCTTGACCGGGAGATCGCTCGCCGGATCTTCAGTCACCTTCGGCTGCGGATCGGAGAATATGACGTCGCCCACTCCGCGATACTTCTCGAAAGTCAGCGTCACAGCGGGACCTCCGGTGAACAGATCGATGGTTTTCGCATCCATTCCGACCGCGGCCGCTGCCGCCAGAAGTTGGGGCGAGGCGACGGCTTCGTCCTCAGGACGCGCCGGTTGTACGGCGTCGAGCAGCGTGTCCGCGCCGGGTTTGTCTTTGTTCGCGCTGATCGCGACCTGGAGCGTTACTCTCAGAACCTCGACGCCCAGACTTTTCCCATCGTCAGCCGCAAACACGTCAAGCGTCAGCGGCTCGCCCGCACGTGCGGCGCGTTCCACCACCACCGGACCGGGTCCCTGGCCGGCTGGACCTTTTTCGTCAAAGCTGATGGTCGGCGGAGTGTTGCCGATGCCGACCTCCTGCAGCGGGCTGATGATCCACGGCGCGCCCAGATGGCCGGGAACCGAGAGACGGTGGCCGTGCGCCACGAGGGTCCAGGTGAGCGTCTTGTCGCCGAAGTCCTTCGGCACGGTCACGGTGAAGACACCCTTGTGACGGCGCGGGAGGAAATGGGTGGGCTGACCCTGATCCGGCGGACCAGGCTCCATGTGGTTGTCCGGCCCGACAGGAAGGTCGAGCGTCTCCTTGGTGTTGCGATTGTAATAGCCGAACAGAAGATTGAAGCTGCCGTCAGGATTTTGCCACCAGCCTTCGTAAGATGGCGTGACGCTCTGACCGCTTTCCTTAGGGCGCTCGAGAGGCACTTCTTTGAACTTGAACGAGGATTGCGCGCGGGCGAGCGGCGCGAAGAACGCGATCACGGCGATGGCGGGGAGCATTGCGGCACGCGCCTTCATCATCGCTGGCCGCCGCGTGTGGTATGCGCCGCGGATTTGTGCGTGGCGGCCCACTCGGCGTACTCCTCGTCGCTGATGTTGGTGATGTTGACGAATGCTTCTCCCATCTCATCGATGGTGCGCTCGCCGTAGCCGACCCACTGATTCGGATCGGGATTGAATTTGTTGGCGGTGGTGTTGTCGTACCAGGCGGTGATGTGCAGAACGGTGCCTTTGGGCACTACCGGCGCCGAATCGTCGGCGTAGATGTAGTTGTTCATCCAGTTGAAGTCGAAGCGGTCGACGTAGCTGAGCATCTCCTCGGTGCCGTCGGGCAGGATCGCCTGCATGGCCATCGCCTTGCCGCGGAGATGCATGTGCGGCTGGAAATTCTCGATGCGCGCGGCCGAGCGCAGCAGCGTGTACCCCTGGGTCACGGCAATCGAATTGGGCGGGATATCCAGCTCGTCCCTGCGGAAAAACGCGAGCGGAGAAGAAAGCCGCGTGCGGTGCGTCGGCTTTTGCCCTTTCGGATAAAAATAAATTCCCAACTCGAGATGATCGGTGATCTGTTGGCCGACGGAGTGATAATGAATGTCCCAGCGAATCTTGGCGCCGGGAACCAGTAGCTTGCCGGTATCCGGACGATACGCGTCGTAGCTTTTGCCGATGGACCATTCCATCAGCAGCCCTTCGTTGCCGCCGCCGGGGTCGCCGGCAGATGCCGTTTCGTACTGCACCAGCGTGGTGACGGCGTGATGCGTGATGCGGCGGCCGGCGACGGTCGCCGGGCGCATCTCGATCGCGCGAATCCAGCGCGGCTCGGAGAGCGGCACGTCCGAGATCGGCTTCCACCATTCGTCCTGGCCGACGGCCTGAATCGTCACCGGCGCTGAGGTCACCACCAGATCCGGCTCATGGCCGATGACTCTGGCGTACTGCCAGCCTGAGTCGTCCGGCCACACCTTGGGCCGCGGAAGATCCTTCTTGTCGCCCAAGGGCGCGCCTTCATCCACCCACTGAACGATGGTGCGGATCTGTTTGTCGGAAAGGGAACGGTCGTTGGCGTAGTGCTGGATGCCGATGCTCTTGTCGAGATGCCAGGGAGGCATGTTGCGCGTGATCACGCGCTCCCTGATGTCTCGCGCCCAAGGGCGGACCTCCTGGTAGGTCTGAAGGTTCATGGGAGCGCCCTGGCCGGGGCGATGACAGATCTCGCACTTTGCCTGAAAAATGGGAGCGACGTCGCGGGCGAAGGTGACCGGCGCGAGGGATTGCGCCAACACAAGCGACCTCGCGCCCAGCGCGCCGATCCAGGCCAGGCGAACGCTGCGCTTCAACACGAAAATCACCTTGTAAGAGGATAGCAGTCCGTGCTTTCTGATGAAACAGTGTTGACTTGCGCTCACGGCCGACGGTGAAAAATCCGACCAACGCGCGACATGAATGCCGCGTCTCATCAAACCTGTTAGATTGAGGCGCGAACGGTCATGGAGCGCGTTGGGTCCGTATGTCCGAAAATTACATTTACGGCGCGCGCGCTGGCTTCGTTCTTCGCGTCACTCCGCATGACATCGAGAACCAATTCGCGCACGCTGGCAAAGTGGCTGACCAGCCTCGTCCGCATCCCCGAGACAGGAGAAATCGCGGCGACTTTCGATGTTGAACGCACCTTCGTGGCGATCAGCGCAGAGGGGTCGAGCAGCCGGATCGTCATCACAAATGTTCCGTATCTTACTGATCCAGTGGCGCTTATCGTAGAGGCGAAATAAGTCGTCCAACCCATTTGACGAGTGGTACCACGTTTGCTATAGTTGGACTAACCGGGAAGAGAGCGCCGGACCCAGTTTAGAGACTTGGCACAGTGATTTTTTTACCCCGCGATCTGCTGGGCAGTTCGTGTGTACTGCGTCGTGATTATCAGCCCGAGGTGTCGCTGCACCGTCGGGCATTTTTGTCTTGATCGCGAGTCTTAGAGGCTCGCCCGATTAGATGCCGCTCTCATTGCTCGAGGACTTTGAAAATCATGCAAACCCCGCAAAATGGCGCGTTCCGAGAAAGACAGGATTTTTCGAAAATCAAGACTTCCATCCCGATCCCCAACCTGATCGAGGTCCAGAAGAAATCTTACGAGCGGTTCCTGCAAATGGACCTGCTGCCGAGCGAGCGCGACGATACCGGACTCGAAAGCGTTTTTAAGAGCGTATTCCCCATCTCCGATTTTCGCGGCCTGAGCCAGCTTGAATTTGTCGATTACGCCATCGGCAACTGGGAGTGCAAGTGCGGAAACCTGAAAGGCCTGCATCATTTGCGCTCCACCTGCCGCAATCCGCAATGCGGCGCCACCATCAAAACCGATCCGTTCCACTTGGGCGACGTACTGTGCCCGCGCTGCGGGACGTTCAACAAGAATATTGTGACGTTTTGCAATCGCTGCGGCGATCCGGTGGGATTGCAGCTCAAGTACGACGTGCCCGAGTGCGAAGAGCGCGGCATGACGTATGCGGCTCCGCTGAAGGTCACCATCCGGCTCACCGTGTTCGATAAAGACCCCGAAACGGGCAACAAGACCATTCGCGATATCAAGGAGCAGGAAGTTTTCTTCGGTGAAATCCCGCTGATGACCGAGAACGGGACCTTCATTATCAATGGAACCGAGCGCGTGATCGTGTCGCAGCTGCACCGCTCGCCCGGCGTGTTTTTTGAAAGACAACCGGCTCAGGGCTACTTCCTGGGAAAGATCATTCCCTATCGCGGGAGCTGGGTCGAGTTCGAATACGACAACAAGAATCTGTTGCATGTCCGCATCGACCGCAAGCGCAAGTTCTATGGAACCGTGTTCCTGCGCGCGCTGGGACTGAAGACCGACGCGGAGATCCTGCGGGCGTTCTATAAGACCAGCGATATCGTGATCAAGGACAAAAAGCTGTACTGGAAGGTTTCCGACGGCCTGGTGGGGCACAAGCTTTCGCACGCCATCAACAAGGGCGGCGAAACCGTGGTGCCGCAGGGGCGCAAGATCACCAACAGCGTATTCAAGGAAATCCAGAAATCCAAAATCGAGCAGGTGGAGGTCGCGCCCAACGATCTCGAGGGCGCCTACGTCGCCGCCGACGTGGTGGACATGGATACCGGCGAAGTTCTGATCGAAGCCAATCACGAACTGACGCCGACGATCAGTCAGAAGCTGATCGAAGCCGGCATCAAGACGTTCGACATCTTCTTCCCTGAGCTCGATGACGTGGGCAACGTGATTTCGGCGACGCTGCGCAAAGATGGGGTGAAACAGCAGAACGACGCGCTGCTTGAAATCTATCGCAAATTGCGGCCTGGCGATCCGCCGACGGTGGATACGGCGACGCAGCTTTTCCAGGGCATGTTCTTCGACCCGCGCAAATACGATTTCTCGCGCGTGGGCCGCATGAAGTTCAACATCAAGCTGTACGACAAGGCGGACGCGACCCCGCTCGACAAGCGCACGCTCGATCACAAAGACTTTATCGACACCATCCAATACCTGCTCAAGCTTCGCAAGGGCATTGGAGCGGTCGATGATATCGATCACCTGGGCAATCGCCGCGTACGCGCGGTGGGCGAACTTCTGGAAAACCAATTCCGGATTGGCCTGGTCCGCATGGAGCGCGCGATCAAGGAAAAGATGAGCGTGTACCAGGAGATGTCCACGGCGATGCCGCACGACCTGGTGAACGCGAAGCCGGTAATGGCGGCGATCCGCGAATTTTTCGGATCCTCTCAGCTCTCGCAGTTCATGGATCAGACCAATCCGCTCTCCGAGATCACTCACAAGCGTCGGCTTTCGGCCCTTGGGCCAGGCGGATTGTCGCGTGAACGCGCCGGATTTGAAGTGCGCGACGTGCATCCCACGCACTACGGGCGAATTTGCCCGATCGAGACGCCGGAAGGTCCGAATATTGGACTGATCAGCTCGCTATCGTGCTTTGCGCGGATCAACGAATACGGATTCATCGAGAGCCCGTACCGGCGCGTCAAGGACGGCCTGGTGGTGGATGAAGTCAAGATCCTGAATCCGGGCGAGACCGATTTCAAGGTCAACCAGGTTCTGCTGCGTGCGGAGATCGAGAAAGCCAACCGCAACGCGAAAAAGCAGACGGCCGAGTTCGAAGCGCACTGCGATTATCTTTCGGCTTGGGAAGAAGACAAATACATCATCGCTCAGGCCAACGTTCACCTGGACGACAAGGGCAAGATTACGGACGACCTGGTGAACGCGCGCCAGGCGGGCAACTTTGTCTTGAAGCATGTCGGCGAAATCGAGTACATGGACGTGAGCCCCAAGCAGCTCGTGTCGGTAGCGGCGAGTTTGATTCCGTTCCTTGAAAACGACGACGCCAACCGCGCGCTGATGGGATCAAACATGCAGCGCCAGGCGGTTCCGCTGCTGCGCGCGGAATCTCCGTACGTGGGCACCGGAATGGAGCGGGTAACGGCTCGCGATTCCGGAGCGGTAGTGCTGTGCAAGCGCTCGGGCGTGGTGGATTCGGTGGATAGCGAGCGCATCATCGTGCGCGTGGAAGGCAGCGGCCAGGAAGGCCAGCTGTCGCGCGAAGTCGGCGCCGATATCTACACGCTGACCAAGTTCAAGCGATCGAACCAGAACACTTGTATTAAT
>DATJVN010000156.1:0-15494 GCA_035501755.1 Bryobacteraceae bacterium | reverse complement strand
TTCAATGCGCTTGAGTCCGTCGCCCTGGCAGGCCTCGCAGCGGCCGCCCTTCACGTTGAAACTGAAGCGGCCGGGCTTGTAGCCGCGCTCGCGCGATTCGGGCAGCTTCGCGTACAAATCTCGGATCAGCGTGAAAACCTGAGTGTAGGTCGCGGGATTCGACCGCGGCGTGCGGCCAATGGGCGACTGATCGATCTCGATCACCTTGTCGATGTTTTCCAGGCCCTCGATCGAATCGTGCGCGCCCGGCTCGGTGCGGGATTTGTAGACCGCGCGCGATGCCGCGCGATACAGGATGTCATTGATCAGCGTGGATTTGCCGCTGCCCGAAACCCCGGTGACGACGATGAACAGGCCTAGCGGAAACTCGACATCGATGTGCTTCAGATTGTGCTCGGCCGCGCCGCGGATGAGGATGCGTTTATCGGAGGGCGTGCGCCGCGCCGGCGGAATCGCGATCTTCCGCACGCCGGCGAGGTACTGGCCGGTGAGCGAAGCGGCGCTGCGCTCGATTTCGAGCGGCGTTCCGCGCGCCACCAGTTCGCCGCCCAGACGTCCGGCGCCGGGACCGAGATCGATCACGTAATCCGCGCGTTCGATGGTCTCCGCATCATGCTCCACCACGAGGACGGTATTCCCGAGATCGCGTAAGCGAGCGAGGGAGTCGAGCAGTCGCGAATTGTCGCGCGGATGCAAGCCGATTGAGGGTTCGTCGAGAACGTATAGCACGCCGCGCAGCCGCGATCCGATCTGCGTAGCCAGGCGAATGCGCTGCGCCTCGCCGCCGGAAAGCGTCGCCGCGGAACGTTCCAGGCTCAGATATTCGAGTCCGACCGCGACCAGAAATTCGAGGCGATTGCGGACCTCTTCCACCGCGCGGCCTCCGATCGCGTGCTCGCGCTCAGTGAGTTTCCATTGGCGCACGGTTTCGAGCGCACGGGTAAGCGACATTTCGGTGAACTCGGCGATGGTGAGTCCCTGAACGCGGACCGCGAGGCTCGACGGTTTCAGGCGGCGTCCATGGCAGACCGGGCACGTCGAGGGCGACATGTATTGCATGTACCATTCGCGGTATGCGTCGCTCGCGTCGGGATCAAGAATGTAGGATTCAAGAATTCCCAAAACGCCCTTTTGCCCGGCGGCGCCTTCGAGCAGGATCGCTTGTGATTTCTGCGGCAGATCGGCGAAGGGGATGGAGAGCGGAATCTTGTATTTGGCCGCGAGCGTATTGATCGCGTGGGCCATGTAGGTGGAGCTGCCACCGGGTCCCAGCGCGCCATCGAGCAGCGGACGCGACGGATCTACGATGATTTTTGCCGGATCGAAGCCCCATTTCGATCCCAGCCCGCTGCACTCCTCGCACGCACCGAAGGGGCTGTTGAAGGAGAAGGATCGCGGTTCGAGCTGCGGCACGCTCGCGCCGCAGTCGGGACACGCCAGCTTCTGCGAATACAGTTTTTCTTCGCCGTTGACCACCGCGACCAGCACCAGGCCGTCGGCGAGCTTGGTCGCGGTCTTGATCGACGCTTGCAGGCGCTTTTCGATCTCCGGTTTCACCAGCAGCCGGTCGACGACCACTTCGATGGTGTGATTCTTGCGCCGGTCGAGCGTGATCTCCTCGTCAAGCGAGCGCAGCACGCCGTCGATGCGCGCGCGCAGAAATCCCTGGCGCGCCAATTTTTCGAGTTCCTTCCTGTATTCGCCCTTCCGGCCGCGCACGATCGGCGCCAGGATCATCACGCGTTCGTTGGTTTTGAGCGCGAGCACCTGTTCCAGAATCTGCTCGGGCGACTGGCGCGAAATCGGGTGACCGCAATTGGGGCAGTGCGGCGCGCCGATCGCCGCGTAGAGTACGCGCAGGTAATCGTAGATTTCGGTGATAGTGCCGACAGTCGAGCGCGGACTGCGGTTGGTGGTTTTCTGCTCGATGGAGATCGCAGGGCTGAGGCCGTCGATGGAATCGACCTCGGGCCGCTCCATCTGGTCGAGAAACTGGCGCGCGTAGGGCGATAACGTTTCCACATAGCGGCGCTGGCCTTCGGCATAGATGGTATCGAAAGCAAGCGACGATTTCCCCGATCCGCTCAGCCCGGTAATCACGGTAAACGTGTTGCGCGGGATCTCGATATCAATGTTCTTCAGGTTGTGTTGCCGTGCCCCGTGCACGGTGATGCGATCGAGCAAGAATTCCATTTTCCCACATTCCCGCGTGACCGGATCTGGTTTCCGATGTTGAGGATGACGTTTCACACGGATGTGCGCGAACGCGGTGCGGATCGAACATGAGGCATGCTACGGGAACGGCTGTTATCGATCTGGAGTCTGAGACGGGAAAGCGAGACCGTGCTGTGGGTCACGTATCGCGCCGAGGCGCGCGGGCGCTGCCGCGTGTTACAGATCGTGCGCATGGAGGATTGCGATTGAAAGACATTCTGTTACATTCGGAAGTCTTGCAATCCGGGCGCGAGGCGGAGTAGGATGAGGCGTGCGCCGGGCCTCCGCGATCTCCGCGTTAACCGCGATCGTGTACTCTCTGATCGCGCCACTGGCGTTCGCCGATCCGGAAGCGAATCTGCCGGCGTGCTGCCGGCGCAATGGCGCGCATCACTGCTCGACGATGAGCCAACCTGCTTCGCCGGTGGAGGGCGTCGGATTCCGGGCGTTGCATCAAGTCTGTCCCGCGTGCCCGAGCACCACCGCCAGCGCATCCGATGCTGCGGTCGCGCTGCTTCACAGCTCGGGCGCGATTTTTGCCGGCCTGGCGAGTCAAGCGTCCGTCCTGCGGCAGGCCGAGGCGCATTATCGGGTTTCCTTCAGCCGCTCGCGCCAAAAGCGCGGCCCTCCTGTCGTTCTCTCCTAACCCCCATTTTTTGTGGTTTAGATTCGCCGGCTTCACGCACGCGTGTCGCCTGCAAAGAGAGAAGCGATCAAGGAGTTTTATGCGCAAGCTTGTACTTCCTTTGTTGTGGGCGGAATTTGTCATCTTCGCCGCGCTGCTGCACGCGACGATTTTCGGAAAGATTCAAGGCATCGTGCATGATCCGCAGCACCGGCCGCTCGCCGGAGCGTCCGTGAAGCTTCAGGCGACCACGTCGGAGTTTTCCCAAACCACGCAGACCGACAGTAACGGCGAGTTTACGTTCAACTCGGTGCCGGTCGGCGACTACAAGATCACCGTCACCCAGCCCAGCTTCGAGAGCGCCGAGGAGAACATCACCGTCACCTCCAACTCGGCGCCGGTGCTGCACTTTCAACTCGCGATCGCGAGCTTGAGTCAGACCGCGGTCGTGGTGGGCCAGCCGGTTGCGACTGCCATGGATTCGGTGACGCCGACTACGCTGCTGGACCGTCAGGACATCGCCGAAACGCCGGGGGCGGACCGCACCAACAGCCTGGCGATGATCACGGATTACGTGCCCGCCGCCTACGTTACTCACGACATGTTGCACATGCGCGGGGGGCACCAGTTCGAGTGGCTGATCGACGGCGTCACGATTCCCAACACCAACATCGCGAGCAACCTGGCTCCGCAGATCGACCCCAAGGACATCGACTATCTGGAAGTGCAACGCGGCAGCTACGATGCGCAGTACGGAGACCGCACCTATGGAGTCTTCAACATCGTGCCGCGGTCGGGCTTTGAGAGCGACAACGAGGGGCAACTGGTGATGTCGTTCGGCAACTGGTATCAGACCAATGACCAGTTGAGTTTCGGCAGCCATACGCAACGCTTCGCCTACTACGTGAGCATGAACGGAAATCGCAGCGATTATGGCTTGCAGCCGCCGATCGGGCAGGTGGTGCACGATGCCGAGAACGGTTACGGGGGGTTCGGCTCCCTGATCTTCAATCAGAGTGCGTCGAACCAGTTTCGCCTGGTCGCGTCGCTGCGCCAGGATTATTACCAGATTCCGATCGACCCGGATCCGAATTCGGCCGGAAATCAGGTGTATCCCAGCTACGGCCTTCACGACGCCGAGCGCGAACCAGACGGCTACGTGGCTTTCTCCTGGATCCACACGTTCAACTCCAACCTGTTGATGACCGTCTCGCCGTTTTACCACTTCAACGAGGCCAGCTATATCGCCTCGCCCAACGATTTTCCAGTAGCGACCAATGTCAACCAGACCGCGCACTATGGCGGTGCGCAGGCGAACGTGAACGCGACGGTGGACAAAAACGACATTGAAGCCGGCGTGTACGGGTTCGCGCAGCGCGAAAGCAACTTTTTCAACAACACGTTCACCGATTGCGCTCCGGATTGCGAGAACTACGGCGCCTCGACAGCCGCGGTGACTGGCGGTCTGGTCGAGGAGTACTTCAGCGACCGCTTCAAGGCGACTTCCTGGCTGACGCTGATCGCCGGACTGCGCGAATCGCACTTCAACTCGGGGACGTTCAGCGGAGCGGCGCAGCCGGCGGTGGTGGAAAATGCGACCGATCCGCGCTTCGGCGTGTCGCTCCGAATTCCGAAGATCAACTGGGTGTTTCACGGCTTCTGGGGCGTATATTATCAGCCCCCGCCGCTACTGACCGCGACCGGCCCGCTGCTCGATCTGACCACCAGCCAAAGCCTGGCGTTCAGCCCGGTGCGCGGGGAGCGCGACCACGAATATCAGTTCGGTGTCTCGATTCCGTTTCATGGATGGGTGCTCGAGGAAGATACCTTTCAGACCAGCGCGTCCAACTGGCTCGATCACAGTAATATTGGCGAATCGAACCTTTTCTGGCCGCTCACCTGGGCTCGGGCGCTGATTCAGGGCTGGGAGACGACGCTGCGTTCGCCGCGCGTGTGGCGCATCGGCCAGCTACATCTGGCGTATTCGAATCAGATCGCGCAAGCCGAGCCGCCGTTCACCGGTGGGCTGGTCTGTCCGCCGGACTCGATCGGCTGCGAGCCGCCTCCAGGATTCGCGCCGGTGGACCACGATCAGAGAAATACGCTGAACGCGGGATTCGACGCCACGCTTCCCTGGCACGCCTTCGCGGCGATCAACATGTATTACGGCTCGGGATTCACCAACGGTATGCCGGACGCCGAGTATCCCGGCGACTATCTGCCGCAGCACACGACTTTCGACATCGCGCTGGGAAAAAGCTTCGGCGACGGAGATCGCTACCGGCTATCGGTGACCGCGACCAACGTGGGGAACCGCAGAGTTCTGCTCGACAACAGCCTGACATTCGGAGGGTTCCACTACAACGATCCGCGCGAGATCTACGGAGAGTTTCGCTGGAGATTTCATTATTGACGTGGCACGCGACATCGCGAGCTCGTGAAATTCTGATCTGATTGGACGTTTTCTATTAAAGAGCGAGCAGCGCGAAATTGCCTCATGGCGTGTGGCCGCGATCCACTTTCCGAAGATTCAGCATCAGGAAAGGACCTTGACATGAGCCTAAACCTAATTGTCAAATTCAGGGCGCAGCTCCTCACCTGTGCTCTGCTTGCCTCGGCGTTCATCTTAGCCGTTCCCGCGGCTTTTGCCCATACTTCCCCGGTGTCGATGACCCCGGCAGCCGACTCCACCGTGAGCCCGCCTCAGCGTGTAACGATTAAGTTCACCGGCGCGCTGGAGCCGAAATTCAGCAAGATTACAGTCACCGACGCATCCGGACATGTGGTCAACAAGGAGGCGTCCGTGGTCGGCGCGGACACCAAAGTGATGATGGTCGCCCTCCCTGCACTGCCCCCTGGCGTTTACACAGTGCATTGGGTGGGCGTTTCCACAGATACGCACCGCTCTCAAGGTGAGTACAAGTTCACAGTTAAATAGTGGGCTTCGTTACCGCGTTAAATATTCTGGTCGCGGTCTCTTCCAATTCAAGCTATGCGCTCATCGTGGGATCGCTGCTGGCGGGATATTGGTTACATGCTGTCACCGGACCGCGGGTGAAGCAGGTGACGGCATCGCTCGCTGGTCCTGTGATGCGCAGGGTGGGGATCATGTCGCTGACGGTTCTGATCGTGTGCCATCTCGTGCGTCCATGGTTTGTCGCCTCAAGCATGAGCGGCTCTACTGAGTTCAGAGCCTCTCTGGCGCTGGTTCCAACGATCCTCTCATCAACTCGCCAAGGCGGGTTATGGTATACGAACTCGGTTGCTCTGGTCGTCTTGTTTGCGGCGCAATCTTTCATTAAGGCGCGCGCGCCTTCGATCGCCACGTGGGTCGAGATGACCGCTCTGTGTGTGCTCGCGGCGACTAAGGCGGCTTCGACTCACGCCTCCGAGGAAGGAGACCTCTCGCCTGCGCAGATATCCGAGTTTTTTTCACCTTCTAGCCACCTCCGTATGGGCTGGAGCGATTATTGTTTCGGGTCTGCTGGTCGTCCCTCGTTTGACTGTGCTCGCCGGGGCCCAGGCTCTGTGGAGCTATGGAAGCCGCCTGTCGAAAACCGTGGCCTTGGCTTTGGTGGTGTTGACTCTCTCAGGAATGTATACGGCCTGGCGTGATATGCACAGCCATATCAGTGCACTTTGGATCAGCCCTTGGGGAAAGATATTACTCATTAAGGTAGCGTTCGTCGGGGTTGCTGTACTGCTTGGAGGTTCGGTCCGTTTCCGATGCTTGCGACGTCCGGCGACCGGCGATAGAGCAATCGCCATGAGCAAACTGCTGCGTTCAGAAGCGGCTGTCATGGTCGCGATCCTGTGCATTTCAGGTCTGCTTGCCAACACCAGTCCTGGCATTTGATGCGATAGTTTGCACGCATCGACAAAGCGCCCACGATGGGGGTCGCTACCGAATCTCGGTCGGGCAACCAACGTTGCCGATCCCGGAGTTTTGCTCGACAGCAGTCTGACCTTTTCCGCGGGCCCGATCCGCGCGAGATCTACGCAGAGTTTCGCCCTGGAGATTTCACTACTAGAACGGTAGATCGCCCGTACTATAACGATAGGACATATTACCTACGCCTGCGGCTATTGACCTTAGTTCCTTTCGGCTATACAGTCATACTGATGATCGAACAACGGAAGCATCAACGCTTCGATCTGCGGCTGCCGTTCGAGATCGTAAGCGGCGAGGCCCGATCGAAGTCGGTGGGGGAAACCAGGAACGTGAGTTCGTCGGGCGTGTTGTTCATTTCAAATGGGCCCGTGGCAGTGGGGGAATCGATCGAGTATCTGATTACTTTCCCGAAAGTGCCGGGATCGAAATCCGAGGTTCGGCTGCGCTGCGCCGGCAAGGTGCTGCGCAACGATCCCGACGAAACCTTCGCGGCAACGCTCGAACGATACGAGTTCCTTCGCGCGCGGGCATAAAACGGGTTATTCTAGCTCTAGCGAAGAAAGAGCGAAGAATGGACCTGGCAACCAGACTGGCCTTGGATTTTCCGTCGCGTCCGCGCGGACTCGACGGCGCGATTCGAAGATTTGAAGAATGGATGGCGAATCCGGATTCGCCGGTTCGGGCGATCCGGAGGCAGCCGGCGAGCGAAGGCGAGTACACGGATGTGCCCGACGACGTCGCGCCGGGGCTGCGGGGTGCGCTCGCCAAGCGCGGGATCGCGCGGCTGTATTCGCACCAGGCCGAGGCGTTCGGACATGCGAGCGCGGGGCGGAACGTGGTGGTGGTCACGCCAACCGCGAGCGGAAAAACGCTGTGCTACAACCTGCCGGTGCTGAATCGCCTGATCGCGGAGCCGGGCGCGCGCGCGATGTACCTGTTCCCGACCAAAGCGCTCGCCGAGGATCAGCTTCAGGAGTTTCAGGGCGCGGTGGACGCGATGGGCAGTGAGATTCGCGCGTTCACCTACGACGGCGACACTCCGCAGGACGCACGCCGCCCGATTCGGGAGCGCGCGAACGTGGTGCTCACCAATCCCGACATGCTGCACGCCGGCATCCTGCCGCATCACACCAAGTGGGCCAAGGCATTTGAGAACCTGCGCTTCGTGGTAATCGACGAGCTGCATTATTATCGCGGCGTCTACGGCAGCCACCTGGCAAATATTCTGCGGCGCCTGAAGCGCATCTGCGAATTTTACGGCTCCTCGCCGCAATTCGTGTGCTGCTCGGCGACCATCGCCAATCCGCGCGAATTGGCGGAAGCGCTCACCGGTCTACCGTTCGAGCTGGTGCAGAAAAACGGCGCGCCTTCGGGCGAGAAGTTCGTGGTGTTCTACAATCCGCCGGTGGTGAATCGCGCGCTGGGAATCCGGCGCAGCTATTTGAACGAGACTCGGCGCATCGCGCGGGAACTGGTGGATCGCGGAGAGCAGACGCTGGTATTCGCGAACTCGCGCCTGGCGACGGAAGTGCTCCTGACGTATCTGAAGGATGATCATCCCGGAATTCGCGGATATCGTGGAGGGTATCTTCCGAAAGAAAGGCGCGAGGTCGAGCGGAAGCTGCGCGACGGCGAGATCCGCGCGGTGGTCGCTACGAATGCGCTGGAACTGGGCATCGACATCGGGTCGCTGGATGCGGTGGTGATGGCGGGGTATCCCGGCTCGATCGCTTCCACCTGGCAGCGCGCCGGGCGCGCGGGGCGCAGGCAGACGGCGGCGCTGGCGGTGCTGGTCGCGTCGAGCGCGCCGCTCGACCAGTACATCGTCGAGCATCCGGAATATTTCTTCGACCGGTCTCCCGAACACGCGCGGATCAACGCGGACAATCTCGAAATCCTGATCAATCATCTGAAGTGCGCGGCGTTCGAGCTGCCCATTCGCGACGGGGAGAAATTCGGTCCGCACGCGAGCGGCGAGATGTGCGCATTCCTGGAGGATTTGAAATTTGTGCACCGGTCGGGCGGAGCGTGGCACTGGACTTCGGATTCGTATCCGGCCGACGCGGTGAGCCTCCGCGCAGTTTCAAGCGACAATTTCGTGGTGGTGGACATCACCGGAGACCATCGCGTCATCGCCGAGGTTTCCTTCACCGCGGCGCTGACCACCCTGCACGAGAAAGCCATTTATCTGCACGAAGCGCGGCAGTATCAGGTGGAGCGCTTCGATTACGAAGGCCGCAAGGCGTATGTGCGCGCGGTAGATTCGGATTATTTCACCGACGCGATCGATTACACGCAGGTTCGGGAGCTCGAAGAGTTCGAATCGGCCGCGCTGGGAGAAGCTCGAGCCGCGCATGGCGACGTGCGGCTGAATACCCAGGTGGTCGGCTTCAAGAAAGTGAAGTTTTACACCATGGAGAACGTCGGCGCGGGGAACCTGTCGATGCCGGAACAGGAGATGCACACTACGGCGTTCTGGCTGCATTTTACGTCGGCGTTTCTCGAAAAATTTCCGGACCTGACGCCAACCGAAAAACAGAATGGCCTGGTGGGACTCGGGTCGCTGCTCAAGACGGTCGGATCTCTGATGGTGATGTGCGATCCGCGGGACCTGGCAGTATCGATCACGGAGAACATCGCGGGACGCACGTTCGAGCCGAACCTGTTTTTGTACGACAATTACCCTGGCGGGATCGGGCAGAGCGCGGCCCTGTTCAAATTACGGCGTGCGCTGATCGAGGGAGCGGCGAAGCTGCTCGAATCGTGCGGGTGCGAGGCGGGATGCCCGAGCTGCGTGGGCCCGATCGGAGAAGTGGGCGAGCGGGGCAAGGAAGTGGCGGGAAGAATTTTGAGGGAGCTGATGCATGCTGGAACCGGTTCTGAAGCGATTCGAACAGCCTGACGAGGTGCGGACGTTCGAAAAAGGAAAATTCGAGATCGTGCGCGTCGGCGGGATGACCATCGGCCGCGCGACGTACCAGCCCGGATGGAAATGGTCGGAGCACGTGGGACCCGGAGTCGGTGCGACGCGCTGCAACGTGGAACACGTTGGGATGGTGCTCTCTGGCTGCGCGACCGCGGCCATGGAGAACGGCAAAGTTCACGAGCTTCGTGCCGGAATGCTGTTCTACATTCCGCCGGGGCCTCCGGGGCACGATAGCTGGGTGGTCGGCGATGAGCCGTACGTGTCGCTGCACTTCATGGGCAGCGAGCATTACGCCAAATAATTTTTCGAGGTCGCTTGCGAACGGCTCAGTCGAAGCACCCGAACAATGCTCTAGAACTCGATCACTGCCTTGCCCACGCCATCGCTGTAATGCGTCAGCATATCGAACGCCCGCGGCGTTCCCTCCAGCGGAAGTGAGTGCGTGATCAGCGCGCGTGGAATCCGCGCGAGCATTTTCAGGGCCTCCTGCCCGCGATGATTCGAGCGTTTGAGCGTTTGCAGCTTCAGTTCCTTCGCCATGGCCGCGTGGACGTCAATTTTCGGGTTGAGCTCGCTAAGGATTCCGATCAGCATGACCGTTCCGCCGGGCGCCGCGAGGCGAATCGCCGCATTCACGGTTTCAGGCGACCCGGCGGCTTCGAGCACGACGTCCGCCCCGCGGCCCTGCGTGGAATCGAGCACGGCCTCGACCGGCTTCTGCGCGCTGGTGTCGATGGCGACATCGGCGCCCATTTTCAGCGCCAGCTTTAAGCGATACGCCAGCCGATCGGCGATGAAGACGCGGCTCGCTCCGGCCGCGCGCGCGATGGCGGCGCACAGCATTCCGATCGGTCCCGCGCCGGTGACCGCAACGGTGTCGCCGGGGCGGATCTGACACAGTTCCAGCACGTGCATCATCACGGCGACCGGCTCGATCAACGTCGCTGCGGCGTAGTCGAATTCTTTCGGGACACGCGTGCAGTTGGACGCCGGCAGCGTGGTGTATTCGAGAAACATACCGGGCGCCTGCGGACCGCTCATGAAAATGGTTCGGACGCAGTGATTGTGTTGTCCGCGCAGGCAGAATTCGCAGTGGCCGCAGGTGAGGCTGGGCTCGAGCGCCACGCGATCGCCCGTCGTGAAATCGTGAACGCCGGGACCGGTCGCGACGATCTCACCCGCCGGCTCGTGCCCGAGCACTTGCGGATAAGCGGCGGGGATCTCGCCGATGCGCCCGTCCTGATACCAGTGCAGATCGCTGCCGCACACGCCCACGGCGCGGATGCGGACGGTCACTTCGCCATGTCCGGGATCGCGAGGCTGCGGCATCGTGCGTTCTTCGAGGACGCCGGGAGCCAGAAGCTGAATGGAGCGCATGCGTGGAGTATAGCTTGGGGGAAGTGGGAAGTGGTTAGGGTTGATTCAATGCGCTCTCACCGAACGCAAGAATTTTGCGTTGGCCATCGAGCAGCACGTAGGTCGGGTACATTTGAATGCGTGCGCGGTGCTCGATGATGTCGCGAATACTTGAAAGCGCTGCGTTGGCCCAGGGCAGGTGAAGAGCGAGCGGCTTTTCGGGATTCTCATCGACATTCATGCCGATGATTTCGAGGCCGTGCGCGTGTAGCTCGCGCAATTTCGGGAGCGCCGCCATGCACGGATCGCACCACGTGGCCCAGAAGTCGAGAAGAACGCGGCGCCCCGCATAGTCGGAGAGCTTGTGCGCGCGGCCTTCGAGATCGGTGAAGGCAAAATCGGGAAAAATCCCGCCGGGCATAAGCTCGATGCGTGTGTATTCGGCGGCGGTGCGCGATTTCAGCGTGAAGATGTGCGCGGCGAGGTCGATCGAATCGAAGGAAAAGAATGTCTTGCCGATGCGATAAACGGGACGCTCGTCTTTGAGAAACTCCTGCGCGCCGTCGACGCGCTGCCAGCCGTTGTCGGGGCGCGCCGTGTTGGCTTTCTGGTCGAATTCGAAACCCATCTCGACGTCGCGGCGTTCGATTTTGACTGTGCCGGATACGAAGGCGCGCGGCGACTCGCCGACCATGCGGGAATCAGGCCTGCCCTGTTCGCGATAGACGTAGACGGCGACGGGATACGTTTTATATGCGGGTCCGGGAAGCGGGAAGTGAACCTCCGCGGTGCCGGCCTGGGCTGGGTCGTACGTTTCGCGGAGTTCATATCGGGTAAGGCGGCCGGTGTCGACGAAGAGAACGGTAGAGGCGCCTTCGACGATGAACGCTCGGGCGCCGCGAATTTTTCCGGCGAAAATTTTTCCTTCGATATTGCCGAGTTCGCTGCGTGCGTCGGGCGTGGCGAGCTTGAACTCGCTGATCCTCTGCATGCTCGACGGAATGCTGAGCTCCGGCGCGAGCGTTCCGTGAAATTCCGTTTGCGCGATCAAGAGGAACAGCCAGATCATTCTAAAATCTTCGCACTCAGGACCAGGACGAGCGCATCGTCGGCGCCGGTGAAGTTGGATTTGCCGACGACCACCTTCTGGCCCTCGGGAATGTCGACATCGGTCCGGATGCCGACGTTGCGCGTGATCGGGTTTCCTTTTTCATTACGCGCGCCCGTGGGCGTGCTGATTTCCAGATCGAGATTGTTTATCCGAAGCGACCGCGGTGTGCCCGGCAAGACGGTCGCGCCAGTGTAGCTGAAGCGATACTCGGAATTCGTGCCCAGCAGGATTCCGCTGGTGTTGGCGAGCGAACTGCGCTGCGAAGTCGTGGCGGACCCGCGCAGAACGAAGGCGTCTATCACGCGGTACGACTTGTAGGGAAACAGCGCGCGCAGTTGCTACACTGTTGACGACAAATCGGCGGTGATCTCGTCGCCGCGTGCCTGCGTGGACCCGGAGACCAGGTAGCCGGTCAGCTCGATGGTGGAGACCACCTCGGCGGGAGGCGGAACATCCAGCTTCTTGACCATCTCTTCGATGGCGTCCACTCCGTGCTCGGGACCGGTGACCACGAGAACGCTCATCTGGGAGTCGGACTTCACCGAGAGGCCGGGAATCGACACCAGGTTCGCCAGGTGATTCACATTCACATAATGAACCGGGATGATCTTGCTGGTGATCTTCTCCGAATCGGGCTGCTGCGCACGGACGAGCCCTGCCAGCGCAAACGCGATCAGCAATATTTGTTTCATCGTTCCATTCCTTCCTGTTCTCGATCGATCTGCCAGTAAATCACTACATTGGGGTCCGAGGTGAACATTTTCACCATCAGCGGCGCTGACGGTCGCACGCGCTTCTTGGCGATTCTCGGCGGCGAAGGCGCGACTGGCGAAATTTCGAATTTCATGGGCGCCAGGGCGTAATGCACGGGCGGAAGCGTCTGTTCGCGGAAATGAATTCCGGTGAAAATGGCAAGCACGACCGCCGCCGCAGCGGCAATGAAAGCCGGCAACAGCGGTCGTTTCACGCGAACGCGCAACGATGCGAACCGCTCGCCACGCATCGACTCCAAGGCCTCGGCATTGGCGCGCATCTCCGCCGCGAGCTCCGAGCACGCGTGGCACGCGAGCAGATGAGCGGCGACTTCGCTGCGCGATTCCGCCCTCCCCAGCGCGATTTCGCATTCTTCGCAGGTCATTTTCGTCCCCTCACGAATTTCGCCAGCTTCACTCGTGCAACCGAGATCTGGCTGCGAACCGTTACTTCCTCGATTCCTAAAATCCCGGCGACTTCGCGCGTTGAAAGTCCCTCAATATCGCGCAGGACGATGGCCGCGCGCTCGCGCGGGGAGAGCGTCGCCAGAGCTTCCATCAGCAGCCGCTTGCGATCCCCCATTTCGAGGATGCGCGAAGCATCGGGCGTCGGGTCGGCGCGGCGCGCATCGGGCTCTTTTACGGGCAAACGGCGGCGATAATGATCGTTGCACACGTTCACCGTCACGCGATACAGCCAGGGCTTCGGATCGCCCTCGATCCTGTTCAGATTTTTCAACAGGCGCAGAAAAACTTCCTGCGCGGCGTCGCGCGCATCCTCCATGCGGCCCAACAGACGATAGGCCGTGTTGACCACCATGCGCTCGTGATCGCGCATCACCCGCTCGAACTCGCGGTCTCGCGGATTGCTTCGGGCCACGATCGCCAGCACCAGCTCCTCGCCTGCTACTTCATGGGTCACTTCATAGAGATATACGTGGAGGGCGGCGGAAACGTTGAGATGCGGCCGCGCGCTACGATAAAAGCGGGTGAGCCACGAGCACCATCGTCACCATGCGCACCGCCCCGCCAAGGGACGCGTGCTCACGATTTCGCTCGCTGTAACCGCGGCGTTTGTCGTTTTCGAAGCGGTTGCCGGATTCCGCGCCGGAAGCCTGGCGCTGCTCTCCGACGCGGGGCACAACTTCACCGACGCATTCGCTCTGCTGCTTGCCGCGATCGGCGTGTACCTGGAAACGCGCCCTGCCGATCACATCAAGACGTACGGATACGAGCGCGCCGGCATCCTGGTCGCGTTCGTCAACGCGATCGTGCTGGTCGCACTCGCCGGATTCCTGATTTACGAAAGCTACGGGCGGCTGATGCATCCGCGGCCGGTCGCGGAAGTGACGATGATCGTGGTCGCGGCCGTGGGGCTCGCGGTAAATCTGGGGATCGCGTTCGGCATCGGCCAGGGGCACGATCTGAATCTGCGCGCCGCGTGGATGCACATGATCGGCGACGCGGCGAGCTCGGCTGGAATCATCGCCGGGGCCATCGCGATCCGGTTCACCGGCTGGATCGTGATCGATCCGGTGCTGTCGCTGCTGATCGCGATCGGCATTGTCTGGTCGGCCTGGGGGATTATCCAGGATTCGCTGAATATTCTCCTGGAAGGGTTGCCGAAGGGGCTGAAGCTTGCAGACGTGCTACGCGATTTGGGGAAAGTGGAAGGCGTGATCGACGTCCATGATCTGCACATCTGGAGCCTGGGAACGGAAGCGCACGCGCTGAGCTGCCACGTTCTGATCGAAGACATGCCGCACTCTGCGAGCAATTTCATTTTGTGCCGCATCAACCAGGTGCTGAGCGATCATTTTCACATTCACCACACGACCATCCAGTTCGAGCACACGCGCTGCGCGCTGGCAGATGCCTCGTGCACGGAAATCCGGCGCGCTCAGCTACAATAGGTCTTCGCCGAACCCCATAAACGCTTAAATATGATTCGTACTTTCCGCGGAATCGCACCCAAGGTCGCCGCGTCCGCATACGTCGACCCCAGCGCGCAGGTGATCGGCGAGGTGATCATCGGGGAGCGATCCAGCATTTGGCCGAACGCATCGCTGCGCGGCGACATGGGACCCATCGTGATCGGGGAGGAGACCAGCATTCAGGACAACTGCGCGCTGCACATGGACGAAGGTTTTCCGCTGACCGTCGGGAGCCGCGTGACCGTGGGTCATTCCGTAACGCTGCACGGCTGCACCATCGAAGACGACGCGCTGATCGGCATCGGCTCGACCATTTTGAACGGAGCACGAATCGGCAAGGGCGCGGTGGTCGCGGCAGGATCGCTGGTGCCGGAGAATGCGAATGTCGCGCCGGCGACGCTGGTGATGGGCGTTCCCGTGAAGCCGCGGCGCCCGGTGACTGCCGAAGAGCACGAGCGGTTTCGGGAAGGCGTGAAGCACTACGTCCAAAAGGCCGGGATATACAAGGAAGAAGAGTCGTGATCACAGCCGTCAAAGGCATGCGCGACATTCTTCCGCCGTCGAGCTCGGCCTGGAACCGCGTCGAAGCCGCTGCCCGCGAGGTGTTTCGCGTTTACAATTACCCGGAAATCCGCACGCCGATTCTCGAGGAAACCGCGCTGTTTGTGCGCGGAGTGGGCGAGG
>DATJVN010000155.1:0-11422 GCA_035501755.1 Bryobacteraceae bacterium | reverse complement strand
CAGCGCCACCAGATTCGCCAGCGCTTCTTCATTCGGCATCTGCTCCATCACGCGCAGATACGCGACTTCGGCTTCATCCAGGCGTCCCAGCAAATGCAGCGCGACCGCGCGTCCGAACCACGCGCTCCGGTCGTCGGCCGACTCAAAACACGCGAGCGCTTCGTTCACTCGATTCTGATCGAGCAGGCTCACACCCGCGCTTACCGCGTCGCCCGTCATCTCTTCCATCCTTTGATCCCGGCCTTCATCCGGTCAACAAAGCCCGACTCGACGGACGCGAAGGTCGGCGCAGGTAGGTTAGGTACTGGTCGTTCCATTTTAGGCACCACCATCTCCCATTTCGTTGGTCTGGACTCGGAAAGAATTTCCCAAGTGACTGGGAAACAAAGGTTTAATTTGTTAAAACTAGAAATTCTAGAGGTCCTAGACAGCGCAAGGTCGATTGTAACCGAGTTGGACGCTTGGGTCAATTACTTAGTGCGGTAGTACAGGGTATAATCCGGTTTAGGCGAAAAGTGGCATCGCGCAAAAATCCTGAAAACAAACCGGAACCCGCACAGGAGCCCATCATCGAGGCCGCCGAAAAAGCGACCCTGGTGATTCGCGGTCTTCAATCCCGGCTGCGCGGCCAGCCGTCCGAGCCCGCCGCAGAATCTTCCGATGACCTGGAGCGTCAATTGCAGCAATACTTTGCGACCTCGCTTGCCCCTTCCCAGCGCGCCCCCCTGCTGAACGATCTCCGCAACCGGATCATCGACCGCGTGGCCGATCGAATCCTGGCTCATTGGGAGCAGAACAACGCTCTTGAGAATGAGGTCATCGAGCGCTTGATCAACCGGGTACTCGAACGGCTGGGAGCTTCAGTACAGTAAGGCCTTGCGCGTCAGCCTGCCCGCTTAATACGCTCAAATCGTTCGCTCGAATTGCATGAACCCGTCTGTCCACGGTGCGCCGGAAATGGATCACCAGTATATCGACCGGCACTCGCTCGCCGAACGGTATCTGGAAAACGAGCTGCCGCCGGCCGAGCGCGCCTCCTTCGAGTCGCACTTGGTCGATTGCCAGGAGTGCCGGGACCGTCTGCTGCTGGCCGAGATGTTTCATACCCGGCAGACCGACGGTGTTCCTCCTCCGCCCGCCTCCAGGCTAGTCCTGCGCCTCAAGCCCTGGCAGCTTGCCGCGCTGGCGATCAGCGCATTGCTGCTGCTGGCGATTCCTGCGCTGGTGATTGCCGTTTTCCTGCGCTGACGGCGCTCCTTACGAGCCGCTGCTCGAGGTCGCGCACGCGCGTGCGATCCTCCACCAGACAATGGTGCCCCACGAAGCGCATATGATGATCGTGGACCCCGACCAGCCGCACGTTCAGCCACAGGCGCGACCCGTCCACGCGCTGTCCAGGCGCGTCGAACACCACTGTCCCGATCAGCAGCATCTGACTGTAGTGATTATGCACTTGGGCGTGCGACTCCGCCGGAAACATCTTGTACCACTCTTTTCCGGCGAGCTCGCGCGGCGCAAGGTTGAAGGTTCGCGCAAAGGACTGATTAACCGAGCCGAAGGTCCCATCCGCGCGCACCCAGGCGACGCCGGATTGCACGTGATCGATGGCGACCGTCTTAGCGTACAGCTCGTCATCGAGGGGTTTCTGCCGTTTCAGAACTCGGCGCAATGCGATGGTCAAAACCGTAGCCAAACCGAGCAAATACAGCCAGAACATTCGACGGACTCTCTCTCCAACTCTCATATCGTCCGCCGCCGCGATGGTATTAAGTAAGAGGATCGATCGAAAGGCGCGGTTAACTAATGAGCCCGCGATACTTCGCTTCCGTATATCCCGGAAACACAATGCCAAGCTGCCGATTGCCCAGATGGCGCGTGACCAGTTCGCCCAGCACGTCGCGAAAATCGGTGGTGAGATTCAGATCGCGGCCCTCGTAAAGCTGCTCTTCGGCCAATCCCGGCCAGTCGCCGTAAACCTTGCCGCCGCGAATGTCGCCGCCCAACGCCAGCATCACATTGGCGTGGCCGTGATCCGTCCCGCGATTACCGTTTTCGCGAGCCGTGCGGCCGAATTCGCTCATGGTGACCACGCTCACCTCCGCCATCCGGTCGCCGAGGTCCTGATAAAACGCCGCCAGCGCGTCGCCGAGATTCTGAAGCAGATTGGGAAGTTGTCCCTGGCTCGCCTTCTGCCCCACTTCGTTCACGTGCGTGTCCCATCCGCCGACGTCGGCAAAGGCGACCTCCAGCCCGACGTTCGACTTCACCAGTTGCGCGATCTGCCTCAGCGACTGTCCCAGCCGCCCACCGGGATACTTCGCGCCGTTTGCCGGCGTGTACGCCTGCCGCGCGATCGACTGCATCAGCTTCACCGCTTCGAACGTCTCCCGGCCGGTTCCGTTCAGGAATTTGTCGCTCGTGTTTTCATACATCGACTCGAAAACGGAGGACTCCTGGGAATCGCGCACCTGAAATTCGTTCAGGTTATTGATCGCGACCGCGTCGTTCTGGCCGCGCAGCGCGCGCGGAAGATCGGGAGTCATGCTCACCGCGCGCAGCGGCGATTTTGCGCCCGCCGGAATCGCCCGGTTCAACCATCCGTCGCCGGTCGCCTTGAATCCCGGCGTGCCCGATTCCATGTAATCCTGCGCGTCGAAGTGCGAGCGCGTCGGATCGGGCGACCCCACCGCCTGCACCACCGCCAGGCGCCCGGAATCATAGATCGGCTTCAGCGCTTTAAGCGCCGGGTGCAGCCCGAAAAACCCGTCCAGGTCGATGGCCGAATCGGGCGTTCCGTCGGGACGCGGCACGGCGATCGTCGGGCGCATTTCGTAGTAGCGAGGCTCACCGTGCGGCACGACGACGTTCAGCCCGTCCACGGCGCCGCGCTGAAAAATAGCCACCAGGATTTTCTTGCGCGGACTGGGAGCGTCAGAGGCATACAGCGCCCGCGACAGCCACGCCGGCGTCGACCCGACGCCCACCATCGCCATCGCCGAGTTTTTCAGGAAAATTCTACGATTCATCGAAACACCTCTTTAATGGCCGCTAATCAACGTGAATGCACGTGAATAAAAACATTCATGTTTATTCACATTTATTCACGGCCATCCTATCTTCTCTGGAAATCCGGCGAGCCCATCAGCAGGCCGGCCACAATGGCCGGCGCGGGCGCGTTCGGATTTTTCTCCTTCTGCTCTGCCAACGCTTTCGCGATCGCCTCACGCGTCTGCGGGGCCGCGTCGGTCGCAAGCAGCATCTTCGCCGCTTTTTGCGGATCTTCCAAGAACCGCGAATCATCCACCTTGGTCCCCGGCACCCGGTTCTGCGCCAGTTGGAGCGCGAAATTCATCCGCCCCAGCAGCGATGCCGAACTGACCCACTCCGCATTCGCGCTCGAATATCCCGTCGGCTCGATCTTGCGATACAGCGGCTCGCCCAATTGCGCCACCTGGTTGGCCAGCGGCATGGCGAAGTCGACTTCCGCGCCGGTGGCGCGCGCCGCGCTGGAGATCATCTCGAGCGGAGTTTTCACCTTGGCGCGATATGCGCCGGCCGAGAAGAATTCCTTCGATTCGAGCATGGTCCGCATTACCTCGCGCAAGTCGCCATGCGTGTCGCGAAAGGTTTTGGCCATGCGCTCGATCAATTGCGGCGGCGGATTGTCGGCGACAAACCGCTGCGCCAGCTCTTTCGAGATGAAGCGCGCAGTGGAAGGATGGTTCGCCAGGATGTCCAGAACCTTTTCGCCATCGTCGCGGCCGCCCCCGGCGGGAATCACCACGCCCAGCACGATCTTTTCGCCTTTATCGTGCATCCGGTCGTTGTAGAAAAATTCGCCGCCCCTCTGCGGGTTGCGGATGGTCCAGCCGGTGAAGCAGCGCGCGACTTCCGTCACGTCCTTCTGCGTATATCCACCGTCGACGCCCAGCGTGTGCAGCTCCATCATCTCGCGCGCGTAATTCTCGTTCAGTCCGCGCCGTGGAGCGTTCGCGTTCCGGCGCCGCTGCGATTCCGGAGCCACGCTCTGCCAGTTGTCCAGATAAAACAACATGGCCGGGCTCGTGGCCGTCGCTTCCAGCAGGCCGCGAAATTTTCCCAGCACGTGCGGCCGGATCGCCTCGCGCTCGTAGGTGGAGATCAGAAAACGGTCCGCGCCCTTGTCGAAATTGACGTTGAAGTGGTTGAACCAGAAATCAACCAGCTCCTCATCGAGCTGCCGGTTGCTGTAAATCGCCCGAAACAGCTTGGCCTGGACCAGGTCCGTGAGCACCACTTGCTGCGGATTGTTCACCTGCATCAGCTTGCGGCTCAGCGCCGCGGGCGCGACCGGGAGCAGCTGGTTGCGCAGCCCGGGCGGCATCGCGATTACCACATCGTCGATCTTTTCGGATGGGATCGAAGCGAGCACCTGGCGCTTCTGCTGCGGATTGCCGTTGCGGAGCGCGCGGATCTGGTCGCGCGACAGCAACTCGTCGAGTGGGACGATCGGCTCGACCACCTCCTCGCCGGCATTCACGTTTTTCTTGACCTTGATCCGGCTCAATTGCCGCTCGACCGCCGCGCGCGTCAGAGGGTCGGCCGGCAACGGCTCACGTCCCATCGCCACCGCGCGGATCAACTGCGGCGGCGGATAGGCCGCCACCGTTTCAGCCTGCGACATGCGCAGCGTTTCAAGCGGCGCCAGCTTGTTTTCGAGTTCCGGGTTCTCTTTGATCCGCTCGGGGTGAAGTTCGAGTTCGATCCACTTCTTCACGCCCATCTTCTTGACCGCCGCGAAATCGCCCGGCCGCGGTCCGAAGGTCAGCCGGTCGAGCGCGTGCACCGCCTGTTCGTCCTTCGACAACTTCTTCTTGAACAGGCCATAATCCGCGTCCGGCTTCTTCTTGGCCGCAAGCGTCGCGGCGCACAACAACACCGCGCCCAGCGGAACTAACTTGCGTCTCATATCTATTAAACGCGCCCGGAGGCAAAAAGTTGATCGGCAGTTTTGAGCAGGAAGCGATCCGTCATTCCCGCGATATAATCGCATACCAGGCGATGCGGCGGGGCTCCGGCAAATTCTTCTAAGTAATTTTCCGGCAGCAATTTAGGATTGCGCAGGAAGGCTTCGAATACCGCCCCGACCCGCGCCACCGACTGGTACCGCGCCCGCTCGAGTTCTGCCGATGCGTACACGGTTCGGTGCAGAAATCGCTTGAGTTCGGCGCTTCCCGCCGCGGTTTCCGCAGTGAAGCGCACCAGACGCGACGGATGGCGGCGGACCGCGTCGAGGTCTGCAATTTCCGCCGCGGCCCCAAGAGTTCCCTCGATCAATCCCGTCACCATCCAGTCGATCAGCCCGCGCACCACCACCTGCGCACGGACTCGCTCGGAAGCGCCGGGGAACTGCATCGCCGCGGCTCCCTCGAGCTCGCGAAATTTTTCCACCTCGCGCGCCGCGTCGAGCCGGATCAATCCCGCCCCGTAACCGTCGTCGAGATCGGCCGCGTTGTAGGCGATTTCGTCGCACAGGTCGATCAACTGCGCCTCGAGCGGCGGACGCAGATCCGGCAGATATTCCTCCGGCGCCGCATCGCTTGAGTGCTTCACAATGCCTTCGCGCACCTCGAACGTCAGGTTCAGTCCGGGGAAGCGCGGGTAGGGATTTTCGAACGATTCAACGATGCGCAGCGCGTGCAGATTGTGTTCGAAGCGATCGCCGTGCTCGCGCATGCGCCGGTCGAGTTCGGCTTCGCCGGCATGACCGAAGGGAGGGTGCCCGATGTCGTGAGCGAGCGCGAGCGCCTCGGTGAAATCCTCATCCAGGCCGAGCACGCGCGCCACCGTCCGCGCGATCTGCGAAACCTCGATGGTGTGCGTCAGCCGATTGCGGAAATGATCGGAGAGGCCGGTGGCGAAAACCTGAGTCTTGTTTTCCAGACGCCGGAACGCGCGCGCGTGCACGATGCGGTCGCGGTCGCGCTGAAATTCGTCGCGATAGGGATGCGCGGGTTCGGGATAGCGCCGTCCGCGCGAGCATTCCAGTGGAAAACGGAGCCGCGCGAGCGGCGCGCTATTTTTGCTGCTGCTGGGCAATGTCGCCAAGCGACTGGACCGCGGCGCGGCTGACGGCCGTGCGGTCCGCGCGAAGCGGCTCCAGCATCTTGCGCGCTTCGTCCGGTTTGGTCTTCGCAATCACGTTGGCCAGCTCGATGGTGGCCTCATCCTTGGAGACGGTCACGGTCGGGTGAGCGATGTACTCGCGCAGCAGCTTTTCGGCCTCATCCGTCTTGCCATCCGCGGCATACGCCTGCGCCAGCGCGACTCCAGCCATCGAGGCGTACGGCGCCGGCGCCGAATCCATCACGTCCTTGTAGCGCTTTTCGGCTTCAGCCAGGTTGCCCTTGTCGTTGGCGGCCGAAGCCAGGTACATCTCCGCGATGGCGCCTTCCTGCGTGCCGTGGTACTTGGTCGCGACATCGGTAAACGCCTTCTGCCACGCCTGATCCTTCTCTTGCTGTGTGGCGAAGTTGAGCATCCCCGGTTGCGGATTCGCACCCACGCCGGCGTTATCGATGCGCAGCGCCGCGCCCAGCGCGTCTTCGCGAACGTTCGCCTGGTGACGCACATAATAGAAAATGCCCGCCGCCACCAGCACCACAGCCAGCGCGACCGAGCCGTACCGGGTCACTTCGGTCCGGTGTTCGCCCATCCAATCCCAGATAGAGGTGACTTCCTGGGCAAATTTGTCGCTCTTGAGATTTTTTCTGGTTTTTCGATCCACGAAACGCTCCGGAACCTTTATCTTAGCATCAGGACGCGGCGCTCATTCCGCGCGCGATGCCGTTCTCGATCCCGCCGGCCGCAATTGCGCTTCTTCCAGGCGCCTGGTTTCCTGCCAGGTGAAGATCATGCGATCGATCACGGTCAGGTTCGACAGCACCGCGATCACCCACAGCACCGCGGCCATCCGGTCGAACAGCGCGCCGATGATCAGCAGCACCACGCGCTCGGGCCGCTCCATGAATCCGACCTTGCATTGCGGAATGGTGTTCTCCGCGCGCGCCCGCGTGTAGCTGACCATCACCGACCCGGTCATCACGATGGCCGTCAGGACTACATAGCCGAAGCGGTTGATCGACCCGTACCACACCAGCAATCCGACCAGCAGCGCAAGATCCGAGTAGCGGTCGAGCACCGAATCGAAGAATCCGCCGAAGCGCGTCACGCGATTGGTCTCGCGCGCCACGCGCCCGTCCACCATGTCGAACAGTCCCGCGCCGATGATCACCGCGCCGGCCCAACGGAACTGATGCACCGCGAGCAGCGTCGCCGCCCCCATGTTGATCACCAGGCCGATAAAGGTCAGGACGTTGGGATGAATCCGTGACAGCGCCAGCCCGCGCACGATCCAGTGAATGATTTTGCCGAAAACGATGCCGATGCCGCGCGTGTACGTCATCTATCCGCCCGCCTGATGGATGGTGGTCAATTCGATGATCTCCATCTCCCGCACTCCGCCTGGAATCTGAATCTTGACAGAATCCCCAACCTGTTTCCCCAGCAGCCCGCGCCCGATCGGCGAACTGGTGGAGATCAATCCTTTGGCGACATTCACGTCCTCGCTGGTTACCAGTTTGTAACGGATGCGCTCATCTTTGTCGATGTCCAGGACCACCACCGTCGAGCCCAGTCCTACGCGGTCATGAGGGATCTGGGTCATGTCGACCATGGAGATCTCGCGCAGGCGCGTTTTCAATTGCGAAAGGCGCGCATCGACAAAGCGCTGGCGCTCTTTGGCAGCGTGATACTCAGCGTTTTCACTGAGATCGCCGTGGGCGCGGGCCTTGAGGATTTCCCGGGGAAGCTCGATACGCAGCTCATTCTCGAGCGCGGCGATTTCTTCCTGAAGCCTCCGCTTGAGCTCTTCCATCTTCCGATTGGATTATACCTCGGAAGGGCGTCATGGCAGTCGGTCGTCGGGGATGGTGCCGCCGCGCACGAACCCAGGGGATTTTTCAGGAGAACTTACCTGCCAAACACTTTTTGCCGCATGTCTGGCCAGAATTCCTTGAGCACGTTGAATCCGGCGTCGCTTACCACGCCGATGCCGAATTTCACAAAGGTGGTGCCCACGCCCCGGTTCACCTGCGGATAGTAGAAATTGGAGATTCCCGCCGCCAGCAGGTTGCCTTCGATTTCGGAGTTGTTGAAGCGCCACGCGCCGGCATCGGTCCGGGTCACCAGAACGCGCGTCAGCGCATATCCGATGCGGTGCAATTTGGTCCCTTCGCCCAGGCGGAAAAAGCGAGGGTCTTCGTGCAGCATGACGGGAAAAAGGCCCTCGGAAAAATACGTGCTGATAGTGGCATCGGCGAAAGTCACCGCGTAACGTTGCGCGTAGCCGGCCGCGCCTTGCCCGAACGCGTACTCGTTTTCTTTTTGATAAACCGCCGCGTACAGGCCGGTGATCGCCCAATTAAAAGGGTCGAAACTATCGTGCGTGGCGATTAACAATTTTCCTCCGACGGTGAGCGGCTCGTAGGTCTTCTGCGGCTCGTCGACGGTCGCATAGTTGGGCACGACACCGAGGATGTGGTTGTCATCCCACTGCTTCAAGGGCATCGCCGCTGTAGTACCGTCCGGCGCGGGATCGGCTGCTTCGGAAGATGTCTGAGCTGCCGCCGCGACGGCGAAAATCAAGGCGGTCAGCAGGAAACGCATCATTGTCATGACGAGTAAGCGAGATTCAGGGGTACACCGATTATTTTGAAAGTTCGCGGCGCATATTTTCAAGCGACTGTTGCACCGAAGCATTCGCCGGCCAAAGCGCGGTCGCGGGGTCGAGCGCCGGCTGCGTGATGCCTGAAAACAGCGGCACCAGCTCCGGATCGCGCCATCCCCGCCGCGCCTCTTCGAGCATGATCTCGATGGCGTGCTGGTGCGAAAACGCCGGTTTATAAGGGCGCGCCGTGGTGAGCGCGTCATAAATATCGGCTACCTGGAGAATCCGCGCGAGCAGCGGGATATCCTCGCCCGCAAGCCCATCCGGATAACCGCTGCCGTCCCAGCGCTCGTGATGGCTGCGAATGATCGGCAGCACCGGAGCGAGCGTCTTCATGGGACGGCAGATTTCCTCGCCGCGAATGGTGTGCTGCCGCATGATCTGCCATTCCTCTTCACTCAATAACCCGCGCTTGAACAAAATTACGTCGGGAATGCTGATCTTTCCGACGTCATGCAGAAATCCGCCGCGATACAGCGCGAGCTGATCCGCTTTCGAGAGCCCCAACGCCTGCCCCAGCGCAATGCTGTAAGCTGCCAGCCGCTCGCAATGCAAGCCGGTGTATTGATCGCGATGCTCCACCGACTGCGCGAGTGCGAACAGGATGGTCTCGGCCTCTTCAAGCGAATCGACCAAGGCCTTGTTGCGCAGCATCGCGCGGATGCGCGTGCGCACCAGCGTGGGCTGAAGCGGCTTGATCAGGAATTCGTCGGCGCCCGATTCGATTCCCATAATTTCGTTTTCCGGACCCTGGACGCTGGTGACCATCAAAATAGGGATGAGTTGGGTGCGCCGTTCGTTTTTGAGCATGCGGCAGAAATCCGGCCCGCTCATTTCGGGCATCATCAGGTCGACTACCACCAGGTCCACTTTGTCGCGTTCAAGGATGTTCAACGCGGCCGAGGGCCGCTTGGCTTCGAGAATACGATAGTTGGCCGTTTTAAGCATCGCCTTGAGCAGGCGACGATTCAGGTCGATATCGTCGACGATCAGAATGGTAGGAGCCTGGGCCGCATCTTCAAGAACGTTTTCCCATTTGGGCTGCTGAATATCCGGGCGCAGAACCACCAGTTCTTTTGACGGCGCTCTCTTAGGGTGATTCGACACGATGCCCTAAGTACTTCATCGGTCGAACCTTAGCAAAGAATTAGGCCAGCGGGGTTATGAAAAAAATAGGCATCAGCGAAGAAATCGGCCCAGACATACTCTGGGGTTTCGGCAACATTCGGCACGCCTCCGGACTGGTCGAGGCGTCCTCGCGCCGGCGTTGCCCCGAGAGCGCCTTCTGAACGTTGCCGTTATAGCGATTAGGCAGTTGTTTCAGTAATTTAGCACCTGCTCTGAGGCTCTCGCGGGACCGGGGGGTTCTTGAATGATTAGACAAGAAAAACCGCGCCCACGATCATTGGATCGGCAGCCGTCGGAAGGCGCCGCGATCAAGTAAAATGATCTCGAAGGGTGAAACGGGTTTGGCACGCCCAAGTGGAGGAATATGACAAAACGGCGGGCCTTTTTAAGGCAACTCGGCGGTATAGGCGCGCTCGCCGCGCCCGCGGTGGCGCAGCCGGCGCCCCCGGCGCTCGATCTCAGAGGCTTGATCCCGCCCGGTCTGGCCGGCAACGATCGACTGATGCAGGCGCTCCAATTGCGCGTCTCTACGGCGATGCAGGACACAATGGCCGGCCCCGTGGCGAATCTCAGCAACGGCGATGCGGACCTGTACCCCGATCACGCGGGCACCTTCACGAAAGCGCTGCCGCATGACGTTTATGGCCGCGTCAACCCGGCGGCCTTCGCGAGCTTTCAAAACGCGCTCCAGAGCGGAGAATTCAGCGATTTCGAAAAAATCGTCATGGGCGGCACGCGGACGCTCAATGGTCCACAGGGCGGCCTGGCGTTCGATCTTGCCATGAAGGACAACTCGCAGTTCGGTCCGCCGCAGGTTCCGCCCGCCCCTAAGCTGGCGAGCGACCAGACCGCGACCGAACTGGTGGAACATTATTGGGCTTCGCTGCTGCGCGATGTTCCTTTCACCGAATACTCGTCGAACGCGCTGGCCGCGCTCGCCGCCGCCGAGCTCGGCTCGCAAGTCTCTTATACCGGCCCTAGAAATCCATCCGGCGCGGTAACGACGGATTTGCTGTTTCGCGGCGGGTTCCCGGGCGAAACGGCGGGTCCTTATCTCTCACAATTCCTGCTGCAGCCGACGTTCCTCGGCTCGCAGCCGATCACGCAGCAGCAGTGGACCTACGTTCCCGGCATCGACTATGCCACGGACTTCTCCTCCTGGCTGCAGGTTCAGAACGGCATCGATACCGGGTTGCGCAATCAGATGGACCCCGTGTATCGCTATCGCCGCAACGGCCGCGACCTGAGCAGTCTTACCCACATGGACGTGCTGTTCCAGGAATATCTCGTCGCGTGCATGGTGCTGGCTGCAAGCATTAATCCGGCGGCTCCCGGCAGCTTCGCGTTCGGAGGCGCACCGCTCAATCCCGGCAATCCTTACAACAGTTCGCTGACCCAGAACGGATTTGGAACCTTCGGCGGACCGGATATCGCAGCGGCCATTGAAGAAGTCGCCGTCAAGGCGCTCAACGCGGTGTGGTATCAGAAATGGTTCGTGCATCTGCGCCCGCGGCCCGAGGCGATCGG
>DATJVN010000154.1:0-4137 GCA_035501755.1 Bryobacteraceae bacterium | reverse complement strand
GAGTTCCCACAGGTCGATATCGCTCATCTTGAGACCCTGGCGCTTGAGCAGTTTGGGGATCGCGAAAGTTGGGCCGATGCCCATCTCATCCGGCTCGCATCCGGCGACCGCGAAACCCCGGAAGATCAGCTTGTAGGGAATGTTAAGTTGATCAGCCCGCTCACGAGACATGAGCAGCGTCGCCGAGGCGCCGTCGGAAAGCTGCGAGGCGTTGCCCGCGGTCACCGAGCCTTCGCCGCTGGTTTGATCGAAATGGGGTTTGAGCGCAAGCAGTCCTTCGAGCGTCGTATCCGGCCGGTTGCATTCGTCGCGATCGCAGCAGACTTCCTGGGTCCCGATCTTCTCGCCCGTCTTCTTATCGAGCACGGCCTTGGTGACGCGCATGGGCGCGATCTCGCCTGCAAAAAAGCCCTCCTGCTGAGCTCGCGCGGTGCGCTTCTGGCTTTCAAGCGAATATTCGTCCTGCACGAGGCGGCTCACTTTGTACCGCTTGGCGACCACTTCGGCCGTGTCGCCCATCACCATATAAATTCCCGGCAGCCGTTCGGCGAGCGCGGGATTCGGCTCGCGATTGCGCTGCGTAAGAGAAATGCTCTCGGTCCCGCCACCGATCGCGACGTCCACGCCTTCGTGCATGATTTCGTGCGCCGCGACCACGATCGCCTGAAGTCCGGAGGAGCAGAATCGATTGATGGTGGTCCCGGCTGTGGTGACTGGAAGGCCCGCGAGCATCGCCGCGATCCGCGCCACGTTATCGCCCTGCGCTCCGTGCGGTTGAGCGCAACCCAAAATCACGTCTTCGACTTCCGCCGGATCGAGCTGTGGAGTTTTGCGCAGAACCTCTTTGATGCAATGCGCGGCAAGATCGTCGGGGCGAGTCATGTTAAAGGAACCGCGGTATGATTTGGCAAGTCCAGTCCGCGAGCTGGCGACCACAACAGCTTCTCTCATATCAAAAACAGGATAACAGGCCGCAGGCGCGTTCACGTTGGAATTCATGAGCCGGCCCGTCGCGCGACGGTGCGTCTTGTTGATACGTATGAAACTCAATCTTTGTCTGACACTCATCGCCGGAATTGGTCTTGTGTGCGCGAGCTCTTCAGGGCAGTCTCGCCCGCATGCGAACGACCCGGACCTCAAGGAAATGCGCGACTACAAGCTCAGCATGGACGTGATTCAGCGCTACGTCGCTGCGGTCAAAAAGGCCGGCACGGATGCCGCGGCGAAATCATGCTTTGAGAAAAACTCGCCGGGGGACGCGCCCAGTCTTGACGCCGGGGAGAAGCTGATCGCAGCTTGCCCTGCCGCTGTCGCTGATCTCAAATCGGCGGGTCTCAAGCCGCGCGAGTTCCTGATCATCACCGCATCGCTGATCGGGGACGTGATGGCGGTCGGCATGAAGAAGAACGGCACTATCAAGGAATACCCGCCGTCGATCTCTCCCGAAAACGTGGCATTCATCGAGCAGAATTACGACAAGCTTCAGGCGATGCTCGCTCCGCTGAGTGGCGGTCACTAAAGTTACATCGACTGCGAGCCGTCGAGTTTCTGGCCGCTTACCAGTGCCGAAAGTTCCGTGAAGCGCAGTCCGGCAAGCGCGCTGAAAATCGCGCCGATTCGATACGTCAGGCCGCTGAAGAAGCCGACGTATTTCCTGCGCCATACAGACATGCCGATGATGCGATCGGCGGTAAACAACGGATCGCCGGCGTTGGGATCGGGTGCGGGATGAATGGTCGCGCGAATCCCGGGATACAAACGAATCTTGCGCTGAGCGTTTTCGATCTGCGCGGCAAGGTCCACGTCCGCGCCGAAATGGCCGTAGTGCTGGTCGAAGTAGTTCATGCCCTTGATGAACTGTTTGCGGATCATCAGCGCATCGCAGCCGGCGTATTCAACCGCGATGCTTTCTTCGCTCTCCACGATCGGCTCGCCCGCATTTCCCGAAAGCGCGTCATCGATCTTCTGGTTCCGCGACACCGTGTTTCCTTCCACGTCGACCAGCAGCGGGGCGACCGCAGTGGTCTCGCTGTCGCCCTCCAGCCCATCCGCGAGCCGGGTGACTGTATCGGGCGAGACTTCCACGTTGGGGGAAACGAAAAAAACAATTTCCGCCTTTGCCGTGCGAGTTCCGATGTTCATGGCGCGCGTCGCGCCCATATTATGCGGCAGGCGCAGCAGCGTGATCTTCTCGTACTCGGAATCTAGCTCGCGGCTCTCGTCCTCACTCGCGCAATCCACCACGATGATTTCCATGCGGTCGCGATTCTGGGATTTTTCGAGCGCCTCGATGGCGCGGCGCAGCGCGGGCGCCTGGTTGCGCGAGACCAGGATGACAGAAACGCGCGGCTCGACGGGAACCTCGACCTGTTCGCGCGGAATGGCGACGGTTTCTACCGGCTGCTCGCGTTTCTGAGTGTCTCGCCGCCGGGTCTCGGGCATGTCAATTCGCGTTCATTCGCGTACATTCGCGGCCGAATATGGTTTTTCAGCGCTGGAACCGTGAATCTCCTGCAAGCTCCACACCCGGATTGGATCGTGCCGCCGCGACGCGATCGCTTCCGCCGCCGCGCGCGCGCCGCTCATGGTGGTGATGCACGGCACGCGATAGGTCACCGCATTGCGGCGAATCGCTTTTTCATCCGAAAACGCGTGTGCGCCGCTGGTCGCGGTGTAAATAATCAGATCGAGCGAGCCGGCTTTCAGCAGGTCCACGGCGTTGGGCCGGCCTTCGTTCACCTTGAACACGGTTTTCGCGGAAACCCCCGCGGCGCGAATCGCGGCAGCCGTCCCGCGCGTCGCGGTGATCTCGAATCCGAGCTCGGTGAACCGGCGCGCGAGCGTCACCGCGAGCGGCTTATCGCGGTCGTTCACGCTCAGAAACACGCGGCCTTTGTCCGGCAGCGGAGTCCCGGCACTCAACTGCGCCTTGGCGAACGCTTCTCCGAAATTCTCGCCGACGCCCATCACTTCCCCCGTCGATCGCATCTCCGGCCCCAGCGTCGGATCGACGCCGGGAAATTTGTTGAACGGGAACACCGGCGATTTGACGAAAAACTGCGGGACGTTGAGCACGCCGGTCGCGTCCGTAAAATCCGCGATCTTTTGACCCAGCATTACGCCCACGGCGATTTTCGGCAACGCCACGCCGGTCGCCTTACTGACGTATGGCACCGTGCGCGAGGCTCGCGGATTCACTTCGAGCACGTACACCACGCCGTCCTGCACCGCGTACTGCACGTTCATCAGCCCGATCACGTTCAACGCGCGCGCCAGGCGCTCCGTGTAAGAGCGGATGGTCGCGATCACCGTGGAAGAAAGGGTAGTCGCGGGCAGCACGCAGCTTGAATCGCCCGAGTGAACGCCGGCTTCCTCAATGTGCTCCATAATTCCCGCGATCAGCACGGCCCCGCTGCCATCCGCGACGGCGTCCACATCGATCTCGGTCGCGTCTTCAAGAAACCGGTCGATCAGCACCGGCCGCGACTGCGAAAACACCACCGCTTCCCGCATGTAGCGGCGCACGGTGTCCTCATCGTACGTGATCACCATCGCGCGGCCGCCGAGCACATAGCTGGGCCGGACCAGGACTGGAAATCCGATGGAGCGCGCGACAACGCAGGCCTCCTCGACGTTTGTCGCCGAGCCATTGGCGGGCGCGGGAATGTTCAGCTCGTCGAGCAGTTTTCCGAAGCGCTTCCTGTCTTCGGCCAGATCGATGTTTTCCGGATCGGTGCCGATGATCGGCACGCCCGCGGCTTTGAGCGGCAGCGCGAGCGTCAGCGGAGTCTGCCCGCCGAACTGCACGATCACGCCGTCGGGTTTTTCTGTATCGCAGATGTTGAGCACTTCTTCAAGCGTCAGAGGCTCGAAGTACAGGCGGTCGCTGGTGTCGTAGTCGGTCGAAACCGTCTCGGGATTGCAGTTCACCATGATCGACTCGACGCCGAATTCCTGAAGCGCGAAGGACGCATGACAGCAGCAGTAGTCGAACTCGATGCCCTGCCCGATGCGATTGGGGCCGCTGCCCAGGATCATCACTTTCTTGCGGCTGGTCGGCGGGGCTTCGTCTTCGTCCTCGTAGGTGGAATACAGATAAGGCGTGTAGCTTTCAAATTCCGCGGCACAGGTGTCCAC
>DATJVN010000153.1:0-8133 GCA_035501755.1 Bryobacteraceae bacterium | reverse complement strand
ATAAGGGATGATTTCGTTGCGCAATGAATTGATTCTAGCTGCTAAGAGCAAAGGTGGAGGGGAATCCGCGACCGATAAGCATTTCTCAATTTCCGCCGAGCTACAGGTCCTCTGGTCGTAGCCCAGTCTTCTTCGCGATCTGCGCTAACAGGCTTGGCCCGATTTCGTCTCCATCGTGGAACGCGAACGTGTAGTTCGGCCATCCGTCGCGCTGGAGGCGCCGATGGGATCCCTTTTGCCACGAGATCGCCCATCCGATTCGAAGAAGTGCCGCGAGCACCTGCCTCGCCTTTGCCGAAGGCCAGCGGCTCACGCGATCGAAAACACGTTGGCAAGCGGCGCTGGAAGTTCCTCTCCATGCTCGATGCAATCCGCCGCCACGCGCAAAGCCAGCGCGCGCACGGCCGCAATCGCGGACTCTCGCGAGTCGCCGTAAGCCATCACACCCGGCATCGTTTCGATGTCGGCCCACCATCGTCCATCCGTCTCCCGCCCGAGCGTGATCGGAATGGAATCGACCCCAGCCCTCATGACCCAATTATAAACGTAAGGCGCGGCCGCTCTACGCTGCGATGGAACAGGAGACGACGACGTGCCCAGCCTCGACTGGTCACAACGCCCCGCCGTGGAGAGCATCCCGGTCAGCGGTGCCTGGGTATTCCGCAGAAAAAGGGGACAGAGCAGACTGGCACCTTTTTCACTTTTCAGAAAGGGGCACGTTCACGCTGACCCCGTTTTTGTTACAGCACGCGTGCGCGGGAACCTCGGCTACCATAAGTTGAGGTCGCATGCCAGCCCTGGATTGGTCACATTGCCCCGCCGTCGAGAGCATTCCTGGCAAAGTCAGCGGCGCCTGGGTGTTCCGCGGTACCCGCGTCCCGGTATCGGCGATTTTCGAAAACCTGAAGACATCGCCTCTCGAAGAGGTTCTTGAAAACTTTCACGTAACTCGCGAACAGGTTCAGGCTGTGCTTGATTTCGCAGCGAAAAGCGCGGAGGCCCCGCATGAAGTCCTGCGCGTCGGATGAGAGTCCTGCTCGATGAGAGCGTGCCGCAGAAGCTGCGCCTGCTGATCGACGGCCACACGGTCGTCTCGACGGTATATCGCGGCTGGTCGGGCCTTAAGAACGGCGCTCTGCTCGACGCTGCTGAGGAATCGGGATTCGATCTGTTCATCACCGCCGATAAAGAACTCGAGCATCAGCAGAACCTGACGAGGCGGAAAATCGCGATCATCGTCCTCAGCACAAACAATTGGAGCATCGTGCGCGCGGGTGTCGCGAGAATCGTAGCGGCAATCGACACCGCCCATCCCAGCAGCTATCGGGAACTCCAGCTTCCGTGAATCCGGCGCTTGGGACGACGGAGGCAGCCTCAGCGTCCTGGTCGCCCGCCCTACTGACTGCGCCTTTCAAGCGAGCCCTTCAATCGATCGAACGCCGCCCACACCGCCTCGGGCTCGCCCCCAAGCGACCGTTCGATGGCCGATTGCGCCCGCTTCCATTCCGGATACGCTCGCTTCAACTTCACTCTTCCGGCGGCGGTGATCCTGTACATCGCCACCCGGCCATCCTTCGAGCCCGTGGTCCGCGTCACCCAACCGTTTTCAATCATCGACTTTATGTTTCGCGAAAGCGTCGTCTGATCGAGGTCCATCGCCTTCACGATTTCCGATTGACTCGCGCCTTCGACGGCGGAAAGCCTGCTCAATAGCTCGAATTGCGTGGGCGTGACTCCGGCGGGCTTCAGATGTTCGGCGTAGTGCCGGGTCAGCAGCCGCGACAGCAGACGCGTGCGGGCGCAAAAGCAGTTCATTTCGCCGCCGGTGGACCCTCCTGAAGCAGAATACCAAGCGGCGCCAGCGGTCCGAGCGGAATGAGGTCGAATTCCATCAGCTTGGCTTCACCCAGCGGAAGCTTCTCGAGCATTGACCTCGCCTCGTCCACTGACGTCACGTTCAGCAGGAAAACCACGCCGTTCTGATCGCGCCGGACGAACCACTGGTCGATCTTGCCGGCCAGGTGGAGCTTCACGGTATCGCGAACCTCCTGCCGCATCACCGGCATAATCTGTTCGCGACTCGTGCCGGGTGTGATTCGCCCAATCGCGAGAATCCGGGTGGTCGGGACGGCTGTAATCGAATCCGGCGCCTGCGCGGATGCAAGAAGCGCGCCGGAAATGGCGAGAGCGGCAATCGAAAGAATTTGGCTCATGTATGTATTTACATATACATTGCGTCTTTTGTCAAGACTGAAATTAATGAGCCGCCGGTCCCCCAGGGGTGCCGAAGAAAGCCGCTCCACTGTCGGGAGAGAGCGCGGGGACGCGATTCCTTCCGAAGATTACTGCCGCGGCGCGCCCGATCTAGCGAGCATCGCCATCGACGCCGTGTTCGCCGAGTGAGCTCAGCCGGTAAAATAACGGCAATGCGATTTTTTCGGATTACTCTATTTTTTCTCGCGGCGATTTCCTTCGCCGTTGCGCAGATCGATCCGGAGACACAGGCCGCGCTCGATCGGATTTCTGCCGATTCGCTGCGCGGCCGTCTTTCGTTTCTCGCCTCCGATCTGCTCGAAGGGCGCGGCACGCCGTCGCGCGGCCTGGACATCGCGGCGGAATACATCGCCTCGGAATTTCGCGGCGCGGGACTCGAACCGGCCGGCGACGACGGATATTTTCAGGACGCTAACGTGCGGGTCCTCGAGCAGAATCCTGAAAATTTCGAGTTTACCGTCACCTCGGGCGACAAAAAGCTGGTCATCGATCCGAGCCATACGTCGATAACGCCCGAGCGAGCGATCGAGCTGGACAACGTTCCCGCGAGCCAAATTCGGATAATTCAGGGGCGCGGACCGGTTGCCGGCAATGCCCGGCTGGTGCTCATCGCCGGACGTATTCGGCCCAACGTCACCGACCCCGAGAGCGGCCGGCGCGACTTCGTCCGGAATTTTGTCGATTCCCCGGATCTCGTCGAATTCCTGAAAAACAATCCCGACGCAAAGTTTACGATTCACGTCTCACCCGCGATTGAGAAACTCGCGCGCGTGCGGAATGTTGCGGGGCTCCTGCGCGGCTCCGATCCCAAGTTCCGCGACACCTACGTGCTGCTCACGGCGCACTACGATCATCTCGGCCAGGGGTTCGACGGCGCCAACGACGACGGCAGCGGCACGGTTTCCGTCATCGAGATCGCCAAGGCGATCGCTTCGATGAATCCTCATCCCAAACGCAGCATTCTGTTTCTGACGTTTTTCGGCGAGGAGCGCGGCCTGCTTGGATCGCGCTTTTACGGACGGCATCCGCTGGAGCCGGTTTCGAAAACCGTCGCCGATCTGAATCTCGAACAGGTGGGCCGCACGGATTCGACCGAGGGCCCGGAAATCGCCAACGCATCCATCACCGGATTCGATTATTCCGATCTTCCGAAGATTCTCGCCGAAGCGGGGAAATCTACCGGTATCAAGGTTTATAAGGATCCAAAGGCGAGCGATCCGTATTTCGCGCGCAGCGACAATCAGGCGCTGGCGGACTTGGGCGTGCCGGCGCACACGCTGTGTGTCGCCTTCGATTATCCGGATTATCACGGCACGGGCGACCACTGGGAAAAAGTCGATTACGACAACATGGCGAAGGTGGATCGCGCGGTCGCCGTGGGGTTGCTGCGGCTGGCCTCCGACGCGCCGCCGCCCAAATGGAACGAATCGAATCCGGGCGCGAAGCGCTACGTCGAGGCGGCGCGAAAGCTGCGCGAGCAGTTGCGATGACCATGTTTTCCCGCGTCATCTGGATTGTGCTCGACAGCGTAGGAATCGGCGAGATGCCGGACGCGGATCAGTACGGGGACCGCGGTTCGGATACGCTGGGCAATATCGCCAAACGGCGCGCGCTCGCACTCCCCAATTTCCGCCGCCTCGGTCTCGCCAATATCAAGCCGCTCGCGGGACTGGCGCCCGATCCGGCCCCTTTGGCGGCGTTCGGAAAATGCACGCTCGCGTCACCCGGCAAGGACACCACCACGGGCCACTGGGAGATGGCGGGCATTCATCTCGAAAAACCGTTCCCGCTGTTCCCCCACGGATTCCCGCCGGTCATCATGGACGAGTTCGAGCGGCGCATCGGACGGGGGACGCTTGGGAACAAGGCCGCGTCGGGTACGGAGATTATCAAGGAACTCGGAGAGGAGCATATGCGCACCGGGTCGCCCATCGTGTACACGTCGGCGGATAGCGTTTTTCAGGTTGCGGCGCACGAGGAAGTGATTCCGCTGTTCGAGCTGTACAAGATCTGCGAGACCGCGCGCGAGATTCTGCGGGGGCCGTACGAAGTGGGCCGCGTGATCGCGCGGCCGTTCATCGGCGCTCCGGGATCGTTCACGCGTACGGCGAACCGGCACGACTATGCCGTGCCTCCTCCCAAAGGAATGCTGCTCGACCGGCTCGCCGGAAGGGGAGTCGAGATTTTTTCGATCGGAAAGATTTTTGACGTTTTCCTGGGCCGAGGCATTCGGGAGTACGAGAAGACGAAAAACAACGCGGACGGGATGGCGAAGACCATCCGCGCCATGGAGCAGCTTGAAAACGGGTTGATTTTCGCCAATTTTGTGGATTTCGATCAGCTCTACGGACATCGTAACGATGTCGAAGGATACGCGCGGGCCCTTGAAGAGGTGGACCGTTGGCTGCCGGAGCTTCGAAACAAATTACGCGAAAATGATCTGGCGATCCTGACCGCGGATCACGGCTGCGATCCGACCACGCCCTCCACCGATCATAGCCGCGAGTACGTTCCGCTGCTGGTGTTCGGCAAGCGCGCGCGGCACGGAGTGAATCTGGGGACGCGCGCGACACTTTCCGACATCGGGCAGACAGTGGCGGAGAATTTCGGCACGTCGATCGCGGTGGGTGCCAGTTTTTTGCGAGAGCTGGCGTAGCGCTGGCGAGCTGCGCCACGTTTTTGTGGAACGCGGACGCAGCTCGGGCGTGAAGTTCATTGGAGACGCCTCCACCGCCGATTACCCGCGACAGTTCGGGACGAGTTTCAGGCCTGTCTCGCTAAAGGCGCTCACACTAAGGCTAGCGGCTCTCCCCGAATCAGTTGGTGCGTTGCGAAGCAGAGCCTCGAGGACTTCCATCGCGCGGCGTGCCGGACGCCGATCGGAGCGCCGGCCCTCATGACTCATAGATAAACCGGGCCGGCGAAAAACACATCGGGGCAACATGGATGTGGCGGGAGGGAAAAGAGAAAGAGTCGAAAAAAAGGTTGCTTACGCGCGCGGCTCGATTTCGGTTAGGATACGGCGCATCTCGGATCGGGGGTCGGCTGCCCGCGTGATCTGGCGGCCGACGACGAGGTAGTCGGCGCCGGCCGTGATCGCTTCGGCCGGGGTCGCGACGCGCTTCTGGTCCTGCGCGGAGGCTCCGGGTGAGCGGACGCCCGGGGTCACCAGGATTGCGCGCGGGGCGATGGCACGCACGCGGCGCACGTCGAGCGGGGAACAGATCAGGCCGTCGATTCCAGCGTCCATCGCTTTGCGCGCGCGCATATCGACAATCTCGGAAACGGTTCGCGAATAGCCGTCGGCGCGCAGATCGGCGTCGTCGACGCTGGTCAGGACGGTAACCGCGAGGAGCTTCAGCGGCGCATCGCCGCGGCCCGCGACGGCCGCATCCATCACCTGGCCCATTCCGTGAACGGTGAGGAAATCCACGCCCGAGCGCGCGATCTGTGCGACGGCCCTCCGCACGGTTTCGCCAATGTCGTAGAGTTTTAAATCGAGAAAGACGCGATGGCCGGCGGATTTCAGCTCGCGCACGAAGTCCATGCACGCGGATGCGTACAGTTCCAGACCGACTTTATAAAAAGACGCGGCGTCGCCCAGCCTCCCGACGATCTCCCGCGCCTGGGTCGCGCTTTCCACGTCGAGCGCGACAATCACCGGATTGTCCTTCATTTCACGTGCAGCGGTTTCCCGGAGCGTTCGAGAACCCGCCCGATCATGTACGCCGTTGCGCATCTTTTCAAGTATCGCGCAGCGTCGGACTCGGGAAGCGCGACCAGCAGCCCGCCTGAAGTTTGCGGATCGTACAGCAGATCCTCGAATTCGGAGGAGCCTTGAACGCAGTCGACCAGGAACTCACGGTTATTTTTCAGGCCGCCGGGAATCGCGCCGGTTCTCGCGTATTCGACCGCTCCAGGCAGGAACTGGATTTTGTGCGAGTCGATTTCAAGCGTGACGCCGCTCGCTTCGGCCATCTCGTGCGCATGGCCCAGCAGGCCGAAGCCGGTTACGTCGGTGACGGCGTGAATTTCCAGGCGACTCATGGCCTCGGCCGCGGCGCGGTTGAGAGCGAGCATGGAGTGAATGAACTCGTCGATATGGGAGGGCGAAGCGAGCTGGCGCTTGAGCGCCGTGGCGATGACCCCGGTGCCGATCTTCTTGGTCAAGACCAGCGCATCGCCTGGACGGGCGGCCGCATTGGTGCGAATGCGATTCGGATTTATGGTGCCGGTGACCGCGTAGCCGAACTTGATCTCGGGGTCGGCCACGCTGTGGCCTCCGACCACCACCGCGCCGCTTTCCTGCAACTTCGCCGCGCCGCCTTTGAGAATCTGTTCGAGGTCATTGAGATCGTCGGGGCTGTTGTGCGCTGCCGGCCAGGCGAGAATGGAAAGCGCGGTGTGCGGAGTTCCGCCCATGGCGTAAATATCGCTGAGCGCGTTGGCGGCGGCGATGGCACCGTAGGTAAACGGGTCGTCCACGATGGGCGTAAAAAAATCGACGGTCTGCACCAGCGCGACTCCGGGCGAGAGACGATACACTCCGGCGTCGTCGGATTTATCGAATCCGACCAGAAGATTGGGATTTTCCGAGCGCGGAAAGCGGCTGAGCACCTGGTCCAAAACCTTTGGACTTAATTTAGACGCTCAACCAGCGGCTTTCACGTGCGCGGTCAGTTTGCTTGTGGGCACCCAGATTCAGTTTAGCCGGGTGGGCTCCGCTTGTGATTTCGGGCGGCGGCATCCAGCCGGTATAATCTCCAGGCGTACCAAAGCAAGGCGGCCGCGGCGACCGCATAAATCGCTCCGAATATGTTTGCGAGGAGTGCCGGGGCCGGCTCGCCAAAACGTCTTTTCGAGAACAGCACATGGTCTTTGAAGGCTAAATAGGCAGCGCCGACTAGAAGAGCAGCAGCAGTCAAGCACGCGCGAATGCGGGGATCTTTGAACGGGTTCTCCATTCTTCGGATTCATTCTACGCTCCCTTCGAAGTTCCCACGCGCTCCCATCGACGGTTCGGCGCACGCGCGAGCTATTTTCCGGCCGCGCGGCCGAAGAAGCGCAGCCTCACCACGAAATGGCGGCCTTCGTCGCCGGCGAATTGCAGGAACTGGGGGACACCCGTGACGTTGTTGACCGCCGTCGGGTTGGACTGGTTGGTCAGGTTGTCTACGCCGCCGCGCAGCGCGAAACGATAGCCGTGCAGGATGATCATTCGTTCGATGGATAGATTGAGATCGAAATTGAGGGGATAGCGGTATGAATCCACCGTTCCGATCACGGGTCCGGAGGGTTGGCGGATGGAGAACGGATAGCCGCTGCGCATATCGGAAAGTACGGCGACGGACCAGTTCTTGGAAAATCGCTTCACGGGGACGGGAAGATAGGCCCACGCGATCAGCCGATTGGGCGCGTCCCACGGCATGGGGACGAAATCGGGAACAATTTGCAAAGGCTGCGCGAAATTGGGATCGATCACCGCGCTGGTGAGCGCCCGCGAGCGGGTGTAGGAAACCATCCATTCGTGCTGGCCGGCGAAGGTTTGGTGCAGGCCGACCGTCGCGGAATCGAAATCATCGCGGCGCAGATTGGTGAGCTGGTACAAACCCGCCGATTCGCCCGCAGGCAGCGGCAGCAGCGAGGCAGGAGCGGTCGGATCGAGCGTGTTGATGAATGCGAACTCGTCGGTTCCTCTGCGTCGCAGATACTTTGCCGTGAGGTAGAACCGTGAGGTGAACTGATGATCGACGTTCAGCGTCCAGTTGGTCGCGGCGGGAAGCGAGAGAGGAGCGCTGCCGAGAGTGAAATGCGTAGGGACGGCGGGTCCGGTGGGCGCACCGTTCGCATATTCGGTCG
>DATJVN010000152.1:0-24771 GCA_035501755.1 Bryobacteraceae bacterium | reverse complement strand
GGTGCGCTGCTCCGCGGGCGCATCCGCCGAATGGAGCGTTATTCGAAGCCGGTACCGCACTTCATCATTGGGCTGGAATTCGTCGCAATTGAGGCACCTCCCCGCCGCTGGACTTTTCACGGCAGTCTGGAACAGATCGATTCGGTGCCGGGACTGTCCTGGTTCCTCAGCATCGGCAAGGGGCGCGAGAGCAAACCGAACCTCCTCGAACCGCATAGCGGATTGCTGGAGTGGACGTGGTCGTCGTACAAATCCGAGACGGTGTACTCGGGTGAGGCGCCGGGAACGGGCACGTTCTTCGTGCAGGGGACGCGTTTCCGCCTGCCCGAGGGCCTTCACATGAGGTGGCGCACTCTGGCCGATGTCAAACGACGTTGAACAGGTGCTTGCGCCGCTCGATCCATTGCTCGCTGGTGCATAATTTCGGGCCGACCTCGATGAGGCGGGGCAATAGGTAGAACAGCGCCTGCGGGGTCCATTTCTCGCCGTCGCGGGTGCGGAAGCCGCGATCGTTGATCGCCTGCGCGGCCTGCGAGAGCGGGCCATCCTGGACGATGGTCTCCATCATGAGCACCAGGACCTGCATCTCGTCGGGATTTTCTTCAAGACGGCGGCAGTCGCTCGCAACGCGGAGGCCGAAGGGAACGTCCTCGACCGAAGGTGTGGCGGGCGCGCCGCGTTCCCACTCGATGGCGATCAGGCGCCAGCCATCGGCGGCTTTTTCGTGGAAGTAGTCCGCGGAGGGCGCCGCGGAGAGGAAATCGCGCACACGCTCGAGCTTGGGCATGTTTTCGCGGGAGCAATCCGCCTGCCAGCGCAAGTGGCTGAAAAGCCGGAACTGGCCGGCGTGCCAATGTTCGGGCGTGGGACGGCTATTTCCGCGAACCGGCCATGGATGCGTATTGAAGGCGTAGAAGCGGGCCTCGACCGCGAAAGCGGCGGCGTGTGTTACACTTCAATCAGTCGGCTTCGCATCGCGAGGGCGGCGATCCCCGAGCGAAATACAAGGGAAATTCCATGCCAAAGTTGAAGACCCATAAGGGTGCGGCCAAGCGGTTCAAAAAGACGGGCAGCGGCAAAATCAAGCGCCGCCATGCATTTGCCCGTCATATTCTGACGTCCAAGCCGCGCTCGCGGAAGCGCCGGCTGGGACATGCGGATGTGGCGGATCCGGCCAATTCCCCCGAGATCAAGCGCATGCTTCCGTATTAAAATCGTTCGTGCGTGTGGACGGGCCAAATCGCACGTGCCTGATCCGCCGCTTTTTGGAAAGAAACAGGAGATAAAAACGTGCCCAGAGTTAAACGTGGTAGCCACCGGCGCGCGAGCCGCAAGAAGACGCTCGCCCGCGCCAAGGGATTTTTCCTCACCAAGAGCAAGCTGCATCGCTCCGCGCAGGAAGCGGTCGAGAAGTCGCTGCGCCATGGCTATATCGGACGGCGCCTCAAGAAGCGCGATTTCCGCTCGCTGTGGATCGTGCGCATCGGCGCGGCGTGCAAGAGCGCCGAAATCTCTTACAGCAAATTCATGAACGGGCTGAAGAAGGCCGGCGTCGATCTGAATCGCAAAATGCTGGCCGATATCGCATTGAACGACCCGGCCGCGTTCGGCGCGCTGGTCAACCAGGCCAAAGCCGCACTGGAGAGCGCCGCATGAGCACCGCCGCACACAGCCTTCCCGAAGACGAAGATTCCCTCGCGAGCCTGGAAGAACGCATTCGCCGCACGGTGGAGCTGGTGAAAACGCTGCGGACCGAGCGCGACGCCGCGGTGGCTGAGCGCGACGCGGCCTTCGCCGAGCGCGACGCGGTGCGGTCCAACGCCAGCATGGCGCTCAGCGAAACCCAGCGCCTGCGGCAGGAGATTGAGGAAATGCGGGGGGAGCGGAAACAGGTCCGCACGCGCATCGAAAAACTGCTGGGACAAATGGACCTGCTGGCTGGGTCATAATATCCTCAGACATGGACAGCGGGACGGAACGAAAAACGGTTCGCGTCACTATTTTCAACCAGGCCTACAATCTGCTGGCGAACGAGGACTCGGGCGAAGTGGAAGCGCTGGCGCGCTCGGTGGACGAGCTGATGACGGACGTCGCGCAGCGCGCCGGAAATCTCGATTCGAATCGCGTGGCCGTGCTGGCGTGTTTGCACATGGCCGACCGGCTGAAATCGATCGAACGGGAGCTGAGCGACCTGAAATCGCGGGTGGACCAGAAGAGCCGGCAATTTTCGCTGCTGCTCGACCAGGCGGCGGAAGGCGATTGATGAAGCTGGTGGTCGCGCTGGCAATGCTGGCCGCGGCGCGCGGGCAGTCGGTGCGGTTCGAAACCACGGCCGGCGATTTCACCATCGAAGTGCATCGCGACTGGGCGCCGGAGGGAGCCGACCGGTTCCTCGAACTGGTGCGCGACCAATACTACGACGATTCGCGCTTTTTCCGCGTCGTGGCGGGCAAGTGGGCTCAATTCGGCATCGCCGGAGATCCCGTGGTGGCGCAGAAATGGCGGGATAAGACCATCCCCGACGATCCGGTAAAGCAGAGCAACAAGCGCGACTACGTTTCCTTCGCCTTTACCAAGCCGGGGACGCGGTCCACGCAGATTTTTATCAACCTCGCGGATAATATCGATCTGGATGAGCAGGGATTCGCGCCGTTTGGGAAAGTGATCGAAGGAATGGACGTGGTGGACCGGATCTTTTCGGGCTACGGCGAGGCGTCGGGCGGAGGGATGCGGGCGGGCAAGCAGGACCAGCTCTTCGAGCAGGGCAACGCGTACCTGGATGCCGAATTTCCCGAGCTGGACGCGATCATTCAGGCGGTGTTGCTGCCGGTGGCGAGTACGGCGATGGTCCCGGGCGGTGACCGGATCGAGGCGCGGCGATGATCGAGCCGGGCTGACGCGATGGCCGCCAGTCAGCAAACCGGGGTCGATGCAGCGGTGCGCGGCCGCCAGCTTCGCCGCGCGGTGCTCGCCGGGACGATTGGAACCGCGATCGAGTGGTACGATTTTTTCCTGTACAGCACGGTCACCGGACTGGTGTTCGCGCGGCTGTATTTTCCCGGCGCCGATCCGTTCGTCGGCACGCTTGAAGCGTTCGGAGTCTACGCGGTCGGGTTTCTCGCGCGGCCGATCGGCGCGGCGATCTTCGGGCACTACGGCGACCGGCTGGGCCGCAAGGCGGCGCTGATCGCGACGCTTCTGCTGATGGGTGGCGCGACATTTTTAGTCGCGCTGGTGCCGGGTTACGATCGCATCGGGATCTGGGGCGCGATCATCCTTACGGCGCTACGCTTCATTCAGGGCATCGGCGTGGGAGGCGAGTGGGGCGGCTCCGTGCTGCTGTCGATGGAATGGGCGGAGAGCAACAGTCATCGCGGGTTCATCGCGTCGTGGCCGCAGTTCGGAGTGCCCGCGGGATTGTTTCTCGCGAACCTGGCCGTGCTCGCTTTCAGCGCGCTATCCGGGGCCCAATTCCTGACCTGGGGATGGCGCATTCCGTTTTTGCTGAGCAGCGTGCTGGTGGCGCTGGGTCTCTACATTCGCGTGGGCATCCTGGAAACTCCAGTGTTCCGGCGGCTGGTGGAGCATCGCCGTATCGAGCGCGCGCCGGTAGTGGCAGTTCTGCGCCGCCATCCTCGCGAGATCGCGCTGACCGCGCTGTGCCGCATGGCGGAGCAGGCGCCATTCTATCTGTTCACCGCGTTCGTCTTCGCCTACGGCACTCAGATGCTGGGGCTCAAGCGGGATTTTCTGCTGCTGGCGGTGCTGGCCGCGGCGGCGCTTTCGTTCTTCTCGATTCCGTTTTTCGGGCACCTGTCGGACCGGGTGGGTCGCAAGCGTGTGTATATGTTCGGTGCGGCGCTTACGGGAGTTTTCGGGTTTGCCTACTTCGGGATGCTGGATACGCGCGTGCCCGCGCTGGCGGCCGCGGCGATCGTGCTATCGATGGTCCCGCACGACATGATGTACGGGCCGCAGGCCGCGCTGATCGCGGAATCCTTCACGGGGCGGCTGCGGTACAGCGGCGCATCGCTGGGCTATCAACTTTCGTCGCTGATCGCGGGCGGCCCGGCTCCGCTGATCGCGTCGGAGCTGATGGGACGCTACCGCTCGGCGACGCCGATCGCGATTTTCATTCTGGGGTGCGCGATCGTCTCGCTAATCGCGACCGCGTTGCTCAAGGACCATACGAACAAAGACATCGCCGATGATTAGAGATTTCTGAAAACGCGCAAACCGCTTGCTGACGCGCGCGGCTCGGAATCGGCATGTTGCGCTCGCCACCAGTTGCAGAGCCACGACCGTGAGGAAGTGGTGCCCCGCGCTTACTTTCCGTTGTGTTTGTCGCGATAGATCTGCTTGCTCAGGTGGTTCTGCTGGCGGTTGACCTGCGCCTTCTGCTTGTTGGTGAGATTGCCGCCGTTCTGCTTGCGGTCGTTGCGAGTTTCCTTGTTCAGGTTGGCTTCCTTGTTCTCCAGGTGGGAGGTTTCGCGCGGGGTGAGCGTTCCGTTCTTCACTCCGTTGGCGATGCGGTCCTGCTGGTTTTCCTTGCGGTCCTGAATCCGGTCCGGGTTCTGGGCGAAAGCGCCTCCGGCCAGCAGCGTGCCCATGGCGATGTTTAAAACAATCCGTCTCATTTTTGCCGTCCTTTCTCTTTCTCGCTTCCACCGACTTCGATCATGCAAGCACGAAATTTCCGCAAGAGTTGCGGAAAGGACGGTTAAAATGCGGTCATTCGAGCGAAACGCCGAGAAAGGCGCGCACCTCGCGTTCCAACCCGGGCGTGCACGCGACCGCGCTGCCGCCGTAGATGGTGCGCTCGCCGCGCAGGTCGAAAAAAACCGCGCCGGCTTCTTCGAGGATCACCTGCACCGCGGCGAGGTCCCATTCGGCCACTTTCGGCTCGATCCAGATCTCGGCTTCGCCCGCGGCGACCATGATCGCATCGGGTGTTCCCCCGAGGCATCGATACGCCCAGAAGCGCGCGGCCCAGTCGAGCAGGCGCGGCGCGAAGGCCATTCCAGCGATGCGGTTCAGACTGTTCACCGAAAGCACGGCGCTGGCCGGATCGGCGATGCTTGAAACGCGCAGGCGGACATCGTTGCGAAATGCTCCGCCGCCGCGCGAGGCCCACGAGGTCGCGCCCACCAGCGGCAGGTGCGCGACGCCCGCAACAACTTCGTCCGACTGCTCGAGGCCGATCAGGACGCTCCACAAAAAGTTGCCACGCACAAAATCGCGCGTGCCATCGATGGGATCGACGATCCAGCGGCGCCCGCTGCGCGACGGCTTGCGCGCGCCTTCCTCGCCGAGCAGACCATCGTCGGGGAAAGCGCTTTCGAGCATCGCGCAGATCCGCTTTTCGCATTCGCGGTCGGCGACGGTGACCGGCGAGCCGTCGGCCTTGGGCTCCGCCACGATGCGGGGCTGAAGCTTCAACGCCAGTTCCGCGGCGCGCGCCGCGGCGTTGCGCGCGATCTCGATTTCTTTCTCGAAGTGCATTTCAGAGGCATGGTAGCATTGAGCGGGATGAGGGCTCGCACCGTCTATGCAGTGCTCGAATCGACTGCGAACGCGCACCCGAGCAACGCCGCGTTGCATCAGCCGCTGGGCGGCGGGAAGTATCGCGCCTGGACCTGGCGCGAGTACCTCGACTGGGTGCGGCAGATCGCCGTGGGCCTGCGCGCGATGGGAGTGCGCAAGGGGGACATCGTCGCGCTCGAATCGGAAACGCGCGCGGAATTTTATCTGGCCGACCTGGGAGTGATGACCGCGGGCGCGGTCGCCGCGGCGCTGTATACCAGCCTTCCGGTTTCCGAGCAGGTGCGCACGCTCAAAGCCTCGGGCGCGCGCGTGGTGTTCGTCGAAAGCCCGCAATCGATGAGCGCGCTGAAGTCGGCGGCGGGGGATTTCGACGCGCGCTGGATTCTGCTCACCGGCGAGCAGGACGGCGCTGCCACGCTCGATCAGGTGCGGGCGGCGGGCGAGCGGGAAATCGACAAGTTCGAATCGATCATCGCCGATTTGCGGCCGGAAGACTACGCGGTGCTGTACATGACCTCGGGCGCCACGGGCGAGCCGAAAATGGGGCTGGTGACGCATCAGGCCCTAGTCGCCAACATGGATCACGCGCCCTCGGTTCTTCCGCTCACACCGGACGATGTGACCATCGCGTTCCTGCCTTCGGCGCATATCGCGCAGCGCGTGGTGATGGAAATGGTGCCCATCCGGCAGGGCACTCCAGTGTGGTTTTCCGAAGGGCTTTCGAAATTGCCCAACGAGATTCGCACCGTTCGCCCGACGTTTTTTCTCGCGCCGCCGCGCGTGTGGGAGCGCGTCTACACGACGATTTCCACCGAAATCAAAAAACGCCCCGCGGCGGTGCGCAAACTGTTCTATCTCGGCTTGGGCGCTGGATCCGAAGCGAGCCGCCTGCGCCAGGCCGGAAAACCGCTGCCCGCGACCTTGCGCGCATCGCTCGCGTTTTTCGACCGCGTGGTGTTCCGCAAGATCCGCCAGCGCCTGGGCGGACGCATGCATATCGCGGCCTCCGGCGCGGCGCCGCTGGGAAAGGATCTCGCCGATTTTTATTCCGCCATCGGAATGCCGCTGGTGGAAGGCTACGGACTGACCGAAGGGGGCGTGGTCGCGCTGAATCCGCTCGATCGCCCCAGGCCGGGCAGCATCGGCAAGCTGCTGCCCGGCGTCGAAGCGCGCCTCGAGGAGGACGGCGAACTGATGCTGCGCAGCCCGTGCCTGTTCAGCGGATATTACAACGATCCGGAAGCGACCGCGGCCGTGCTGCGCGACGGCTGGCTCGCCACCGGCGATATCGCCGAAGTGGATGCCGACGGCTACTGGTACATCACGGGGCGCAAAAAAGAGCTGATCGTGTCTTCGAACGGCAAGAAAATCTACCCCGCACGCATCGAGGTGATGTTCAAGCGCGAGCCTGCGATCAACCAGGTACTGCTGATCGGCGATCGCATGCCTTACGTCACCGCGCTATTCACCGTCAACGGTAGCATCGGAGAGTCGCGCGGCGCGGTGGAAAAGGCGGTCAAGGACGTGAATCGTCAGCTCTCTTCGTTCGAACAGATCCGCAAATTCAAAATCCTCGAGCACGATTTTTCGATCGATCGCGGCGAGGTGACGCCCACCATGAAGATTCGCCGCGCCCGCGTGCTCGAAAATTATCGCTCGCTGGTGAGTGAGATGTATATGGGTAAGGACATCGATTCATAAGGCATGTCGCATCGGATTACTTTGATCCCCGGAGATGGAATCGGTCCCGAAGTCGCTGCCGCCGCGCGGCGGGCCGTGGATGCCACCGGCGTCAGGATCGATTGGGAAACGGCCGAGCTGAACGCCGACCTCATTCTCAAAACCGGTGAATCGCTGCCCGCGCAGGTGATCGAGAGCCTGGACCGCACGCGTGTGGGACTGAAAGGTCCGGTGACCACGCCGATCGGCGGCGGATACACCAGCGTGAACGTCGCGCTGCGCAAGCGGCTGGACCTGTTCGCCAACGTGCGCCCGGTGCGCTCGCTTCCCGGCGTGGTGACGCGCTTCCAGGACGTCAAAATCGACATGGTGATCTTTCGGGAGAACACCGAAGACCTGTACTCCGGCCTGGAGCACGAAGTGGTGCGCGACGTGGTCACCAGCCTGAAAGTGATCACGCGCGCGGCGTCCATCCGTATTGCCGAATACGCGTTCCGCTTCGCCGAAAGCGCCGGGCGACGGAAGGTCACGGCGATTCACAAGGCCAACATCATGAAGCTGGCCGACGGCTTGTTTCTGCGCTGCGCCCGCGAAGTCGCCGCGCGCTACCCCCAGATCGAGTACAACGAGCTGATCGTGGATAACGCGGCCATGCAGCTCGTGATCCGGCCGGAGCAGTTCGACCTGCTGCTGCTGCCGAATCTTTACGGCGACATCGTTTCCGATCTCGCCGCGGGGCTGGTGGGCGGACTGGGCATCGTGCCCGGCGCCAATATGGGCGAAAATCATGCAGTCTTTGAAGCGGTGCACGGCTCGGCGCCGGACATCGCCGGGAAAGGCGTCGCCAATCCGACGGCGATGATGTTATCGAGCGTGCTGATGCTGATTCACCTCCACGAGCATGAAGCCGCGAAACGGCTGCAAGCCGCGATCGAAAAAGTGTACGCCGAACATCGCCATGTGACGCGCGACGTGGGCGGATCGGCGAGCACCCGCGAATTTACTGACGCCGTTATCCGCGCCATGGCGTGAGCCGCGGAATCCAGCGCGGGACCGCGGTGCGGAACACCTTATACTCCTCGCCGAATTTCCCGGAGAGCGTGGGTTCTTCGTAAAGAACCACGAACAGGTGCATCGCTAGCCAGAGGCAGCCGGCGTAAACGAGCAGATTTACGTTTGCGAAGAACAGGGCCTGGCCCAGGACCGCGCTCACGACCGCGACGTACATCGGATTGCGAACAAACCGGTACAGTCCACCGGCCACCAGGTGCACCGGCGGTGCGACGGGCGCCGGCGTACCGAGACCTTCAACGGCGAAACGGCGGAACGAATCGAGAAGGCCAACGGCGCCGAGAGCAATCAGCGTCGTGCCAGCCCAGCGGGTGACCGCAGCGCCAAGAAACGGCGCCCGAAATTGCCACTGCGAGATCCAAAAAGGAACCAGGACGGCGACGAATCCGGGCGCGATGACGAGAAAGAGTGCGGACCCCAGGATCGCCCACGCTTTTCTGGTCATCCGAGCAATTACAGACCTTTTTTCGCCAGAAACTCGATGAGATCCACGACGCGCATCGAGTAGCCCCACTCGTTGTCGTACCAGGCGACGACTTTCACCAGGTTTCCGTCGAGCACCTTGGTCAACTGCGAGTCGACAATTGAACTGGCCGGATTGTGCATCATGTCGGTGGACACCACCGGATCTTCGGTGTAGGCGAGAATGCCGCGCAGGCCGCCGTTGGCGCACTGTTTGAGCGCCGCGTTCACTTCTTCCGTGCTGGTTTTTTTCGACACCAGGGCGACCAGGTCCACTACCGAGACGTTGGGCGTGGGAACGCGCATCGCGTAGCCGTCCAGCTTTCCCTTGAGCGCCGGCATGACCAGCCCGATAGCTTTCGCCGCGCCCGTGGTGGTGGGAATCATATTGATGGCCGCCGCCCGCGCGCGACGCAGATCCTTGTGCGGAAAATCCAGCACGTTCTGATCGTTGGTGTAGCTGTGAATCGTGGTCATCGAGCCTTTTTCGATGCCGAAGGCGTCATGGAGCACCTTCACCACCGGCGCCAGGCAGTTGGTGGTGCAGGACGCGTTCGAAATCACGTGATGCTTGGCGGGGTCGTAAGCGTCCTGGTTCACGCCCAGCACGATGGTGATGTCTTCATTTTTCGCGGGCGCGGAGATGATTACTTTCTTGACAGACCCGCGCAGGTGCTTGGCCGCGTCCTTGGCTTCGGTGAATTTGCCGGTCGACTCCACGACGATCTGCGCTCCCAGCCCGGGGAAATCGATCTCGGCCGGATCCTTCGAGCTGAAGATCCGGATCTCGCGTCCGGCGACGCGGATGGAGTTGGCCTCGGCTTTCACCTCCTCATGCAGCGTGCCGAGGACCGAATCATACTTGAGCAAATGCGCCAGCGTCCTGGTGTCCGTCAGGTCGTTGGCGGCGACAAACTCGACGTTCGGATTGCGCAGAGCGGCACGAACCACGTTCCGGCCGATGCGCCCGAACCCGTTGATTCCGACTTTGATGGGCATAAATTTCAGTTTAGTGCTTCACCGCGTCGGCCGGTTTCGGAGCATCCGGCGGTTTCGCCGGCTCGCCGACCATCCCCTGCTCGTTCAGGATCACGATATCCACGCGCCGGTTTTTCGCGCGTCCTTCCTCGGTGTCGTTGGGCGCCACCGGGGAGGTGTCGGCATAGCCCGCGATCGACATGCGCTCCCGCGGCACGCCGAATTTGTCGGAGAACAGCTCCAGCAGGGTGATGCTGCGCGCCGCGGACAGCTCCCAGTTGCTTTGGAAACGCGGCGTGTTGATGGGCATCGAGTCCGTGTGGCCTTCGAGGCGCACCGGGTTGGGAATCTTCTTGATCGACTCGGCCACTTTCGCGAGCGCCTCCATGGCGTCCGGTGAAATCTCGTCCTGCGCGGGCGGAAACAGCGCGGCTTGCGTGAAGCTCACCACCAATCCGCGCGGCTGCATGTTGATCTGAATTTTTCCCTCGGCGATTTCCTTTTTCAGCTCCTCGGTGAGCACGTTGAGCGAGGGCAGAAGTTCCGCCAGCTTCTGTTCCTTCTGTTCCTGGGCCGAGGTTTTCGCTCCGCCCGGCCCGCGCATCATGGCGTTGCCTTTGCCGGTGTTGTCGATGGTGCCTCCCAGCACCGCGGAGATCACTGACGCCATCTTCTGGCCCTCCAGCGCCCGCTTCACCGAATCGGAAATGGCCTGCGCTTTGTTCTTGTCGGTCTGCGAGCTCGCGAACATCACCACGAAGAAGGCGAACAGCAGGGTGATGAAATCGGCGTAGGAGATGAGCCAGCGCTCATGATTCTCGTGCTCAGGAACTTTTTTTCTACGTGCCATACTATGCCTCGCGCTTTGCCGGCTCCGCTGCCGGAGCAGATTGTGGCGCTTTCTTTTCCTTCGCGGCTTTCTCCTTCGGCTTCTCCGCGCCGGCCTGCGCGTAGGCTTCCAGCTTCAGCCGGATCAGCTTGGGATTGAGACCCTCCACGATCCCGGCGACCGCCTCCACGATCAGGTCCTTGCGCTGGCGTCCGGCCGCGATCCGCGCTTTGATCTTGGCCGCCGCGGGAAGAAACAGCAGGTTCGCCGATCCGACGCCGTACACGGTCGCCACGAAGGCTACCGCGATCCCGTGGCCCACCTCCTCGATGTTGGCCAGGTTCTTCATCACCTGAATCAGACCCAGCACCGCGCCGATGATTCCGATGGTCGGCGCATAACCGCCCGCCGCTTCGAACACCTTCGCTTGGGCCTCCGCCTGCTCGCATTCGAGGTCGATTTCAAGCTCCAGCATTTCGCGGATCTCCTGAAGATCGGTCCCGTCGATGGCCAGGTTCAGCGCTTTCCTGAGGAACGGGTCGGCGATCTTGTCGGCTTCCTGTTCGAGCGAGACCAGGCCGTTTTTGCGCGCTTTGGTCGCGTAGCCGATGACTTCCTCGATTACCGCGCCCAGCGGCTCGACTTCCTCGCGAAACACGCCCGCGAAGCGCTTGAGCGCGCCCCTCACCACCGCGAGAGGCATCGACACCAGGACCGCGCCGCTGGTGCCGCCCAGAACGATCATCGCCGCGGTGATCTGCGCCACGTCGCGAAGCTTGCCGCCTTCGAGAGTCAGCCCACCCAGAATTCCCAGCAGCGCGACGACGAGTCCAGCGATCGATCCGAAATCGATCCGTGGAGACTTCCCGGTCGGGCCTGGGCTGTTCTTGGGCGCCGCGGCAGGCGCACCCGGCTTTCCCGGCTTAGGATCGTCCGGCATCCGACCCTTCCGTCCAGTGATTGCAGGATTGAATCGACCGCCGGAACTCTTTGACTTTGCCGATCACTTCCTCCACGCTCTCCAGCACCACGAATTTCTGGCCATTGGTCAAACTGATTACCGTGTCGGGCGTCGCCTCGATGTGCTCGATGAGATCCGAGTTCAGGACCAGCGGAACGCGATTGATTCTGGTCAGGCGGATCATGCGTGAGCCTCGGGAGAAATGTCCTCGACGCTCTTATCGGCTCGGATGGAGGGTTTTTGACGGAATACGCGTCAGCCCGCACCTCGGGCTGGCCGCGCTACTTAAGCATTTCGGCGAGCTCGCGTAATTCTTTACGCACGGTTTCGAGGATAGAGGTTTCTTCGAACAAAGCCGCCTGAGCCCCGGCCTCCGCCGCGGCCGCCTTGGCCGGGCGCCCGGCGCGAGCGGTCTCGGTCTTGCTGCGGCCGTCTTTGGCCCGCACGACTTTCCCTTGTCCTTCGAGGAACCGGCGGGCGCCCTCGATGGTGAAGCGCTTTTCGTACAGCAGCCGCTTGATCTCCAGCACCAGCTCCACTTCCTTGCGCCGGTACAGGCGGTGCCCGGTGCCCGACTTCTTGGGTCCGAGCATGGGAAACTCGGTTTCCCAGAACCGCAGCACGTAGGGCTTGATATTAGCCAGCCGGGCGACTTCGCCGATCCGGAAATACAACTTGTCGGGAATCTCCAGGGCCGGAGGCACGGGAACGTTTTCGTGCGCGCTCATAAGAGTACCCTTATCATAATGTCTGCCATCGCAGGAATCCATCCCGTCCGGGAGGCGATCCGCGCCGGCCGCCCTCTCGACCGGGTGCTTGTCGTGAAAGGCGCCGCCGGCGCGCGACTCCAGGAGATTATCGACCTGTGCCGCGAGCGCGCCATCGCGCTGCGCTTTGAATCGCGCGAGCACCTGGACCGCGCCGCGGGAGCGTCGAATCATCAAGGCGTCGTGGCGATCGGCTCGGCCGAAAAATTCTCCACGCTCGAGGCGACCATCGCTGCGCGCGGCTCGCATGTGATCCTGGATGGCGTCGAGGATCCCCACAATCTCGGCGCGATCATCCGGACCGCGCACGCCGCCGGCGCGGCCGCGGTGGTGATCCCGGAACGCCGCGCCGCGGGATTGACCGACGTGGTCGCGCGCGCTTCCGCCGGCGCGCTCGCCTATCTTCCCGTGGTCCGCGTGACCAACGTCAATCGCGCCCTCGAGGATCTCAAGAAAAACGGCTACTGGATTTACGGCCTCGACGCGCGCGGCGATCAGGATTACGACAAGGTCGATTTTCTCGCGCCCGCCGCCTTCGTTCTCGGCGCCGAGGGCCATGGGCTGCATGAGCAGGTGCGCAAGCACTGCGATTTTCTGGTCCGCATTCCGCTCGCCGGCGCGGTCGCGTCGCTAAACGTGAGCGTGGCCGCTGGAATCGTGCTGTTCGAATGGAAGCGCCGCGCAGAGCCGCAGATTCAAGCCGATGCGCGCCCATAACCGCTTCGGATTCCGGTCTGTGGACTTTCACGTGCAAACGTGGGCGGTAAGATAAAGAGAGCAAATCCCATGCGCGTTGAGCGCACGGCTGGGTTTTACTGCTACAATCGACCCAACAGGAGGGTGAAAACGGGTGAAAGACTTGGTAACGGAAATCGCCAAGGCGCTTGTGGATATTCCAGATGAAGTGACGGTTCGTGAGGTTGAAGGCGAACAGGTCACGGTCCTCGAGCTGCGCGTCGCGCCGAGCGATTTGGGAAAAGTGATTGGAAAGCAGGGCCGGACAGCACGATCGATCCGGACGCTGCTGGGCGCGGCGGGGATGAAACTGAACCGGCGTTTTACGCTGGAAATTCTGGAGTAAGTGCGGGAAGGTGCTGAAAAAGGGGACAGACTACTCTGTCCCCGACCGACATGGCTGATCTGTTGGGCAACCACGGGCGTGGCCAGAGCGGCGTGTCCCCTTTTTCCGCAACATCTGAAATCGCAGTCGGGAGGTTGATCCGGGCGCGCGGGAATCGGGGCGAGCTGATCGCCGAAATTTACAGTTCCCATCCGGGCCGCGCCGCGGAACTGTAAAACGTAACGCTCGATCTCGAGGGCCGGCGCTGTTCGGCCACGGTGGAGCAGGTCTGGTATCACGGCGGGACGCCGGTGCTTAAATTCGGCGGCATCGATTCGATCGAGGCCGCGGAAATGTGGGCCGGAGCCGACATCCTGGTTCCGGAATCGGAGCGGGTCCAAGCGGAAGACGGAGAATTTTTTTATTCCGATCTGATCGGCTGCAAAGTGGTCGCGGACCGGCTGATTGGAGTGGTCGGCGGGATCGAAGACTACGGCAGCGCGCCGCTGTTAAAGGTCCACGCCGAGGGCGGTCGCGAAATTCTGATCCCGTTCGCTCTCTCCATCTGCCGCGAAATCGACGTAGCGGCTCGCGTGATTCGAGTCGTATTGCCGGACGGTTTGCTGGATCTGCCGTAGGGGAGCGGATGAAAAAGAGAGCCGTGCTTCTGGTCGTACTCGCGGCGGCCCCGTTTTGCCTCCTGGTACGGCATCTAGACGATGCCTGGTATGCGTGGTTTCCCGGAGGGTCGAGACTTCTCTATCTCCTCACGGGGCGGTATGGTGTTGTCTTTACATATACACTTGGCGGAGCGCTCCTCCGCGCTGGAAGAAGGGTGTCCTGTGGATGTCGCCGCTAGCATTGTTCGCGTTTGCAATTCCGGCGTTCTACCTCTATTTGGCGGTAGGATTCTGGTGGGCGATCAACATCTTGCACCGCGCGCCGCCATAGCGGGTTCCCGGGCTAAGGTCGCGACAGCTAAGTCGAATGAACTACCATGAAATTTCACGTGCTCACTATTTTCCCGGATTTTTTCCGGGGTCCGTTCGAGCACGGGGTGATCGAGCGCGCGGTTTCTGCCGGCCTGCTGGAAATCCAAATCCACGATCTGCGAAACTGGACTAATGACCGGCATCGCACCGTCGATGACCGGCCCTTCGGCGGCGGCGAAGGCATGCTGCTTAAAGCCGGACCGATCTTTGAAGCCGTGGAATCGATCTGGCCGTCGCGTGCTGAAGGTAAGAAAGTGGTTCTACTGTCGGCGCAGGGCCGCAGGTTCGACCAGGCGCTGGCGCGCGAGTTCGCCGCGCTCGACGAGCTGCTGCTGATCTGCGGACGCTACGAAGGCGTGGATGAGCGAGTCGCGGAGCACCTGGCCGATGATGAGATTTCGATCGGCGATTATGTGCTGAGCGGCGGAGAACTGGCCGCGGCGGTAGTGATCGACGCGGTGGCGAGATTGAAGGAGGGCGTGCTGGGCAACCAGAACTCGGCCGTTTTCGAGTCGTTTTCCGAAAACGGCCTGCTCGATTGTCCGCAGTACACCCGGCCCGCGGATTTTCGCGGATGGAAGGCGCCGGAAGTTTTGCTCGGCGGAAATCACGAGCAGATCCGGCAGTGGAGATTGGAAGCGGCCCGCCGCAAAACGGCGCGTTTAAGGCCGGATTTATTGAAAGGAAACGGTTATGCAGAACGCGGTCATGACGAAAGTCCTCAGCAAGAATAAGCGCGCGGAACACCCTGAGTTTCGCCCCGGCGACACCATTCGCGTGCACGTGAAAATCAAGGAAGGCGACAAAGAGCGCCTCCAGGCTTTTGAAGGGACCGTCATCGCGCGGCATAACACCGGGATGGGTGAAACCATCACCGTGCGCAAGGTGAGCTTCGGCCAGGGCGTGGAGCGGATTTTCCCTATCCACGCGCCGGTGGTGGATCACATTGACGTGGTTCGCACCGGGCGAGTCCGCCGCGCCAAGCTGTATTACCTGCGCAAATTGAAGGGCAAAGCCGCGCGTCTGCGGGAACGCGAATAGCACGCGCGGTTAGAATAAAGAGTTGCCCACCAGCCGCTACGAGCGCGCCGCGAGGAAGGCCGGCTATCAGATCATCGCCGGTCTCGACGAAGCCGGGCGCGGTGCGCTGTTCGGACCCGTTTTCGCCGCCGCCGTCGTGCTTGATCCCGACAAGCCCATCCGGGGCCTGGATGACAGCAAGGCTTTGCAGGCCGAACGCCGCGAAGTTCTCGCCGGCCGCATCATGGAACGCGCCCGCGCCTGGGGTGTCGGCGCAGCCGACGTTTTCGAGATCGACCGCGTCAATATTTATCAGGCCTCACTGCTTGCCATGAAAAGAGCGCTCGAAAATCTCACGGCCATGCTGGAGGGCGCCTGCGATTACCTGCTGCTCGACGCGGTCAAGCTCGATGTGCCCATCGCGCAAAAACCGCTCATTCATGGCGACGCCCGCAGTTTTTCGATCGCCGCCGCGTCCATCCTCGCCAAGACCCGCCGCGATGCGGCGCTGGTCGCCTGGGACCGCGTTTTTCCCCAGTACGGCTTCGCCAGCAACAAAGGCTACTCCACGCCCGATCACCTGGATGCGCTCGCGCGCCTGGGACCAACCATGCTTCACCGATTCAGTTTCGAGCCGGTCCGCGCCACTTTTCGCGACTCCGGCCACTATCCGGCCTGGACCGGATATCCTTTAGAAAAACCTCCGCAGGGCGAGCTGTTCGCATGTCTTTGAACCCCAGCCCCCAACCCGCTCCCGAAACGGTTCCGTCCGAGCCGGCTCCGGCGCCACGGAAATGGCCCGCCCGTCTTCTCAACATCTGCTTTGCCATCTTCGCTTTCGAGATCGGAATCTTTCTGGTGGTTTTCCCCTGGATGGACGACACCTGGAAAATGAACTACTTTTCCTCTTCCGCCCTTCGCGCTATTTGGGAGGACCCTTATTTCCGCGGCGCGCTCACCGGGCTGGGCCTGGTCAACATTTACGTTGCCCTGTGGGAGTTCATGCGCACCCTGCGCGAGGGCGCCGCCCGCCGCGAGTAACTCATTTCCACGAAAAATTTCCCTGAAACACTCTGGCCGTCAGATTGATCTCATAGGCAATCGTTCCATTCCAGAGCCCAGGCCGCCGTAACCTGATCCAGTGGGTCGGCGGCCTTTTCTTTTGTCGCCGCCGGCGCGCCGTTCGCCGGACCTTTTCCGCTACTCGCCGGTTTTTACCCGTTTGCAATACCACCGCCCGCTACAATGTAACCCATGAACGACAAGCCCGCGATTCACGTCGCCGGCCTTCGCAAGTCGTACGGGGACTTCGAGGCCGTTCGGGGAATCGATTTCGATGTTGCGCCGGGCGAGGTTTTTGGTCTGCTGGGTCCCAACGGCGCGGGTAAGACGACCACGGTCGAAATTCTCGAAGGCCTGCGACCGCGCACCTCCGGCGATGTCGCGGTGTTGGGCTTCGACCCTGCCACCGCGACGCGCTCCATTAAGGACCGTATCGGCGTGTGCCTCCAGCTCACCAATCTGCCGGATAAAATCACGGTGCGCGAATCGCTCGCGCTGTTCGCCGCGTTTTATTCGCGCAACACCGATATCGACAAGCTCATCCAGCGCCTCCAGCTCTGGGAAAAACGCAACAGCTATTACTCGAAGCTTTCCGGCGGACAGAAGCAGCGCGTGGCGCTCGCGCTGGCCATGGTCAATGATCCGCAGATGATCTTTCTGGACGAGCCCACCACGGGCCTCGACCCGCAGGTTCGGCTGGAGATCCACAACCTGATCAGCGAGCTCAAGGACGCGCGCCGCACCATCCTGCTCACCACCCACTACATCGAGGAAGCCGAGCGCTTGTGCGACCGCGTGGCGATCGTGGACGAAGGCAAAATTATCGCCATGGGGACGCCGCGCGAAATCCAGTCGCGCACCGGCGGCCGCTCTGTAATCGAGATCCGCACCGCGCAGCCCATGCTCGAACCCATTCCGGATTTTCAGGAATCCGACACGCGCACCGTGAGCGAGGACCAATGCGGACTCACGGTCTATTCGACGCGCCCGGCGAGAACCATCCCCGATCTGATCAAGTGGATCGACCACCACGGCCTGGATCTTGAAGACATCCACCTGAAACGCCCCACGCTCGAAGACGTTTTTATCGAACTGACGGGAAAAAGGCTGAGGGATTGATATGAAATCGTATCTCGCGATGATCCGGATGAATTTGCGGCTCACTATGCGCGACCGTACGGTCCTGTTCTTCAACTACATCTTCCCGTTGATTTTCTTCTTCATCTTCGGCCAGATGATGCACGCCGACCAGGGCGGAATCATCGTGCTGGTGGTCACCATGGTGCTTTCGCTCGGTATCCTCGCCTCCGGCCTGTTCGGCGCGGGCATGCGCATCGTCTCGGATCGCGAGCAGAACATCCTGCGCCGCTTCAAAGTCGCGCCGATTTCGCCCGCCACGATGCTGGTCGGATCGCTGGTCACGGCGCTGGTCCACTACATTCCGGTCACCTTCCTGATCCTGACGCTGGCGCACTATATGTACGGGCTGCCTCCGCTCGAGCATCCGATTTCGCTGTACGCCTTCGTGCTGATCGGCGTTCTGGCGTTCCGCGCTATCGGCGGAATCGTCGGCTCGGTGGCCAATTCCATGCAGGAAAGCCAGATTCTGGTCCAGCTCCTGTATTTTCCCATGCTGTTTTTGGGCGGCGCGACCTTCCCCATCGGCATCATGCCGAAATGGCTGCAACAGGTGGCGCAGTTCATCCCCACCACGTATCTTTCCACCGGCCTCAACGCCATGCTCACCGCGAATCAAACCATCGCCGATAACTGGAGCTCCGCCGCCGCGCTGCTGGTCACCGCTTTCGTCGGGACATTTCTCGCGGTAAAGCTTTTCCGCTGGGAAAAAGAAGAGAAGATGCGGGGCTCCGCGAAACTGTGGCTGATCGCCGTACTTGCTCCGATCTTCGGCATGGGCGCGTATCAGAGCTACGCGAAAGACAACGTGGTCAAGCAGCGCATTCTCCAGCGCGCGATCGATCGCGATCAAACTTACCTGATCCGCGACGCGCGCCTGTTCCTGGGCGACGGAACGGTCATCGATCCAGGCTCTGTGCTGGTGAAGCATGGCAAGATCGCCGAAATTTTCACGGGTCCCGCTCCCGACGCCAAGGCGCTCAAAGCCGAAGCCATCGACGCCGCCGGCAAAACGCTGCTGCCCGGCCTGATCGACGTCCACGCGCATCTCGGTTCCACCGGCGGATTCTATGAAGATCCCAAGGACTACGAAACCGACCCGATCGACCGCGAGCTCGCCGCATATCTGTACAGCGGCGTGACCGCCGTAAAAAGCCTCGGCGACGCCACCGACTCGATTCTCAAGCATCGCGCCGAGATGCGCTCCGCCGAAAAGCTCGGCGCCGAGCTGTACGTGGTCGGACCTATGTTCACCGCTCCCGGCGGCCACGGCACCGAATACGCGCGCTTTCTTCCCAAGTCGATGCAAGAGCAGTTCGAAGCGCAGACCGTCCGTCTTCCCAAGACCGCCGAGGAAGCTCGCCAGATGGTCGACGATCTAAACAAACTAGGCGTGGACGGAATCAAGGTGATCCTCGAGCCCGGCGCGCCGGGCCATCCCATCCCGCGCTTCGACTCGACGCTGCTTCGCGCCGTCTCTGAAGAAGCACACAAGGATTCGCTGCCGGTTGTCTGCCACGTCGGCGATCTGCGCGACGTGGAGGACGCACTCGACGCCAAAGTCGACGGAATCGAGCACTCCCCGCGCGCCCCGCTCACCGACGCGCTGCTCGCGCGCATGAAATCGCAAGGTGTCGCTTTCGACCCCACGCTCGCGGTGGTCGAAGCGATCGAAGACAGCGCGCAGGGCAAAACCGATCCGCTGGATCACTCGCTGGTCGAGCAGGTGGCTCCTCCCAGGCTGCTCGAATCGACGCGAAAACTGATCGCGTCGCCCCAATTCGCCGATTTTCGCGCGGGCTTCGCTGCCTACGGTTTCGACCTGAAGGTCGCCGAACAGAATCTCGCGGCCGCGGCCCATGCGGGAGTGATGCTCACTGTCGGAACCGACTCCGGCAATCCGCAACTGATCCACGGCCCCGCGATTCATCGCGAGTTGCAGCTCTGGGTGGAAGCGGGTCTGTCGCCCGCCGCCGCGCTTGAGGCGGCGACCTATACCAACGCCCGGCTGCTGCGCATCGACAGCCACGAAGGCCTGATTCGCAAAGGCTACGACGCGAATCTCCTGCTGGTGGACGGCAACCCGCTGAAGGATATCTCCTCCACCGAGCACATCGCGGGCGTATTTTTCAAAGGCGAACACATCAACCGTTCGGAGCTGTTCGATCAGCCGTAGCGGCCGTCAGATGCGCGACGGTCTCGATGTGATAGGTCTGCGGGAAAAGATCGATCAGCGTGATGCGCTCGATTCGGTACGCGCTGAGCGCCGCCAGATCGCGCGCGAGCGTAGCCGGGTCGCAGGAGACGATGGTGATCCGGGGTGGCGCCAGCCGCGCGAGATGCGCCGTGACGGTTTTACCCAGCCCCGTGCGCGGAGGGTCCGCCAAAACGAAATCCGGCGCCTTGTCGAGGTTTTCTAAATAATCCTCGACGCGCGCGTGCTCGACCGTCGCGCCGGGGACGTTCGTTTCGAGGTCGCGGACCGCGCTCGCGCCGGATTCGACTGCGGTCACGCGCTCGAACTTGTGTTTCATGCGCCGCGCGAACAGGCCCGCGCCCGCGTATAGATCGAGCGCCGTTTCGCCTGCGGCACCCTCGACCGCGGCATCCGCCAGCGCATCGATCAGAAACCGGTTCGCCTGGAAAAACGATCGCGGACTGACGCGAAACCCCGCATAATCGAGCGCGCCCGTCGATTCCATCCATTCATAAAACCGCCGCGCGACGGGACGGTCCGATTCGAGCGCGTTGATCTGTACCTCGGTTTCGTTGGTGAACACCTCGATTTCGCGAACGAAACGCGGAAAGCGCGGATCGCTCATCCGGTCGCGCAGCATGGCGAGCGCCTGGTTCACCCGCGGCGATGAAATCGGGCACTCGCCTGTTAGCGGAATTAATTCGTGCGAGCGCGCGGCGAGATACCCGATCTCGCCGTTCGCGATGTGAAATTGCGAGCGGTTGCGATAGCCGAACGGGGGTCCGCTGATGACGGCGATTTCGCCCGGATAATCGATCTTGCCAACGCGCCGCAGTTGCTCGCGCAGAATTTCCACCTTGCGAGCGAGCTGGAATTCGTAAGGCGCGTGCTGATAATGGCACCCGCCGCATTTCGCGAAGACCGGGCAGGGAGGCGCGATGCGCTCCGGCGCCGGTTCGACGATTTCCAGAAGTTCGGCGTGGACGCCGTCGCCCATCTCGACGCGCGCGAGTTCTCCCGGTAGGACGAACGGCGTGAGCACCACGCGTCCGTCCAGCCGCGCCAGCCCTTCGCCGCCGTAGACCCACTTTTCGATACGCAGTTCGTTTACGATGAGAATTCCCTCTTCTTCACAGCATGAAACGAGTCTTCTCCGGCATTCAACCCACCGGCAGCCCGCACATCGGAAACTATCTGGGCGCGCTCAAGCATTGGGCGCGCATTCAATACGATTACGAAAGCATCTACTGCATCGTCGACCTGCACGCCGTCACACTTTACCAGGATCCCAAAGAGCTGCGCGCCAAAATCGAGGAGCTGGCCGCGATGCTGCTGGCGGTCGGCATCGATCCTCAGCATTCGGCTGTGGTCGTGCAATCGGCGATTCCGGCGCATGCCGAACTCGCGTGGATGCTGACGTGCGTCACTCCGGTCGGCTGGCTGGAACGGATGACGCAGTACAAGGCGAAAGCAGGCGCGCAGGAGACGGTCGGCGATGGGCTGCTGCAATACCCGGTGCTGATGGCCGCCGACATCCTTTTATATAATGCCGCGATCGTTCCCGTTGGCGAAGATCAGCGGCAGCACGTCGAGCTCACCCGCGACATCGCGCAGCGCTTCAATTCGCTGTACGGGGAAACGTTCGTGATGCCGGAAACGCACCTGCCCAGCGTGGGCGCGCGCGTGATGGGTCTCGACGATCCGGAAAAAAAGATGAGCAAGTCGGTTCCGGGAAGCGGGCACGCGGTGAGCCTGCTTGATCCGCCGGAGGTGATTCGCAAAAAAATTCTGCGCGCGACCACGGATTCCAGTCCGGCCGTTGATTTCGAGCAGTTGGGCGCGGGCGTGCAGAATCTGCTGGCGATCTATCAGGCGTTCAGCGGATCATCGGACGCCGAAGTGCGCGCACAGTTTTCGGGGTTGCGCTACGGCGATCTGAAAAAACGCGTGGCGGAAGCCGTGATCACGGCGCTCGAGCCGGTGCAGAAGCGATTCCACGAAATCATGAATGAGCGCGGCTACGTGGCGCGCGTTCTGGCCGACGGCGCCGAGCGCATCACGCCGATTGCCGACGCGACGGTTGAAGCTGTTAAGAAAGCCATGGGTCTGTACACGCCGGCGTGAAAAGAGTATGGTTCCTGCCATGCGAATGATGACGAAACTTTCGGTTTGACAGCTTCCCGGCCGATTCGTTAATCTGGGAAGGTTAAGAAGAGATGAGGGAAGGTCTGTCTGCATGAAAACCGCAATTCCATCGGCCGACTCGATCGTGCGCGAGTGGCATCTGATCGATGCCGAGGACGCCGTTCTGGGCCGTGTGGCGTCGAAAGCCGCGCGGGTGCTGATGGGCAAACATAAGCCCCGTTATACGCCGTTCCTCGATACGGGCGATCATGTGGTGGTGGTCAACGCCGCCAGGATCCGGCTCACCGGCCGCAAAGAGGAGCAGAAAATTTATCGCCGCCATTCGGGTTATCCCGGCGGCTTGACCGAAACCAGGGCGCGCACGGTGCGGGAGACTCGTCCAACCAGAATGCTGGAAGAGGCGATCCAGGGCATGCTGCCCAAGACTAAGCTCGGCAAACAGATGTACCGGAAATTGAAGGTCTACGCCGGGCCCAAGCATCCGCACGATGCCCAAAAGCCAGTCGCGCTCGCGGTCTGAACAGGAGATTTCTTAAAAGGTGGCGTTAGTTCAACATCTGGGTACCGGACGCAGGAAGACGGCCGTCGCGCGCGTATTTCTGCGGTCCGGCAAGGGCGTGATCACGGTGAACGGTCGCGCGTTCGAAAATTATTTTCCGAGCGAAGCGGCGCGCGCTATCGTGCGGCAGCCGCTGCTGGCCACCGAAACTGCCGACAAGTTCGACATTCTCATCACCACCGATGGCGGCGGGATGTCGGGGCAGGCGGGGGCCGCGAAGCTCGGCATCGCGCGCGCGCTGCTGGAGTTCAACTCCGAGCTGCGCGCCAAGCTCAAGGGTCTGGGACTGCTGACGCGCGACCCGCGCCAGCACGAGCGCAAGAAGTACGGTCAGAAAGGCGCTCGCAAACGCTTCCAGTTCTCCAAACGCTAGCCAGCCACTCGCGTGGCAGCCAGCGCGCCTCTGGCGCAGAAGCGTTGGAGAGAACGGTCCCTTTTTTAGGGCTGACGGTGATGGTCGGCCCTCATATCAACTCAGCCGGCTCCACAAATTCCGACTTGGGCGTGGAGCGGCTTCAACCTGACCTTAAAGGAGGTTTTTTCTGCCGTCGATCAGCATGAAGGAATTGCTCGAAGCAGGCGTTCATTTCGGGCACCAGACCAAGCGCTGGAATCCAAAGATGAAGGAGTACATCTTTGGCGAACGCAATGGGATCTACATCATAGATCTGCAAAAAACGCTGAAGCTTTTCAAGGACGCGATGCGCTTCGTGGGCGAAATGGCCGCGCAGGGCAAGACCGTTCTGTTCGTCGGAACCAAGCGCCAGGCGCAGGAAGCGATTTCGGAAGAAGCGCTGCGCTGCCAGCAGTTCTACGTCAACCAGCGCTGGCTGGGCGGCCTGCTCACCAACATGAGCACGGTGCAGCGGTCGATCAAGCGTCTGAAGGACCTCGACGGCATGGCCGCCGAGGGCAATTGGGACGGTCGCGCCAAGAAGGAAATCATCCGCCTGGAGCGCGAGCGCAAGCATCTGAACCAGAACCTGGCCGGCATCAAGGAAATGAACGGCCTGCCGGACATCCTGTTCGTGATCGATTCGAACAAAGAGGCGATCGCGGTGGAGGAAGCGCGCAAGCTCGGCATTCCGGTGGTCGCGGTGGTGGACACCAACTGCGATCCGGACAAAGTCGATTACGTGATTCCCGGCAACGACGACGCGCTGCGCGCCATCCGGCTGTTCACGAATAAAATCTCCGACGCGGTGGTCGAGGGACGCCAGCTTGCGACCGAGCAGGATTTCGCCGCCGAAAAGATCATCAGCGGCGACGAGACTCCGGTGGAGGAGATCCCGGAGTACGCGCAATACGTCGATCCCAAGTACGCCGAGCAGCTCATGAGCGAGAGCATGCCGGACGAGGATCTGCCGTCGGTGTCGTTGCCCAAGAAGGGCGCGGCATCGGAAGAGGCGCCCGAAGAAGTTTCAACGCGCAATTCGTAAGATTGATTGGCCGTGAATGAACGTCCATAAACGTGAATGGCGGATTCGCGTTCATTCACCGCCCCAAGGACTTTATGGAGATCAGTGCACAACTCGTAAAACAGCTCCGCGACCGGACCGGAGCGGGAATGATGGAATGCAAGAGCGCACTCACCGAGGCCAGGGGTGATATCGCCGAAGCCGAAGTCATCCTGCGCAAGCGGGGCATTGCGTCGGCGTCGAAAAAATCCGCCCGCTCGACCAAACAGGGCGTGATTGCGAGCTATATTCATCCGGGCGCGCAGCTCGGCGTTCTGATCGAGGTCAACTGCGAATCCGATTTCGTCGCGCGCACCGAGGATTTTCAGGAACTGGTGCACGACCTGGCGATGCAGGTGGCCGCAGCCGATCCGCAGTTCATCCGCAAGGAGGACGTGACCTCCGCGGTGCTCGAAAAGGAGCGCGACATCCAGCGCGCGCGTGCGCTCGGCGAAGGGAAGCCGGAAAAAATGGTGGACAAGATCGTCGAAGGCCGCCTCGCCAAGTTCTACGAAGAGGTGTGCCTGTACGAGCAGCCGTTTATCAAGGAAAACACGACCACGGTGGCCGATCTGATCAAGACCAAAATCGCCAAGCTGGGCGAAAACATCTCGGTCTCGCGCTTCGTGCGCTTCAAAGTCGGCGACACGGCGATGGAGTAAAGTTAGCCGCGAATGAACGTAAATAAACGCGAATTTTCATTTGCGTTCATTCGCGGCCATGAAATATGCGCAAGTACTCCCGAGTCCTTCTCAAGCTCAGCGGCGAGGTGATGGCCGGCCAGGGTTCGTTCGGCATCGACCCGGCGCGCGTCGCCGCGCTGGCCGAAGAAGTCGCCGAGGTCGCGCGC
>DATJVN010000151.1:0-28193 GCA_035501755.1 Bryobacteraceae bacterium | reverse complement strand
TGAGCGAGCTGGTCCGCGCCAACAAGATGGAGGCCTGTTACCTCCGCCCGCTGGTGATCCGCGGCTACGGCAACGTGAGCGTCCTGCCCACCCAGGACAATCCCATCGAAACCTACATCGCGTGCTGGGAGTGGGGCAAGTACCTGGGCGACGAGGGCTTGGAAAACGGCATCGACGTGTGCGTCTCGAGCTGGACGCGCATGGCGCCCAACACGCTTCCCGCGCTCTCCAAGGCCGGCGCCAATTACATGAACTCGCAGTTGATCCGCATGGAGGCCGCGGTCAACGGGTACGCCGAAGGCATCGCGCTCGACGCCGCCGGATATGTGAGCGAAGGTTCGGGCGAAAATCTGTTCCTGGTGCGCGACGGAAAGATCACCACGCCGCCGCTCGGCGCAAGCGTGCTGCCCGGCATCACGCGCGACACGCTGATTCAACTCGCCCAGTCGATGGGAATTCCGGTAACCGAAGCGCTGATCCCGCGCGAAGCCCTGTACATCGCCGACGAGGTGTTTTTCTGTGGAACCGCGGCGGAAGTGACGCCGATTCGCTCGGTCGACCGCATTCAGATCGGTAAAGGCAAGAGAGGCCCCATCACCGAAAAGCTGCAGCGCGAGTTTTTTGCGATCGTGGAGGGTCGCGTGCCCGATCGCTTCGGCTGGCTGTCGCCAGTGGCGCAGCCGGTGGGGGCCGGAAGGTAAAGCCTGATTCGCTAAAGCTTCCGCGGGAACTGAACTACGTGGCCACCTCCCCCGAGACTGACACACCAGCCCAGTTCCGCGCAGAATCTTCCAGCATTTGTACCAAGCCCTGACGCGGAGGTCCAGACCTTATTTCGCGATTTCAACAGATCTTTTGCGCAGGCTTTCCCGCCACATACGCGACCGGCGTTGTGAGTATACTGTGAAAAAATCAGGACCGCAGTGAAATGTAGCGGCTATAATTCGTCCAACGGCGAACTCGTGGAAATTGAGTTCGATAGCGTGATCACGCACGTCGATCCGCTGCTCGAAGCCGGCGACGATGTGAATATCGCGCCTGGATTCATCGATCTCCAGCTCAACGGCTTCGCCGGCGTCGACTACAACTTGCCCGCGGCCGCGCACGACCAGATCGCGCGCTCCATTCGCGCGGTTTTCTCGACCGGCGTGACGCGCTTCTTCCCCACTGTGATCACTGGCCCTCCCGACCACATGCTGGCGGCGCTGCGCAATCTCGCCGCGGCACGCGAGTCGCTTGAAGACGGCGCGGCCATGGAAGCGTTTCACGTCGAAGGCCCGCACATCTCGCCCGACGACGGCCCGCGCGGCGCGCATCCCAAAAAATGGGTGCGCGCGCCCGACATGGACGAATTCCATCGCTGGCAGGAAGCCGCGAAGGGTAACGTGCGGCTGATCACGCTCGCGCCGGAATGGCCCGGCGCCATGCGCTATATCGAGAAGGTGACCGCGGTAGGCGTAGTGATCAGCATCGGCCACACCGGTGCGACTCCCGCGCAGATCCGCGACGCGGTCTCGGCCGGCGCCACGCTCTCCACGCACCTGGGCAACGCCGGCCACGCGACGCTTCCCAAATTTCCGAATTATCTGTGGACCCAACTCGCCGAAGACCGCCTGGCCGCGAGCTTCATCGCCGACGGAATCCATCTGGACAACGATTATTTCCGCACCGCGCTGCGTGCCAAGGGCGTGGAGCGCTCCATTCTGATCACCGACGCGGTGATGCCGGCCATGTGCCCTCCAGGACTTTACGAGCTGGGCGAAGTGCCGGTGGAGCTGCGCGAAGACGGCCGCGTAGTACTGCGCGGCGGCACGCGCCTGGCCGGATCGAGCCTGCGCATGGATCGCGCCATCGCGAACGTGATGCGGATCGCGGGCCTGACGCTCATCGAAGCGGTCGCCATGGCGACGGTGAATCCGGCGCGCGTCGGCCGGATCGTCTCGCGCCAGCGCGCCCTGCGCCCCGGTGAGCGAGGCGACATCGTCCGCTTCCGCCTGGACCCTTCCGGCGTCGAGGTGCTCGAAACCTACATGGGCGGGCGCAGAGTGTTCAGCCGTTCATGAACGTGAATAAACGTGAATGCGCTGTGAATCCGTCTTCATTCGACCCGCGCGTCTCCGATAGAATCGAAAGAGAGTATGTGGTTTCTGCTCGCTGTGTTGCTCGCCCAGGCGCCCGATTACCAGGGCGACGGCATCAAAGCGCTCGACGCGAAGCAATATCAATCCGCGGCCGATCTGTTCACCAAGGCCGTGGCGGCCGACCCGAAAGACTACGCCGCGCATTTTCATTTGGCGCTCGCCTACAGTCTGCTCGGAAAAGACGCCGACGCAGTCGCGCAGTATAAATCCACCCTGGAGCTGAAACCCGGATTGTACGAAGCCGAGCTGAACGAAGGCATTTCCCTGCTGCGCATGAAGGACGCCGCCTCCGCGCTGCCGCTGCTCAAAAACGCGGCCGGCCAGAAACCCAAGGAATTTCGCCCCGCATATTACTATGCGCAGGCGTTGTTCGATCGCGGCCAGTTCGCCGAAGCACAATCGGCCTACGCCGCGGCGCTCGAATTGAATCCGTCCTCCGCCTCGGCCGAATTCGGGTTGGGCGAATCGCTCGCGCGCCAGAATCAGCTTGCGCAGGCCGAACCGCATTACCGCAAAGCCGCCTCGCTCGACCCCGCTTACAAGTCTTTCCTGCTCCAGCTTGCGGAACTGTACGAGCAGGCGCATCAGCCCGCGCCCGCGATCGCCATCTACCGCGAGTTCCCCGCCGACCCCGGCGCGCAGGAGCGTTTGGGCGCCCTCATGCTCGACTCGGGCGACGCCGCCGATGCGATTCCCGCGCTCGAAGCGTCGGTGGCGAAATCGCCGACGTCCGCCAACCGCGTCGCGCTCGCGCAGGCCTACGCGAAAGACAAGCATCCTGAAAAAGCCATCCCGCTGGTCGCGCAGGCCCTCGCCGAGCAGCCCGGCGATTTCGACCTGCGCATGTATTACGGCCGCCTGTTGCGCGATCAGCGAAAATTCCCCGAAGCGGCCGAGCAGTTTCTCGCCGCGTCCAAACTCAAGCCCGGTGACCTGCAACCGTGGAATGAGCTGACCGGCGTCCTGGTCACCGCCGGCGATTATCCTCAGGCGCTCGCCGCGCTCGATCGCGTGCGCGCGCTTGGCGGCGAAACTCCCGCGCATTATTTCCTGCGCGCCATTTCCTACGATCATCTGCACCAGCTCAAGGAAGCGCTGGCAAATTACAAACTTTTTCTGGACAATAGCAACGGAAAAAGTCCCAATGAAGAGTTCCAGGCCCGGCAGCGGTCCCGGATCATTCAGGATGAGATGAAGCGTCACTGATATGCGCTACGCGCTCCTCATTTTTCTGGCCCTCGGCGCCTTCGCGCAGGATCTCAAATCCATCCGCGATGAGCCCAACCCGGAGCGCCGCAGCGAGCTCGCGCTCGACAACGCCAACAACGCCATCGACACGGCCGAGGACGCCTACAAGGCCGGCCAGATCGAAAAGATGCAGGCCGCGCTCACCGAGGTCGCCGACTCCGTCGAACTTTCCTACGAATCGCTTTCCGCCAGCGGCAAGAATCCGCGCCGCGACAAAGGATTCAAGAAAGCCGAGCAGCGCACGCGCGAAATGCTGCGCCGTCTGGACGGGTTCCACCAGATGGTCGATTTCGACCTGCGCCCGAGCGTCGAAAAAGTCCGCGACCGCGTGGCCGCCGTGAATGATAATTTGTTGAATGGGATCATGAAAAAGAAGTAGAGGTGTTATGCGATTTCCCATCGTTCTCTTCCTCGCCGCCTGCTCCCTGCCGGCGTTCGCACAGGACCGCGATTTCCTCACCACCGATGAAGCCGACCAGATCCGCGATGTGCAGGAACCCAACCAGCGCATCAAGCTGTACATCCACTTCGCGCGCCAGCGCCTGGACCAGGTGGATCAGCTTCTTTCCAAGGACAAGCCCGGACGCAGCGCCATGATCCACGATCTGCTGGAGGATTACGGCCACATCATCGACGCCATCGACACCGTCGCCGACGACGCGCTGCATCGCCACGTGGACATCAAGCCGGCCATGAACGCCCTGACCACGGCGGAAAAGGAAATGCTCGCCAAGCTGCAAAAAATCGACGCCGCGCAGCCCAAGGACATCGCGCGCTACGATTTCGTACTCAAGGAAGCCGTCGATACCACCCAGGACAGCTTCGACCTCTCGCGTGAGGATCTGGGCGAGCGCGCCGCCGAAGTCGACGCGCACGAGAAGCAGGACAAAGCCGAGCGCGAAGCCCTCATGACTCCCGACGAGAAAAAGGAAGCGGCGAAGAAAGAGGCGCAGGACAAGAACAAGAGGAAAGCTCCCACGCTGCTGCGCCCCACCGATCCGCCGATCGACAAGAAGAATAATCAATAAGGATACGGAATCAATGACTGATCGCGACCTGTTTCGTCACACGCTCGCCACCCTCGCCTATCGCGGCGGCAAAACCATCCGCGACGCGCCGGAAAGCTTCGCGCGCTTCGATGCAACCGGGAAAACGCCGGTGGATTTGCTGGCGCACATCGGCGACCTGTTCGACTGGACGCTCAGAATGCTGCGCGGCTCGAGCGAGTGGCGCGTCGCGGCGCCGCAAGGCTGGGAGCACGAAACGCGGCGCTTCTACGACGGACTCTCCGCGATCGATGCGCTAATCGTCTCGGGTGACCCGCTCCAGGCGCCGCTCGAACGCCTGCTGCAGGGACCCATCGCTGACGCGCTCACCCACGTAGGCCAGCTCGCCATGATGCGCCGCATGGCCGGCGCGCCCACCCGCCCCGAAAATTATTACATCGCGTCCATCGAAATCGGCCGGGTCGGCCCCGACCAGGCTGCCGCAGCCAGAAAGTAGGAAGCCGCATCCTAACGGCTGGCGGAAAACTTGTAAATCGTCACGCTGCGAAACTCCGCACCCGGATTGAGCACCGTCGAGGGAAACTGCGGCTTGTTCGGCGAATCAGGAAAATGCTGCGTCTCCAGGCAAAACCCCGAGCGGCGCCCGTACACCACGCCGGCGTGTCCGCGCATGCTCCCATCCAGAAAATTGCCGCTGTAAAACTGAACGCCCGGCTGATCCGTCATCACCTCCAGCACGCGCCCCGTCGACGGCTCTTCCACTCGCGCCGCCAGCCGCAATCCCGATCCGTTCAGCACGAAGTTGTGATCGTACCCCTTGCCGCGTTTCAACTGCTCGTCGTCCTGCTCGATCCGCGCCCCGATCGCCACCGGTTTTCGAAAATCGAACGGAGTCCCGTCGACGGAACGAATCTCTCCCGTCGGAATCAGCCCGGCGTCCACGGGCGTGAACCGGTCCGCGTTCAGCATCACCACGTGCCCCAGCACATCGCCCGATCCGCGCAGATTGAAATACGAGTGATTGGTGAGATTCACCACCGTCGTTTTTTCCGCGCTCGCGCGATACTCGATGCGCAGCTCGTTCGCGTCGGTCAGGTGATACGTCACCACTGCCGTCAAATCGCCGGGAAAACCTTCGTCCCCGTCCTTGCTCACGTGCGTGAGCTCCAGCCCGCCATCGCCCAGCTCGCGCGCCTTCCACAGCGCTTTATCGAACCCGTACGATCCTCCGTGCAACATGTTCGCGCCGTCGTTGTTCTCGAGCTTATACTCGACCCCATTCAACGCGAACCGCGCCCCGCCGATCCGGTTCGCATAACGCCCCACCAGCGCGCCGAAGAACGGACTCGGATTGCGCAGATATTCCTTCACAGAATCGAACCCGAGCACCACCTCGCCCAGCGACCCCTTGCGATCCGGCACTCGAATCGACACCACGCGTCCGCCGTAAGTCGCGATGCGCGCCTGGACGCCGTTGCGATTGGTCAGCGTGAAAATCGCGACCGCCGTGCCGTCCGGCATGCTTCCAAACCCCGCCCGCGTAATTTTTCCGGCGGCGAGCATGCTCACCGCGGCGAAGATCGACGCCAGTCGGGTCATTGCGCAGCGCCAGCGGCGTTCCCGGCAAGCCCCAACTCTTCCGCGTGCGCCTGCATCGCGCGAATGCAGAACTCGATATGCTCGTCCAGATCCACGCCGAGCTCGGCCGCGCCGTTGACAATGTCCTCGCGATTCACGTTGCGAGCGAACGCCTTGTCCTTCATTTTTCTACGCACGCTCTTCACCTCCACTTCGTGAATGCTGCGCCCCGGCTTGACATACGAGCACGCGGTCAAGAATCCCGCCAGCTCATCGCAGGCGAACAGCGTTTTTTCGAGCTGCGACACTCGCGCCACGCCGCTGTAATTGGCATGCGATAAAATCGCGCGCCGGATCTCTTCAGAAACTCCGCGCCCGGCGAGAATCGGCTCGCCTTTCATGGGATGGTCCGGAGCTTCGGGATGAATCTCCCAGTCGAAGTCGTGCAGCAGCGCCGTGACGGCCCATTTCTGTTCGTCCTCGCCGAATTTGCGGGCGTAAGCGGTGACGCACGCCTCCACAGCCAGCATGTGTTTGCGCAGGCTCTCCGATTTGACGAACTCGCAAACCGTCGCCCACGCCTGATTTCGATCCATACCGCCAGTGTATCCGTATATCTCGCCCTCAGCCTCATTGCAGCGTCGCTCAGGCGCCTGCTATATTGGCAACGCGGGCCTGTGGCGCAGTTGGGAGCGCGCTTCCATGGCATGGAAGAGGTCGTGAGTTCGAATCTCACCAGGTCCACCAACCCAAAACTCCAATAAAACATAGACTTACGAAAATGCTCGCGCTCTTCCACATGGCGCATGATCTGGTCGCGGGTGGAAGACGTGTTGCCGCCCTTCCTTGTGCGAACAGCGAATTCCCTTCGGCTTACCGTTTTCGACTGGGGCGGCCCAACAATCTACCGACCGGGGAACGCGCTACCTCCTTCCTGACATCAGATCTGGGGGCAGGTTATCCCGCAAGCATGCCCACAGGGGTGTTCGTCAACAAATCGCGTAAAATGGAATCAGCGCTAAGAGCACAGCGATGGAACCGAATCTCGATCAGGATCGCCGACGGGCCCACGCATTGCTGGATGCGCTGCCAGCCGAAAAGCTGAATGCCGTCCGCAGTTTGCTCGAAGTCATGGTGGAGCCCTTGGCCCGCTCGCTCGCGCTCGCTGAAGTGGAAGAGGAAGACGTCACGCCAGACACGGCCACTGCGCTTGACCGCGCCCGCGCTTCACTCGCTCGTGGTGAGGGCATCCCTCACGATGAGATCCTGCGGGAATTCGGCCTCAAGCAGTGAGCGAAGACGCCGCCTTCGAGCGCATTGTTGTCAACTGGTCGCCAGAAGCCCGTGCCGATCTGAGGGCCATCGATCGAGAGACCGCAATTCAGATTCTCCATTGCATCGACCGTTACCTCTCCAACCGCACTGGCGATGTGAAAAAACTTAAACCGCCGCAAACCGGCTTTCGCCTCCGCTGTAGCGACTACCGAGTCTTCTTCGACCAGGGGAACGAGACCACGATAGAAATCACCGGCGTCCGGCATCGACGCGAAGCTTATCGCTGAGTCAAACCCCCACGACCTTCGTACTCGGCATCCTCAAGGCGGCAGATGACCGATGCGCGTCGTGCAACTCTCGGAAAAACAGGTGGTGGCCCACCCTGCTCGTTGATAAGGCTGTCGAGCCCGTCCCATGCCGTGTCGTCCTCCGCGGGAACAGGCGGGACCACCCGCTCTTTCTCAAGACCGTGAGAGACCACGGCTGCGGTCGCGCCGTGGAAGAAGTACAGGATCCGGTGGTGAACGCCTCCCAGGCTGACTCGCAGTTCGTAGATGCCGTCGCGCAGGAAGTCCGATTCGGGCCGCCGCAGTTCGTGGCCCATCTCGCGCAGCGCTCCAAACGGAGGTAGCACTTGTCCTGGACTTTCGCCGGTAACTTGTCGAACCAATCGATGAACGGGCATGATCCGTCTTCCGCTCGGTAGAGGGCGACTCTGGTCTTGGGGACTCGATCCCAGTCTATTCGCAACATTGCGAAATGCAAGTTGGCGCGTCGACCGGGAACTTGGCCGTCAGGCTGAGCGATGAAGGCTTCGATCAGCGCGCTATCCTCGGGCAGCGCTTGGTCGCCGAAGGTTTCGACGTGGAATCGGATCGCGGATTTCACGTCCGCAAGGGCCTCTTCGTAGGTATCGCCTTCACCGGCGACCACACCCTTGAGCCCCAGCGAGTAGGCGACTTAGCCGTCCACGTGCTTCTCCACGATGACCTTGAATTGGCGAGCCATCCCTGCTTGAAGGTTACTATCGCTCAAAGATCGTGGCGTTCACGCCTTTCACAGCGCCCGCACGAATATATCCACCAGCTCGATCACCAAGATCGCCACCACCAGCACCTCCAGCAAAAACGACCGCGCCTGGTAAAACTCATTCACCATGGATTGATACAAGTCCGCCGCGATCCTCAGCTTGCGCTCCACCAGGTTGCGGTAATCCGGCACCCCCACGCGCGTCGCGGCCATGCGGTATGCGCGTGCGTAGAACATGTCGCCCAGGAACTTGATCGCGTTGTCGGTGCGCTCGGTCAGCTCCGTTACTTCCAGCCGCACGGTATTCAGGCTCGCCGCGCGCCGCGCCATCCCCCAATGCCGGAACGGACCCTCCCGGCGCTCCAGCGCCTTGTAAACATTTTCGAGAATCCGCGTCAGCACCTCGTCGTAGTGCCGGAACTCCAGCAACTGCGTGTTGGCGTATTCGAGCAGCTGGATCGCCGGCACCGCGCCCTCCGCCGTGTCGTACACCAGCGCCGCCACCCAGCCCACCACCAGCAGATCGGTCGGATAATACGACATGCTGGATTGCAAAACGTCGGCGCGCTCGCTATCGGAAAGCGGTCCCGATTCGCCGCGCACGATGCACGCGATCTCCTCCCCATGCCGCGCCACCAGGGCCGCCGCCGAAAGCGGATTTCCGTTCTCGTCCCGCGACTCGCGCAGATTAATCACGTAATAATCCTCGCTCAGCCACTTGGGATACGGCTGCACCAGCGCATCGGCGACGCGCTTCAACCGCGCCTGAATCACCTCCAGCGTGCATTTCTCCGTTTCCGGCGACGCGATCCATCGGCTGGACAGGCTCACCAACTCCTGCCAGCCCGACTCGAAGGGCAGTTCCAGCTCCACACTCACCACGCCATAGGCGAAATATTTCACGCGGCTCAAAAACTGTTCGCCGCTGGAAAGCGTCACTGGGTCCAGATACTCCACCACCGGAGGCCGCTCGAAGCGCACATATTCGGGCGCCGGATGCTTGAAGCTCGGCTCGCGCCCCGGCGGCTGCGCGCCCAGAATCTCCCGCAGCCGCTCCAGATTCACCTGTTCGGCGACATCGTACAGCACCAGAACCGAAAACGACCCTCGCACCGAGCGCATTCGCGTGTTTCCCCAGCCTTATTTTTCCAGATTCCTCAGTCACTTCCCAGTTCAGCCGAACGCGCGGCCGGCCCGGGCGCCTTAACCTCGAAGCGAGAGAGGATTGGCGTCGCCGGTCGATGTCCAGTCTCGCCGACCGCGGGAAGTGCTCGAGCTTCCCCGCGAAAACGCTAGAAGGATCGGAGAGCTCCGCGCGCTTCACAGCGGGACCTGAGCGATGGAGGGTTGTAGATCGTCCCGAATCTGTCGCGGGAAAACGGCAGTGGAGGCGCCTTCGAGAACGAAGCACGACGGAGCGAATGCACACGCCGCAGGATACGTGTGCATTCCCGTCCGTTTATGCTATACAGCAGTCATGTCTTCCGATCCGCTCCTGAACTGGCGCGCCGAGTTTCCTATTCTCGACCGCACCGTTTACCTGATCAGCCACTCGCTCGGCGCCATGCCCCGCCGCACGCGCGACCGCCTGCAGCAATACGCCGACGAATGGGATACGCGCGGCATCCGCGCCTGGGAAGAAGGCTGGTGGGAAATGCCCGTCACCGTGGGCGATCTCGTCGCCAAAATCATCGGCGCCGGACCCGGCGAGGTGGTGATGCAGCAGAACGTGTCCATTTGCCAGGCAATCGTCACCGGCTGCTTCGACTGGTCCGCGAAACGCAACAAAATCGTGACGGAAGGGATGAATTTTCCGTCGAATTTATACATTTATCAGCAATCCGGCGCGCGCGTGGTGACGGTCCCTTCGGCCGACGGGATCACGGTCCCGCTCGATCGAATGCTCGCCGCCATCGACGAGGAAACCGCGCTGGTTTCCGTTTCCCACGTCCTGTTCCGCAGCTCCTACATTCAGGACCTCGCCGAAATTACGAAACGAACCCACCAGGTCGGCGCGACGATCGTCGCCGATCTGTATCAATCCGCTGGAACAGTCCCGGTAAATGTGCGCGATCTCGGCGTCGATTTCGCCACGGGAGGGTCTGTTAAGTGGCTATGTGGCGGACCCGGCGCTGGTTACCTCTACGTTCGGCGCGACCTGTGGCCGCAGCTTCGTCCGCGCGTCACCGGATGGGCCGCGCATCGCGAGCCGTTCGCGTTTTCTTCGGAGCACGATTACGATTCGAGCATCGCGCGCTTCCTCAATGGCACGCCGAATGTGCCGGCGATGTACGCGGCGCGATCCGGCTACGAAATCGTCCATGAAATCGGCGTCGAAAAAATCCGCGAAAAATCCGTTCGCCAGACGACGCGATTGATGGCGCTCGCCGAAGACGCGGGTTTTCGCGTAAATTCGCCGAAGGATGCCGCGCAACGCGGCGGGACCGTCGTGATCGACGTTCCCAACGGTCAGGAAGTCACGCGGGAGCTCGTACGGCGCGACTTTCTGGTCGACTACCGGCCCGGAGCCGGCATCCGCGTCGCGCCGCATTTTTACTCGAAAGACGAAGAACTCGACCTGATCGTGCGTGAGATCGCGAAGATCGCCACGCGCAGTGAGCCGGCGGCCGTGAGCCGCTAAACAATCACCCGACCGGCTGGTGCTGCTTGCTCATGAATTCCTGCGCGCGCCGGCGCATCTCCTCCGGAGCCACGTCTTCCTTGTGCGTGGCGACCGACCAGGAATGGCCGAATGGGTCGGTGAGTTTGCCGTAGCGGTCGCCCCAGAACTGATCAGCGGGGCGCTGGTCCGCCTTGGCCCCCGCGGTGACCGCCTGGTTGTACACCGTATCGACATCGTCCACATACAGAAAAATCCCGCTGCCCGTTCCGCCGATCGATTCGGGCGAACGATTCCCCGCGCCCGGCATTTCATCGGCCAGCATCACGATCGAGTCGCCGATCTTGAGTTCCGCGTGGCCGATCTTGCCCTGCGGCGCTTCCATGCGATTGAGCTCCTTCGCTCCGAACGCGCGTTTGTAAAAATCGATCGCCCGCGCGGCATTACGCACGGTCAAATAAGGTGTCACGGTATGATAACCCTCAGGAATGGGTCTTGCTTTCCCTGGCATGATAAATACCTCCTACTTTTACAGACAATCTCTCCGATCGGAGGTTCAAGTTTAACGCAGGTAAGTACATCCTTCCAGGAAAAAAACAAATGAAACGGCTGCTTATTGCCGCGGATAATCGCCGGATAAAATTCGATCTTTTTGTGAAGTATCTCCGTGGTAAAAATACGCCCAGGCTTGTAGGACCTGTCCGTCATCCATGCGGACCGAAGTGATGGTTCGTTCGAATTCATCGCCCTCGTACTCGTCGAGAACGGGCCATGCCCGCGGCGCGTTTTCGAGACGATACACTTCGCCCACGACCTGGTCCGACGCATCATCCGACGCGACCATGCCAGGGTGATCCTCGACGCGGAACATTTTCCCGCGTGCGCGGGCCACGCCCACATATGTCACGTCGCACTTTCCGGTCACGTCGGCGCGCTCGCCGCGCCGCAACGTTCCGTACACAAACAGATACGTCACTTTTTCAGGTTGGTCTCAAACAGGTTGAAGATGCGCTTGTATTCGTCCGCCCAGCTCGAGGGCTGAACGAAACCGTGGTTTTCCACCGGGTACGGCGCGATCGACCAGTTTTCCTTGTGCAGTTCGATCAGCCGCTGCACCAGGCGGACGGAATCCTGGAAAAAGACGTTGGTATCCGCCATGCCATGGCAGATCAGCAGCGCACCTTTGAGTCCGTTGGCATAATAAATCGGCGACGATTTCCGGTATGCCTCATCGTCTTTCTGAGGTAAATTCAGGATATTCGAGGTATATCCGTTGTTATAATGCGCCCAGTCCGTCACCGGCCGAAGCGCCGCGCCCGCCGCGAAGACGTCTGGAGTGGTGAACATCGCCATCAGGGTGATGAACCCTCCATAGCTGCCGCCGTAGATGCCGATCCGCTTGGGGTCGGCTCCCTGCTCCACCAGCCACGTGGCTCCGTCCACATTATCGTCCAGATCCTTGCCGCCCATGTGCCGGTAGATCGCCACGCGCCAGTCGCGGCCGTATCCCGACGACGCCCGATAATCCATGTCCAGCACCAGGTAACCGTGCTGCATCAAAAACTGGTTGAACATGTACTCGCGGGAATAGTTCGCCGACCACCATTTCTCGACGTTTTGCACGTATCCCGCTCCATGTACGAAGATCACCGCGGGACCTCCTCGGCGGTAGTTGGCTGGCTTGTAGAAATGCGCCGGGATCATCGCGCCGTCGCGCGCCGGCACCTGCACGATGGGCACATCGAGCCACGGATATTCCGAAAAATCCTTCGCCGGCGAGGAGGTCAGCTTGGCCTCCGCAGCTCCGGGATGATTTTCGGCGACGAACAGTTCGGGCGGCTTGTTGGTGTAAGAATACACATCGGCCATCCACTTCTCATCCGGCGAAAGCCTCACGCGATGATTGCCGCTGGTCCGCGTGATCTCGGTTCGCGCGCCCCCCTCGACACTCATTTCGTAAAATCGCCGCTCGGCGGGAGAAACTTCGCTGGTGGTCAGATAAAATCGCGATCCGTCGTTTGATAATTCGACGGAAGTAACCTCGAATTTTCCGGAAGTGAGCTGTTTCGGCTGCCCGCCGTCGAATCCGACCGTATATAAATGCGCGTAGCCGTCACGCTCGCTTTGAAAATAAATCTCATTCCCGTTTTTCAACCATCCCAGCGTCTGTGCGCCAGGACCGTCCAGCCACGCGTCATCGTGCTCGGTGAAGACCACGCGCGTCTTTGCCGTGGTGGGATCGAGCGACAGAATCCAGCGGTCCTTATTATCGGTCGCGCGCGCGACGAACACAGCCTTGGTTCCGGCCTCGTTCCACAGCGGCATCTGCACCTGCACCTCGCGGCCGCTCACTTCCGGCTCGACCCACTTCGCCTCGCCGCTCACCACATTGAGGACCGCCAGCCGCTGCCGCGTCTGCACGTCGCCGACGTCGGTGCGCCCGATGATGTCCTCGGTGTACGCGGATTCGTTCACGTAGGTGGGTACATTCTGCGGCCGCGCGCCGTTCGCGCCCTCGCTGATCATGGCAATCACGCAGCTCTCGTCGGGACACAGTTCCAGGCGATTCACGCTCTGCCGCGCCTGAAGCTGGAACGGCTTTCTCGGATTCTCCTTCTTGCGCTTCGCTTCATTCTCCTCGCGCACCTTCGCGCGTTCGGCGACCACCTCGATCAATTCGCGTTCCTGCTTCTTCAAAAACTCCTGGCTGGCGGTTCCGCGCGCCTGTTCGCCTTCGGTGGCGACCGGCGCGCCGCCGCGTCCTCCCCGTCCTCCGCCAGTCGCTGGCGTCGGAGGCGCTTCCGGCGCGACGATGTCGGTCATTTGCTCGATCATCCCGTCCTCGAGCGACATGGTGTACAGATTCCCGCCGCGCGTGAACGCCACGTGCTTTTCATCGCGCGTGAAGCGCGGATTCGACTCGGTCTCGGAGGTCTTGGTCAGCCGCCGCGCTTTGTCGGCCGAAAAATCGTAGAGGAACAGATCGCCCTCCTGCTCGTACACGATTTTCTTGCGGTCGCGCGTGCGGTCGCCCGCGACCGGCGGAGCCAGGCGCGCTTCTTCGTCGCTCAGCTTGCGAAGCCCCGAGCCGTCGCGATTCACCACGTAGGTGTCCATGGGCTGATCGATGGGATCGCTCGCCTGCTTCCATTGGAAGTAGATGCGCTGCGAATCGCCCGACCAGCGCAGCGCCGCCGGCTCATAGCCGTAAAGGCCGGGTCCGCGCATGATGTTGTCGATGGTGAGCGCGAATTTTGGCTGCGCCGCCAGTTGGCTGAGCTGCCCCAAAATGAGCACGGCCGCGCTGAACGCTGCGAGCGTCTTTTGTTTTTGCATAAGTTTCGTGAGGATGCTTGAAAAAGGTGACAGACCGCTCGGTCCACTGCGGCCGCGCCTCACCGCTCAATGCTTTGCAAACCGGGACAGAGTAGTCTGTCCCCTTTTTCAAGCAACTTCTATAGTATCCGCCGGACTCCTTCCTCGAACACCTCCGGCGCGGTCAGCAGGCTCACCACCAGGTACGCTTCCGATTCGAAATCGTAAAAGAACCCCGGCTGCACCAGCACGCCGCGCCCTTCGAGCAGCATCATGGCCCATTCCTGCTCGCTGCGCACGCGCGGCGCCTGGATCACCGCATTCCATCCGCCCTCAACATGCAGAACGTGAAACTCGGAATGCTCCAGCGCAGTCTTGAGAACATCGAGATTGGCGTGCGTGCGGGCGCGAATCTGTGCGCGCACGCTTTCAGAAAGCTCGAGCAGTTTGGGGAGCGCGACCTGCACCGGCGTCGCTACCGATAAATACGTGTCGGCGATCAATTCCAGCCGCTCCATTGCCGCGCGATCGCTCACCACGATCCACCCCAGCTTCATCTGCGGCAATCCCGCGATCTTGGAAAGCCCGCTCATCGCAAACGTGGCGCCCGAGCTCAGGCATGAGCGGCCGTCGAATGCGTAGTCCGAAAAAACTTCGTCCGCAAGCACCGCGATATTTCGCGCCGCCGCAAGCCCGGCCAGCCGTTCGCATTCCTCCGGCTTCAGAAACGATCCGGTTGGATTGTTCGGATTGACCACCACAGTCGCGCGGGTGCGCGGGCCGATCATGTTCTCCAGCGCCGCGAAATCGACGTGCCATGCGCCGTCGTAGCGCAGCGGATACTGCTTCACCTGGACCGATTCGAGCCCGGCCAGAAATTCAAATAAAGGATAAGAGGGCCGCGGCGTCAGAATTTCGTCGCCCGGATCGGCCAGCAGCTTGAACAGGTACGCGTAAGCTTCGCTGGTGCTGGCGGTCAACAGAATCTGGTCCGGAGAAACTTCCCTGCCCCGCTGCGCATAATATTTTGCGACCGCCTCGCGCGCGGACGCAAGCCCGCGCGGCGATGGATCGTAGCGCAGTGCGCGCTCATCGGCCAGCGCATCGGCGATTTCGCGCGGATACGTGATGCCCGCGCGCGTCGGATTCGATTCGGTGAGGTCCAGCAGCGGCGCTCCCGCGGCGCGCCGCTGCTCGAGCAGGCGCGACAACGGATTGGGTTCCTGATCCCATGGCAAGCGGCGGGAGAACACGCGAAGTATGGTAGCACCGCGCCGCGGCGATCTGGCATATGATTTCGATATGGCTTCACAACCCCAACTCTCGCCGGAGACGACCCCGGAGCGGATTTTTTCCACATTCAACGCATTTCAGCAATCCTTCGCGCTCAAGGGCGCCGTCGAGCTGGACCTGTTTACGCATATCGCCGAGGGCGCCAGCACGGCCGCCGAACTCGCCGCGCGCGCCCATGCGTCCGAGCGCGGCATGCGCATTCTGTGCGATTACCTGACCGTGATCGGACTCCTGACCAGGTCGGCCGAGAATTACAGCCTGACGCAGGATGCGGCGACTTTCCTGAACCGGCACTCGCCCGCATACCTCGGCACGATGCATCATTTCCTGCTGAACGACATGAACCTGGGCCGTTACCGGGACGTTGCGGCCTTCGTGCGCAATGGGGGCGCGGTTAAAGGGACTGACGGCATGACACCGGATCATCCCTTATGGGTGGAATTCGCGAGAAACATGCTGCCCATCGTCTACCCCGCCACACAGGCCGTGGCGGCGATCGCGTCCCAGCGGAGCGGCAAGATGAAAGTGCTGGACATCGCCTCGAGCCACGGCATGTTCGGTATTGCTATCGCGCTGCGGAACCCGGAGGCGCAGGTGGTCGCGGTGGACTGGCAAAACGTTCTGCGCGTGGGCATCGAAAACGCGGAGAAAGCCGGCGTGGGCAAGCGCTACCACACGATCCCCGGCAGCGCTTTCGAGGTCGATTTCGGCGCGGGATTCGATGTTGCCCTGGTTCCTAATTTCATGCACCATTTCGACGAACGAGCCAACGTGGGACTGCTCAAGAAAATCCGCGCGGCGCTGAATCCCGGAGCGCGCGTGCTCACGGTCGAGTTCATTCCCAATGACGACCGTGTCTCTCCGCCGGTGGCGGCCGCGTTCAGCTTCACCATGCTCGCGGCGACGGAGGGCGGCCAGGCATATACGTTCCGCGAGCTGGCGCAAATATTCCGTGAGGCAGGATTCGCATCGACGCGGATGGAAGACATCCCCCATTCGCCCCAAAAGCTTCTGATCACGGAGATGTAGCTCGGTTGATTCCGAAATGCGTGGGGCCCGAACCCCCGTCGTGGCCGACAGCCCCGATTCCGGCCAGCCGGCAGCTTCACATCGCGCCGAAATTGTCCAGGCTGCGCCAGAGGTACCAGCTCGCCACGGAACAATACGGGCGCCACGCCGCGGCGATCTGTTCCATCTCGGCCGGCTTGGGCAGATCCGCGAGCCCGTAGGCTTTCTTGATCGCCGCGCGCACGCCCAGATCGCCGGTGGGCAGAACGTCGGGACGGCGCAGGGCGAAGATCAGGAACATGTGCACGGTCCACACGCCGACGCCTTTGACGCGCGTCAGGTGCTCAATCACGGCGGCGTCTTCGAGCGCCGCACAACCGGCGAAATCGACCTCGCCTTTGCGCGTCAACCGGGCCAGCTCGCGAATGTATTTCAACTTTTGCGGCGATAGCCCCAGCGACCGCATCCGCGCGGGGCGCAATTTGAGAATCGACTCGGGCGTCAGCGGATCGGCTTTGGCGGCGTCCTTGAGGCGGCCGAAAATGGTCGAGGCCGCCTTCCCGTGCAACTGCTGATACACGATCGAGCGCACCAGCGTCTGGAAAATCGGCTCGCGGTATTCGATTTTGTAAGCGCCAACCCGTTCAATAATGGACGCCATGATGGGGTCGGCGGTTTTCAGATGATGGATGGCTTTCTTCATGGACGAAACATGTGGAACACGATTCAAATCGCGTGCATCTATCATTGTAATTATGAAGATCCTGCCGATTCTCGTGGCGCTGGCCCCCGCTGCTTTTCCGCAAGACTCGCCGACCATCAAGGTGGACGTCAACCTGGTGAACGTCCTGTGCACGGTGCGCAATAAGGCCAATGGCATCGTGGGGAATCTTGAGAAGAGCGATTTCAAGATCTACGAGGACGGAAAAGAACAGGACATCAAGTATTTCACGCGTGAAACCGACTTGCCGCTGACCATTGGCATGATGGTCGATACCAGCGGCAGCCAGCGCCGGCTGGTCGACGACGAGCGGCGCGCGGCATCGCAGTTCTTCGCCAAGGTGCTGCGCAAGAAAGATCTCGCGTTTCTGATGCAGTTCGGCACCGAAGCCGAGCTGCTGCAGGACGACACCAGCTCACCGCGCCTGCTGCAGGACGCGCTCAATCAACTGCACATGAGCGTGGGGGTGGGCGGACTGCATCCGGGGCCCGTCCCGACACAGCAGAGCCAGGCGGGCACCGTTCTGTTCGATGCGGTGTATCTGGCGGCCACCGAGAAGATGAAGATGGAGGTCGGGCGCAAGGCGATGATTCTGATCACCGACGGCGTGGACGAGGGCAGCAAGACGCCGCGCGACAAGGCCATCGAGGAAGCGCAGAAATCCGATTCGATCATTTACAGCATCGATTACGAGGACCCGGCGGCCTACGGCGGCTTCGGGGTGATTCACCTGGGCGGCGGCATGGGCGAAGGGGATCTGCGCAAGATGTCGAGCGAAACCGGCGGGAGGGTGTATAAAGTGGACCGGCACAACTCGCTCGACGACATTTTCCAGGATTTGCAGAACGATTTGCGCAGCCAGTATTCGATCGGTTACCAGCCGCCCAATCCAAATAAGGACGGCTCGTATCACAAGATCGACATCAAGGTGGATAACAAAGAGTACAAGGTCGAGGCGCGCAAGGGATACTACGCGGTCGAGAGCGCGAACTAAAGATTACTGCCGCGTCGGCAGTCCGCCCCAGATTTTGGGAGGCTTGCCTGGGTCGGGTGTGGATGGCGCTTCAGGCTGCTGAGCGGGCAGCGGCGGCAAAAAGACCGTCTCCCGTGGCTTCACTTCTCTGCCCTTCCCCTTCAATTTTTCGGCGAGCGGAGTCCAGCATTCGGCGCAGATATCGTAGATTCTGCCTTCAATCTCTTTGTGGAAACACTCGTTGGCGTTGCCGCATAGATCGCACAAGATCATTCTGCTTCACCTCGACCGCTATCATATCGCTCGCGCGCTCGCTTTAAAAACGAGGACCGCGTTGAGGCCGCCGAAGGCGAAGGAATTCGACATCGCATGCTCGATTTGGGCGGGACGGGCGAGGTTGGGGACCACGTCGAGATCGCAGGCGGGGTCGGGTTGAGTGAAATTGGCGGTGGGCGGAACGAGGCCGTGATGGAGCGCCATCAAGGTCGCGGCGGCTTCGAGCGCGCCGGCGGCTCCCAGCGCATGGCCGTGCATCGATTTGGTTGAGCTGACCAGCAAACGTTCGGCGTGGGCCGCGAAAACCAGGCGCAGGGCGGCGCACTCGGTGGGATCGTTGATTTCGGTTCCAGTGCCGTGCGCGTTCACGTATCCGACGGCTTCGGGCGCGAGCGCGGCGTCGCACAGCGCGGCGCGCATGGCGCGGGCGGCGCCGGCCGAGTGAGGATGGGTGAGGTGATACGCATCCGAGGACATGCCGAATCCGGCGATTTCGCCATACACGCGCGCGCCGCGGGCGCGGGCCCGATCGAGCGGCTCCAGCACCAGCATGGCCGCGCCTTCACCCACGATCAATCCGCGGCGATCGCGCGAAAAGGGGCGGCAGGTGTCGGGCGAGACCACGCGCATCCCTTCCCAGGCTTTCATCACGCCCGGCGCAAACGGAGCTTCGCTGCCGCCCGCGATGGCGACTTCCGCCGATCCGCCGCGCACCATCCAGAAGGCGTTCCCGATGGCGTGGTTGGCGGAGGAGCATGCGGTCGAAATGGTGTACGCCGGCCCGGTGATGCCGAATTCGAGCGAAATGCGGCTGGCGCCGGCGTTGGCCATGGCCTTGGGAAGCACCAGCGGGGGAAAGCGCGTGGCATTGCGCGCGTAGAGGTTGCGATATTCGTCGTCTTCGGTGGATTTTCCGCCCAGGCAGGAACCGGTGACGACGGCCGAATTTTCGCCCAGCGCGGCGTCGAATTCGATTCCCGAATCGGCGACGGCTTCACGCGCGGCGATCAGAGCGAACTGCGCGAAACGGTCGAGCAGATCGGCCTCCCGCGGTTCGAGGAAATCCGAGGCGCGGTAATCGCGAAACTGGGCGGCGTTGGGAAATCGCACGCAGACGTTCGAATCGAGCGCCAGCGGCGCGATTCCGCTTTTTCCGGCGGCGAGCGCATCCCAGAAGCGGTCGCGCCCGGCGCCCAGCGCGGAAATGACCCCGATGCCGGTGATCGCGACGCGGCGCGGCATCATAAAATGCCGGTGACCGTCTGGAACGTGAAGCCCCGCTCCTTGAGCAACGGAATGATGTAGGCGACCGCGTCGAGCGTGGGGCGGATATCGGGCGCGCGCTCGGTGGCGCGGCCGTCGTGAAGGCACATGATTGCGCCGTTTCGCGCGTTGCGCAGAAGCAGGCGCGCGATGCGCGAAGCCGGCCATTTCCAGTCGCGGCCGATCACGGTCCACATGACGCCGGTGAGCCCCAGCCGCCTCTGCGCGGCGCGCAATCCGAACCAGCGGACTCCGTACGGCGGGCGGAAAAGAGTGGCGGTGCGTCCGGTGACGGAACGAATGGTTTCCTGCGCCACCGCCAGCTCGCCGAAGATAAATTCCGGCGAGCGGAACTGGAGAGAGGCGTGCGAATCGGTATGATTTCCGATTTCGTGGCCCGCGGCCGCGACCTCGCGCGCGATCTGCGGGGCGCGGCGGATGTTGCGGCCGCACATGAAGAAAGTCGCGGGGACGGCGTGTTCCGCGAGGATTTCGAGCAGCGCGGGCGTGGATTCGCTGGGACCGTCGTCGAAAGTGAGGGCGATGGCGGGCCGCGATCGATCGCCGCGGTGGACGGAGGCGGCGAGGACGGTCGCGGATCGTCCGCGGACGGCCCAGGCCATAGTTCCCGCGGCGGCCAGGACACCCGCGGATGCCCCGATGAGCGCGCCATGCGGCATCGTCCCTATGATACAGCCGGGGATTGCTCAACGCGATCCGCTGCGGTGCCGATTGCGGCCGCGGTGTAAAATTGAAGCGACCAAGCTCCGCGATGAAGATTACCGGTGTTGAAGCGTATCTGCTGTCCTTCCCCTTCCCCCAGCCTGTGCGACTGGCTTCGCATGCGGGCGAGCGCATCCGTTTGAAACGCGATGCCCTGCTGGTGCGCGTCGTCAACGATGAGGGACTGGCGGGCTACGCTCCCGCGCCGCCTACGCTTGACACCAAGCACGCCATCGACCGCATCATCACGCCGTTCCTGACCGGACGCGAGCTGGCCGACCCCGACGCGCTGCGTACGGTTTTCCAGCAAGGCGCGGGCTCGGACGCCGCGCTGGGCCGCATCTACAGTGCCGTCGAGGTTGCCCTGTACGACCTCGCCGGAAAGGCGCGCGGCGTTCCGGTGAGCGAGCTGATCGGCGGACGCGTCCGCGAACGCATCCGGCTGTACGGTAGCGCGGGCCTGTTCCGCTCGCCCGGGGAGCACGTCGCCGACGCGCTGGAGGTTCGCGCGGCGGGCTTCGCCGCGTTCAAGATGCGCCTGGGGAGAGGCGCCCACGAGGACCTGAACGCCATGCGCGCGGTGCGCGACTTTGCCGGTCCCGATCTGGAGGTCATGCTGGACGCCTCCGCATGGTCGTGCATGGGCGACGGCAACTACTCGCGCGAGAGCATCGAGAATCTGGCGGCGCAAATGCGCGATCTGCGCATTCGATTTCTCGAGGAGCCGTTGCCTTTCGCCGATCACGATTCCTACGCGCGGCTGAGGGAACAGAACCTGGTGCCGCTTGCGGCGGGCCGTCATGAGCCGAGCGAGCTGGGCTATCTGGATCTGATCCAGTCCGGCGCGGTCGATTACGTCCAGATGAATCTGGTTTGGCAGGGCGGCTACGCCACCGCGCGGCGGCTGTTTCCGGACATCGCGCGCGCGGGGCTGCGCTTCACTTTTTCAAGCTTCGGCACGACGCTTGAAACCATCGCCGCCGCGCATCTGGGCGTGTGCTGGCCGGAAAGCGTGGTGCGCTGGCTGGAGTACCCGTGCTACGCGATCGGACCGCGGGATTTCACCTATCCGTTCCCGCTCGCCACGGAAATTTTGAAGCAGCCGCTGGCGATCGATCGCGGCGACCTTATCGTCCCGCGGGGGCCCGGCCTGGGGGTCGATATCGACGAGAGCGTGATCTGGCGATATCCGTGGACCCCGGAGGCGCAGGCGGCGGAGGCTCGGGTGTCGCGGGCGGATTGATCCAGCGGTCAGCCTCGAGCGGTACAGACTAAGCGGAACCCGCGCCATGACCTGGGGGGTTGGCGACGCATTGTGGAATCAACCATGAATAAACCCCGCCGGTCACGGCGGGTGAGCGCGCGAGCTTGCCTTGCGACGATTCAACCGGGTAGAATCAATGAGTTCCAAAAGAATCCCGGGAGGATGCATGTCTGTTGAGCAGAAGGTCAAGCAGATCATCGTCGAACAACTCGGCGTGGACGAGGCGCAAGTCGATCCCACTGCCAGCTTCGTCGATGATCTCGGCGCGGACTCGCTTGACATTGTCGAGCTGGTGATGGCGTTCGAGGAAGCTTTCGACCTCGATATCCCCGACGAGGATGCGGAAAAGATCCAGACCGTCAAGGACGCGATCGACTACATCGAGTCGAAAAAGAAATCCTAGGGAATTGCGTGCGAGAGCGTAGAGTTGTAGTTACCGGAGTCGGGTTGCTGACCTCGGTGGGCATCGGCACGGAAGCGGTCTGGGAGGCGATCCAGGCGGGCCGCAATGGCATTGGACCCATCACGCAGTTCGACGCGGCCGCGTTCAAGTGCCGCATCGCGGGCGAGGTGAAAGGCTTCGATCCCAGCGCCTACATCGAGAAAAAAGAGATCAAGAAGATGGGGCGCTTCATTCAGTTCGCCATCGCGGCGACGGAATTTGCGCTCGAATCGTCGGGTTTCAAAGTCAATCCCGAGGAGTCCGACCGCACCGGCGTGTATATCGGCAGCGGCATCGGCGGATTTGAAATTATCGAGCGGGAGCACAAGATTCTGCTCGAAAAAGGACCCGCCCGCATGTCGCCGTTTTTCATTCCGGCGACGATTATCAATCTCGCGTCCGGCTACGTTTCCATCCGCACCGGCGCGAAGGGGCCGAATTCGGCCACCGCGACGGCCTGCACCACCAGCGCGCATTCGATCGGCGATTCGTTTCGGATCATCCAATACGGCGACGCGGATGTGATGATCTGCGGCGGCACTGAGGCCTGCATCACTCCGCTGGCGGTGGGCGGATTTGGCGCCATGCGCGCGCTTTCCCAGCGCAACGACGAGCCGCAGCGCGCCTGCCGGCCATGGGACAAGATGCGCGACGGCTTCGTGATCGGCGAGGGCGCGGGAATCCTGATTCTCGAAGAACTGGAACACGCGCGGCGGCGCAATGCGCCGATTCTCGCCGAGCTGGTGGGCTACGGAATGTCGGCGGATGCGTATCACATCACTTCTCCGTCTGAAGACGGCGACGGCGCGTATCGCGTGATGCGCCACGCGCTGCGCGACGCAAGGATCGAGCCGCAGCAGATCGATTACATCAACGCACACGGCACCTCGACCGAAGTGGGCGACCGCATCGAGACCACCGCGATCAAGCGCGTGTTCGGCGACTACGCAAAGAAGGTCGCGGTCAGCTCGACCAAATCGATGACCGGCCATCTGCTGGGCGGCGCGGGCGGGCTCGAAGCCGGCCTTTCAGTGCTCGCGATCCGCGACCAGGTGGCGCCGCCGACCATCAATTACCAATGTCCCGACCCGGAATGCGATCTGGATTACGTCCCCAATCACGCGCGGCCGATGAAGATCGAGTACGCGCTTTCGAATTCGTTCGGATTCGGGGGGACGAACGGATGTTTGATATTTAAGAAACCCGGTTCGTAGTTCGTAGTTCGTGGTCCATAGAGAGCCGCGCGCCACGAACTTCGAACCACGCACCACGAACTCACTATGAAAATCATCGTCGCCATCAAACAAGTGCCCGTCCGCGATTCGCAATTGCGCGTGGACCCGTCGGGAAAATGGATTCAGGAATCCGATCTCGGCTTCGAGATCAACGAGCCTGACGCTTACGCGCTCGAAGAAGCATTGCAGCTCAAGGAAAAGCACGGAGGCGAGGTCATCGCCTTGTGCGCGGGGCCGGCGCGCGCGGCGCAGACCATCCGCGAAGCGCTCGCTAAGGGCGCAGACCGCGCGATTCACATTGAAGAAGAGAATCTCAATACGCTCGACACGCTGGGGGTCGCGAAATTGCTGGCCGCGGCGGCGAAGGTAGAGAATCCCGATTTATTCTTCACCGGCTTGCAATCCGATGATCTGGGCTACGGGCAGACCGGCGTGGTCGTCGCCGAATTGCTCGGGTTGCCGCATTCGACCATCATCATGCAGGTGGAGGTCGCCGATAAAAATATCCGCGTGAAGCGCGAACTGGAAGATGGCTGGTTCCAGCATATTTCGATGCCCTTTCCCGCGGTGCTGACCATTCAAAGCGGCATCAACAAGCTGCGCTACGCGACGCTCATGGGAATCAAGAAAGCCAAGACGAAAGAGATCAAGCGCGTCACGGCGGCCGAGCTCGGCGGGCTGCCGCAGTCGACCGCGGTAATCGAAAAAATCTATCTTCCGCAAAAAACCAAGCAGGCGCAGATCTTTGAAGGCGACGCGAAGACGTCCGCCGCGAAACTCGTCGAGAAGCTGAAGTTTGAAGTGAGGGTGATATGAGCGTCTTGGTTGTTTTAGAGCAGCAGGGCGGAAAGTGGCATCGCATGTCGTTCGAGACGCTCGCGGCCGGGCAGCAGTTCGGCGCGGCGCTGGGAGTTCCGGTGGAAGCGGCGGTGATCGGCGCGCCGGCATTGGCCCAGGAAGCGGCGACGAAAAAGGTTGCCAAGGTTTATTCGGTCGAAAATGATGTACTGAAGGACTACACCGCCGACGCTTACACGGCCGCGGTGGAAGCTCTCATTCGAAAAGCGAATCCCACGCTGGTTTTGTTCCCGCACACTTATCAGGTCCGGGACTTCGCGCCGAAGGTCGCGACGCGATTCGGCCAGGTGCTGGTGAGCGACGTGATCTCGGTGCGATTCGACGCGGGCTTGCCGGTCTTCGTGCGGCTGTTGTTCCAGGGCAAACTTAATGGCGACGTGCGGGTCAGCGGCGCGAAACCGTATTTTGGATCGTTACAAGCCGGGGCGTGGCGAGCCGATTCGCTTGAATCCGGATCGGCCGCGGTCGAATCGTTCGCGCCGCAGATTCCCGCGCCGCGGCAGAAGCCCGAAGCTCCGTTCCGCGAATCCGCGCGCGCGGTCGATCTCACAGCGGCGGAGATCATCGTGAGCGTGGGACGCGGCATCAAGGAAAAGGAAAATATTCCGGTGGTCGAGGAACTCGCCAAGGCGCTCGGCGCCGAGCTCGCGGCCTCGCGGCCCATTTGCGATGCAGGCTGGCTTCCGATGGAGCGGCAGGTGGGCAGCTCGGGCCAGACGGTCGCGCCGAAAGTCTACATGGCCGTGGGAATTTCGGGCGCGATCCAGCACCTGGTCGGCATGAAGGGGGCCAAGACCATCGTCGCGATTAACAAAGATGCCAACGCGCCGATCTTCGAGGTCGCCGACTACGGCATCATCGGCGATTTGTTCGAGGTCGTGCCCGCGCTGGTGGAAGAAGTGAAAAAAGCAAAAGCTTGAACTCTGCGGGCATGTTAAAATTCGTAAATGTGGCGTGTGGGCGCCTTGATCCTCGTGATCGCGTTCTGCGGGGGAGCCGCGGATGATAACCGTCCGCTGGGCGACCGGACGCGGCAATATCTGACCGACCTGATTCACCTGGATACGTCGAATCCGCCTGGCAACGAAACGCGCGTCGCCGAGTATCTGAAGCAGGTCACCGATTCGCACGGCATCCAGGGCGAGTTGATGGGCAGCGATCCGTTGCGCATGAATTTCGTCGCGCGATTGAAGGGTAGCGGAAAAGGACGCCCGCTGCTGCTGATGGCGCACAGCGACACGGTTCCGGCCGAGCGCAGCCAGTGGAGCGTGGATCCTTTCAGCGCGGAAAATCGCGGCGGATTCATCTACGGCCGCGGCGCGCAGGATGACAAATCCCTGCTCGCGGCGGAGCTGGCCGTAATGATCGAGCTCAAGCGCCGCAACATCAAGCTCGCGCGCGATCTGATTTTGCTGGCCGAATCGGATGAGGAAACCGGATCGACGGGGATCGAATGGATGATCCAGCACAAATCCTCGGCCATCGACTGCGAGTTCGCGCTGAACGAGGGCGGATACATCATCGAGCCCAAGGATGGTCCCAAGATTTTTCACGTGCAGACCATGGAGAAGGTGCCGATGCGCATCGTGGTGTCGGCCAAGGGGACGGCGGCGGATGCATCGGTGCCGCGCAGCGATGATCCGGTGACGCACGTCGCCACGGCAGTGGCGAAGCTCGCGCAGGCCGACCAGCCGGTGCACATCAACCCCACCACGCGGCGCTATTTTCGCGAATTGGCGCGCGTACCGGAATATGCGTGGCTCGATCCGCTGCGGCGCCGGCTGGAAGATCCGGGCTTGTCGCAATCGGCCGAGGCGCAGCTTCGCGCGCACGACCCCAGTCTGGACGCGATGGTCCGCACCACGGTGGTCCCCACCATGCTGGGCGCGGGCATCAAGAACAGCATGATTCCCAGCACGGCCCAGGCGCAGCTCGACGTGCGCCGACTGCCGAGTGAGACGCGCGAAGACGTGCTCGCGCGCTTCAAGCAGATCGTCAACGATCCCGCGATCGAGATCACCATCGCGCCCAGCCAGCCCATGCCGGCAGCCGAACCGAGCGCGATCACCACGCCGCTCTATCACGCCATGGAGCGCGCCATCGGCCGCATGTACCCGCGCGACCTGGTGATCCCCTTCATGAGCGCCGAGGCGACCGACGGAAGTTTTTTGCGCGCGCGGGGAACGGCGGTTTACGGCGTTCCGGTGTTCCAAAAGGAGCCGGTGCACGGCAATGACGAAAAGATCGTGCCCAAAGTGCTCGAAGACGGAGTCGAGCTGCTGTGGCAGATGGTACTTGAAACCGCGGGCGGCGGATAAGGCGAACCTGGGGGCAGCCGCGCGCGTATCTGAATCAGGTGACGAATGCAACAGAACGTGAAGATTCTGGCGGTTCTGCACATTGTCCTGGGCGGACTGGGCGTGTGCGCGGCGTTGATCGTGATGCTGCTTTTCGGCGGCCTGGCCGGGCTCGCGCGGTTTGCCGACGTGGCCGACAACGGAGGGTTCGTCGGGAGCACCGTGCTGGGACTCATCGGCGCGGTCGCGACGTTCTTTCTGCTTCTGGTTTCGGTTCCCGGACTGATCGCCGGCATCGGCCTGCTAAGTTTTCAGCCCTGGGCGCGGATTTTGACCATCATTCTTTCCGCGCTCGAGCTGCCCGGATTCCCGTTCCACACCGCGCTGGGAATTTACGGACTGTGGGTGCTGCTGTCGAACGAAGGCGCGGCACTGTTCCGAAGTCCGGCGATGCGGCCGTCCTGACGGCTGGGGGCGCGGCCTGCTCAGCGCCACCGCGCGTGAGCGAACGGCGAATGGGGCCAAAGCAGCTACTTTCCTTGAGATTGTCGCCCGCTCCGCGCCACTTATTCAGTAAGGTGAGTTATACCCTTCCTGGATGGCTGCGGCCGGTCGACCACGCGATGCTTGCACTTCTGGCGCCGCTTGCCTTGGCCATCCTGATCAGCGGGCTGGACGATCTCACCATCGACGTGGCGTGGCTGGCGGACTGGATTCATCGCAAGCTGCGACCGCGCGCGGATCTGTTTCCGCCCGGCGCGCGGCAGCTCGACGCGGCGCCGCGCCGGCGCATCGCCATCCTGGTGCCGCTGTGGCAGGAGCACGAGGTGATCGGGCGCATGCTGGAGCATGCCGTCGCCGCGATCCGCTATCCCGAGTATCACATCTTCGCTGGCGCGTATCCCAACGATCCGCGCACCCAGGAGGCGATTCGCGCCGTCTCCGAGCGCTTCCCGCACGTGCACCTGGCGCTGTGCCCCCACGACGGTCCCACGTCGAAAGCGGATTGCCTCAATTGGCTCTTCCAGAATTTAGCGCTGTACGAAGAGCGCAGCGGCGGCCGCTTCGACCTGATCGTCACGCACGATGCCGAAGACCTGATCCATCCGGACGAGCTGCGCTGGATCAACCTTTACTCGGCGCGCTACGACTTTATCCAGACTCCGGTGCTGGCGCTCAAGACGCCCATTCACGCGCTGACTCACGGGGTCTATTGCGACGAGTTCGCTGAATATCACACGCGCGACATGGTGGTTCGGCCGCTGCTCGGCGGATTCGTGCCGGGCGCGGGAGTGGGGACGGGTTACCGGCGCGACGCACTGGAGCGGCTGGCCGCCGAATCCTCCAATCGATTGTTTGAGCCGTCGGCTTTGACCGAGGATTACGAAAACGGCTTGAAAATTTTTCGCATGGGCTGCTCGCAGGCGTTCGTGCCTCCGATGCGCGCCGCGGACGGGACTTTTCTCGCCACGCGCGAATTCTTTCCGCAATCCTGGCGCGCGGCGTTGCGCCAGCGGACCCGCTGGGTGATGGGCATCGCGCTGCAAAGCTGGCAGAAGCATGGCTGGGGAAGAAACGCCGGGGAGATTTACTGGATGTGGCGCGACCGCAAGGGGCTGATCGCCAA
>DATJVN010000150.1:0-10471 GCA_035501755.1 Bryobacteraceae bacterium | reverse complement strand
ACCGCACGCCGCCCCACCAGTCCACGAAGACCGGAGGCAGTCCGCCGCAATTCCACGCGGTCATGCATTTCGACGCCGGATCGATCTTGAGCACCGTCACTGCGAAGGATCCCGCCTCGCCTTCGAGCGCCAGGAGCCGTGCGTTAAGACCCTCGAGCGCCGCCTCGATGGCGCCTCCGGATCTGACGAGACCCGCCATCCATCCCTGACAGAGCGCGGATGTGTAGGCCGCTTGGAGGTCATGGCCGGATACGTCGCTGACCATGTATACATCCGATCCGTCCGGCAGATGATGGTGATTCAGGGAGTCGCCTCCCAGTTCGTTTCGCGGCAGAAATCGGTATTCGACCCGCACGTCGCCGCGAACGAACATCTCGATCAGCCTCTCGCGCATGCGGGCGGCGCTTTGCGCTTCGCGCTGTGTTTCGACCGCGCGCCTGCGCTGCCGCGTGGAGGAGAGCGCTATCGCGACGGCGGCGCGAATTTCCCAGGGTGTGACCGGCTTCTGAAGAAAATTGCAGGCTCCGCCGATCATGCTCTGTTGCATCAGCTCGCGCTCGCCGGAAGCCGTGACGATGATCGCAGCCACACCGGTTTCGTGCGGCCGCAGCCATTCGAGCACCTGTGTGCCGTCGCCGTCGGGCAGCCGGTGATCGATCAGCGCGCAGGCGAAGCGGTCGATATCGCCCTCCTCCAGAATCGCCTTGGCCGAAGCGAGATCGCTCGCGGTAACCACTTTATATCCGGCGGATTCGAGCGCCGCGACAATCACCCGCAGGAATATCGGATCATCATCGACAGCGAGGATGCAGCCGCGATCCACGATTTTCTCATCGGCCCCGCTCGCGATTGCGAGAGCGCCGCCGATGTGTCCACCAGTGAGACATCCGATCGAATGGTGGAACCGTGCGCGCATCCGCTACTTTCTGCGCGCGCTGCGCGAGCCTGCCCAGCAGGTCAAGAACGCGATGTCCGCGCTGCTCGCGACCAACCAAGTACTGGAACGAATCTATCTCGCGACACAGCAGGACCTCGAAGCGCTGGCGCGCCTTGCGGGCGAGGTGGTGGTGAACGCTCAGGGGCTCGTCAATATGGCGTTGGGCCGGCAAACCGGAGCCACGGACTTCAACCGCACCATTGCCGTGCTCCAAGGCCCTCTCGATTTTCTAGGCCACAGCATGCAACAGATGGCGGAACTCGCCTCCGACATCAGTCTGGCGCGCACCTCCGTATCAAGCATCACCGCGCTGGAGATGCCGCTTGAGCGAACGCTGTCTCCACTGAAATTCATGCAGACCATGTTTCGCGTCGAATCGGCGGTTTTGCCTGCGGAATCCCGAGAAACGTTTCTGAACCTGGCGTCTGAAATCGGCTTCGTGTTCGAGCGCGTGGAGCGCTCCTTCAGCCAGCAGTTCGCCGCCCTGGCGCAGCTCGAAACCAGCCTGGGCGCCGCGATGCAACGCATGGAGAGCTATATCAAAGAGCGCGGCGGCCATCTGGAGCAGCGCCGCGCGGAAATCGCCCGCAGCCTGGCCGCAATGTCCGAGGAAATTGAACAGAACGATCGTCGCAACGTGGAACTCAGCCAGGCGAGCCAGGACTTTTCGGCGAGCGTGAACAGCGCGATCATGGCGCTGCAGACCCAGGACATCGTCGCGCAGCGGCTCGATCACGCCGTCCGCGGCCTGAGCGATGCGGTGGAGGCGCTGCGCGCCGCCGAATCGGATGCGGACCGGGACGCAGCGGGAAGAATCCCGACCCTCGCTTACGTCGAAATCGGTCAGCTCGATGCCGTTGCGGAACAGTTGCACGAGAGCGAACAATCGTTGCGCGCCGCTGTCGGAGCGATACTGGCGCGAATCGGCGGATTGAACAACGAATGTCTGTTGCTCCGCGAGTTCGGACATCTGACCGTCTCAGTGGAAGGCGTGGTGCAAGTACTCGTCGACAGCCTGGCCGGGTTGCGCGCCATGACCGCCGAAACCATGGAGATGATCCGCCGTCACGAAGAAGCCCTGCTCCCCGCCCAGAACGCGCTCGCTGCCCTCAGCGGCACGGTGGATGAAGTTGCTCGCAGCATGGCGCGCATCGCACTCAACGCGCAGATTCGCGCGGTCCAGGTGGGAGAGAACACGGGCCTGGAAGTACTCGCTTCCCACACCGCGGAGCTCACCCGGGAAACGGTGCGCATCAGTGGCGAGTTGAACGCCGGATTCGACGACACCTCCACGCGGTTGGGCGCCGCCATCGCCCGTCTGCAACGGCTGCGAGAAGCGGGCGAGCAGGCTCTGGCTCGATGCGAGCAGGATGGCGCGGCAGAAGAAGCCGGCCTGCACACGTTCCGCGACCAGGTGCTCGCCAGCATGCAGCAAATGGCGGCTCTGTTCGAGCGCTGCCGCGCCGCCGGACAGACGGTTCTTAGCCGTTGCGACCTGAGCGCATCCATCGCCTCGGTTGCGGACGCGCGTGCAGCCGTCGAACGGCTGGCTCGCTGCGCCGAGCCTCTGAAACCGCCCGCCGCCGCGTCGCAGGCTTCGGGTGCCGAGCGGCGTTACACGATGTCCGGCGAACGCCATGTGCATTACCGCGTACTGCGCCAGCTCGGCGCCGAAACGCCAGCCCCCGTACCGGTCGAAAACTCGTCCAACATCGAGTTGTTTTAGTGCCTCAGCGCTCATGTTTGCGCATCTCGCCCCGATAAGCGCTTTGAAACAACGTGGCGAAAACAATATTAGCGGTCGATGACGCGCCCACCATGCGCAAGCTGCTCTCCTTCGCCTTGTCCGGTGCGGGACATCGCGTGGTGGAGGCGCCCGATGGAAGGGCGGCCCTCGAACTGCTGAAAACCGGCTCCTTCGACCTGATCATCTCTGATGTGAATATGCCCAACATGAACGGAATCGAGCTTACGCGCAACCTGCGCCGTCTACCCCAGCACGCGCGCACACCGGTGCTGATCGTCACCACCGAATCGGAATCCGGCGCAAAACTGGCCGGCAAACAGGCGGGAGCCACCGGCTGGATCGTCAAGCCGTTCGACGCGAACCAGTTAGTCGGCCTGGTGAACCGGGTTCTGGGAAGCGCAAAATGACCAGCGATAAACAGCAGCAGTTGATTCGAGACCTGATTCTCGAAAGCACAGAGGCGCTCGACCAGTTCGAGAAGGACCTGCTCCTGCTCGAGAAAAAGGAAGCCGATCCCGACGCCCCCCACCGCATCTTCCGCGCGATTCATTCGCTTAAGGGAACCAGCGGATGCCTGGCGCTGCATAAAATCGAGCAGCTCGCCCATTCCGGCGAAAACGTCCTCAGCCTGATGCGCGACGGCAAGCTGCAACCCGAAAAGGAAGTAGTGAGCAAGCTGTTCGCCTTCTCCGACGGCCTCCGCAAAACGCTCGCCGAAGTGAGCCAGACCGGCCAGGAGGGCGCGGCCGATCATTCCTCGCTCATCGCCGATCTGGAGGCGCTGCATCGCGCCGCAAGCGAGCAGCAGTCCGCAACGTCGACGGCGGGGGCGTGTGGATTGTTCACCGATGACGATCCCTCCGCGCCGGCTCCGGCCGCCGCGCCCGCCGATGCCGCTGCGATCGCCGAGTCGGCCATCCGTGTGGACGTCGAACAACTCGACCGCATCATGGACCTGGTCGGCGAGCTGGTGCTCGCGCGCAACCAGATCGTTCGCTTCGCCGGAAGCACGCAGGACCCGGAGCTGGTGAAACCCACCCAGCGCCTCAACCTGATCACCTCCAAGCTGCAAGAGAACATCATGAAGACGCGCATGCAGCCGATCGGGAACCTGTGGAACAAGTTCCCGCGCGTGGTGCGCGACATGGCTCTCGGCCTGGGAAAGCAGGTTGCGCTGACGATGGAAGGCGCCGAGACCGAACTCGACCGCACCATTCTTGAAGCCATCAAGGATCCGCTGACGCACCTGGTGCGCAACTCTATCGATCACGGCCTGGAAACGCCCGAGAAGCGGCTGGCTGCCGGAAAGCCGGCGGAAAGCGTCCTCAAGCTGCGCGCGCTGCACGAAGGCGGTCAGGTGATCATACAGGTCTTCGATGACGGCGCGGGCATCGATCGGGAAAAAGTACTGCGCAAAGCGGTGCATCGCAACTTGATCGGCGCCGAGGACGTGTCGCGCCTGAGCGAGCGCGAAGTTTATGCGCTTTTGTTTCAGCCCGGATTTTCCACCGCTGAAAAAATCACCAATCTGTCCGGCCGCGGCGTCGGCATGGACGTGGTGAAGCGCAATATCGAGCGCATCGGCGGCTCGGTCGACATTCAAAGCGAGGTCGGCCGCTCCACTACGATCCGCATCAAGATTCCACTGACGCTTGCCATCGTTCCCGCGCTGATCGTCACCTGCGCCGGCGTCCGCTATGCGATCCCGCAGGCGAGCATCGTGGAGCTGGTGCGCATCGGCGAGGACGAAACCGCGCGCGTTATCGAATATGTCGGCCAGTCGCCGGTTTACCGGCTGCGCGGGCATCTTCTGCCGCTGGTGCACCTGCGCGATCAGTTAAAGCTCGCATCCGCCGCGCAGGGCTCCGTGTTTCTGGTAGTGGTGCAGGCCGAAGGCCGCCAGTTCGGCCTGGTGGTGGATTCGATTCTCGACACTGAGGAGATCGTGGTGAAGCCGCTCGGCAAGGAGCTTAAAGGACTCTCAGTCTACGCCGGCGCGACCATCATGGGCGACGGCCGGGTGGCGCTGATCCTCGACATCATCGGCATCGCGCGCCGCGTGGGTCTGCTCGATGAAAACTCGAACAAGTTATCCGCGGCCACGGCCGCCGAATCGCGCGGAGCGGTCCGCAGCGAACGCCAGTCGCTGCTGCTGGTCGGTCTCGGCAAAGGGCGCCAGGCAGCGATTCCGCTGTCCTCGGTCGCGCGGCTGGAGGAATTCGCGCTTGCCTCGGTCGAACACGCGGGCGAATCCGAAGTCGTGCAGTACCGCGGGGAGATCATGCCGCTGGTGGATATCCCGGCTGCGCTCGGCTACGGCGCCGATGACGGCGAATCGCGGCGCGTGGTGGTCTACGCGCTCGACGGCCGCAGCTACGGCCTGATCGTCGAACGAATCCTCGACATTCTCGACTGCGAAGCCAAGCTGCAGCATTCTACCGCGCGGACCGGAATTCTGGGCTCGGCGGTGGTACAGAAACGCGTCACCGATTTTCTAGACATTCCCGCGCTGGTGGCCTCAAGGGTGAGCAAGTGAGCCAACGTAAACAGTTTTGCACCTTTTATCTCGATAGCCGGCTGTTCGGCGTCGACGTCTTGAAGATTCAGGAAGTGCTCCGCTTCCAGCCCATGACGGAAGTGCCGCTGGCGTCCGCGGTGATCCGGGGATTGCTCAATCTCCGCGGCAGCATCGTGTCGACGCTCGATCTGCGCCGCCGTTTTGCCATGCCGCCGCTCGATTCCGACACGTTGCCGACCAACGTCGTTGCGCAGACTCCCAGCGGCCTCATCAGCCTGCTGGTGGATCGCATCGGCGACGTGGTGGAGGTGGAGCAGGCCGATTTCGAACCGCCTCCGGAAACGCTCGATGCGACCGCGCGCGAGCTGATCGACGGAGTTTACAAGCTTCCCTCGGGGTTGCTTTTGATTTTGAACGTGGAGCGTGCGCTCGAACTGGAGCCCGCCAGAAATGCATGAAAGGACCTGTGAATAATATGTCAGTGAAGAAGAACGCCTCGCGCAACTCCGCGCTCGATGAAGCGCGCCAGAATGCCCGCGCAGTGCTCACCGTGATGTCCAACGTGACCCGCGCCGCTACCGCCGCCGAAGCGATACAAGCCGCGCTGGACGCGGTCCGCTCCGCCTTCGGTTGGGCGTACGGCTCCTACTGGAAGCTGGACCCGGAGGAAAACGCTCTCCGATTCCGCCTTGAATCCGGATCGGTGAACGAGGAATTCCGCCGCGTCACGCTGGAATCGAGCTTCAAGGAAGGCGTCGGCCTGAGTGGGCGGGCCTGGAAGGCTCGCGACGTCTTCTTCACTCCTGACCTCGGGCAGATGACGGACTGCTCGCGCGCGCCCGTCGCGCAACGCGCCGGCGTGAAGAGCGGCGTGTGCTTCCCCGTCATCGTCGCCGGCCAAGTCGCTGGCACGATGGATTTCTTTTCCATGGATGTTCTCTCGCTTTCCGAAGAACGCATGGACGTGCTGCGCCAGACCGGGCAGATGGTTTCCTCCGCGATCGAGCGCAATCTCGTGGAAGAGAAGCGGAAGGAAGACGCGGCGGACACGGCCGCGGTCAACCGCGTGCTCGAAGCGCTGGGCAAAGCGTCGGCGGCCGACGAAGCCGCGCGCATCGCGCTTGAAACAGTGAAGGATGCATTCGGCTGGGCCTACGGCTCCTATTGGGCGCTCGATCCGCAAGCCAACGTTCTCAAGTTCGAAGTGGAAGCCGGATCGGTGAACGAGGAATTCCGCCGCGTGACGCTCGAAGCGACCTTCGCCGAAGGCGTCGGCCTGAGCGGGCGCGCATGGAAGGCGCGCGACCTGTTCTTCACGCGCGATATCGGCGAAATGACGGATTGCAGCCGCGCTCCGGTGGCCAAGCGCGCCGGCGTCAAGAGCGGTGTGTGCTTCCCCATCATGGTCGAGGGAAAAGTCGCCGGGACCATGGACTTTTTCTCGAAGGAAACGCTTAGTTTGAGCAAAGAGCGCACCGAAGCGCTGCGGCGCGTGGGCGTGCTGGTCTCGCAGGCGATCACGCGCATCCGCAACGGCGAGAAGCAGGCCGAGCAGGCCGCCAACACGCAGGCCGTCAACCAGGTTCTCGAAGCCGTGGGACGCGCGACCAGCACCGAAGAAGCCGCGCGATTCGCTCTCGACACCGTTCGTCAGGCGTTCGGCTGGGCGTACGGATCGTATTGGATGCTCGACGCGAAAGACAAGGTGCTGCGGTTCAACGTCGAATCCGGTTCAGTGAATGACGAGTTCCGCCGCGTTACCCTCGAATCGAGCTTCGCCGAAGGCGTCGGCCTGAGCGGCCGCACGTGGAAAGCGCGCGACCTGTATTTCACGCGGGATATCGGCGAAATGACGGATTGCAGCCGCGCTCCGGTGGCCAAGCGCGCCGGAGTGAAGAGCGGCGTATGCTTCCCCATCATGCTCGAAGGCGCGGTGGCCGGCACGATGGACTTCTTTGCGCTCGAAACGCTGGATCTTTCGACTGAGCGCACGGATGCCCTGCGCAAAGTAGGTGCGCTGGTTTCCGGAGCCATGGATCGCCTGGAAAAACAGCGGCGCGAAAAGGAACTGGCCGCGAAATTGAAGGTCGCCTTCCAGAACGTCGCGCAGCAGGCGCATACGCTGTCGAGCGCCTCTGAAGAGCTGACCGCGGTAAGCCAGCAGATGGGCAACAGCGCGACAGAAACTTCGTCGCAGGCCGCCGTGGTTTCGGCGGCGTCCGAGCAGGTGAGCAAGAGCGTTGGCTCCGTCGCGACAAGCGCCGAGGAGATGAACGCCAGCATCAAGGAAATCGCGCGCAACGCCGCCGAAGCCGCGCGCATCGCCAGCGGCGCGGTGAAGGTGGCGCAGGAGACTACCGAAACGGTGAATAAGCTGGGCGATTCGAGCGTCGAAATCGGCAAAGTGATCAAGGTCATCACTTCCATCGCACAGCAGACCAATCTTCTCGCGCTCAACGCGACCATCGAAGCCGCGCGCGCGGGAGAAGCCGGCAAGGGATTCGCGGTGGTCGCCAACGAAGTCAAGGAACTGGCCAAGCAGACCGCCTCCGCCACCGAAGACATCAGCCAGAAGATCGAAGCCATCCAGGCCGACACGCGCGGCGTGGTGGAGGCGATCACACAGATCGGCAAGATCATTCAGCAGATCAATGATTTTCAGAACACCACCGCGTCGGCCGTGGAAGAGCAGACCGCCACGACCAACGAAATCGCGCGCAGCGCGGCCGAAGCCGCCGCGGGAGGCAATGAAATCGCGCGCAACATCACCAGCGTCTCGAGCGGCGCCAAGCAGACTGCGCAGGGCGCTTCCGATACTCTCGAATCGGCCAAAGAGCTGGCGCGCCTGGCGGGCGAGCTCAACCGCGTGGTCGAACAGTTCCAGATCGCCTGATGCGGATGCTGATCATCGACGATTCCTCCACGATGCGCGGCCTGCTGGCCGCCATCGCGGCTGAACTCGGCGTCGGCTCCGAACAGGCAGCGGATGGTCGGGTGGCGCTGGAGGTACTCGAGCGCCACCCGTCCTTCGAGCTCGCGCTGGTCGATTGGGACATGCCGCGCATGAACGGTCTCGAGTTCGTCCGCGCCGTGCGCGCGCGCCCCGAATTTTCCAGCTTGAAGCTGATGATGGTTACTTCGCATAACGCCATCGAAGACGTTGAGGTTGCGCTCGCGAGCGGAGCCGACGATTTTCTGATGAAGCCGCTCGACGCCGAAATGGTCGCCGAAAAACTGCAGGTCCTCGGGTTGCTGTGATGCCCAAGATCCGAGTTCTGGTGGTGGATGACGCGGTGGTGATGCGGCGCCTGATCGCCGGCGTGATCGAAGCCGATCCCGAGCTCGAAATGGCGGGTATCGCCCCCAACGGCAAGCTGGCGCTGGCGCGCATTCCGCAGGTGAACCCCGACGTGATCACGCTCGACGTGGAGATGCCCGAGATGAACGGCATCGAGGCGGTCACCGAAATTCGCAAGCTGTATCCGAAACTACCGGTGATCATGTTCAGCACTATGACCGAGCGCGGCGCCGTCGCTACACTGGACGCGCTCGCCCGCGGCGCTACGGATTACGTCACCAAGCCCGCCAACGTCGGCAGCGTTTCCGAAGCGATCGAGCGTCTGGAACAAGAGCTGCTTCCCAAGATCAAGTTGTACGCGGGCGGCGCGTTCAAGCCGGAGTTCACGCCCGCTCCCTTGGCGCGCGCGCATCGCACGGCGCCGCCCTCCGCTGCGCGCTGCTCCATCATCGCGATCGGTTCGTCTACCGGCGGCCCGAATGCGCTGCATCAAATCATCCCGGCGCTGCCCGCCGATCTCGGCGTGCCCGTGATGATCGTCCAGCACATGCCGCCGGTGTTCACCCAACTACTCGCGACGCGGCTGAACGAAATCTCGAAGATGCGCGTGCATGAAGCGCTCAATGGTCAGGCAGTCGAGCGTGGCCACGTCTATATCGCGCCGGGCGGCCATCACCTGGCGATCAGTGCGGAAAGCGGGCGCCTGCACGCGAGGCTCAACAACGATCCGCCCGAGAATTCCTGCCGTCCTTCCGTGGACGTATTGTTCCGCAGCGTGGCGCAGGTCTGCGGCGGGGGAACGCTGGGCGCTGTGCTCACCGGCATGGGGCAGGATGGCTTGAGAGGTGCGCAATGGATCCGCGAATCCGGTGGAGAAGTGATCGCGCAGGACAGGGAATCGAGCGTGGTATGGGGAATGCCCGGCGCGGTGACGGAAGCCGGTCTCGCCGACGAAGTCGCGCCGCTGTCTGAATTTGCCAGATCGCTGATTCGCCGCGCGAAAAGGCAGGTTTGATGCCGCTCACATCCGGTGATCTCGACTACGTACGTGAATTCGTTCGCAGCGCCTCCGCCATCGTGCTTGACAACAAGGATTATCTGATCGAAGCGCGGTTGGCCACGCTGGCCATGGCCGACGGCCACGAAAGCCTAATCAACCTGATGATCGCGCTGCGCGAGGAACGCGGCGATCGGCCGCTGCACCGGAAAGTGGTGGACGCGCTCACCACCAACGAGACGTCTTTCTTTCGGGACATGCATCCGTTCGAGGCGATTCGCAAAACCATTTTGCCGGAACTGATCGAGCGCAACCGCGCGCGCAAAACTTTGCGCATTTGGTCGGCTGCATGCTCCGCCGGCCAGGAGCCTCTGTCCCTGGCGATGACGATCGCCCAGCATTTTCCCGAAACTGGCGATTGGCAGGTTCAGATTCTCGCAACGGATCTGTCGGATGAAATGCTCGCTCACGCCCGCGCCGGCCGCTACTCGCAAATCGAAGTCAACCGCGGCCTTCCGGCGCCGATGCTGGTGCGTTTTTTCGAGGAGCGCGCGGGCGGATGGCAGGTTTCGTCGAACCTGCTGCGCATGATCCGGTACGAGCGCTTCAACCTGGTGGAACCCTGGCCGCCTCGCGCCCCGTTCGACCTGATTCTGCTGCGCAACGTGATGATCTATTTTGACGTCACAGTGAAGCGCGATATTCTGTCGAAAATGGCCGCAACACTGAATGCCAGCGGTTATCTGCTGCTGGGCGCCGCAGAAACACCCGCCGGACTGGTCGAAGATTTTGAAATCGTTACCATCGGCAGGACGTCCGTATCGCGAAAGAAAGTAAGCGTCCGGGGAAACCAGGTCTGATTAGGCGCGGGCAGCGGACCAGCGGGCGGGTGTGAGATGGGCGACTTCTGAAAGCGTCCGTCGGTTCAATCCGGGTAACACGGCGGCGAGATACTCCTTCACCGGCACGCCGAG
>DATJVN010000149.1:0-17557 GCA_035501755.1 Bryobacteraceae bacterium | reverse complement strand
ATGTCGATGGAACCGCAGTGGTGACATGCGCACGGGAATGGGCCTATGCGGCGGCGGTGAGGCTTCCGGATCGGATAAAGACGATGCGCGATCCGTGCCTGCGCATCCGAATGGCGGTGGAGACGGGGAGGATCGGCGTCGCGGCGCTGCTCGATACAGGTGCGCTGACTGGAGAGCAGCATGCGAGCGCGGATCCGCGTCCGGTCACCCTGACCGTCGAACTGCCGAAAAAAGGCGCCGCGCGCGTGATTTTTCGCAGCAGCGCTCCAACCCATTGCCTCGCAGTGGTGTTTGAGGCCGCGCTATGCGATCGCCGTCCGCTGGAAGGAGCCCTCGCGCCACCGGGCGGCGGCGCGCGCTAACTCGGCGCGTGCGCTCTCTAGTTCCTGGGGCGAAGCCGCGGCCCATTCGCTCAGGCGGCTTCGAAGGGCGCGAATCGCATCCGCAAAATCCGGTGAGACCACGCTGCGCATGAACGATCGCGCGACCCAGGCCCCGGTGGCGCCCAGGCGCGGATACTGAGCGTAGACCAGGTCAGTCGAAATCGGCATGCGTTGATCTCCCACGCACCCCACTCCGCCGATCGCAAGCGGCAGGCGACAACGTCCGACCTCGGCTGCCAGCATATCGATTAACGGCGACGCGAGCACCTCGAAATGGTTCACGACTCCCATCTGCAGGCGCAGGTCGTTCAAACCGAGCATCACTTCATCGATGCCGGGAATCGCGAGAATCTCGCGAATGCGCACCACCGCGGGAGCCATTTCGAGCAGCAGAACCGCACGCGCGCGGCCGCGAATCGTGCGCACGAAGACGGCGGCCTCATCGGCGGTGCGGAAGGCGGGGAGCATAAGCACTCGCGCGCCCAACTCCAGCGCAGTTTCGATTTCCGCTGGCGTTCCCGGATGAATCGGATTGACGCGCACGAACAGCTCCGCGCGACGAACCACTCGCGCAACCGCTGCGAGACCGTCCCAATCGTGACGCTCGATGCGCGTGTTCCATCCGGCCTGGCGCTCGGCCTTGCCCAGAGTCTCGATATCGATCCCGATCCGGTTCACGCCGGCCGCGTCCGCGACGGCCGCGAGCGCGGGATCATCGGTCAACACCGTGAGGCAAAAATCTTCGCCGAAACGACGCGCTGAAGGTTCCATCGCGCTATAAGATATCCGGGATCTCGTGGCCCTCTGCCGGCAGGCGCCAGTTATCCGGGCGCTCGTAAGCATAAAGCTGGTCGGTAATGTTGAGGAAGGCCGCGGGCTCTCCGCTTTCGTTTCGCAAGGCGTGCCACACCCCGGCCGGTATGATCACCATCAGCGGGCAAATGGCGCCAAAGCGAATGACATCGGTTGCCCGTTCGGTAGGCGAGCCGGGACGTCCATCGCACAAGACGAGCTTGATCACCCCGCTGACGCCGATCAGATGATCCGTCTGGCCGGTGTGCCGATGCCAATCGGTGACGCCGTTGGGGCTCAAGTGCACGAAGTTGATCTGCCGGGGCACAATCTCCACGCCCGGCCAGTCCGTACGGAAAACTTCGGTCATCCAGCCGCTTCGGGTGATGACGTTGCCGAGTGCGACGATCCGGACGCCGGCGATGTTTGGTTCCGTTGCACGGCGTCCGCCAGCCCCTACGGTCTGGAGATCCTGCGTCCCCTCACTGCGCTGCATTGATAAGCTCCCAAATTAACATAGGCGGTCACAGCGGCGACGATTCGATCCGACCACAATATATAGGGTTCATTTTTAAAGTACTTCAAGATAGAGCGGTGTGCATGCTTTACCTTGGACCAACTTTAGCTTATGATAGGAAGCACCTCCCCATGATGCGTCACTATAGGAAGGGGCTCCGGCAGTGCTTAAACTCAAGCGCGTCGACATCCACGGTTTCAAGTCGTTTTATGATCGCACGGAGATGCGGTTTCACGGCGCCGGTATCGCGGCGGTGGTGGGACCGAACGGCTGCGGCAAATCCAATCTGAGCGACGCCATCAGTTGGGTGCTGGGCGAACAGAGCGTCAAGATGCTGCGCGGCGCGCGCATGGAAGACGTTATTTTCGCCGGTACGCGCGACAAGAAACCGCTGGGTATGGCGCAGGTGACGTTGACCATGGCCGATCCGGCCGCGCACGCGCCGATCGAAAACGGCAACGGCAACGGCAACGGCAACGGCGTCAACGGGCATCATAAGCCGGAAGACATCACCATCACGCGGCGGCTGTTCCGGTCGGGGGAAAGCGAATACCTGATCAATGGCCGCATGGCGCGGCTGCGCGATATCCAGGATTTGTTCAGCGGCACGGGACTCGGCCCGGAAAGCTACGCGATCATCGAGCAGGGGCGCATCGGCCAGATTCTTTCGAACAAACCCGCGGATCGGCGCGCGGTGATCGAGGAAGCCGCGGGCATCGGAAAATACAAAACGCGCAAACGCCTCGCCGAAGCCAAGCTCGAGAGCGCGCGGCAGAATCTTTCGCGCGTCTTCGACATTCTCGACGAAGTCAGCCGGCAGGTGAATTCGCTCAAGCGCCAGGCGTCCAAGGCGCGGCGTTACGAAGAGCTGCGCGGGGACATGCTGGCTCATCTGCGCCGCGCCGTCTCCGGCCGTTTCCAGATGCTCGAACGCGAAGCCGCGCGGCTGGCGCTCGATCTGAACCAGGCGCAGGGCGCATTTCAGACGCTTTCCACCACGGTTCAGAATCGCGAGCAGGAATACGCTCGGGTGCAGGAAACGTGCTACCGGACAGAATCGGCGTTAACCGCCGCGCGCGCCCGGGTAGCGGAATTGAACGTTGAATCCGAGCGCACCCGCGGACGGCTGGAGCTGCAAGCCAAGCAGATCGGCGGCATCGAAGAACGGCTGGCGCAGGGCGAAGCCGAAACGCAGGAGCTCGAATCGCGCCACCAAAAAGAGACCGCGGAACTCGAAACGCATCTTCAATCCGCCGCCGAAATCGAGCATTCGGGCGCGGCCCTGCGCGGCCACCTGGATGCCAAGACGCACGAGCGCGACGCGCTGCAAAACGATCTGCGCGTTCGCGAGCGTGCCATCGAGCAGTCGCGCCAGCAGGTGCTGCGGCTTCTGGGCGAAGCTTCCACGCTGCGCAACCAGCTTGCGCAGATCGACGAGTACCTGGCGGCCATCGAACGCGATTCCACCCGCGCGCGCCGCGAGGAAGAATCGGCGTCGAACGATATCGCGCGGCTGGAGCAGGTGAAAGCCGAACTGAGCGACAAGCTGAACGCGCGGCAGCTCGAGCTGGAGTCGTTGGCCGATCGCCGCCGCCGTGTGGAAGATGAGATGAAACAGCGGCAGGCGCGCACCGTAGAGGCACGCAAGCGCATCGAGGAGCTGCGCGCCGCGCTTTCGCGCTCCCATGCGCGCCGCGATTCGCTGGCCGAAATTCTCTCGCATCGCGCCTACACCACCGAATCCGTTAAGCGCCTGTTCCTCGGCCTGGAGCATCAGCAATACGCCGATTTCAAGCCATCCGGCGTGCTTGCCGATTTTGTCGAGGTCGCCGATCCGGCGTGGGAAAAGGCGTGCGAAGTTTTTCTTCACGAGGAGCTCGAATATGTGGTCGTGAGCGGATGGGCGGAGGCCGATCGCGGTGTCGAACTGCTGCGCGCCGAGTCCGAGGGCCGCGCGACCTTCCTGGTGCATCCGGAAGCGAGCGCGGCTTCGCCTTTGGCGCCCGATCTTTCCGCTCATCCTGGCGTTGTCGGCCGCCTGCGCGACACGTTGCGGCTGACCAACGGATTTGCGCAGGCGCCGCAGGGATTGCTGCCTCGGCTGGCGCGCTGTTTCCTGGTTTCCGATCGTGCTACCGCGCAGACCCTTGCCACTGCGAATCCGGATTGCTATTTCCTGCTCCCAGATGGCGTGAGCTATCACGGGCACGCAGTGAGCGGAGGCCGCAAATCGGCCGGCGGACCGCTGGCACTCAAACGCGAGCTGCGCGAGCTGACCGCGCAGACCGAATCGCGACAGCGCGAGCTCGACGAGCTCACCGCGCAGCTCGAGGAGCTGGAGCGCGGAACGGCTGTGCTCGCTGAGGATCTGGAGCGCGTTCGCGCGCAGCAGCAGGAGCAGGAAAAAGACGCGCTGGCGCTCGATCACGAGCAGCGCAAGCTGGCCGAGGAGTGCGCGCGAGCCGGCTCGCGCCTGTCGGTGGCGCGGCTGGAACTGGAGCGGCTGACGCGCGAGGACGCCCGTAGCCGCGCGCAACGCGACGAAAGCCAGGCGCTGGTGGCCGCAAAAGAACAGGCGCGCTTCGAGCAGGAAAAATCGCTCGAAGAATCGCGCGGCGAATTCGAGCGCCTGCAAGCCCACGCGCATCACATCGGCGAAGAACACGCGGCGTTGCGCGCCGAGCTGGCCGGACTCGAAGAGCGTTCGCGTGCGGTGAAGACCACTGCATTGCGCCTCGAAGCGCAGATTCGCCAGCTTGTCGCGCGGCGCGACGACCTGGGGCGCGAAATGGAGCGCATGGGCGTCGAGCGCGCGCGTCTGCTCGAAGATAACGTCGAACTCGATCGGCGCGCGGGCGAGCTCGCGCAATCCACGGTGGAAGCCGCGGCAGAGGTCGAGCAGTTGGCGGAGCAGGAAACCTCGGGCCGCTCCGCGCTCGCCGCGCTCGACGACGCGCTCAAGTCTCTGCGCGTCGAGGCACAGGCGGCGCAGGAAAAACGGTCCGAAGTCGAGCTCGAATTGGTCAAGAAACAGGCCGAATTAAAGTACCTAGACGAAACCAGCCGCAAGGAGCTCAACGTCGCCGCGGCGGAGGTGGCGGGCGGCGAGGAATCCACGCTCGACGAATCCGCCGTGACCGAGGCCGAAGCGAAGTATCAGGAAGTGCGCGCGAAAATCGAAGCTCTCGGCCCGGTGAACCCGCAGGCGCTCGAAGAATACCAGGAAGCGCAGCAGCGCTACGATTTTCTGAACACCCAGCGCCAGGACCTGATCGATTCCATCCGCGATACGGAGAAGGCGATCCAGGAGCTCGACCAGGAATCGCGCCGGCGCTTCAAAGAAGCGTTCGAGGGGATCAACGTTCACTTCCGCGAGATGTTCCGCACGCTGTTCGGCGGCGGCCAGGGAGAGATGCGCCTGACCGACGAATCGAACCTGGCCGAGAGCGGCATCGACATCGTCGCCTCGCCTCCAGGCAAGCGGCTGCAAACTGTCCTGCTGCTTTCGGGCGGCGAAAAATCGCTCACCGCGATGGCCCTTCTGATGGCGATCTTCCGATTTACGCCGAGCCCGTTCTGCATTCTCGACGAGGTGGACGCGCCGCTCGACGAGCCCAACATCCTGCGCCTCACGCGACTGCTCAAAGAGATGTCGGAAGAGACGCAATTCATCGTCATTACTCACGCCAAGCGGACCATGGAAGCCGCTCAGGCGCTCTATGGCGTGACGATGCAGGAGCCGGGCGTTTCGAAACTGGTGAGCGTCAAATTCGACCCTCCGCCGCAGAATGCGCCGATGACGTCGTTGGCTGCGGTGTAACGAGCGACCGTCCTCAGCCACTCGGCGCCGGAGACCCGTAGACGACGCGCGCGTCAAGTATATTCGGTAAGGATGCTCGAAACCGTCGAAGCGCGATCTTCGCGCGTTCACGCCGGCATGCAACTGTGGTTCGTCGCAATCGCCGCAGTCGTCGTGTTGGCGCGGCTGTGTCATTCCGGCGTGCTGTGGGCCGACGACAATCTGCCGCTCGCCGCGGCGATGGAAGTCGCGCGCGGAAAAACGCTGTATCGCGATGTGTGGTTCGACAAACCGCCGCTGGTCGCCTGGTTTGCGCTCGCCTGGGGCGCGCGCGCCGGAGTTATGCTGCGGCTGGCAGGCGCCGCATACGTCATCGCGGTCGCGTGGATGTGCCGGAAATTCGCCGCGTCGAAATGGGGGGCGCGCGGAGGACTCCTGGCGGCCGCGTTCGCCGCGTTCTTCCTGACCTTCGGACTCGCCTCCGCCGTGATTCCGCTCGCCTCCGACATGCTGCTGATTTTGCCGCACGTCGCGGCGATCTACCTGGCGTGGCGCGGACGGGCGTTCTGGAGCGGCGTCGCGGCGGGAGTCGGCCTGCTAGGGAGTTCCAAGGCGATTTTCGTGCTGGCCGCCTGCGCGCTGTGGTCGTGGCGCTCGGCGCCGCTGCTGATTCTGGGATTCGCCGCGCCCAACGCGCTCGCGCTCGCCTGGATGTGGGCGCACGGATCGGCGCTCGATTATTACGAGCAGGCGTGGCGCTGGGGTTCGATTTACGCGTCCCACACGTTTGTCACGAATCCGCTTGTCGACGGGCTGAAGCGCACTGCCGACTGGATCGGATTTCAGGCGGCGCTCGTTCTCGGCGCCGCCATCGCGACCCTGCGCGAACGAAGCTGGCGTGTCGCCGCGTGGATCGCCATCTGCTGCGTGGGCGTCGTATTGGGCCTGCGATTTTTTCCGCGCTATTATTTCCTGCTGCTCCCGCCGATGATTGTCGCGGCGTCGCGTGGATGGTCGCTGATGCTGAGCGCGCGACCGGCGGCCGTAGCAGGGTTGGCCGTGTTTCTGGCGATTCCGGCGGTGCGATTCGCGCCTCAGTATATTAGGGTCGCGCGCGGCGAAGCGTGGCGCGATACCGCGATGGATCGCGACAGCCGCGCAGCGTCGGCCAAGCTGCTCGTGCTCGCGCGTCGCGGCGACACGCTGTTCGTCTGGGGATTCCGCCCCGATATTTTCATCGACTCGCATCTGCCGGCGGCCACCCGGTTTCTCGAAAGCCAGGCCATCTCCGGCCTGCTCGCCGACCGGCACCTGTTTTCGAACACGCCCGTCAGCGCGGATTTCATCTCCGCGAACCGGCGCGAGCTGCTCGCGTCGCGACCCGCTTGGGTTGTCGACGGGCTCGGGTTGCTGAACCCCGCGGCGGCGATCGTGAAGCAGCCGTACCTCGAGGAGTGGATGCATCAATACGTGGAAGTCGCGCGCACGGACTTTTCCATCCTGTATCGGCTGCGATAAACTCAAGCGTGGAAAAAACAGGTTTCAGCTTGGCTGTATTGGCTGCCGCGGCATTTCTCACCGCTTCCTGTTCGCATTCCGGCGTGCGATCGCTGACCATCGCGGTGAACGCGGGCGTTGAAGGGACAGCGCTCAAGACAGCCGCGCAGGAATGGGGCTCCTCGCATGGTGTCCGCATCGAAGTGGTCGAACTGCCCTACGCGAATCTGTTCGAAAAAGTCCAGCTCGATCTCACCAGCCGCACCGGCGCCTACGACGTCATCATGATGGACGACCCGTGGTTTCCGCTGATGGCCGCCAACGGCAATCTTGCACCGCTTCCGCGCGAGCCGGATTCCGATTTCATCGCCAACTGCCTTCAGGTTTGCAAAAATGGCGCGACGTATTTCGCGCTGCCCTACGTCGGAAACGCGCAGTTGTTCTTTTACCGCGGCGATCTTTTTTCGAAATACGGCATGGCGCCGCCGCAGGCCTGGGACGACGTGCTGCACGCGGCGAAAACCATCGGCGAAAAAGAAAAAATGTTCGGCTACGTGATGCGCGCCGCGCCCGGCAACGCTGTGGTCGCCGATTTCATGCCGCTGCTGTGGGCTTTCGGCGGCGACGTGGTTTCAACCGACGGCGCCGCCGCGGCTTGCGATTCGGCGGCCGGTGTCGAAGCGCTGCGCTTCATGCTCGAGCTCGGAAAATATTCGCCGCCGGGATATGCCGGATTCAACGCCGACGAGGTTTCCGCGCACCTGCTCGAATCCACCGCGGTGATGAGCATCAACTGGCCCGCCTGGATCGCCGCGATGGACGATCCGGCGAAATCGAAGGTGGTGGGAAAAATCGAGTTCACCACCATGCCGGCCGAGCGCGAAAAGGGCGTGGGAGAGCTGGGCGCGTGGCTGGTCGCCGTGCCTTCGGCTTCGAAACACACGAGCGACGCGTTCGATTTTGTTTTCTGGGCGACCGACGCCGCCCAGATGAAACAAGCCGCGCTGCGCGGAAATCCACCCACGCGCCGGAGCGTGTTTGAATCGCCCGACCTGGTGGCGAAGTTCCGCGCGTTTCCCACGCAGCTTCGCTCGCTCGATTCCTCGCGGCCGCGGCCGCGGACGGCGAAGTGGAATGAGATCGAAAACGCATTCGGCATTTATCTCTCGAAGGCCAATGCCGGCGCGATGGACCCGGCCGAGGCCATGCGGCGCGCCGCGCAGGCGATCGACGAGATCCTGAAGCGGACACCATGAAGACGCGTGTTCCGGCCGGATTCGCCTGGGTCGCGCCGTCGATCGCGGTGTTGCTCGCGCTTTCCATTTACCCCCTGATTTTCGCGGTAAAGGTCGCGCTGACGGACGCGTCCGGCGCTGCGACCTTCGCCAACTTCGCGCGCCTCGCGCACGATCGAGTGTTCGCCACTGCGGCCGTGCAGACCGTCCTGTTCACTGCGGCCGCGCTGGCTGTCGAATTCGCGCTGGGTCTCGCGCTGGCGCTGCTGGTCGATTCGCTCGCGCGCGCGCGATCCCTGTTTCGCGCCGCGATCCTGGTGCCGATGCTGCTGCCGCCGGTGGTCGCCGCGGTCGCCTGGCGGCTCATCTACAATCCGCAGTTCGGAGTTTTGAACGGGACGCTGCGGCGCATGGGCCTGAACACCGCGGCGCTCACCTGGACCGACGGCGACAGTTCCGCGCTGCTTTCGGTGATCCTGGTGGACGTGTGGGAGTGGACGCCGTTCATCTTCCTGCTGCTTTCCGCCGGCCTTCAGGCGATTCCGCAGGAGCCGCTCGAAGCCGCGCGCATCGACGGCGCGTCTGGGTGGCAGAGTTTCCGCGACATTACGCTGCCGCTGCTCAAGCCGGCGATCGTGCTGGCGCTGCTGTTGCGCGCCATGGACCTGGTCCGCATCTTCGACCAGATTTTCATCCTGACCCAAGGCGGTCCGGGAACCGCGACGGAAACGGTGAGCCTGTACATTTACCGCACCGCATTCCGCTTCTCGAATTTCGGCTACGCCGCAGCGATGTCCTTCGTGCTGCTGGTGGCGACGGTCATGTTCTCGCGCAGCTTGATGAAGGCGATGAAGACCCGATGAAAACGACGGTGCGCTACTTCGCCTCGATTGTCGCGGCCCTCGCCGCGCTCGCGCCGGTGTACTGGCTCATCACGATTTCGCTCAAGCGCGAAGTCGATCAGTTCGCTTATCCGCCGCGCTGGATCGCTTTCCACGCCACACTCCAGCATTACGCGGAGGCGTTCGGCGGCGGGTCGTTCGCGATTTATTTTCTGAATTCGGTCGCGCTCGCGGGGATGTCGACTCTCGCCGCGCTGCTGATCGGAGTTCCGGCCGCGTACGGCCTGGCACGCTTCGAATGGCCGCGGCGCTGGGACCAGCGCGTGGGCGATTGGATCCTCTCCACGCGCATGCTGCCGCCGATCGTCACCATCGTTCCATTGTTCCTGATGCTCCGCGGCGTGGGCTTGATCAACACGCTCGCCGGCCTGGCGATTGTCTATACCGGATTCAATCTTCCGTTCGTCGTGTGGATGATGCGCGGATTTTTCGACGAGGTCCCGCGCGAGATGGAGGAGGCCGCGATGCTGGACGGCGACTCGCGTGCGGGCGCCCTGCTGCGCATCGTGCTTCCTCTGGTGAAACCCGGCCTCGCCGCGACCGCGGTATTCTGCCTGGTGTTCGCGTGGAACGAATTCCTGTTCGCGCTCATCCTGACGCAAACCGAAGCGGCCATGACTTTGCCGGTGGGCATCGCCTCGCGCGTGACGCAATATGAAATCCAGTGGGGCGCGATGAGCGCCGCTGGAGTGGTCGCCATGCTGCCGGTGCTCGTGTTCGCCTCCGCCGCGCAGAAATACCTGGTGCGCGGATTGTCGCTCGGCGCGGTGAAGGGCTGATGGGTCTCGAACTCGATCGCGTCACCAAGCGCTTCGGCGGGCGGGAAGTGGTGAGCCGCGTTTCGCTCACCGGCGAAGACGGCGAGTTCGTCGTCCTGCTGGGTCCTTCCGGCTGCGGAAAGACCACGCTGCTGCGGATGATTGCCGGCCTCGAAGCGCCCGATGAAGGCGCCATCCGGCTGGGCGGCGCCGACATCACCGCGAAGGACGCGCGCGATCGCGACCTGGCGATGGTGTTCCAGAGCTACGCGCTGTATCCGCACATGACCGTGGCGCGGAATATCGGATATCCGCTGCGCGTGCGCAAACACAACGCCGCCGAAATCGCGCGGCGCGTGGAAGACGTCGCGGCGCGGCTGGGCTTACGGAAGCTGCTCGAAAATTTCCCGCGCCAGCTTTCCGGAGGCGAGCGGCAGCGCGTCGCACTCGCCCGTGCAATCGTCCGCAGGCCCAGGGCTTTCCTGATGGATGAGCCGCTGTCGAATCTCGACGCCCGCTTGCGCGTCGAGATGCGCGCCGAGCTCAAGCATCTGCAACACGAGCTCGCCGTGGTGACCGTTTACGTCACCCACGATCAGGCCGAGGCGATGACGCTCGCCCATCGCATCGCGGTGATGCGCGACGGAAAAATCCAGCAGTACGATACGCCGTCGAACGTGTATCACCGGCCCGCCAACACCTTTGTCGCGGGATTCGTCGGCAGTCCGGCGATGAACCTGATCGAGCAGGGAAACCGCACGCTGGGCGTGCGCCCCGAGGACGTCGAACTCGCCTCTTTCGAGCAGCCCGGCTACACGCCGGCGCGCGTGTGGGTCACCGAGGAAATGGGAAACGAAACCGTGGTGGTGCTTTCCGCCGGCGACCGCCAGATCACCGCGCGCGCGCCCTCCGGTTTTCGCGCCGATTTCGATTCCCCCGCCTGGTTTCGCTTCCGCGCTGGCAGAGAGCACTGGTTCGACTCCTCCGGCCAGCGAATCGCCGATCCGGCGTAAGATAAAATTGAACTGACCGAAGCGGACCGATGGAGTGACCCATGCGATATTTTACTCTTGTGCTTTTGACCGCGGCCGCCCTGCTGGTTCCCGCGGCTCACGCCCGCGAGCAACAGGACCTTCGCGAGCGCGTGCGCGACGCCGTGCAGCGCACCGACAAAGACATGGGAAGCCTGGTGCCTCGCGATAAGCTGGACGCGCAGCAGCGCGACCGCTTCGACGCGGTCATGAAGGATCTGCACGAGCTTAGCGATGGCGTGGAAAACGGGAAGTGGCAGAACGAACGCGACCGGCTGGAAGACGCGATCGACAAGATCGACGACCTGGCGAAGCACGCGCCGATCCAGGAAAGCGACCGCCAGACGCTCGGCATCGATCTGTACACGCTGCGCACGATCCGGGATAGCTGGAAGCAGTAAGTTCTCGCCCTACAGTTCTCCGCCGCGGCTGCCGAACGAAAAAACAATAGGGGTTTGATTTGTTCGCAAGATGGGCGGGTAGGGAGTCGGAGGTTCCTTACCCGCCCCTTGGTGAAAGGTACAAACCAATTAACCGGTACTTCGACGGGCCGAGTACTGCGCTATAGGTCGTAAGGTAAAATTGCAAAGGGCATATACTCGCCCCCGCCTTCATCGTTCGCCCGGTTTATGCCGATCTACGAGATCCGCTTTCAGCGCCTCCGCCTCCTCGATCAGGCGCGACCACAGCGTTGGTGGCTGCTCGTCGAAGGCGAGGTCTTCACGCCCGGTGAAGATGTACCACAAGCCGAGGCGGGCCTCGTTTTCAAGCTGCCCGCGCGTCCATCCGCAGTAGCCCAGGTACACGCGAAGCCCGCTCGGGTCGGAGCCCGCGCCGAGCGCTTTCTGGAGCGCTGATTTTTCCGTGAGCAGATAAATGTCGCCGATAACTTCGTCCCCGCCCTCGGGCTTGTGTCGGGCGCGCGCCAGCGCGAACACCGAATCCAGCTCCACCGGACCGCCCACAAAAACCGGATCGGAGTGCGACGCCGCTCCGTCGAGATCCTTCAGCGCGCGCGAAATCGGAAGCGCCGACCGGTGGTTGATCATCAGTCCCAGCGCGCCCGACTGGTCATAACGCACCAGCAGCACAACGGATTTGGCGAACAGCGGGCCGCCGGCGCTGCGCGTGGTCACCAGGATCTTGCCGATCGCCAGATCCTCCGGCCGTTTGGATTGCGCCGACGCCGCGCAAGTCACGGTCAGCAGCGCGGCACACAGCCTCGCGTTCATACCCGCATTCTCGCGCATTCGCTACGGTTTTGCGCTGATCGCGGGATCAATTCGTCTTTGCGGCCGCGGAAAAATGGCTCAGCGTGTTGGCGTAGGCAGCGATGCCTTTGTACAGCGCCTCGGCGACTTTCTGGCGGTATTCCGGTTTGCGCAGCAGCGCTTCGTCGCCTGAGTTGGTGAGGAATCCGATCTCGGCCAGCACGCTGGGCATCTGCGCGCCGATCAGCACTATGAAAGGGGCCTTCTTCACGCCCCGATTTCTCCCGCCCGGATTGTTTTTCGCGGAAAGCCCGTACAGGGCGGAGTCGACCTTCGCCGCGAACTCGCGCGATTCGTCAATCTTGTCCTTGAGCGCGATCTTTTGAAGCACGTCCTGCAAATCGAACAGCGTCCGCCGCGATCCGGCGTTCTCGCGCGCCGCCACGTCCAGCGCCGATCGCGAGGTGGTGAAGTTCAGATAATACGTCTCGATGCCCGCTACCGAGCGGTACGGCGACGAATTGGCGTGAATGGAGAGAAACAGGTCGGCGCGGGCGTCGTTGGCGATCTGGGTGCGCTGCTCCAGCGGAATGTAGGTGTCGTCGGTGCGGGTGTAGATCACTTCGGTGTTGAGGCGTTTCGCGAGCAGCGCGCCCAAGCGTTGGGAAACATCCAGCACCAGGTCCTTTTCAAGAAGCCCCGAGCTTCCGTGCGTGCCGTGGTCGTGACCGCCGTGGCCCGGGTCGATCACCACGCGGCCCAGCTTCAGTCCCAGCACGCGCGCAAGCGACCGCTCGCCGTTGGAGTTGCGCTTGGCCGGCGCGGGCGCGTCGGTGACAGCGCGTGGCGGATCGATTTTCGCGGACTCGCTTTTCGCGATGCGGGCATCGGCCGGAAGATTCAGGTCGGCGCGCGCCAGGAATGTCGATGGCGGAACGTATGGAGGAAGCGGATGCGCCGGCTCGCTCACCAGCGAATCGGGCGGCGGGGAAAGCAACTCCGGCGCGGCCGTAGGACGCGGCGGATCGGGTATAACCGGCGGCGGCTCGAAGCGCTTGGGGGCGGAGTGCAGTTGAGTGACGTGAGTTTCGACCGGCGCTGGCGCCGCTGCGGCAAAGTCAGGCGAAACGCTGCGCACGGGCGTGTCTTTCAAATCCTCGGCGCCCGTCACGCTGGTGGTCGCCGGAGGCGCGGGCTTGTCCTTCAGGCGCACCTCGATCATCAACCGGTCCGGATTGGCGAGCTGCGAGGCGGTATACTCCGCGTGCGCTTCCAGGTCCAGCACCACGCGCGTCACCCCCGGCTGCGTTTCGGCGATGCGAATCTGCTTGACCAGCGCGTCGCCGACCGGGATCACGTGCATCCCCTTGCTGACCATCGCGGGCTTGGCGCCCTGAATGTCGAAGAACAGACGATCGGGATTCTCCAGGCGGTCGCACTTGTAATGAAAGTCGGAGCTCACTTCGATCGCCACGCGGGTCACTTCGCCGAGCGACCAGAACCGGACAGCCGTGACTTTCCCCGGCGCGGGATTGGTCCCCGCGCCGAAGCACATCGTCGCGGCCCATACGGCGCCGCATAGCGCTTTACTGCGTCCTGAGATAAAGCCGCCCATTCTCGTCGACGAAGTGTTCGAGCTTCGGGTGTTGCTCCTCCGGTTTGATCTGCGCGTGAGCCGGCTCGGGCGCCGGCGCGGCGGTCGCCACCGCTTTCCGCGCCGCGGCGTAGCGCTTGCCGACCTGGCTCACGTAATCCTGCGTTTCGCGGTACGGCGGAACATTTTTGTATTTTTCCACCGCGCCGGGACCCGCGTTGTAGGCGGCCAGCGCCAGCCGGTCGTCCTTGTACAGGTCCTGAAGATATTTGAGATACTTCACGCCCGCCTCGATGTTCTGCCCCGCGTCCAGGCTGTCGCTCGCGCCCAGCATCTTCGCGGTCGAGGGCATCAGTTGCATCAGGCCTTGCGCGCCCTTGGGCGAAATCGCGTTCGGATTGTAATCGCTCTCCACCTGGATCACCGAGTGCACCAGCAGCGGGTCGACATCGTGCCGGCGCGCGGTCTCATTCACCAGGTCGGCGATCTCTTTTTTGGGAACGCGCGGGGCGGAAACCGAGCGCACCAGCCGCCCGGTTCGCCGGTCCGCGCGCACCACCAGCGTCTTCCCGCCCGCAAGGGCAGGGACAGGCCCGGCAGCCGGTAAGGGGGAGGCGGCCAGCATGAATCCTGTTACTAAAGAACAAATATACACTATTTTGTTTAATACGGCCAGCCGGTAATGCCTCCGGGAGACATACGATATCATCATCTCATGCCTGACGTCGCCACGCGCGCCGGCTTCCTGCTGGTCGGGGGCCGAAGCACCCGGATGGGACGCGACAAGGCGCGGCTTCCGCTGGGCGGGCGAACGCTCGCCGAGCATATCGCCGAACGCATCCGTCAGGCGGCCGGATCGGTGATGCTCGTCGGTACGCGCGAAGACGAGCCGCTCGCCGGTTTTCCCGACCTGATGCCGGGCAACGGTCCGCTGGGCGGCGTATTCACGGCCTTGCACCGCTCCTCGGCCGAATGGAACCTGATTGTCGCCTGCGACATGCCGGAGGTCACTCGTGAATTGTTCGAACATCTGTTTCGCGCCGCCGAATCCTCCGCCGCCGATTGCGTCGTGCCCGGAAGACCCGGCGGCGCGCTCGAACCCCTTTGCGCCATCTATCATCGCCGGGTGGCTGCGGCGGCGCACGCAGCCATAAATCGCAAATCGCTCAAAATGCATGATTTCGTGTCCGGATTGAAAATGTCAGTGGAGTATTTTGAAGATCCTTCGCCCTTTGCCAACATCAATACGCCCGAGCAATGGAGCATGCGGTGAACCTCACCAACGGCGCCGCACACGCCGGCCCGCGGGCCGAGACCTCGCATTACATCGAGTTTCGTGACGTATATAAGACGTTCGATCACCCGGTTTTAGTCGATGTGAGCTTTCACGTCGACCCCGGCGAGACGCTGGCGATCATCGGGCGAAGCGGCGTCGGTAAGTCCGTGACGCTGGCGCACATCATGGGATTCATGAAACCCGACCAGGGGCGCGTTTTCGTCAGCTACCTGGACATCACCAACATGGACGAGTCCGAACTGCGCCGCATCCGCAAGAAAGTGACCATGGTTTTTCAGTCCGGCGCGCTGTTCGATTCGCTGACCGTTGGCGAGAACATTCTTTTTTCGCTGGAGCTGCGCGAGGACTACGACGAGAAAAACAAGGAGGACGTGGTCAACGGGCTGCTCCAGATGGTGGACCTGGCGGAGTACAAGGATCACTACCCCTCGGATCTTTCCACCGGCTACAAGCGCGCGGTGGCGATCGCCCGCGCGCTCGCGGCGCAGCCGGAATGCATCCTGTACGACGAGCCGACCACCATGGTGGACCCGGTCATGTCGGATCATATCGGGAACCTGATGCTGCGCCTGAAAAATCAGTTGCGGCTGACGGGAGTTGTCGTGACGCACGACCTGGACCTGATGCGCAAGGTCGCGGACCGGGTGGTGGTGCTGCACGAAGGGCGGGCGATTTTCTTCGGGCCGCTCGTCGACCTGTACAAGTCGACGCACCCGCACATCCAGGAGTTCCTGGCCATGGACCGGGTATAACGGTGCGCGGACTAGTACCGATTGGCCACTCGCGTTTTCCTGTCTGGTGGTATACTGGGCAACCACCGTAAGCGAGGCTCCGATGGTTGCGACCTCTATATTGATCCTCAGTTGCACGTTCTCCTTCCAATCCACCGATGGTCCCATCACGCCGCGCGTTCATCGCGAGGCGAGACCGGTGGCGATGGCCGCATCCGCGCCTGCGCCCGATCCCGTTCCGGATCTGCGCGTGGACGTGCCGCTGGCGCTGATTCCGGTCCACGTCACCACCGGGCTGGGGACCAGCGTGACCAATCTGAAGAAGGAGAATTTCCGCGTCTTCGAGGACGGCGTGGAGCAGAGCGTCACCCAATTTGCGAGCGAGGACGCGCCGGTCTCCATCGGCCTGCTGTTCGACGCGAGCGGCAGCATGCGCAACAAGATCCGCAAATCGGCCGAAGCAGCGGCTGCGTTTTTCCGCATCGCCAATGCGGAGGACGAATTTTTTCTGATCGAGTTCAACGAGCGCCCGCACCTGACGGTTCCCTTCACGCGGAACGCCGAACTGATCTATCAGCACATCCTCAAAACCAGGGCGCTAGGCCGCACTTCGCTGCTGGACGCGATTCACATGGCGCTGACGCAGATGAAAAGCGCGACGCACCTGCGCAAGGCGATCGTCATCGTTTCCGACGGCGGAGACAATCGCAGCCGCTACACTGAAGCCGAAGTCAGGTCCGCGATGCGCGAGGCGGACGTGCAGGTCTACGCCATGGGCATTTTCGATCCGGACGATCAGCCCAAGCGCACACCGGAGGAGAAGCACGGTCCCAAGCTGCTGGCGGATCTGGCCGAGGAAAGCGGCGGCCGCAATTTTTCCATCAACAAGCTGGAGGATCTGCCCACGGTATGCGAACGGATCGGCACGGAACTGCGCAACCAGTACGTGCTCGGTTACGCGCCGTCCAACGCCGACGATCACAGCTATCGCCACGTCAAGGTAATTGTCGACGCGCCGGGAATGCCGCCGCTGCGAGTGCACAACCGGCAGGGATACTATCCCGGGCCTGAGCACGTCGAGTGAAGCCCATCTTTTTCCTGGCGATCTCGATCGCCGCGGGGCAATCCATCGTCATTCAAACCGGGACGCTCATCGACGGTAAGGGCAACGTACTGAAAAACCAGCAGATCGTGATCGAAGGCTCGAAAATCACGGCGGTAAAGAAGGGCTCGGGCCGCGCGACTTACGATCTTCGCAACTTAACCGTGATGCCCGGATGGATCGACACGCATGTCCATATAAACTGGCATTTCAACGCGGAGCACAAGTACGTCGGGGGGCGCGAAGATCCCAAGGACGCGGCGCTGTACACTGCGGAAAACGTCAGGCTGATTCTCCAGGGCGGATTCACCACGGTGCAGAGCGTGGGCGCGCCGATCGACGTGGACGTCCGGAATCGGATCAACCAGGGGTCGCTTCCCGGACCGCGCATTCTGACTTCGGTGCGACAGATCAATTCCAACACGGCAAAAACGCCCGAGGAGTTTCGCGAGTTCGTCCGTAAGACCAAGGCCGAGACCGCCGACCTGATCAAGCTGTTCGCGACGGCCGGAATGGGCGCGGGCGGGCGGCAGACCATGACGGATGAACAGATCCGGGCTGTGTGCAGCGAGGCGAAATCGCTTGGGCTGCGCACGCTGGTGCACGCCATTTCCGACCAGGGCGTGAAGGCATCGGTGCTCGCGGGCTGCACCTCGATCGAGCACGGGAATTTCACCACCGACGAGACGCTCAAGATGATCGCGAAGC
>DATJVN010000148.1:0-89794 GCA_035501755.1 Bryobacteraceae bacterium | reverse complement strand
TGTTGCGCGATCGGCGTGGTTACGGTCGGGGCGACGCTGATGGTGGAGCGCGGCAGCCTGAAGCTGGAGCGATCCGCAGGCGCAGCATCGAACGCGCCCGCGTACGCGACGGAAGAGTACGGGAAGCGCTTGCTGTCGCAGACCACCGAGTATCTCGGCCCGGACGTTCCGGATCCGAAAATGCGCTATACCAGCAGCCGCCTGAATTGCGGTTCGTGCCATTTAGCCACGGGAAACGAGCCTGGAACGCTCACTTTGCTTCTGGTGAACGTCCATTACCCCAAAATGGCGGGACGCACGAACACCAACGTCACGATTGAAGATCGCATCAACGAATGCATGCAGCGCAGCTTGAACGGCCGGCCGTTGCCGATGAACAGTCCGGAAATGTTCGCCATGGCGTCCTATCTTCGCCAGTTGGGCGCGCGGATTCAGGCCATGGGCGCGAGCGAGAAAAAGTCGAGCGAGCCGGCTGCATTCAAGACTCCGAATCGGAAGGCCAACTTCGAAGACGGGGAAAAGGTGTTCAAGGAGCGCTGCGCGGCTTGCCACGGCTCGGATGGTCTGGGTCTGATGGCTTCCTCAAATCCGGTCCACGGTTACGTGTTTCCGCCGCTGTGGGGACCGGACAGTTTCAACAACGGCGCCGGAATGCATCGCGTTTTGACTGCGTCGGCGTTCATCAAGGCGCGGATGCCTCTCGGCAAGCCCGATCTGACGGATGATGAGACCTTCGATGTGGCAGCGTTTATCAATACAAAGCCGCGGCCGGAGATGGCGAACCTGGGCGTTGACTATCCGGACCGCACCAAGAAGCCGGTGGATACCGGTTACGGCCCGTTCGCCGATCCCTTCCCGCTCGAACAGCATGAGTTTGGGCCATTTCCGCCGATCGAAGCGTATTACAAGCAGCTTAAGAAGAAGCCGAAATAAGAATCAGGCGCGCACGAGCGCGTATCCGCGCTCCTCGGCATGGATCACCGTGATGACTCCCGCCGGGACCATGCGCCCGTTCGTGATCAGATTGCTGGTGAGCTCGGCGTAAACGGCGTCGGCCTTCTGGTTCGTCGCTCTCGCGATGATTCCGGCATTCGCGTGAGTGGATAGCGAGCAGATGGCGAACTGCGCGCCGAGCTTGGCGACGGATTCGAGCGTGTTTCCCATGCTGGGCAGCTCGCGATAGTCGCGGGCGTTGTAGATATTCTTGTTCGGCGCTGCCTTGGTCTTGGGATCCTGGATGTTGCCGCGCACGGCCAAGTGAGCTCCGTATTTTTCCCACATCGCGTCGTTCACTCCGAACGATGCTGAGTCGTGCCGCAGCACCACGACTAGGGCTATGTCAGCGTTCTCGACTCCGTAGTCGCGCTGGCTGGTTCGGAAGACGTTCGAAGCCCACAGCAACGCGTCACCGGTCCCGCCGGGCTCGGTCGAATCGAGGATCACGCGATGTTTGACGGGGCGCTCCAGCCAATCGTCCTTGTCGTAAAGCGCCGGCTCAAACTTCATTTTGGTCCCCGCTTTAGACTGGGCTTTCGCGAAGCCCGCCATGGCGGCGACGGCAACCAGTCCGGTGTTCACTCGCGTGAGGAACGAACGCCGTTCGACCGCCGGAGAATCCTGACTCATGTACACCTCCTCAATCGGAGAATCCTAGGAAATCAGAAACAGCTTAACACGTAAAGAACGCATCGGGCAGCGGGAGTTATTTTTGGACCTCGGCGTTCTTGGCATTGCTCCACTCGGAGAAGGAACCGTCATACATGCGGGCGTCGTAGCCCAAATATTTCAGAGTGAAATACGACTGCGATGCCTGCATGCCCGTATTGCAATACGTCACGGCCGGGCGATCCGGCGTCACTCCCGCGGATTCGTACAATTTGCGCAGCGCCTGCTCGGTGAGCAGGGACATGTCGCTGTTGCTGGTTTGGCCCTGCATCCAGTAGACGTTCACCGCGCCGGGAATGTGCCCGGGACGCGGGATCTCGGCATTGGGCGTAGTCGAGCCGTTGAAGTCGCGGCCGGAACGCGCGTCCACGAGCACGGGCGCGCCGCCGGAGTTGCTGGAGGCGGCAAAGGAAAGATCTCTGACCGCGTTGATCTCGATCACGATCTCAGGCCGCGGGCGCGGCGTGAACCGGCCCTGCGCCGTCTGAGGCGCATCGGTGGAGAGCGGCCGCGATTCCGCTTTCCATTTGGTCAGACCGCCATCGAGCAACGCTGCCGCGTCGCCATGCCCGAGATAATCGAGGGTGAAATAAGCCCGCGTCGCCGGGAGCACGGAAGAGTCGGCGCATAAGATGACGCGCGAATCGTCGGAGACGCCCAGGCGCTCGAAAACGTTTTTGAGCGTCGCGGCCGGGGGCAGTTCGTTGAGGATGCCGTCGCGCGTCATCACGATCTCCGACAAGGCCAGGAAACGCGCTCCGGGGATGTGTCCCGCATCGAAGGCTGTGCGGTCGCGCGAGACATGCAGGACTACGAGGTTAGGGTCTTTAAGATGGTCCGCCAGCCAAGCGGTCGAGACCAGCATGTCACTCCGCAGCGCGGGTGCGGCAGAGGCGGCGACGGATAGCAGCAGCAAACCGAATAGCCGAGTCTTCATGGTGAGCCTTTCGATGAGGAAGTCATCCCGGATCGTCTTATCATACGCTAGAAGGTCTTCGGAAAAGGGGATAGACCGCTTGTCCGCGGCTGCTGGATCTACGCCGCGCCAACGGATTCCCGCGCTGGTCTCGCCCGTGTAGAATTCCATGTATGTGGCGCGCTGCAGCTCTCTTCGCGCTGACGTTTTCCGCGCCGTTATCGGCCCAGGTCGAGCGCTGGCTCGCCGGACCCCAACGGACCGATATTCGATGGTCCGTCCACGCCAGGCCTGCCTCTCTCTCGCGCTTTCAGCGGCTACTCTCCCGGTTCACCGTGCGCTTCCAGCAGCAGGAAATCGACCGCCGCCGCAACCTCCTGCTGATCCTCGCCATTCGTGATTACACCGGCAAGCAGGAGCGCATTCTCCAGCGGATCGATCTTTCCAAGCCGCCCTACTCGAACCAGAAACTGGAATCGCCCCGATGGGTGTCGGCCGCCTTCCTGCTTCCAGGCACCTACGAAGTCACCTTCGCGGCCGTGGACCTCAAAACGCGCGAGCGTTCTCTGGCGCGCCGGCGGCTCAACGTTGCCACGCTTCAGAGCGATCCCTTGCAGTCCGCTTGGCACGGCCTGCCATCCATCGAATTCATCACTTCCTTTGTCGGACCGGACGCCTGGTTCCTTCCCGAAATCTCCGCGCGCCTGTCTCTGCCGCTTGAATCCAGGCGCCCCATAAACCTGGATATCGTGATGAACACGGCCGTTTCGGAAATCGCCAGGCTGCCGCACCTCGTCGCGAATCAGACATTGCCCGCGCTGGTCCCGGTGCTGAAGACGCTCTCCCAGATCGACGTCCGCAGCGGAGCCCTCAGCATCGCGGTGGTCGACGGCGCGCGGCGTGAGACGATTTTCGCCCAGGATTCACCGCATGAGCTCGATTGGGCAGCCCTCAAGCGCGCGCTCAGGGCCGACAATCCCCACCTGATCGATACCAGCGCCCTCCACGGCCGCGATCAGGACGTCCAGTTTTTATTGAATGATCTCGATCGCCGGATCGAGCCGCGGTCCGACGGCGCGCTACGCGCAGTCATCTTTCTGAGCCCTCCGATGTCGTTCCCCTCCGGCATCGACCGGGCTCCGATTCAGCCGCCCGCCGATCCGGATTACCGGGTCTTCTATGTCCGGGTTCAAACCGTCATCGAGCGTTTCCCGCGGGTGTTTAATTCCCCGTTTCGCCGCCCGGTATATGTCGGCATGCCGGACCAGCTCGAGGGTGCGCTCAAACCCCTCCACCCGCGTACTTTCGAGATCTGGTATCCGAACGAATTCCGAAAAGCCCTCGCGTCGATCCTGCATGAGCTTTCCGATGCGCGATAGCAAAACGCACCCACGTCCGACGGACGTTCATGATACTCTCGTTGAAGGTTCTTTGAACCCATCCTGAATTAGGAGGTCACGATGAAGAGGTCGCTGAGTTTCGCAGTATTGGCCACGCTGGTTGGATTGGCCGGATCGGTTTGTGCGCAGGATTTGCCGGTGCCGGGCGCAGGCGTAGCGAAGGACGTTCCAGGAGCGAAGGAACTGCCTGATCCGCACCGGATGTACAAGGTCGTGTTCGATATCGCCAAAGCGCCGGACAAGCCGGATAAGGTGAATCCCGCGCTCATGACCATCGGGAATTACATCAATACGCTCGCCAAGTGGGGCGTCCCGGCGGATCACAGAAAAATCGCGGTGATCCTGCACAAGGGCGGCGCGAATATGATTTTTACGAACGAAGCGTACCGGTCGCGCACGGAAGGTCTCGACAATCCCAACATCGAGATGATCAAAAAGCTGACGGCGGCGGGTGTGAGTTTCCGTGTCTGCGGCCAGGGCGTCACGGCCAAGAAGATCCCGCAGAAGGACATTCTGCCGGAGATCGAGGTCGATCTGTGGGCCATGGTCGCGATGGTGAACTTGCAGCTTGACGGCTACGTTCACATCGGTCCACTGTAAAGCGCGGGTCCGGAACCCGGCTGTCTGATTCGTGATTGTCGCCCGGCTGCATTTTTATAAAGCGGCCGGGCGAACAACGTTGGATTGCATCGGGCGCGGGAACAGTGTCTACTAGTTGTGTATCAGGAGGTTTGAATGCTTCCGAGCCAGTTCCATTCACGGCGCCGCGCGTTCCTGCGCGCTCTTGGGGGCGCGATGGCCGTGCCCGTCCTCGATCGAATGATTCCCGGCGCATTGGCACAGACCGCGGCGCCCGATTGGCACGTCACCGCGGCCGTCGCCGAGAGCTGTAGCTGCAATATCTCCTGCCCGTGCAACTTCGGCTCCGAGCCTACGCGCATGCCGTGCAACGGAAACCGCCTGATCAGCATGAAATCGGCTCATTTGGGCGACGTTGACCTGAGCGGCGTCGCATTCCTGGTTACGTTCGCCATGCGGGGCTGGTCGAAGATTTATTTGAGCGATCAGACGAACGAACGCCAGACGGCGGCCGTTCGTGCGCTGCTGCCGATCGCCTTCGCCGGATTCCATAAGGGCATGCTGTCGTTCACCAAGGCGCCGCTCGCGGTTGAAATCACCGAGAAGAAAGTCAGCTTCTCCGTGCCGGAATCGTCAGTGGAGATGGAAATGATGCGCGGGTTTGACGGCAAGCCAGTGAAGGTCCTCAATCTGCCGAATCCGGCCTATCAGGACTATACGCAATACCGTTCCATCGTGCTGCGGCACGAGAGCGCCGACCAGCACTTCAGCTACTCGGGCACCACGGGATTCACATCGAAGATGGATGTCGGGAGAAAGTCCTAGCAGGCGAGCCGTAAAGTTTGCGGCTCGTTGGGCTTCACACGGACTCTTCAGGCCAGACGTTCCTTACAGGCTCGCGTCGCCGTCGTACTGCGTCGGGTACCAGCACGCCGGATTTTCGAGCGCCCCGGCGAGTTCGGGGTCGGCGGCCTTATACAGATAGCACCAGCACTTCAGTGCGCGATGGCGGCCGGGATGCCTTCCGGCCAGTTCGACGCGATCCATCCAGCACCCGATATTTTCGAGCACATGGATATTTTCCGCGCGGCAGCGCTCGATGCCGGCTCGCAGCATGGCAGAAGCCAGTGCCGGATCGGGCTCCAGCATCTGAAAATCGACCAGCAGCATGCGGTTCAACCCCACCGATCGCGCGTCCTTGCGCTCGAAGACCGCATACGCCGACAGCCGCGGGCCGGTTCGCGCGGCCAGGATCCACGCATCGCCGCTCTCCAGAAAATGCCGGAAATGCCATTCCAGCGTGTTCCGGGCGCGGCTCGATAGAAACATGTCCGGCCGCCGGTCGAGCTGCTCCTTCCAGAATGCGTCGAAGCTTTCATCGAACCGCTCGCACCATCGCAGCCCGAACCGCGAGCCGGACGCGGATTCATGCCGGCCCAGTCGCAATCCCGCACGCATGATTTTGTGGAGCGCCGCCGTGGCAACCCCCGGCATCCTGCGCTCCAGGTACGCGCCGATCGCGCCCGCGTAGCTGGTGATCCAGAACGCCGAGCGGTCCCATTGGCCCACCGGTACGCGCGACCACCCGAGCCGCGTCAACACTGCCTGCGGCATCGGCCCGGCGGTGGTCGACACCTCGAAATCCACGTGACGATGCTGGTGCTGATGTGTCACCAGCATGAGCGAGAAGGCGCGATAGCGCGGGTCGACGGCCCACCCGATCAGGGTCGCGCCGAGATGGGCGCGGCCGCCCATGTGGGAAACGAGCGGGACGTTGCCGATGGATCCCACCACGCACCCGTTTTCATCTTCGAGCACCCATCCGATGGGCCATCCGGCGACGCTGCGATACACCGGGTTGTTGCACCACAGGTGCATCCAGCGCTCGCGCGGGCGAGGATTGAGTCCGACCTCGCGCTCCAGGCTCGCGATCTGGTCGTAATCCTCAAAGCGCGTCGGTCGGAGGATGGCGGCCTTGGCGCCGGCGTGCAACGGCATGAGTAGATTAGACTCCGCCGCGCACGAGGCACGCACATCTCCACTGCGAAATTTGGGCGCTCACGGCCAGCGCACCAGTGTCGCGGCCCACGAGTAGCCCACTCCGAAACCTACCAGCATGGCGAGATCGGACGGAAGAAATTTCCCGGCGTCGCGATCTTCTTTCATGGCGATCGGGATCGATGCCGAGACCGTATTTCCACAATGCCGCATTGCGAGCGAGAACCGTTCCAGGGGCACTCCTATCTTTTTTCTCAGGTGATCCAGCATAAATTCGTTAGCCTGATGAAAAATGAAGCGGTCGATCTCGCCGGCGCTCTTTTGCGATTTCTTCAGCAGTTCGCCGACACACTGCGGGACCGCGCGCAACGTGAATTCGAAAATCTTGGGACCGTTCATGTGCAAGTGAGGCGAACCCGCGCCGCGGCAGCGCATTCCCCCCGACTCGACCCTCAGGTTTGCCGCCCCCGCGCCATCGGTGCCGAAGATAAACGGACCGATCCATGTAGGTCCGCGCGGCGGCCCGTCCTCGACGCCTTCGACCAGCGTGGCCGCGGCCGCGTCGCCGAAAATCGTGCGCACGTTCTTGTCGCGCGGGTCGATGAATTTGCTGTAAGTTTCCGCGGTGAGCAGCAGGACGTGCCGCGCCTGTCCGGTTTCGATCAATCCCTGCGCCAGGCTCAGGCCGTAGACGTATCCGGAGCAGCCCAGATTGAAATCGAGCGCGCCGGCCGAAGTGGGAATCCCCAGGCGTTCCTGAACCAGGCACGCCGTGGTGGGAAGGAAATAATCGGGAGTCTGCGTGCACAGAAGCACATAATCGATGGTCTCCGGCGCGCAGGCTCCCCCTGCGAACAGCTTGCGCGCGGCGGCAACTGCCAGATCCGAGGAACATTCGCCTTCGCCGGCGATGCGCCGTTCGCGAATGCCGGTCTTGGCCTCGATCTTTTCCGCGGGCCAGTCCGGAAAATCTTCGGCCAGCCGCGCGGAAGAGAGTACCAGTTCCGGTAGATGATACTCAATCGACCGAATGCACGCCCGCATGGTTCCCGTTACGTGTTTCCTCGACAAGCGCCTCGACCTCGGCGACCGATTCGCACTGGACCAAGTGATCGGGCGAAAGCGTGACGCCGTAGTGGGCGTCGACCAGCGCCATAAAGTTCAGCATCGCCATAGAATCCCAGCGCTCCATTTCTGAAAGCCTTTCTGTTCCCGTCAGCTTCCGCTTGGGCAATTCCATCGCCTGCGCGAGCATGCTTCGAGTCTCCATTCGCGCCCTCCGGCCGGGTACGTTGCAATCGGCGGCCCAATGTTACTTGACACGGTGTTGTAGCGTTGCATCTGCCTGCGGATCAGCTCTGTCGAAATGCACGGCCAACGCGCGGAATGAAAGCCGCGCCTCAACCGTCCGGGTCGTGAGTAATGAAATCTCTCCCGATCTCAGCGATTCGCGTTGCCGCCGTTTTGCATGATCCCGGCGAGAGCGCGCATGCGATGCGCATCCGCGGCATTCGCCGACGGCGCATCTTTCTCGAGCCGAGCCGCCATGGTCTTCAACGCCGCGTAATCGCTGGTGGAGCGCGACGACTCCGCCTTGTCGATCGCCGCATTCATCGCCGCGATCTCGTCCGCGGTGACCGCGTTTCCGCGCGCGAGCTGATCCAGATACGCGCGCGCCACGGTGAAATTCTGGGGCCAGGTGAGGCGCGGCTGATCCTGGACGTTGAGCTCGTCGAAATGCACCAGCTTGGCTGCCTCGATCTCGCGCTCTGTGACGAATTTGGTCGGCACCATCTTGAACACGTCCACGCCGCGCGCGATCTCCGAGCCGTAGATATAGCCGTTGTACCAATACACCGACCAATATCCGCCCAGAATGCGCTTTTCGCCGTCGAGCGGCCCGCGATCGAAATACGCGATCTCCACCGGGTGCGTGGGGTCGGTGAAATCGACCATCGAGACTCCGCCCTGATACCAGGCCTGCACCAGAATATCGCGGCCGGGGATGGGGACTAGCGATCCGTTGTGCGCGACGCAGTTTTCGAGCTCCGATTGCGGCGCGGGCATTTTGTAATACGAGGCCAGCGTCAGCTTCCCATTCGCCAGCGTGAAGATCGCGTCCGCGCCCCAGTTCATAGGATCCGTGGCGCGGCAGCGGGGCTGCCCTCCGCCGCCCCATTCGTCGGTGAACAGGACCTTGGTTCCGTCATTGCTGAAGGTTGCCGAATGCCAGTATGCGTAGTTCGGATCGCTCACCGCGTCGATGCGGACCGGGTGCACCGGATCGGAAATGTTCAGCAGGATTCCGTTGCCCGAACAGGCGCCCGCGGCGAGTCCGATGGCGGAGTAAACCGTGATGTCGTGGCACTGGTCGGTGGTCGAGGTATCTTGCGTTCCGTCGCCGTGCTTGCCGCCCTTCCACAGACCGTTGACCGCGCCGGTGCGCGCGTCGGTGAAAATGCGCGGGCTCGAAACGATCCTGGCCTGCTCCGGATGCGCCAGCGGAACTTTGATAATGTCGATGCGGAACAGCGCGGTGTCCGGATTTTCGTCGGGATCGCCGCCGGAACAGCCGGTGAGTTCCTCGCCCTGCCGCACCTGAGCGGTGCCGGAAATATAAATGTAGAGGTTGTCTTTGTCCTTGGGATCATTCACCAGCGTGTGGGTGTGCGATCCGCGGCAGCTCTGCACCGCGGCCACCTGCCTGGGATTGGCCGAGTCGCTGATGTCGAAAATGCGCACGCCGCGGAAGCGGTCGGCGCTGGGCGGCGGAGGCGGACGGGGGCCGGGCGCGCTTCCCGCCTGCGGAGGCGGCGGAGGCTTGTAGCCCGCGGGAAGCGGAACGCCCTGGGTGCCGCAGTCGAGCCGGCCGTTCATCGCCTCCACCGACATGATCAGAAGATGCCCGTAGACGGAAACGTCGCCCTGTCCGCCGGGACACAGCAGCGAGGTTTTCAGCACCGTCTTGGCGGGGTTGTCGATATCGTAAAAATTGATCCCGTTGTAGTTGCCCACGAACAGGTGATTGCCGCTGAAGGCGAGGTCCGAGTTCGCCGATCCGTATTGGATCATGCGGGGACCGCGTCCCGGCGTTGCATTGGGCGTCTGCGGCGGAGGGAACGGCTCGGTGACGCCGGGCGTATTGGGCGCAAAGCCGGGCGGCTTGGGCAGCGACATCAGCTTTTCCAGGCCGAACACAGCCTCGCCGGCGTCGTACAGCCCGGGCTTCAATCCCACGCGCGGATCGTCGGAGACGCGCGCGTTCACCGGCGCCGGATTGCCGCCCGCCTGCGCGGCGCACACCAGCGGAACAGCGATTGCGAGGGCGAGCGCTGAGGTGAGTCTCATTTTTTCTCCTTGAGCATGCCTTGCATGATTTTGATTTCCGCGGTCTGGGTGTTATTCACGTCGGTGGCGAAATCGAACAACAGCGCGTCCTCGCCGGAGCCCGGCGTGTTGAACAGGTCCTCCACCATGACCAGCGCTCCCTTATGGTGCTGGATCATGCCGGTGAGGAACAGACGATCGAACTTCGCGCCCTTGGCGTTGGCCAGCGTTTTCATCTGCTGCGGCGTGAGCATGCCGGGCATCATCGGCATGGATGCCATGTCGATCATGCCCGAGCCGTTCATGTGCTCCATGTGCGACATGTCGTGCTGCATGGGGACGGGCTTGCCGCGGTCGGCGAGCCACTGCCGCATGAACTGCATCTCATCGGTCTGGGAGATGCTGATGCGCTTGCCGAATTTAGCAAGCGCGGGGCTGCGGACGCGGCCGGGCATCAGCGCGACCATCTCCACGGCCTGCGCGTGGTGATGGATCATCCCCTGCATGAACTGGACGTCGGCTTCGGAGGGTTCGCGCGGCACGATCGCGACCGATGCCGGCGAAAGAACCTTGCCCGCGGTTCCCGGAGCGCCGGGCTCGACGATGCGCGCCGGCGGCTGCGACTGGCCGAAAAGGGCCGCCGCCAGCCAGAATCCGCAGATCATCCGGATGCGAAGACCCATGGCACACTATAAATCGCCGCATTTCGGCGTGTCAATCGCCACGCGCAACGCGCGGCATGAATGCCGCGCCTCAAACCGACGCCAGGCGCGATGCTAAAACATCACCAGAATCGCCATGGTGAGACGATTTTCGTGCTTGGTCAGGCTGGGAATCCATCCGGGGACAATTAGCCCAGGCGTTCCGTTGTCTCCGCCCGGAGGGGAAATGCCGCCCGGCCCGGTGAAGTAAGGAACGCTCGAGGAGCGATGATTGTATTCAAAGCGCCAGGTGATATATTGCCTGGGCATGTAGTCGAAGGTCGCCGAAGCGTCCCACGCCTTGAACGGATCGCCGGGATTTTCGGTGAAATAAGGCGTTCCGCTGATCGCCGTTGCGCCGTTGATGGGCGGTAGCAGGACCAGATAGCGTCCCGGATTGTTGATGGCGCCACCGCCCATGGTGAACGCGAACTTGTCGCGATCGAACCAGAAGCGCTGATAGCTCATAAATCCGAGGAAATATTGCGACGGCTTGGCGATATTGCCTCCATAGCAACTCACTCCGCTATTCGTGCCGAATTCGCAGCCGGCATCGACCGTCATGGTCATCGCGGCTTTATCGATGAAATGCGCTTTGTTGTCGTAATACTTGATCTGCACGCTATCGTCCGTGTGAACGCGATGGCGTCCTGGAATGCCGAGCGCATCGGTTCCTTCATATTGATTGCCGAGAATCGAGAGCCAGGAATTCGGGCGATACAGAATCTGCACGCCAAGGCCGGGGGATTTGTTGAATTTTCCATACGACTGCCAGCCGTTGACAAACCACGGCTCGATTTTCAGTTTTTCGGTTGGGAATACCTGGATGCGGACGCCGTTAAAAAACCACGGCGTGTTCGACGACACGTACGACGGCTGATACGCCCAGTTATCGAACTGGTAATAGCTGAACAAGCCGACATAGGACATGAAAATTCCCGCGTCCACGTTGATTCCGTGCAGCACGTCGAAATGATATCCGCCGTAGGCTTCCGAGATATAGCGATAGGCGGTGTCAAGATCCCAGCCGCCGAGCGCGGGACTGGCGTCGTTGCGCGGCGTGGTTTCCGAATACATTCCGAACTGGGTCATGACCCGGCCGCGAACATTGTTCCAGTGAAAATCGCCGCCAATGCCCATTTGGGTGAGTTGCACTTCGCCGGAGCGGAAGATTTCGCTCGATCCTCCGATGGTGTGATCGGCGGGATGATTGTAGTCGTACACGTAATCCGTATCGAAGCGAATTTCCGGCGTAAAGAGCGGAGTATCGAGGGGCACGTCGGTGACGCGCGAATTACCGGTGAGCCAGGTCCAGTCGGCGAAGGCGAAAGGTTCGGCCGGCTTCGGCGGCTGCTGGGCTTGAGGCGGCTGCGCGGCCGCGCTCGCCTGCGCCGTGCTGCTGGCATCGTCCGCAGCCGGAGTTGTCGCGACCGGCGACGCTGCGGGCGGCGTCGGCACCGGCGCGACTGGAGCCGTGGAAGCAACTGAAGCGACCTCGGACGACGCGAGCGGCGGCTTCGCGGCCGGCTTGGTTGCCGTCGCGGTTTCGAGCAGCGTTTCCATCTGCGACAGGCGATGTTCCAGGCTCTCAATACGGTCGAGCAGCATTTTTTCGCGCGCCGTCAGAGGGGCGTCATCTGTCCTGGCGCCACTGCGGGGCACATCGCCCGCGACGGTGAGAGGCAAATCCACGCGCGCGGTGCGTCCGGGATCGAGCTGCACGTTCATCGAGGCTTCCTGAAACCCCATCTTCGCGGCCGCGACTTCATATTGCCCGGGCTCCAGATCCGTGAATTGGAACCTGCCGTCGGCGTCGGTCCGGCTGGAATGAAACGCTCCGCTGCCGAGATCGTGCGCGACGATCTGCACACCGGCGATCGGCTTTCCACTCGACGCGTCGCGAGCCACACCGGCAACCGCACCCAGCGCGGGGTCCGCGAACGCCCACAAATGCGGTGCGGCACAGACAGCGATTACTAAGAAAAGACTGGAATGCGTTCTTAGCTTGCGGGCGAATCGCGCGACATGGCGCAGCTCGGGCACAACTCCGTGGTTATGCATTTGAATTTCCCCCTGTTGTGATTCTCTTATCTTTTTGGAAACTGCGCGTCAAGCGCCAAATTCAGCTTCAACACATTCACCCGCGCATCGCCCAGGAAGCCCAAGCTGGGCTGCTCGGTGTATTGCGCCACAAGCTGCTTCACCTGATCGAGGCTGGCGCCGCGCGCTTTCGCCACTCGGGCGGCCTGCATCTCGGCATCAGCCGGGCTGATGTCCGGATCCAGACCGCTGCCCGACCCCGTCACTGCGTCTGCCGGGATGGGCGATTTGGGAGTGAACACCAGCGGTGCGTTGGAATCGTTGAATGCCTTGATCAGCTTCACGTCATCCAGATTTCCTTGCGCGTCCTTGAACCGGTCGAGCGGGATCGACGATTCATACGGAATTTCGTTTTCGACGCAATAATGCACCAGGCGCACGTCGATTCCGTCGAAATCGACGACTTCATTTTTCTTGTCGTCCAGTTTCGTGGTGCCGCGAATCAGCTTGGCGTTGGTCGGCCCCAGATTGGAGCCGGAACTGGCGGTCGCGTCGTAGCCGCTTCCGGCCGAGGAAGGACGCGGATGGAAAGATTCAGGCTTGCTGAAATTCTGGCCGATCAGCTCCGAGCCGACCACTTTTCCGTTCACCGTGATCAGGCTTCCATCGGCCTGGCGCGGAAACATCACGTGTGCGAGGCCGGTCATCATCAGGGGATACCCAATGCCCAGCACCAGCGTGAAAAACAGCTTGATGCGAAGTCCCGGTAAGATCTGATTCCACATACAATTTTTCCTTTATGCCAGGCGCAGCGCCACCAGCAGTTGATCGATCAGCCAGATTCCCGGAAACGGCGCGATAATTCCGCCGATTCCATAAATCAGCAGGTTGCGCCGCAACAGGCTGGCCGCGTCCATGGGACGATATTTCACGCCGCGCAGCGCCAGCGGCACCAGCGCGATGATGATCAGCGCGTTGAAAATCACCGCCGCGAGCACTGCGCTTTGCGGAGTGTGCAGGCGCATGATATTCAGCGCGCCGAGAGCCGGATAAGTAGCCATGAACATCGCGGGAATAATCGCGAAATACTTCGCCACGTCGTTGGCGATCGAAAAGGTGGTCAGCGCGCCGCGCGTAATCAGCAACTGCTTGCCGATCGCGACCACCTCGATCAGCTTGGTGGGATTGCTGTCGAGGTCCACCATGTTGCCGGCTTCTTTGGCCGCGGTGGTGCCGGTATTCATCGCCAAACCGACATCAGCCTGCGCGAGAGCCGGCGCGTCGTTGGTGCCGTCGCCGGTCATCGCCACCAGGCGTCCCTCGCTCTGCTCCTTCTTGATGTATTCGAGCTTGTCCTTGGGCGTAGCCTGCGCCAGAAAATCGTCCACGCCGGCTTCATTGGCGATGGCCGCCGCGGTCAGCGGGTTATCCCCGGTGATCATCACCGAGCGAATGCCCATGCGGCGAAGCTGGCTGATGCGCTCTTTCATTCCGCCCTTGACGATGTCCTTCAGATGAATCACGCCGAGCAGGCGCTTGCCGTCGCACACCGCCAGCGGAGTTCCGCCGTTGCGCGAAATGCGGTCGCTCATCTCCTGGAAATAGCCGGGAACTTCGCCGCCGTGCTCGCTGACAAATTTGCAGATCGCGTCGGTGGCGCCCTTGCGCAGGTGACGGCCCTCAAAATCGACGCCGCTCATGCGCGTGTACGCGGAAAACGGAATGAAGGTCGCTTCGTGCTCGGGAATATGGCGGCCGCGAAGACCGTATTTCTCCTTCGCGAGCACCACCACCGAGCGGCCCTCGGGAGTTTCATCCGCCAGGCTGGACAATTGCGCGGCGTCGGCGAGCTCTTCGGCGGTGACGCCGTTCACCGTGAGAAATTCGACCGCCTGCCGGTTGCCCAGCGTGATCGTTCCGGTTTTATCCAGCAGCAACGAGTTCACGTCGCCCGCCGCCTCCACCGCTTTTCCGCTCATGGCGAGCACATTGTGCTGCATGACGCGATCCATACCCGCGATGCCGATCGCGGAAAGCAGTCCGCCGATGGTGGTGGGAATGAGGCACACCAGAAGTGAAACCAGGACGGCGACGCTCGGCACCGATCCCGATCCGATCTGCGTCACGCTGAACTGCGCGAACGGCTGCAACGTGATCACGGCCAGCAGAAAAATCAGCGTCAAGCCCGCGATCAGAATATTCAGCGCGACCTCGTTGGGCGTCTTTTGCCGCTCCGCGCCTTCCACCAGCGCGATCATGCGATCGAGAAACGTCTCGCCGGGATTCGACGTGATGCGAATTTTAATCTGGTCGGACAGCACCCTGGTGCCGCCGGTGACCGCGCTGCGGTCGCCTCCCGATTCGCGAATCACCGGCGCGCTTTCCCCGGTGATCACCGATTCGTCCACCGTGGCCACGCCCTCGATCACTTCGCCGTCGCCGGGGATGAGGTCGCCCGCTTCGCAGATGACGATATCGTCAACGCGCAGCACCGAGCCGGCGACATGCTCGATTTTCCCGCCCGCAATCACGCGCCTGGCGATCACATCGGTCTTGGTTTTGCGCAGCGTGTCCGCCTGCGCCTTCCCACGCGCTTCCGCCATGGCTTCGGCGAAGTTCGCGAACAAAACCGTGAACCACAGCCACACGGCGATCTGGAGCTGAAAGCCGATTCCATGCACGCCCGTGAAAATGTCGCGAGCCAGAAAAATGGTGGTGAGAGCCGCGCCCACTTCCACCACGAACATAACCGGATTTTTCAGCAGCGTGACCGGATTGAGCTTGGCGAAAGAAGCCTTCGCCGCCCGGCTGACGATTTCCGGATCGAACAGCGGCCGCGCGCGCACCAGCTTCTTGGGAAGCAGCGAGGTCGGGTCGTCCTGTGGAGCAATGGGAGAAACTTGCGGCGGTGTCATTGTCGTGGACATGGCTAACTCCAGAAAAGGATCATGGAAAATAATTTGCCGTCGTGCATCAGATAGTGCTCAACAATGGGCCCCAGCGACAGCGCGGGGAAAAATGTCAGAGCGCCGACGATCACCACGGTTCCCACCAGAAGGCCGACAAACAAAGCTCCATGCGTGGGAAAAGTGCCCGCGGTGGCGGGGATTCTTTTCTTTTTCACCAGGCTCCCCGCCGCGGCGAGCAACGGAATCAGGAACAGAAAACGTCCCATCAGCATGGCGAGCCCGATAGTGAGGTCGTACCAGGGAGTATTCACCGTGATTCCGCCGAACGCGCTGCCGTTATTTCCCGTGCCGCTCGTGTAGGCGTAAAGAATCTCGCTGAATCCGTGCGGACCGCTGTTGGCGACATTCGCGGCAGCGGGTCCCGGCGGATTCCAGTAGCCTTTCGCGGGAAAAGAGATGACCGAGCTCAGCGCGGTGAAAACCAGAATGCTGAACGCCGTGGCGATCACCGCGATCATCGCCATCTTCACTTCCTTCTGCTCGATTTTCTTGCCGATATATTCCGGCGTTCGTCCCACCATGAGTCCCGCGATGAACACCGCCAGGATGCAGTACAGCAGGATTCCATAAAGTCCCGCGCCGACGCCGCCGAAAATGACTTCGCCGGTCATGATGTTGAACAGGGGAACGATGCCTCCCAGCGGAGTGTAGCTGTCATGCATGCTGTTCACCGCGCCGCAGCTCGCATCGGTAGTGACCGTCGCGAATAGCGCGGAACTGGCGATGCCGAAGCGCGTCTCCTTGCCTTCCATGTTTCCGCCAGGCTGATTCGCAGTCGCGGCGCTCTCGATCCCCAGCTTCGAGAGAATCGGATTGCCCGCCTGCTCGAAGTGATAACAGACGAAGACGCCGATCAGGAACATGACCGAGAACGCGGCGAGAATCGCCCACCCCTGCCGCGTGTCGCCGATCATTTTCCCGAACGTGTAGGTCAGCGCTCCGGGAATCAGAAAGATCAGGAACATCGCCAGAAAATTGCTGAGCGGAGTCGGATTCTCGAAAGGATGAGCGGCATTGGCGTTGAAGAATCCGCCGCCGTTGGTGCCGAGCTGCTTGATCACTTCCTGCGAAGCCACGGGCCCTTGCGCGATGATCTGTTTGGCGCCTTCAAGCGTCGTAACTGCGGTGTAAGGATGCAGATTCTGGATCGCGCCCTGCGACACATACAACAGGCCGCCGACGATCGACAGGGGCAGCAGCACATAAACCGTCGCGCGCGTCACATCGACCCAAAAATTCCCGATGGTGTTCTTTTCCTGCCGCGCGAAGCCGCGGATCAGAGCGACTGCGACCGCGATGCCGGCCGCCGCGGAGGCGAAGTTCTGCACCGCGAGCGCAGCCATCTGCACGAAGTAGCTCAACGTCGATTCGCCCGAATAGGCCTGCCAGTTGGTATTGGTGACGAAGCTGACCGCGGTGTTGAAAGCCAGATCCGGCGGCACGTTGCTCGCGTTGAAATGTTGTGGATTGAACGGCAACAATGCCTGCGCCCGTTGAAATAAATAGGTGAGCAGGAAGCCGAAGATACTGAAGGTCAGAAGCGATGCCGTGTAAGTGGTCCAGCGCTGCTCGACGTTCTCCTTGACGCCGGCGATTTTATAGGTCAGCACCTCGAGCCAGCGCAGAACCGGATGCAGGAACGTGCGCTTGCCTTCGAAGACATTCGCCATAAAAGCGCCGAGCGGTTTGGCGCACAGAACAATAGCGCCCAGAAAGACCGCGATCTGGAGAATTCCGGCGGTGGTCATGATTGGGTCCTTTTAAAACTTCTCCGGACGGAGAAGCGCGTAAATCAGGTAAATAAACAATCCCAGAGATGCGATTCCGGCGATGATGTAATCCATTCGAAGCTCCTACAGTTGGTCGCAAGCCTTGGTGAAAGCCCAGCAGGCCACGAGAAACAGGCCTCCGATCACCACATAAAAAACGTCGAACATTGGCGTGACTCCATTCCCCGGAAACCCACTCGCAGCCGGCGCGAAAATATCCAGCTCCGGCGCGAGGTGTTATGTTCCGCTTTCCAGCATAAGCATCAAAACCTAAAGAAGTCATAGAAAAGGCATCAAGAATTCGTAAACAAAGTGGAGGGGGCGAGGCAAGTTCCTGATAACGAATTACAATCCGGTGTAGTTTTCGGCGAGCGACGTCATCGCCGCGCGCGAACTGGTGACGTAATCCAGCTCGGCAAGCTGCCTGCGGTAATCGAATTCGTCCGAGGATCGGTGCAGCAGCGAAGTCATCCACCCGGAGAAGCGCTGGACCCGCCAGACACGCCGCAGGCATTCGTCCGAGTACGTGTTGAGGAGATCCTCGCGGCCCTCGTGATAATACGCGGCTATCGCGCGCGCCAACAGAGAGACGTCTGAGACCGCCAGGTTCAGTCCCTTGGCACCGGTCGGCGGAACGATGTGCGCCGCATCGCCGGCGAGAAACAGGCGGCCGCGGCGCATCGGCTCGACCACCACGCTGCGCATTCCGGTGATCCCTTTTTGCAGAATCGCGCCGCGCCGCGGGAGCCAGCCGTCGCCGTTTTCAAATCGCGCGGCCAGCTCATCCCAGATGCGTTCGTCGCTCCAGGCTTCGACGTCTTCATCGGGCGAACATTGCAGGTACAACCGCGTCACCGACGGCGAGCGCATGCTGAACAGCGCGAAGCCGCGCTCATGCAGCGCGTAGACGAGCTCATCCGAGCTCGGCGCGGCGGCGGCCAGAATGCCTAGCCAGGCGAACGGATAATCGCGCTCGAAAATGCGAAGCGTCTCGGCCGGAATGGACGGGCGGCAAACTCCGTGCGATCCATCGCAGCCGGCGATGAAATCGCAGGCGATCTCGTGCTCTTGGTTTTCGAAACGAAAGCGGATGCGCGGATCGGAGTCGAAATCCTCGACGCGCACGTTCTCGACTTCGAAATACACAGGACGCCCGCTCGCACGGCGCGCCGCGATCAGGTCGGTGACCAGCTCATTCTGGCCGTAAACCGTAATGGCACGGCCGGGCGTGAGCGCGTCGAAATCAATGCGATGCCGGCGGCCGTGAAAACAAAGCTGAATCGCGCCGTGGCGCAACCCTTCGCGCAGCAGCCGCTCGCCGAGACCGTTCTTCACTAGCAGATCGACGGTCCCCTGCTCCAGAACGCCCGCGCGTACGCGGCCGATCACGTAATCGCGGCTGCGATTTTCAACGACGATCGAATCGATTCCCGAAAGATGCAACAGGTGGCTCAACACCAGGCCCGCGGGCCCTGCGCCGACGATCCCCACCTGCGTGCGCATGCGCTTCATGCAATGCTCCCTAGCGTATCCGATTCGAGTGAAACGTCGAGACCAACTCCCACCGTGACCGGCGCGGCTGTTCCGCTCGCCCTCCGGACAGCCCGAGCCGCCAGGCCGGGGTGATCGACGCGCGCACCACCCGCGGGTCCCACCCGGGCCTGGAATGCCGAATAATTGGAGGGATGAAGATTTACCCGCGCCCGGAGAGCGGCGATCAGCCGGCGCTGCTGCATCCGCCTTACGAATCGACCATCCGGCGTGCGCCCGCGCGTCCGCCGATTCTGGTCCCGCACACGCTCTCCGAGCTGAGCGGCCCGATTTACGGCCACTCCTCGCCCGGCGAGGCTGACAACGACCTCACGCGGCAACACGCGGGCGACCCGATCGGCGAGCGAATCGTGGTCGCCGGACGCGTGGTGGATGAAGATGGCCGGCCGGTGCCGCACACGTTGATCGAGCTGTGGCAGGCGAACGCCGCGGGGCGCTATCTGCATGCATCCGACGATCATTCAGCGCCGCTCGACCCCAACTTCACCGGAGCGGGCCGCGCCGTCACTGACGAGCAGGGCAACTATCGCTTCGTGACCATCAAGCCGGGGGCGTATCCGTGGCGCAATCACGCGAACGCGTGGCGTCCGGCGCACATTCATTTTTCTTTGTTCGGGCCGTGCTTCATCACGCGGCTGGTGACGCAGATGTATTTTCCCAACGATCCGCTGATGAAGTTCGATCCGATCTCGCAATCCATTCCCAATGAGCGCGCGCGCGATCGTCTGATTTCCAGATTCGACCTGGATTTGACCGAAGAGGGCTGGGCGCTCGGCTACCGCTTCGATTTCGTGCTGCGCGGGCGAGACTCGACCCCGTTTGAGGGGCAGCCGTGAGCCGCCTGTTCTCGTTGCCGTCCCAGACGGTAGGCCCATTTTTTCACATGTGCCTGACGTGCGACAGCGAGCTGGGACGCGTCGCGGACCCGGAAACCGCGGGCGAGCACATGCGCCTGCGCTTCCGCCTGCTTGATGGCGATGCCGCGCCCGTTCCCGATGGCGTCATCGAGTTGTGGCAGGCGGATGCTTCGGGCCGCTACCATCCCGGGTCAACCTTTCATGGATTCGGAAGGCTGCCGACCAGCGCGGATGGAGGTTGCACGTTCGAGACCATCCGTCCGGGACGCGTCGCTGACGGCCGCGGCGGATTGCAGGCGCCCCATATCAACGTCTCCGTGTTCGCGCGCGGATTGCTCGCCAGGTTATTCACGCGCGTGTATTTCGAAGGTGACCCCACGCTCACGGAAGACGCGATTCTGGCACTGGTGCCGGCGGAGCGCCGGGGAACGCTGCTCGCCACGCGAGGCACCGAAGGCCTGTGGACCTTCGACATCCATCTGCAGGGCGAGCGCGAAACCGTTTTTTTCGATATCTAGATCATGACCTCCTCGCGCCTGATCGGCAGTCTCGCCACCACGCCGGAGTTGGCCGAAATCTTTTCCGACGGCGCGGTGATCGCGGCGTTTCTTCGCTTCGAATCGACGCTGGCGCGAGCGCAGGCGCGCATCGGTCTGATTCCGGAATCGGCAGCGCAGGCGATCGCGCGAATTCAGGCAGACGAACTCGACGCGGTCGAGATCGCGCGCGACGCACGCACCCACGCGAGCATCGCGATTCCGCTGGTCCGCGCGCTGACGGCGCGTGTCGAATCGATCGACGAGCCCGCGGCGCGATTCGTGCATTGGGGAGCCACCAGCCAGGACGCGATCGACACGACCATGAGCCTGCTGCTGGTCGCCGCGCGGCCGCTTCTCGCGCGCGATCATGCGCGCCTGGAGCAATCGCTGCGCGACTTGTCCGGGAAGCACGCCTCGACCGTGATGCTCGCCCGAACGCTGCTGCAACCGGCTCCTCCCATCACCTTCGGCTACAAAGCGGCAGTGTGGTATGCGGCGATTCATCGGAGCTGGACGCGCTTGTGCGGCGCTTTCGATCAGGCAGCGGTGCTCCAGTTCGGCGGCGCTTCTGGGACTCTCGCTTCTTACCGCGATCGGGGAAGCGCGCTCGCGATCGAGCTGGCGAAGGAACTGGAACTGCCGTATGCGGGAGCGCCTTGGCACACCGATCGCGGACGGATCGCCGAGCTGGTCGCCGATTGCGGAATCTACACCGCTGGGCTTGGAAAAATCGCGCGAGACGTTTCGCTGCTCATGCAGCCGGAAGTCGGCGAGCTCGCGGAGCCCGGCGGAGGATCGTCGGCGATGCCCAACAAGCGCAATCCGTCGGGGAGCGTGATCGCGCTGGCCGCCGCGGCGCGCATGCCGGGAACGGTCGCCGCGTTTTTGACCGCGATGGTGCAGGAGCACGAGCGCTCGGCCGGAGGATGGCAGAGCGAATGGCCCACCGTGGCGGACGCGGTCGAGACCACGGGCAGCGCACTCGCGGCGATGGCCGCGTCGATCGAGGGCTTGAGCATTTTTCCCGATCGTATGCGCGCCAACCTGGATGCGACGCGCGGCACGATTTTCGCCGAGAAGGCTCGCATGCTGGTGCAGGCGAAGATCGGCCGCGACCGCGCGCACCGGCTGCTCGCGGAGGCGGCGGCCTCGGGACTCCCGTTCGGCGAGGCTCTATGGCAGCAGCCGGAAATCGCGGCGCTGCTGAGTCCCGAACAGATCGCCGCCATCGATGCTCCCGAAGACTATCTCGGTGCCGCGGAAGAATTTCGCCGGAAACTTCTGGAGGACTAGCGCGCCGGTCGAATGTTAACCTGGAAAATTCGATGACCCAGGGCGATCAGGAAAAGCTCGCGCCCGGACCGGCGTTCGCGCGGCTGGTGGAGATCATGGCCCGGCTGCGCGCGCCCGGCGGCTGTCCCTGGGACCGCGAACAAAGCTTCGACACCATCAAGCCGTACTTGCTCGAAGAAACCTACGAGGTGATGGACGCCATCGACGCGCGTGATTTCGAGGGGCTCGCCGAAGAACTCGGCGATCTCCTGCTCCAGCCGGTTTTTTTCGCGCTGATGGCTTCCGAGGAGGGCCGCTTCGACATCGCCGATTCGCTTCAGGCCATCAACTCGAAGCTGATCCGCCGTCATCCGCACGTCTTCGCGGCGGGCGACGCCAAAACCGCCGACGATGTGAAGCGCCGCTGGGACGAGATCAAAGCGGAAGAGAAGCCGGGCGCTGCCGGCCTGCTCGACCGGATTCCACGCGCGATGCCGGCGCTGGTGGAGGCGCAGCAGATCGCCTCCAAGGCCGCGGGCGCAGGCTTCGATTGGGAAAACGTCGGGCAGGTTTTCGAGAAACTAGACGAGGAGCTCGCCGAGCTTCGGGAGGCGGGTACACGTGAAGCGATCGAAAACGAAATCGGCGACCTGCTGTTCGTCATCGTGAATCTCGCGCGGTTTATGAAGGTGGATCCCGAGCAGGCGCTGCGCAAGACCAACGCGAAGTTCCGCAAGCGCTTCGCGCACGTCGAGCGCGGGCTCGCCACCGAGGGGAAAACGCCGCGGCAGGCCACCATCGGCGAAATGGAAGCGCTGTGGCAGGACGCAAAACGTCGCGAGGGAACCTGAACGATCGCCGCGAATCTGCCATAATTGCACCTTGAGATCTTTCGCCATAGTCCGGCTCGCGGTGCTGATTTTGTTGCCCGCCGGCCTGTTCTCCCAAGCCCAATCGACGCGGACCTCGCGCAATCCTGACCGTCATCCCGATCTTGAAGGCATCTGGAATCCCGTGACCCTGACGCCGCTCGAACGTCCCCCCGAATTTGCGGGCAGGGCCACGGTCACCGATGAGGAAGCGCGCGCCTGGGAAAAGAAAGACCACTCTCACGACGGTGAAAACGGGGATCTTCCTCCCGCCATCGCGGCTTTTGTCAAGGCGCAAAACGCGGTGGGCTCAACCGAGAGCGACTTTTGGGAGAGGGGCATCGAGCTTGCGCGCGTGGATGGCGTGAAACGGACCTCCCTGATCGTCGATCCGCCGGATGGGAAACTGCCTCCCCGAACGCCAGAGGGGCAGAAACGATTCGCGGAATATTTCAACAGGTTCATCCAAACCCAATACGACAGCGCGAAGGACCTGCCGCTCTCCGAGCGCTGTCTGCCGGAAGGGGAAGTTCCCGTCATCCCCTTCGGCAGTCTGGACGGTTTGCAGATCGTCGAGGCGCCCGGCGCCGTGATGATTATGATGGAGGTGGTCCATGACGTCCGCGTCGTTCGCATGGGCGCGAAGCATCTCCCGCCGGCCATCCGGCTGTGGATGGGAGACTCGATCGGCCGGTGGGAGGGCGGCACGCTGGTCATCGACACCACGAACTTCAAGCCGCAAGTGGCGGCCAATACCACCAGTGAAAAAATGCACGTCATCGAACGTCTGTCGCGCGTGAACGCCAACACGCTGCTCTACAAAGCGACGGTCGACGATCCGGTCGTTTACACCAGGTCCTGGACCATCGAATACCCTTTCGCCGCCGCCTCGGAGCGGATCTTTGAATACGCCTGCCATGAAGGGAACTACTCGATCGGCGCCATTCTCGCCGGTGCGCGCAAATCGGACGACGCGCCGGCCGGAAAGCCTCGAAACTAGGCTGCTCGTGGACTGTCCCGGCGATTCGTTGAGTCCGTCCAGACGGCTTGCTGACGCGCGCGGCTCCGGTTTACACCCCGCCGCCGCAGCGCCGCGAGCGGAGCCGCGACGGTCCCAGAGCGGTCATGAGAGGGACGCGCCACGGGTGGCCGCGCTGCGTCGTTCCGTGAGACTCTCATGATTGAAATCCGCGCACTCACGACGCTCGATGAAATGCGCGAGGCAGTCAAGCTTCAACAGACCGTGTGGGGCTTCGACGAATTCGAGCTGATTCCCGTGCGCCTGTTCGTCACCGCCACCAAGGTGGGCGGCCAGGCCTTCGGCGCCTTCGATTCATCAGAGGCCGGCCGCATGATCGGTTTCTGTCTGGCGATCCCCGGAATCAAGCAGCCGGGCAACAAGGGTTATCTGCACAGCCACATGCTGGGCGTGCTGAAGGAATATCGCGACTCGGGCGTGGGAAGGCTGCTCAAGCTCGCGCAGCGCACCGAGGCGCTTTCGCGCGGCATCGACCTGATGGAGTGGACCTTCGATCCGCTCGAAATCAAGAACGCGTACTTTAATATCGGGAGGCTGGGCGCGATCGTGCGGCGCTACGTGCTCAATCAATACGGCACCACGTCGAGCAAGCTGCACGCCGGCCTTCCGACGGATCGCTGCGTGGCCGAGTGGCTGCTCGCCAGCCCGCGCGTTGAGGCGATTTTAAAAGGCGACAAGCCGGAGCGCGCGCCGTGCATCGCCAGAATTTCGGTTCCGGCGGAAATTTACGGGATCAAAGATAGCAATCCGGCCCGCGCGCGCGAAATCCAGAAGCGCGTGAGCGATCAGTTCCTGGAAAATACTTCGAAAGGTCTGGCCGTGACCGGCTTCGAGCGCTCGCCCGAAGCGGGAACGTACATATTTACACCATGGGATTCCAAATAGATCGGATCGTTCTGCGGCAGATACGCATGCCGCTGGTGCATTTTTTCGAGACCAGCTTCGGGCGGACTTATGAACGCCACATCGTGCTGGTGGAAGTTGTGTCAGATGGATTGTCGGGCTGGGGCGAGGTGACCGCGGGCGAGAATCCGTTTTACAACGAGGAGTGGACCGAATCGGCGTGGCTGATCGTGCGCGATTTTGTCGCGCCGCGCGTGTTGAAGCACGCCCTTGACAGCGCTGCCGAGGTCGCCGATCGCACATCGCACATTCGCGGGCATCGCATGGCGCGCGGCGGCGTGGAAGCCGCGGTGTGGGATCTGGAAGCCCGGCGCGAGGGCGTTCCGCTCGCGAGAAAAATCGGCGGCGGCGCGAGAAATGAAATCCCCTGCGGAGTGTCTATTGGAATTCAGGAGTCTGTCGCACAGTTGCTCAAGAAGATCGAGACCGAAGTGAATGCCGGTTATCAGCGCATCAAGATGAAGATCAAGCCGGGCTGGGATGTGGATGTGATCCGCGAAGTGCGCCGCGCGTTTCCCAAAATCCGCCTGATGGCCGACGCGAATTCGGCGTACTCGCTCGGCGACGCTGAGCGGCTGAAATGTTTGGATGAGTTCGGATTGATGATGATCGAGCAGCCGCTCGCGCACGACGAGATCATCGACCACGCGACGCTTCAGGCGCAGCTTCAGACGCCGATCTGTCTGGATGAATGCATCCGCTCGGCGCATCATGCCGAGCAGGCCATTCGCATGAAGGCGTGCGGCATCATCAATATCAAGCTGGGACGCGTGGGCGGCTTCCGCGAAGCCAGGCGCGTGCACGACGTGGCCGAGCAGAACGGGATTCCGGTGTGGTGCGGCGGGATGCTCGAATGCGGAATCGGCCGCGCGCACAATATCGCGCTGGCGACGCTGCCGAATTTCGTTCTTCCCGGCGATGTGTCGGCGAGCAAACGTTACTGGGCGCGGGATATCGTTTCGCCGGCCGTTGAAGTGTCGCCGCGGGGGACGATCACGGTACCGACGAAGCCAGGATTCGGATTCGACATCGATCACGATTTTCTGAAGAGCGTAACGGTCCGCGAGGAGATCATCGCTTAGCTCACCAACGCGCTCCATGAACGATTTTCCCGCGCTGCTCCGGCGCAATCGGAACTACCGCTATACCTGGACCGGCCAGATCGTCAGCGAGGTCGGCGATAACTTCAACAACATCGCTGTGTTCAGTCTGGCGCTGGCCAACACCGGCTCCGGGCTGGTGGTCGCGCTGATTCTGATCGCGCGCGCGATTCCTGCGGTGATGGCCGGGCCTATCGCCGGCGTGCTGCTCGACCGCTGGGACCGCAAGCGCATCATGATCGCGAGCGATCTCGCGCGCACCGTGATCGCGCTGTGCTTCATCTTCGCGATTCCGCAGGGCCGCACCTGGCTGCTGTACGTATTGAGCGGCGCGCTGATGTTCGCCTCGCCGTTTTTCACCAGCGGCCGAGCGTCGATTCTTCCCGCCATCGCCACGCGCGACGAATTGCACACGGCGAATTCGCTCACCCAGCTTACGCAATGGACCACGGTGACCATCGGGTCGTTTCTGGGCGGCGCGTCGGTGACGGCGTTCGGATATAAGCTCGCGTTCGTCTTCAACGCGTTCTCGTTCCTGTTTTCGGCGTGGTGCATTTCGCATTTGAAGGTCGAAAAAGGATTCCGCGCGGAGCGGCATGATTTGACCGAAGAAAAAATCGCGCGGCCCTGGCACGAATACGTGGAAGGGCTGCGCTACATGCGAGCTTCGCCCCTGATTCTGGCGATCGGGCTGGTTGCGGTGGGCTGGGCGACGGGAGGCGGCGCGGCGCAGATTCTGTTCAGCCTGTTCGGCGAGGTGGTGTTTCATCGCGGACCCGTGGGCATCGGAGTGATTTGGGGCTGCGCCGGCGTGGGGCTGATCTGCGGAGCCATGATCGCGCACCGCATCGGGCGGCGGCTGAGTTTCACCGGGTACAAGCGCACCATTTCGATCGCCTACGCGATTCACGGAGGATCATACATTTTGTTCAGCCAGGCGCCGACGTTCGGGTTGGCGCTGGTGTGCATCGCGCTGTCGCGCGCGGCGGTCGCGGTGAGCTCAGTACTGAATATGTGGCAGCTCCTGCGCCACGTCTCCGACGAATTTCGCGGCCGCGTCTTCTCCACCATCGAGACCTGGAGCTGGCTGACGATGATGCTGTCGATGGGCATCGCGGGACTGGCCTCGGTGCACGTGAGCCCGCGCGTGATCGGCGCCTGGAGCGGAGTCTTAAGCTCGTCCACCGCGCTGTTCTGGGCATGGGCGAACGTGAGGGGTCGATTGCCGGAGCCGGCGATGGAGGGCGTCGATCCGGAAGAGGTCGAGGTGCACGGCGACCCGACGGTTTAGTACCCAGACGTTGTGTCACCATATTGAGTTGGAACCGGTCTCTCACTTCTTCTATTCCGATCGATTAAAACTTCAGTTCTGGGATTGGGGCACGGATGCCAAGCCGGCGATGATCCTGGTTCACGGCGGCCTGGATCACGCTCGAAGCTGGGATTGGGTGGCGCGGGCGCTGCGCGAGGATTATCACGTCTACGCGCTCGATCTTCGCGGCCACGGCAATAGCGCGTGGGCTCCGGGAGCACTGTACAGCGTCGCGGAGCATGTGCTCGATCTCTCCGCGCTCGCCGATATCATCAATGCTTTCCCGGTGTACATCATCGGGCATTCGCTCGGCGGGATCGTGACGCTGCTGTATGCGGGGGTGTACCCGGAGCGGGTGAAGAAGATTGTCGCGATCGAGGGACTCGGCCCTCCGGCCGGTCACAAGATCCACCGGCCCGCGTCGCAACGGATGCGCGACTGGATCGAAGCCGTGCGGAAGCTGGAGAATCGAACACCGCACAGCTATCCGAATCTTGCGGCAGCGGTCGCGCGCATGAAGGAGGCGAATCCTTTCTTAAGCGACGCGGTGGCCGAGCACCTGACGCTGCACGGGACCAACTGGAACGCCGACGGGTCGATCATCTGGAAGTTCGACAACTACGCGCGCATTTTCGCCCCTTACGGCATGAATATGGACGATGCCAAGGACGTACTGAGCCGGATTCAATGCCCGACGCTGCTGTTCTGGGGCCGGCAGAGCTGGGCTCAGGACCCGGAGATCGACGGCCGCGCGCAGGTGATCCCCAACTACCGACTGGTGAAGGTCGACCAGGCGGGACACTGGGTGCATCACGATCAGCTCCGGATTTTTCTCGAGGAAACCAAAACGTTTCTCGCGGAGTAACCAGCTACTTATCAAATTTTCAAAGACCAAAATTTATCAGATCCGGATCCTTTAGCCGAATTTGATATCGGTCGTCGGCTCGACCGGCCGCTTCATTTGCGCCGCAACGGCTTGGCACCGGTCCTGTACCGGCTGACATCCAACGCACGCAAGCCCGCTGGGATAAGTCTAGAATTTCCCCTCTTGGCCGATCCCGTTCTCCGTTGGCAGAGCACAATGGACTCCTTGCCTACGTTGTAACCGGGAGTGGAAACTGGGCGGCGGGAGCTGAACATGGATGTGACTGAGAAACGGGCAAATCGAGCTGCGATTTTTGCGGGGAACCACATGGCGAGAACCTGCGTATTGGGTACATGGACCGGTTGCGCAAGGATCTGACCGTTACCATCCGGAGGCTGCGTTCAAGCCCCGGATTCACCATCGCCGCCATTGTGACCCTCGCGTTAGGCATTGGCGCGAACGCCACTATTTTCACCGCCGTGAATGCGCTGATCTTCCGGTCGCTCGCGGTGGACCACCCCGAGGAGTTGGTCTCGCTTAACACCAGCAGCTCGAGTAGCGAGTACCCGGTGCAGTCGTATCCCAACTATATCGACATGCGCGACCGGAACGATGTGTTCTCGGGCCTGGCGAGTTACCGGCCGCAGCCGGTGAATTTCAGCCGCGGCGACGGCAACAACGCGCGCGTGTGGGGCTATGAGGTCACCGGCAATTATTTCGACGTGTTGGGCGTGCACGCGCTGCGCGGGCGCCTGCTGCATCCTGAAGACGATCGCGTGCGCGGCGCCAGTCCCGTGGTGGTGATCGGCTACTCCTTCTGGCAGCGCCGGTTTTCGGGCGATCCGGACGTTGCCGGCAAGAAAATCAAGCTGAACGGAATGGATTATACCGTAGTGGGCGTGACACCGCGGGCATTCACCGGGACCGAGATGATCTACACGCCCGATATTTTCGTTCCCATGTCGATGGTGGCGCAGATCGAGCCCGGCAACACCTGGATTAACGACAGAGGTTCGTTCAATTCGTTCGTGGTCGGGCGCATGAAGCCGGGCGTGACCATGCCGCAGGCGGAGGCCGCGCTTAACACCATCATGGCGGACCTGGCGCGCGAATATCCCAAGGAAAACGCGGGGATGCACGTTGTGCTTTCGCCGCCGGGATTGTTCGGCAGCTTTCTACGCGACTATATCCGGATCTTCGCCGCGGTGCTGATGGGCCTGGCCGGGGTGGTTCTGCTGATCGCCTGCGTGAACCTGGCGAGCCTTCTGCTGGCGCGCGCCACTGACCGGAGGCGTGATACCGCGATTCGCCTCGCGCTCGGCGCCGCGCGCGGGGATCTGATCCGGCAACTCCTAACTGAAAGCATTGTGCTCTCGATCCTGGGCGGCGCGGCGGGCGTGCTGCTGGCGGTCTGGCTCACGCAACTGTTTGCGGCGTGGAAACCACCGATGGATATTCCGGTGATTCCGCAGCTCGGGTTGGATTGGCACGTGCTCGCGTTCGCCGCGGCAGCGTCGCTCGGTACGGGAGTTGTGTTCGGCCTGGCGCCGGCGATCCAGAGCGTGCGCGTGGATCTGGCTCCGGCGCTCAAGAATGAGGCGGTCGCGCAGCGGCTGCGGCGCTTCCATCTGCGCGACCTGCTGGTCACCGCGCAGATCGCCATGTCGGTGGTGCTGCTGGTCGGATCGCTCCTGGTGGTGCGCAGCCTTCAGAACGCGCTTAGCGTAAAGCTGGGATTCGAGCCGCGCGGCGCGGCGACGGTCGCCTTCGACCTCGCGCTTGAAGGGTACAACGAGACGCGCGCGAAGGATTTCCAGCGGCGCCTGATGCAGCGCGTGCGCGCGCTGCCCGGAATCGAGGCCGCCGGGATAACCGATTCCGTTCCGCTGTCACTCAACTGGAACAACGACGTGATCTTCATCGAAGGAAGGCCGCAGATCAAAGTGGGCGACGCTCCGCTGGCGCCGATGTTCGTCATCGATCCCGGCTACCTGAAGGCGATGCGCACGCCACTGGTCGCCGGGCGCAATTTCGACGATCACGACCGGCAGGGAGCGCCGAAAGTGGCGATCGTCAATCAAGCCTTCGCGGCGCAGCTTTTGCCGCGTGAAAATCCGCTGGGCAAGCGCTTCCGCGCCAGCCGCCAGGAAGAAGGGCCGTGGTATCAGATCGTGGGGATCGTCGAGAACGGAAAATACCGGTCGCTGGGCGAATCGGCCAAGCCCGCGGTGTTCCGGCCGCTCGACCAGGAGTGGTCGAGCTACACGCAGGTGATCGCGCGATCCTCGCTGCCGGAAGAGCGGGTGGCGTCAATGCTGCGCAGCGCGGTGCTCGAACTCGATCCGAATATCACGCTGTACGATAACGGCAGCCTGACGAGCGAGCTCGGGCTGGTGCTGCTTCCGGCGCGCCTCGCGGCGGGCGTTTTGGGATCCTTCGGATTGCTGGCCATCGTCCTGGCCGCGACGGGGGTGTATGGAATCATGGCCTACGCGGTGGCGCGGCGAACGCGCGAGATCGGGATTCGCATGGCGCTGGGAGCGCGGCAGGCGACGGTTTTGCGCGTGGTGCTGTCGCACACGGCGGTTCTGATGGTGATCGGGACGGGGGTCGGCATCGGGCTTTCGCTCGCCGCGGGAAGGGTTTTTTCGCAAATTTTGTATGGAATTAGCGCCACAGACCCCTTTACTTACTTGATCTCCATCTTACTCATGGCGGCGATCGCGGCAATTGCGTGCCTGGTTCCAGCAAGGCGAGCCATCTCAGTGGATCCGGTGACCGCGCTAAGAGATTGCTGAAAATAGGGATGTCGCGCGAATCCGAGCTGCCCTTTTGAGCATGTTCAATTAAGGACAGTATAAGCAAATTTTCGTGCAATTTCCCTTTGACTCGGCGCCGGATTGCGTGGCATACTACTGCCGTATTGGAGTGTCCAGTCTGACTCGGTTAGCTCGTCCTTCCCGCGCAGTTCGTCCGCTGTCTTTCTGCCAGTCTCCAGTCCAGTCAGGAGTGTTTAAGTGAAGAAGCTTTTCGTGGGGAACCTTCCGTACGCGGCAAATGAAACCGACGTTCAGAATTTCTTTGCCGAGAATGGCATAACGGTGGATTCGGTCACCGTGATGCGTGACCGGTTTACGGGACAGGCTCGGGGTTTTGGGTTTGTCGAAATTAACGATGATGGGGTCGCTCAACGCGCCGTCGATGCCTGCCATGGCAAAGAATTGCTGGGTCGGGTGCTGGTGGTGAATGAAGCGCGTCCCATGACGGCTCGCGAGGGCGGCGGAGGGCGGGGGCCCAGACGCTGAGCGTCCCAGCTAATCTCCCTGTTTCACGCAGGCATGCGTGAGGTTGCTTTTTGATGAACGCGGCCGATCGCGTTCACCAGCTTGCGATACGGGAAACGATCGAGCGATTCGAACGGGATCCATTCGCCGTCCCGCCAGCTCGATCGGTGCCAGCGCAATAAAATCGAGAGGTGCTCGGGCTGCGGCGCTGAGCCCGCGGGCAGTTCCGCCAGGATTTCCCGCAGCCTGTGATCCATCGACTGCCCGGCGCCCCCGGCAAGCGGAAGCCTCCGCGAGGCGATCCAGCTTCCGCCCAGCATGAACCATAGCTCGACCGCGTCGGGATCGGCGGAGGGCGCTACAGCCACTCCATTCAGGCTGTCGAGCGAGCGCGCCAGCTCGCCGGCCATGGCCCGGACTTCGCGGATGCGCTCGACACGCTGGTGCAGGCGCTCGGCTTCTTCAAATTGCATTTCAGCGCTGGCGCGGTCACGCGCGGATTCGGCGCTGTCTTCGAGCGAAGCGCCATTGGTTCGGAAAAACTGCTCGACGCGCGCGGCTTCATTGCGGTATTCGTCGATCGTAACCGCCTGCTGACAGGGGCGCAGGCAGAGCGACATCTCACCGTAAATGCAGCCGGGATGATTCGGAGAGGGCGTCAGATTCTCCTCGCAGCGGCGAAGCTGAAACAGGTCGAGCACTGCGTTTTCGAAATGCTCGGCGGCGGCGCGATTGGCGAAGGGGCCGAAGTGCAGTCCCTTGCCCAGGCGCGTGGTGATCATGGTGCGCGGAAAGGGATTGTCGAGCGTCAGGCGCACCACGACGGGCGGGCGCAGGCGCGTGAGGCGCGGCCAGTCATCGGGGAAATAGCGCTGGGCCAGCTCCAGGTGAATCAGCGCGGCTTCGATTTGTGAGCCGGTCAGCCAGTATTCGATGCGCTCGGCGACGCCGCGGAGGTTCAGGACGCGAGAGACGCGGTCGCGCTCGGAAATCAGACGTTTCAGACGCCGGCGCAGCAGCGTGGTGCGCGCCAGATAGGGTTTCCCTTCGCCCGCCCACAGCAGGAACACGGCGGGCTGATCGGGAATCGAGTCGATCTCCGCGGGAAGCGCGTGCACCGGTTCTCGCATGGACATTTTTAAGATAGCTGAGTGCATGCGGAGCTTGTCGATTTTCCGTGCTTCGTTCGTCGTATCGTTAGAGGACAAACACTATGCAATTCCTGTTATTGATTTACGGCGAAGAAAGTCATTGGAACCAGCTCAGCGATGCGGACCGCGGAGCGGAGCACCAGAAATACGGGGCGTTCGGAAAGGAGTTCGCCGGCTCGATCAAGGGCGGTAATGCGCTCGCGCCGGTGCGGACGGCAAAAACGGTCCGGGTGCGGGATGGCAACAACATGGTGCTGGACGGTCCATTCGCCGAGACAAAAGAACAGCTTGGCGGATACTACCTGATCGAGGCGAAGGATCAGAAGGAGGCGCAGGCGATCGCGGCGAAGATTCCGGGCGCGCGATACGGGTCGATTGAAGTGCGGCCGATCATGGTTTTTTCCTGAAAGGATGTCGATTCGAGGAGGCCCGAACGTCGTCCATGTGGAGTTGAGATATTTTGAGGAGAAATTATGCAACCAGCGACAGCACAGTCGAAATTGAGCCTGGCCGAGGCCGGGCAGGCACACGAGTTACTTCAACAGACGGAGACCGGGGCGATCGGCGCGATCGTGGGACTGACCGATGCGCAGTGGACCTTCAAGCCGGCGCCCGGCTCCTGGTCGATCGCGGAAATCATGGAGCACGTGACGTGCGTGCAGGAGCGGGTGCTCGGAATGCTGCGCGATCAACTGCCCGCCGCGCCGGCGGGACCGGCTGAACGCCCCATCGCGCTGATCGACGCCATCGTGATCCACCAGTTCCCCAGTCGCCTGATGAAAGCTCAGGCGCCCGAATTCCTCGCGCCCAAGGGCGGCATGAACATCGCCGAGGCGCGCGCGCGCCTTAGCGCAAACACGCGACGACTCAACGAGTGCCTCACCTCGATCACCGATCTGCGCGAGCACCTGCTCGAATCGCCTCCGCTCCAGCGCTTTACCAATGGCGAGCACGGCGTCATGGACGGTTATCAATGGATTCTCGCCGCGGCCGCGCATACCGAGCGTCATACGAAACAGATCCTGGAGGTCAAGGCCGCGGCGAATTTCCCGGCGAACTGAACATGCGCTACATGATGCTGATTTATTCGCGGGAAAAGCGCGACGAGCTTTCGGCCGAGGAAAACGATCTGCTGCGCAAGGCGCACCGGCGCGCCATGGACGAGGCGCGCGCGAAGGGCATACTGCTCGGGGCCGAGCCACTCGGCCCGACCTCGAGCGCCACCACGGTGCGGATGGCGGACGGTAAGCCGCTGGTGACCGACGGCCCGTTCGCCGAAACCAAGGAACAGCTTGCCGGCTACTACATCCTCGAATGCGACAACCTGGATGACGCGATCGAGTGGGCGGCAAAAATTCCGACAAGCTGCCGCGGCGGCGCCGGCTGCATCGAGATCCGCACCATGCCGGGATTGCCGCCGCGCGGAGAATCCGTGTTGAATGGATGAGGTTCGGGCAGCCGCGGAAGCGGTGTTCCGGCGCGAATCGGGCCGCATCATCGCGGGCCTGATTCGCATCTCCGGTTCCTTCGACCGCGCCGAGGAGGCGATGCAGGAATCCTTCGCCGCCGCGCTCTCGGCCTGGAGCGCGTCGGGAATTCCGAACAATCCGGCTGCCTGGATCATGACCTCGGCGCACCGCAAGCTAATCGACGCGGCGCGGCGCGAGCGCACGCGGCGCGAGAAACACGATGCGATCGAATATGAAACCGCGCGCGCCGCGCCGCCGCCCGAACCGGACTTCGGCGATCCCATGCACTTTCCTGATGATCGGTTGCGCCTGATCTTCACCTGCTGCCATCCTGCGTTGAACGCGGAGGCGCGGGTCGCGCTCACGCTGCGAACGCTGGGAGGATTGACCACGTCCGAGATCGCGCGCGCCTTCCTGGTCCCGGAAACGACGCTCGCGCAGCGGCTGGTGCGCGCGAAACGCAAAATTCAGGAAGCGAAAATTCCCTACGAAGTTCCACGGCCGGAGCGACTGGCCCAGCGCACCGCCGCGGTCCAGGCCGTGATCTACCTCATCTTCAACGAAGGCTACGCGGCGACCGCGGGACCTGAGCTGGTGCGCGGCGATCTGTGCGCGGAGGCGATTCGTCTGGCGCGCGTGCTGTGCGAGCTGCTGCCCGGCGATCCGGAAAATCACGGCCTGCTCGCGCTGATGCTGCTCCACGATTCGCGCCGCCGCGCGCGCGTCGCCGCGGGCGAGCTCGTGACCATGGAAGAGCAGGACCGGTCGCTGTGGGATCGCGCTCGAATCGAGGAGGGGCTCGATGCGCTCGATACCGCGCTCGGGATGCGCTGTCCCGGACCGTATCAGATCCAAGCCGCCATCGCCGCGCTGCATGCCCAGGCATCGAGTTCGAGCGAAACCGATTGGCCGCAGATCGCCGGGCTGTACGCGAAGCTGCTCGAAATGAATCCGTCGCCGGTGGTGGCGCTGAATCGCGCGGTGGCGATCGCGATGGGAGGACAGATCGAAAAAGGGCTGGCGCAAATCGACGAGCTCGGCGGCGCGCTGGATCAATATTATTTGTTCCACGCCGCGCGCGCGGACCTGCTGCGCCGTCTGGCGCGCGCGGACGAAGCCGCCCAAGCCTATCGCCGCGCGGAAAGTCTCGCCACCAACGAAATCGAGCGGGAGTTTCTGCGCCGGCGGCTCAAACAGGTGCTCAAAGAACGCGCCACCTGAGTTATCCTGCACACAACCGACCTCTTAGTACATAAGTACGTCAGGCGATACCATGGCGTAAATAAGCGCTCTTACCGATTGGGCGTGCGCGTTGGCGACTCTAAAATCGGATTGAGAACACAAACGTGCTCGCCATGCCGCCATCGAAAACGGGGAAGTCACAATACTCGGAGAGCGAGGCCGCCGAGGAGCTGGGAGTCTCGGTCGAACAGCTTCGGACCATGATCCGCAGTCACGTGGTGGATCGCGACGAGGACCTGAACAACGTGGCGGTGACGACGTTCCAGCCCTCCGATCTTCTGATACTCAGGCTCCTGACGGGGCGGCCGCTCGACTCCATGCGGGAGGATTGAGCAGCTACCGGGCGTGGCGGCGCATCGCTGTGGATCGTTCTTCCTCTTTCGGCAAAACCATCGCCATCGAGCTCTGAGCCCACGAATACAGCCGCCTGGAAGTTCTGCCAAAGAATTTCTTCACTTGGGGGCGATCGAAGATGTTTTCTTTGAGCAGCAGACTCGCCTGGACCAGCAGGTATATCAGGTCTCCGAGCTCATCCATTGCCCGGGCTTTCTTTTTTTTCGAAAAGCGCGAGCCGACGGTGAGGGCGAGCAGCAACAGATCCGTCGCCGTTTCGACTTTAGCTCGTTCGGCCCGCTGTCCTTTCCCGGCTTTGGCCATCACTCGTTTCAGCCGCGGGTCGCGTGACAACGCCTTCAACAGAGCCCTGGATTTGTTTTTGCCTTTCATTTGACCGCCTCGGCGTGCATGGCTGCCGCGATTCTGGTGACGAAAACCTTCGGCGGATCTTCGTAAATCCGGCGCGCCGATGAGATCGCCTGGTGCTCGAGCTCCTGGCGGTAGCGATCGATCGCCGCGATCACGCCCTTCAGCGCCCGCTGCCCGCCATAACGGAGCGGATCCGCGGCGAGCGTTTGCCGCAACACCGCCAGATCGTGATCTTCGCCAAGCGTTGTCGATAATTCATGCGTCGCGCGCACCAGATCCTTTTCAACGGCGCTCAAGGAAGCCTCCACAAGCTGGAGCGCGTGCCAAAGATATTTGGCTTGTTTTCGCAGCTCGTGCAGATTCTCGACGCTCGGATTCTCGAAGGCCCGAAGAAACGCACGGCGGCCGGTCCTGTACACATGGCGCATACCGGTTTCGAGGACGGACCAATCCTCGTGCTGAAGCTTCCAATTCGCCAGCCGCGCCAGCGCGCGCGTCGCGACCTCTTTCACCGCAGCTAAGGCTTTATCGCGTTCGATCACCCGGCGCGAGACTTCGCCCTGATGGTTCACCAGAGGTTCGCGAATTTTTTCGAATACCGCAGGTTCCAGATCCGATGGGAAATGCCGCCGAAGCCTGTCGGCCGTTTCGACCAGAATGTGCGCATCGCGAACCTCGGTGAGCGGCCGCGCGGCGTCGCGAAAGCACCAGTTCTCTTCGTGGTAACACTCATCGCCGAGCTCTTCTCGCACCAGCCGCAGCGCGGCGCGCACTCTCTTGAAGCATTTCCGGATTTCGCCGACGGTTTCATTCTCGAGCGCGCCGTGCTGGCCGGCAACGTTCGCTTTCAGATACTTCAGAGCCTTCTCGATCTGACTCTTCACGTTGCGCGTGATTCCGGCGCTCGCCGGCTCGTCCGGTTTCAGTTGAAACGCCATGTCTCCACTCCCTCGCAGGCGTGAGCCGGCAGCCGCGCGCCCGCGATCGCTATAAAAATCGTCAAAACCAGCGCGGAAAGCTGCCGTTTTCCGCGCTGGGGAAGAATCCAGAGCGTCCGCATGGGAATCACCCGGCCTTCCTGCGTCTTGCTGTTTCGTGAAACGCGGTGTAAACCGCGCGAAAGACCAGATTGATCGCGCGCGTGTAAATCTGCTTGTTCTTCATCGAAATCAATGTTGCGCCGGTGTATCGCGACTCGTACGGATGCAGCACGGTTCGGACCGTCCGGTCGAGCGCGCTCAATTCGCGCTTCAATTCAATGCCGAGCGCGCGATAGTCCGTGTGGCTTTCGATCTCCAGGTCGATTTTGTTAATCAGAATGTGAACCAGCGCGCCGGGTTTCAGGTGCGGCATCGCGGTCAGCAGCCAGTCGAGATCGTCGCGAACGCGGCGCCCTTTCAGAAACCGCCGGGCGGAAAGATCGTTGACCGTCATCATGTAAAAAACAACGTCCGCGTCTTCGCACACCGCGAGCCATCCGGATGGATCGTCGCGATAGTCCGTCTCGCCGCCGATGTTGATCACGCCCTTGCACGTGATATCGACCATCTGACGGTTGGAGAGCGCAAGCTTCACCGGGAAGCTGGTGACTTTCTCACCTATCGTCGAATTGGCGTGGACGCGCGGGATCTCCTGGTTTTGCAGCCGCGCGAGAAAACTATCCTTGCCGCTGGCGGTCGGCCCGATCACCGCAATTTTCTTCCCTGACCACCAGTCGACCGCTGCTTTCACCAGCCCCGTCAGCTGCTTTCCGGTTTCTGGAAGGGAGGTGAGCAGCAGGAACGCCCGAAATGTCGTCACCGCCATCGGTATCATGCGGATCTCGCCCCCTTCGCCTCCTCAACCGGCGCGGGCGCGGCGAGCAATAGCCGCTCGCGCTTGCGCTCCGGCATCCTCAACAGCGGGAACGTGCCCACCAGCGCCGCAAACACCGTTGCGGCGTTGTTGATGATGGCCGCGAGCGGCGGGCCGATCAATCCCAACGCACCCAGCGCGATGGCGATCGCATTCGGCGCGATGATCAGGCCTATGCTTTGCCGGACGCGCGACATCGCCTGATCGCTCAGACGGAATGCCCTTTCGATCCGCGCCAGGCCGCCTTCGAGAAGCACGACGTCGGCGGTCTCCAGGGCGATGTCGGTGCTTCCGTCGATCGAAATTCCAACGTCTGCCGCGACCAGCGCAGGCGCGTCATTGATGCCGTCGCCGACCATCGCGACGACGTGGCCGGCCTTCCGCAAGCGCTTCACATAGTCGGCTTTCTGGTGCGGTAGCAGACCGCCGAGGGCTTCCTCGATCCCCAGCGACCCTGCCAGGTTCTTCACCACTTCGGGACTGTCGCCCGAAAGCAGCACCACTCTTCTTCCGTTCTCTTCCAGGCGGTGCACGATCGCCGCGCTCTCGCGGCGCGTCCCGTCGGAGTAGCACACGAGGCCGACCACTTTATCATCCACCGCGACGCACAGGCTTGAATGGCTGCTCTTTTCAAATCGCGCCAGCCGCTTCTTGAAGGAGGGGCGAATCCTGAGGTTCTGGCTCTCCATCCACATCGCCCGGCCCACGCGAATGCGATGACTCTCCACGCGCGCCGAGAGGCCCAGGCCGACCGCATATTCCTCGCTGCCCAGCTCCGGCTCGACGATCGCAATTCCTTTTTCCTTCGCATAGGTTTTGAGCGCGCTCGCGACCGGATGGTCGTGCCGCGCTTCGGCCGAAGCGCACCAGCGGATCAGAGTCGATTCCTTCACGCCTCTGGCTGTCACCACTTCCACCACCTCCGGCACTCCGCGGGTGAGCGTGCCGGTTTTGTCGAAAACGATGACGTCGGTTTTTGAAAGCCGCTCCAGGTACTGCGCGCCCTTGATCAGCACGCCTTCGCGCGCGGCCAGAGTCATCGCGGCGAGGGCAGTGGTCGGTACCGCGATGCGAAATCCGGTTCCGAAATCGGTGATCAGGACGCACACGCCGCGGGTCACATCGCCCGACAGCCCGGCGGCGATTCCCGCGGCAGCGAACGTCGGCAGGACCAGCCTGCTGCCGAAATCGAGCGCAGCACGCTGCAACGTCAGCGGCTTCGAGCCGACGGTATTCAAAATCTGCTCGATGCGCGCCGCTTCCGTGTTCCGGCCGGAACGGTCCACTTCCACCACCAGCTCGCCCGCGACCACCAGCGTGGAAGCGAACACCGGATCGCCGGCTTTCTTGGGAAGCAGCTTCGACTCGCCGGTCAAATCCTTGGCGTCCAACTCCGCAACGCCCGAAACGACAATGCCATCGGTGCTGACGATGTGCCCGGTGTGGACCACGAAATGATCGCCCGCCTTGAGATCGCTCACCGGTATGCTTTCGATGCGGCCCTTGGGACCGACACGTAGAGCACTCGGTTCTTTCCTTCGCATCAGCATGGAAAGCGCGGACCGAGCATTGTTCGCGGAGACGTCGAGCAGAAAATCGCCGATGCCAACCATCCAGATGACGAACGCCGCGGTGATGGGCCGGCGCGTCGCGAGCGCCGCGAACGTGGCGGCGACGTCCAACAGGTCGATGCTGATCTCTCCGTTTTCGAGCGCTTCGTAACTGCGCGCCAGCGGACGGATCGTGTTCAGCAGCACGAAAATCGCCAGCCATGGGAACGGCGCAATGCGGCCGATACACGCGATCAGCGTCGAGGTGCCCGACAGCGCGGCGAGCCATCGGGTGGGCGTCGGCTCGTGCCAATCCCGCGCCCACTCCGACGGATGACTTTTTGTCAGCCCCGCGATAATGAACTTCTCGCTGACCTTTTCCGGGTCGTAGTTCACCAGCATGGTCCGGCCGCCGCGAATGTGCCTGGTGCTTTGCACGCCGGGCAGTCCGCTTGCGAGCATCGTCAGCGTAGCGAGCTCGCGTTCTCCGATTCCGGTCACGCGCAGCCGCACGCGTCCCCTCATCGAATGGACCGGGATAACGTTGAATGGCTCCGGGGCCGGATGGTTCAGCAAATGGATTTTGTCGCGCAGGCTGCGGAGAAAGCGTCCGGGAAGAGCCGCGCCGTCGTCGTAATCGATATGGAATTCGCCCGCCGCGGGGTGCTCGCGGAAGTGAACTACGTCGATGCGATCGGCCAGCCATCGCGCCAGTTCCGTGGCCTGAGGCGAACCGCTGCGTATCCCTGCCACCGCGATGCTGCCGCATCCGCTTGTGCCGCGCCGGTGATTGAACACCGCAAGCGCGTTGCCCGGCGCCGGCAATGAGCTGGCACGGCTCACACTTCCTTCGTTCTGCGAGCCGTGCGCGCCGCTTCGGGGAACAATCTTCCGAACTTGTCCTCGATACGGCCCATAAGCTTCGCTCTCAGCGGCTTGAGCAACAGGCTGAGGTGCGCTTCCAGGCGGATCTCGGAACCGCTGACCTGAATCTCGCCATGCAATCCGGTGCGGTCGAAGTGCAGCGTGTCGCCGCGCCATTCGCTTCTCAAGTGATATTCGTCGGCGAGCTCATCGGCGGTTTTCTGAACTCGCGCTTTGGCGACGGCGACTGAAACGGAAAACGGTCGGACAAGATGAATATCCGGCATAAAGCACCTCTCGCAAAACGCGCGCGCGTGCGTGGGCCGATGCCGGCGCGCGCGCGCGCAAATCAAATCATGCCGGCCTTCGTCTGATGGCGATCATTGCTGATCGGCCCGCGAAGGCAGTCGCGATCACCGCGCAGTGTCGTGATAGACGAGGTATCCGGCCGCGCCCGCAAGGGCCGCCGGGCCTACGCCGAGCAGCGCCGCCGCCAGAAGCGCTCCGATCGCCGCGCCTCCGACGGTCGCTACTTTCCGCTCGGTGGAACCCGCCGGCAGGTAGGTGTCAACCAACGCGAGGCCGTCCTTTTCGACCTTGGCCACCGCGTGGTGCCTGGGAGGTTCTCTCTTTCTCCCCACTGTTGCTCGGGTCATAACAACCTCCTTTCAGTTTGGAGAATCGACAGTATGTGGCTGTCCATGTTTAATGCGCAATCGCCGTACCGCTTCACGGAATTCGTCCGGCGTTCTAAGAAAGTGACGAAAAACTTATCCGGTAACCGCTCCCTTACGGTCGCGGCTCCGCAAGTGGCTGAGTCTACAGCAGCGCCAAGCGGAGCCGCGCGCGTCAGCAGGCGGTCTACAGAGTTTTTCAGCACCCTCCTAAACCCCGCCGCCATATGCTGTAAAGTCGCCGATCGGAAGCTCGCCCGGGTTTGCCCGCGTGGTGCGTTATTTTTGGGTTGCGCGGCGCAGTTGCTGCGCCAGGTTGCTCAATCCAAAACGTCCAGGCTGGCTTCGGCGAAGGCCGCGCGCTCGTCTTCCTCCCGGCCGATGCGCTCGCGTCCGCGAATCTCCGGGCGATGCCAGTGCATGAACACGCGATAGCTGTGATACAACGCAGTGCTCCACTGCGGCCAGCGGCCGCGATTGTCATTGATAATGAACGAAACAATCGAAATCGCCACGAGCGCCGCCGGGCCCAGCTCGCGCAGATCCGCTCTTCCCCCGGTGAGCTCATCCACCGCCTGATTGACGCCCTTCACCAAGTCCATGAACCGGCTGGCCACCTCCTGCCGATTCATTTTGGTGCGAGTAGCGACTTCCACTCCGCGCAATCCCGCGCATGCGGCGATGTGCTTCAAAAGATCGTCCGCTTCGACCGTGGCGGGATCGTATTGAATCACCACACTGCCGGTCTTCGGATTGGCGGACCAGGAGCGGAAGCCGGGCGAATCTTCGGCGGCCTTGCGCGCTGCTGTCGCGACGGGGCTGGGATCTTTGAGGAACTCCCCGGCGCGGACTCGCAGATATCCCGGATGATAGTGCACCAGGCGCAGCGTTTCATCGGCGCACTCGAGCGGAGGTGATGGCGGCGTCGGGCCACTCCGATCCGGGTGGGCATGAGTGCTCATGTTGTCCTCCCGATGAATCCGGGCTTAAGCGAGCGGCGCGTTGTGCGTGCCTTCGCGCTTGATCAATCGCGCCGGGCGCTTGTACGCGCCGTCGGCCTCGTGACCGGCCGGATGCGCAGCGGCGTCTTCGCGCGCGATGTTCGCGTGCGCTTCCGCCAGCATGTCATCCAGACGCTCGCGCTCCACGGCCGCCCAGCCCGCGACTTTGTCCTTAGTCTTGATCCCGATCTCCAGGAGCTTCACGCCTGCGCCTTCGGGCGAATCGGAAAGACTGCGGATCGCCCATCCTCCGGCGACTCCAGCTCCGATTGCGAGAATCCATTTAAAGCTCGATCGCATAATGCGTCTCCAATTTCGCGGCTAGGCGTGGGCCGCGGAAGGTCTCCTGATTCTCGCCGGACGTTTCGCCCTGCTTTTTGCCGCGGCGCGCGGCTTTTTGGCGCTAACGGGCCGGGTCCCAAACGATGAGGCGAGATCGATGAACTCCTTGGCTTTCGAGACGGATGCCTCCGCGGAAACAAGCAGCTCCCGCGCGTTTTTCTCGACGCTCTTTTCAAACGCTGAGAGCTGATCGACCGCGTCGCACAGCAAGCTCTCGATCCTGGTCAGCAGCGTCACTGCCTTGGTTGACTTCTTTTTTTTCATATTATGAAACTCCTCTCCGTGCATAAAAGGCACGATTATGTATCGATCATTAGTGCAATTTCGGGACCGCTCTGTCTGCTTTTCGGTCTGGACTCTCGCGCGCGGTGAAATGGAAGCCAATCTGCTGCTTACAGTGGTCTGGTCTGGACGCATCCGAGTTTCTGGATTCTGCCGCTCCTGTTGGCTTTGACCCTGGGCGGCCTGGCGGCGATCGTCGCACGCACGCGCTTGAACCGCGCTTACCGGCAGGGGTTTCCCGAAGCGCGGCGGGAGCGCCTGTTCCTTTCTTCGCTCGCGTTTTTCACCACGGTGATGTTTGTGCGCGCCTTCACCTTCGCCGTCCGCCACAATCTTGCGCCATTTCACGACTTTTTTATGCGAGGCCGCCACATCCACCATCTGGTGTGGGGAATTTTGCTGCTCCTGCTGGTGGGATATCTGTGGCTGCTGGAGATCGGCACCGATTCTTCGCCGAAATGGCTGAACGGCATGACGGCTATGATATACGGCGTCGCCGCGGCGCTGACGCTCGACGAGTTCGCGCTATGGCTCAACCTCCGCGACGTGTATTGGGAACGGGAGGGCCGCGAGAGCTTCGAAGCGATGGCGGCGTTCGGAAGTCTGCTGACCATGGGGATTTTCGGCCGCTCTTTCTTTCACGCCATCGCCGGGGAAATCACGCGCTGGAATCGCAAGGAACCCATTCCGGACCGGCGGCTGGATCATCAGCCTACTTCTATGAAAAAGTTATGAAAGAGAGAACGCAAGTTAAGATGAAAGCTTTATGATTTACCGATGCGGGACGCTTTCAAACGGCTCCGGTCAACGAGCGAACGGGGGTTCGCAGATCCGCCCGTCCTCGAGGCAGAAGCGCGAAAAAGGTGCTGCCGACGCCGACCTGGCTGAGTAGTCCTACTCTGCCGCCTTGCGCCTCCACGATTCGCTTGGTGAGCGCCAGCCCCAGTCCGGCGCCCTGAAACTGCTTGCCGACGCTGGTATCGAGCTGATGAAATTCCTTGAACAGACCTTTCTGATCTTCCGCGGCGATACCCACTCCGGTATCCTCAACTTCAAGGCGAAACCAGGTATCCGCTTCCGCGATCACGCGAATGAACACCTTGCCGTCGGAAGGCGTAAACTTCACCGCATTGGAGAGATAATTGAACAGCACCTGCTTGAATCTGGCGGGATCAAGATGAGCGTGCTTTCCATCCGCATCGATTTCCGAAATAATCTGAATCCGCTTCGGATCGGCCATGAAAGCGAGCATCTGGATGGTCTCCTGTATGGACTTTTCCAGATCCACCAACTCGGGACGAAACGTCATCTTGCCCGCTTCCACTTTGGACAGATCCAGCACGTCTTCGACGAGGCGCAGCAGATGCCGCGAGCCGCCCAGGATCTCTTCGAGATAATCGCGTTGGCTGGTGTTAACCGGGCCTGCAAGTCCGTCAATTAACACCTCCGCGAATCCCGTGATGCCGTTGAGCGGAGTGCGCAGCTCATGGCTCATGTTGGCCAGGAACTCGCTTTTTAGCTGCGTCGCGCGCAGGATCTCGGCGTTGTGGTTTTCGAGCAACGCCGTTTTGTCCCGAAGCTCGCTTTCCGATTTATGCAGGGATGCCTCCGTAACCTCGTGCAGGTGCAGAGACCGGTCAAGACGGACCCATGCGAGAAGCAGCAAGAGCAGGATCAAAAGGAAGCCGCTCACCAGGCGCCATTGCGCGTCCGCGGTGATTCTGCGCTGCTCTCCCGAACGCTGTTCCAGGACCGCGTAGCAATTGCGGCGAACATCGTCGGCGGCGGCGCGGATTCCATCGATCGCCTTTCTCGCCTGTGGGGCCATGGTGTGATTTCGCGCCCTCTCGATGTCCCCGGACCGGTGCAGCCCGACCGTTTCAGTCATGTACTCAAGCCTGCCGCGCACCTGGTCCCGGATTTTCTCGAGACCCGCGTGTTCGGATGGAAACACGGCCTCGATTAACGGCACGGAATCGAGGGACTCGCTGGTGTCGCTCACTGCCCGCTCATATTCCGTAAGGCTGGAGGGCCGCGAGGTCAACAGATATCCTCGCTCCGCCGTCTCTGCTTTCTCGAGGTTCGAGATGATCCGCTCCAGCAGCGTCATGGCCTTCTGCGCGCGGAGCATCCAGTCGATGTTGCTCCTCCATTGCATCAGTCTCCAGCCCGCCAGCGTCAGGACGGCGAGGGAGAACAGCAGGCAGGCGAGAACGCTGACGCGGATCCTCTGGCGTAACGTGAGCGTCACTTCAGGTCTTGCGCAAGTGCAGCTCGATTCTCATCGGTGGGGCCCGCCTCATGGCTCAAAAGCCGCTTGACGCGCAGAACGATATCTTCCGGATCAAAAGGCTTGACCACGTAGTCGTTCGCCCCGTAGGCGAGCGCCATGCTGATGTCGCTTCTTTGCTGGCGCGCGCTGAGCATGAGGATGGGGAGACGGCTGTTTTTGCGCTCCTTTCTGATTTCCCGGAGCAGAGACATTCCGCTCATCCCTGGCATGACGACGTCGAGAATCAGCAGATCCGGCGACAGGCTATTCGCGGCATCCCGGGCCGCATTTCCATCGTATGCCGAATAACAATCGATGCCCATCTTGTTGAACATCGGAGTGAGCAGGCGATGAATGATCGGATCGTCATCGGCAAGAATGACGGTCGGTTTTGCGTTACGCTGCGATTTTTGCGGCCGCGGCTCGGGGTCCTGGCAGATCACTTTTTGAGCGCGGCACAATATCTCTTCCGCGTCCCAGGGTTCCAGCACGAAATCCGTGGCGCGATCCATCAGGGCGAGTTTCGAATCGAGCAATGCGGAACGCGAGGCGACCACTAAAATCGGGTGCTCCAGGACCGGTTGTGTGGAAACGGAATCCCACGCGTCGGCGCCTTCGTCGCTGGAGGCGTTGAGCACGATCAGGTCGTGTTCCCGCAACGCGTCCATGCCCAGTCCCTGGCGCAGCGCTCCGAGATCGCGCGCGGTGGCGTGGACCGTCGCGAAGGCCGAGATCAGCCGGGCCGATTCTGCCTCACGGAAACCGACCAGCCCGATCTGCTTTGAGATGAAAGCGCGCTCCAGCGCCTTGGGCATGGCCGCGGCGCCGCCGGTCGCCATCAAGCCCGTAAAAATCGAATTGAGTTCGGCAAAAAGCTGCGACGTCTGCTTTTCCCATCCAGGCGGGTGCGTCTCGATGATTTCCTCGAGCGTTCTGGCCACAGCCGTGACTTCCGGAAAGCCCAGCGTCCCTCCGGTGCCGGCCCAATGATGAGCCATCCGCCGCATCATGTCGGTTTGACCGCCGATCGGCTGATCCAGGGCATATCGCCGGCTCGACTCCATCGCGTCCGCAAGAAATTCGTTTCGCAATTCGCGAAGCAGATCATTCGGGTCAGACGCCGGTTGCGCAACGGCTTTTTCGGGAGGTTGCTTCAGATAACTGCGGACCTGATCGACAAAGGTCCGCGTGTTGATGGGCTTCGATATATAACCATCGCAACCCGCCGCCTTTGCCCTCTCTTCATCCCCCTCCATCGCATAGGCGGTAACAGCCACGACGATTGTATCCTTCGCAATACCGTCCTTACGCAAATGCCGGGTAAGGGTCAGACCATCCATGCCGGGTAGCTGGATGTCCATTAGAATCATGCGCGGAGAGAAAGAACTAAGAATCTCGAGCGCTTCCTGGCTGTCGTTTGCCACGCGCACATCAAAACCGCTGTTTTCAAGAAGCAGACGCGCAAGCTTCACATTCGAAGCGTTATCGTCAACAATCAAAATCCGTGTAGCCACCGACATTATAATCGGCGTAAAGTCGCGTCCTGAGTAGGTAGGCCGGGGGCAATGCTTCAGATTTTTTCCGTTCCGGTTTCGCGACACACTGGACCCGGAGAACCTTTCCAACGTTATCGCCGTCTAAACCGGCATGGCTTTGCTCGAAGATGTCCGGTTCGGAATCCGCGCGATGGCCACTCATCCCGGTTTCACGGCAACGGCGGCCATTGCCCTTGCCCTGGGCATCGGCGCCAACGCGACCGTGTTCGCCATCGCCGATGCGGCGCTGTACAAGAACATGCCGTTCATGGACGACGGGATTATGTATCTTTCGACCAAGAACGTGAGCCGCGGCCAGCAGAGGATGGGGGTTTCCTGGCCCGATTTTCGGGATTGGCAAAATCAGATCAAGTCGTTCGACGGCATGGCGGGGTTCGATTTTAATATCGATAACATTAGCGACAAATCGGGTCTTCCTACCCGTTACAATGTCGCCGCGATCACCGCGAACACGTTTTCCCTGATCGGGCAGAAGCCGGTAATGGGCCGCGATTTCACACCCGAGGACGAAAAGCGCAGCGCGAATCCTGTCGTGATATTGGGTTATGGCGTTTGGGAGAACCGCTACGGGAAAGATGCATCGCTTCTGGGAAAAACGATCCGCGTCAACGACGTGCCAACGACGGTGATCGGAGTGATGCGCAACGGATTCCGCTTCCCCTACGACAGCGACATGTGGACCGCGTTCCAGCCGGGGGACAACGCCGAGAAACGCGAGAACCGGTTTTACGGCGCGATCGGGCGTCTTGCGGCCGGCGCCAGCGAAAAATCCGCAGCCGTCGAAATGAACGGAATCGCGCACAATCTTGCGAAGGCTTATCCCGCGACGAACGAAGGCGTTGAGGCCGTAGTCCATAATTTCAGCGAAGATTTCAACGGCCCGAATCTGGTCGTGCTGCTCGCGTCATTGCTGGGCGCGGTCGCTTTCGTACTGTTGATCGCGTGCGCCAATGTCGCCAACCTACTGCTGGCGCGGGCCGTCGATCGCGCGCGCGAAATCTCCATTCGCATTGCTCTGGGCGCCGGCCGATGGCGCATCATCCGGCAGCTTCTGGTGGAGAGCGTCATGCTTTCCATTCTCGGCGGCGTGTTGGGGTGGTTTTTCTCGTTTTGGGGGCTGAAGGCCTTCGATGCCGCCGTGCGTGCTCAGGTTCCGGCGTGGATGAATTTTTCCATGGATTACCGAGGGTTCGCTTTCCTGGCGGCCATCTCGGTCGGCACCGGGCTGCTGTTCGGTCTGGCGCCGGCGCTCAGGCTCTCGCGGCTGGACGTGAATGCGTCGTTGAAGGATCAGAGCCGCGGGTCGAGCCGCGGAAGGCGCGGCCATTATCTCTCGACGATCCTTGTGGTGACCGAGATTGCGCTCGCCGTGGTGCTGCTCGCCGGCGCGGGGCTGATGATCCGCAGTTTCATGAACGTGTACACCATGAAAACCGGGGTGAACCCGAAAAACGTCCTGGTGATGCGCCTGTTCCTCCCCGAAGCGCGATATCCGAAGGATCAGGACCAGATCGCGTTTCATGATCGGCTGAAGTCGAGCCTCGACGCGCTGCCGGGCGTCCAGGTCTCCTCGATTGCGATCACCATGCCGACCGGCGGTGCGTGGAATCTCCCATACGAAATCGAAGGCGATCCTCCGGCCGACCCCAAGCGGCGCCCTATGATCGGGGAGCTGGTGATCAGTCCTGATTATTTCCGCGCGATGGATGTAAAGGTCCAGCGCGGCCGCGTCTTTACCGAAGCCGACGGCGTCGGCGGAGTTCCGGTGGTGATCGTCAACCAGAGATTCGCGGAGAAATTCTTCCCCAAACAGGACCCCATCGGCAAACGCCTCCGCACTTACGATGGCGACAAACCGGGAGCCTGGCTAACCGTGGTGGGAGTGGTTCCCAATATCGTGCAGAATCTCCCGAATCAGAACGCGACGCGCGAGCTGACCGCGCTGGTCTATGTTCCTTACCGCGAGAAGCCGGTGCGCGACATGTCCATCATGGCCCGGACCACGGTTCCTCCCAACAGCCTGGGAACCGCATTCCGGCAGGCAGTCGCCGCGATCGATGATGACATGCCGCTTTACAATATGCGCTCGCTGCAAGAACGCCTGGATCAGAACAACTGGCCGCAGAAGGTGTTTGGCAGCTTGTTCGCGATCTTTGCGCTCATCGCGGTGGTCCTGGCATCGGTGGGTTTGTACGCGGTGATCGCGCATTCGGTGAACCAGCGAACGCAAGAGATCGGACTGAGAATGGCGCTCGGCGCCTCGGCGGAACGAATCTTGCGGCTCATCTTTGTACAAGGACTGCGGCAGATATTGATCGGACTTACCATCGGTGTCGCGGCCGCGATCGGGTTGACGCGTGTCCTCACAACGATACTGGTCAATGTTTCTCCGCGTGACCCTGCGACGCTCATGATCGTATCGCTTGTGCTCATCGCGGCGGCATTCCTGGGTTGCCTTCTTCCTGCCCGGCGCGCCATGAAGGTCGATCCGGTGGTCGCACTGCGGCACGAATAATCGCTTGTGTTAGCTGTTCGGACGCACGGCCGGGGGTGAGTTCAGCGAGCGCCGGCTTTTAAACAGCGGTTTCGCTACTCGCCCGCGGCGGCGCGCCTCACAAGCGAGGTTTCGCGGGTCTGTTCCTCCTTCCGGAACAGAATGACGCCCCGCTCCCGCACGTCGCTTTCAAAAGCGATGAATTTTTCGTTGCGAACGCAGACCACCGAGAAGCGATCATCCCGGTCCAGTCCGAGAACTTCTATGGTTTCACCCGCCGGAACAGTCGTGGCGGCCTGATGATTATCGCCATACGCGAGCACCATCAGCGGGGCATTGAGGCGACAGCGCATAAAACCTCCTCGCTTCCTCGCTAGTTGGTACTTTAGCTCGAATTTAAAATTTTCGCCAGGAAAATCGACATGCGGCGATGATTTTCTTTGTCTCTCCTGAATTGCTAAAAAAATTCCGGCGTTGATAGACGAGGGCTCGCGGCTTTCTACGCACTTTCCGTATGTCTCCGTTTCAAGCCGGTCTATGTCATCGCGAAGCTGAGTCAATCACTCCATTCCAAATTGTCTCGGACGGCCGATCGTGATCTATTACCGCGGCGCCTTGACAGCCGCCTCTTGTCGCGATCAAAACGGCGATCATAGCGATCCGGGCCCTCGTTGAAAATCTTGAAAACGTAGCGGCCGGGCGAAGGAACGCGGTCGGGAATCTCCACGGCTTCGTTGAATTCGATTACATTCGACGTTGGCGCCGGCGCCCGACCGGAAGCGTACATCCCATTCGTCCGCCCGCACGGTGAAAGTCGGAAGAATGGCAATCGCGGCAAAAGACAAAGACGCAAATAAATGTTTCATGGGTTCTTCCCCCTTTCCTGACCCGATACGATGCAAATCCAGCGACAGGCGCAGCACTCAAAACGCCTCAACAACCATTAGGGGAACGGTGGCGAATCGGGTAATTCTTACGGCCGGACGAAAAATGACCCGGCGAGCGTAACTTAACGCTCAACCATTGCCGTACGTTAATCGATAGGCGGCCGGCACGATATACACCGTCAGGATCACGGAGGCTGTTAATCCGCCGATGATCGCGCGGGCGAGAGGCGCGTACTGCTCACTACCGGTGCCGAGCGCGAGGGCCATAGGAATCATGCCAATGATGGTAGCGAGCGACGTCATCAGGATCGGGCGCAGACGAACGCGGCACGCGCCGACGATCGCGTCCTCGACGGATTGGCCTTGCTGCTCCAGGCGATGGGCGAATTCGACGATCAGGATGCTGTTCGATGCCGCGATTCCGCATAACATCAGCACGCCCATCAGGCTCATCACGTTGAGTGTAGTGTGAGTGAGCGGAAGAATCACCAGCACGCCGATGAACCCCATCGGTATCGACAGCATGATGAGAATCGGATCTTTGAACGAACTGAACTGCGCCACAAGAATCAGGTACAGCAAAACAACCGATAGCGAAAGCCCGATCGCGAAGCTCTTGAACGACTCCTGCATCGACTGTACCATTCCGCGCAGATCGATGCGCGCCTCGCCCGAAAATTTGGTGTTCGCGATCAGCTTGCGCACCTTCGCCGCGACCGCGCCCAGATCTTCGCCCGCGGGGGTCACATAAAGATCGATGACACGCTGGATCTGATAGTGATCGATTTCCGTTGGGGTGTCCAGCCGCGTCAGTTTCACGACGCTATCGAGCGTGGTCGGCTGGCTGGAGTTGGGCCCGCGCAGCGGAATATTCTTGAGATCGACAAAATCGTGAATCGCGGGCCGGCCGTTTTCGAAATACTGGACCGTCAGGAAATAGTCGTTGCCCGTTTTGCGATCGAGCCAGTAATTTGGCGCGATCATCAGGTTGGAATCGAGCGCCGTGATCACGTTTTGCACCACCGCTTGTGGCGTCAGGCCCAGTTCCGCGGCGTGGACCCGATCCACATCCAGCCGCACCGCCGGATAATCCAGATCCTGCGGAATGTAAGTCTCGCCCACGCCGCCAAACCCGCGGATGCGATCCTCCAGTTGGAGCGCGACCTGATGCGCCTGATTCATGTCCTGGCTCGAAACCTGAACATCGATGGGCGCGAGCATCCCCATATTCAAAACCGCGTCCACCATCGATCCGCTGCTGAAGAACGTTCGAAGATCGGGGTATTGGCTCTGGATTTGGCGCCGGAGGCGATCCATGTATGCGAAGGTGCTCACGGAGTGGCCGGGGTTCAGCTCGGCCTGGATGGTCGCGGTGTACTCGCCGGAATTGGTGGTGTAAAGCGATGCGAATCCGGGGTCGAGTCCGATGGTGGAGACCACCATGTGGAAGTCTTTGCCCACCACGCGCCGAATCAGATCCTCGATGCGCGCGACGTACTGCTCGGTAACCTCGATGCGGGTCCCGGTGGGGACCTTCAGATTGATCGAGAACTGGCCGGCATCGGTTCGCGGAAAGAATGCGACCCCGATCAGCGGATAGATCGCCAGGCTCAAAACAAATGCGCCCAATAACACGCCCACGGTCAGCACCGGACGGCGAACCGCCCGGCGAACGCTACGCTCATACACGTCGAGCATGCGGGTGAAGCCGCGATCGAACCCTTCGTGGAATCTCTGCCACGGATTTCGGCGCTGCTGCATTTGAGACTCGTGCCTCACAAATCGCGCACAGAACAGCGGAATCACGGTCATCGCGACGAAGTAGGAAACAAACAGCGAGATCACCACCGCCAATGCGAGCGCAGTGAACAGGAATTTGCTGACGCCGTAAAGAAAAACAACCGGGAAGAAGACGACGACCGCGGTCAACGTTGCTGCCAGCACAGCGAGACTCACTTCCGAGCCGCCCTCCTCCGCCGCGCGGTCGGGAGCCGACCCGCCTTCAAGATGCCGATAGATGTTTTCGAGCGAAATAACCGAATTATCGATAATTCGCGAAAACGCCAGCGCGAGTCCGCCGAGAACCATCGTGTTCACCGTTCGCCCCATCATGTAAAGAATGATGAAAGTCGCCAGCGCGGAAAGAGGAATGGACAGGAATACGGCGAGCGTCGCGCGGAAGCTGGCGAGGAAGATGAGAATCATCAGGCTGGTGAGAAGCAGCCCCATCAGACCTTCATGCAGCAGCGTCCGGATCGCTTCCTTGACGAATGCCGACTGGTCGAACACAACGTTCGCCTGAAGACTCTTGGGAACGCCGAACAGCTTCTTGAGCATGCCTCGAACGCCGTCGACGACTTCGATCGTGTTCGTTTGCCCGCCCTGCTTCATGATCGGCAGATACGTCGATCGCTGACCGTCCACGCGAACGATGTTGTATTGAATCTGATGAGCGTCCTGCGCCTCGCCGACGTCGCCGACGGATACCCAGCGCTGGTCCACCGTTTTCAGCGGAACTTTGTTCAGCTCGTCGACTTTGTCCACCAGCACGTTCGAATAGACGTAATAATCGTACCCTCCCACCTTCACGTCGCCGGAGGGAAGAATGAGGTTGTTCTGATTGACGGAATCGACCACGTCCATCACGCTCAAGCCGCGCGAAAGAAGCTTGTACGGATCCACGTAGACCATGATCTGGCGGTATTTGCCCCCGAACGGCGGTGGAACTTCGGCGCCCTTCACCACGGCGATCTCGTCGCGAATCTCGAACTGGCCAAGATCGCGCAGTTGCGTCTCCGTCAGCCCCTGGCCCTTTAGAGTGACCAGGCAGACCGGAAGGCTCGAGGCGTCGAATTTCAGCACCACCGGCGGCAGCGTTCCGGGCGGAAGGCGCCGCAGGTCGGCCAGGGCGAGATTGGACAGCTCCGTCATGTCCGCGTCCGGGTCGGAGCCGGGTTGAAAGTACACTTTGATAATGCTGACGCCCGGAAGCGAGCGCGATTCCATGTGGTCGACGTTGGCCGCCAGCGTGAAGAATCGCTCAAAACGGTTGGTGATATCGGTTTCGATATCCGCCGGCGGCATTCCTGAATAAAACGTGGCGACATCCACGACGGGAATGTTGATCGCGGGGAACAGGTCCACCGGCATCCGCAACAGCGTGGTCGCGCCGATGATCAGCAGCACCACGCACACCACGAAAATGAAATAGGGATGACGAATCGAAAAACCGGACATACTTTAGCCGCCCTGATACTGGATGAGCTGGACTTCCTTGGGCCGCACCATTTCGCCATCGTGCAGGCGGCTGCGATCACCCACCGCGACCATTTCGCCGTTGCGTAGCCCGGAGACCGCCTCGATGTAATCCGGGGTTTCGACGCCCAGCACCACCTTTCGGTTCTCCACCTTCCCGGAAGGCTCGACCACCCACACGCTGCGCTGATCGCCGTCGATATTCACTGCCTGGGGAGGGACCGCGGCGACGTTGGTTCTGCGATCGAAAGTCACGGTCGCTTCCGCGTACATGCCCGGCATCAGGACCCGCTCCGGATTCGGAACGTCGACTTCGGTGTGCATGGTGCGCGTGGTTTCCTCGAGATCGACGGCGAAGCGCGCGACGTGACCCGTGAAATCCCGTTGGAGCACGGGCACGCGCACGTTCACAGAGTCGCCGAGATGAATGTCGGGCGCATAAGATTCCGAAACCGGAATCACCAGGCGGAACAGATCGTCTTCGGAAAGCTGCACCAGAGGCATCGCTTGCGTGCTCGAATTCATTCCGGATTGCAGCAGCGTCCCCAGATTCGCGTAGCGCTTGGTCACCACGCCGCTAAACGGCGCAATGATCTTCGAATAATCGAACAGCGCCTGATCCCGGCGCTGCCGCGCCTGCGCCCGATTGAATTCGCTTTGCGCCGACTGAAGCGCGGATTGCGCCGCGGCGACCTGCGCCTCCGCGGCCAGATCCTTCCCTTGACTATCGTCCACCTCCTGCTGCGCAACCAAACCTGGCCGGCTCTTGGCGACCTTGTCCAGCCGTGTGTACTCCAGATCCGCGACCTTCTGTTGCGCTTGAACCCGATGCAGCACATTCGTCGCACGGTCCACCTGACTCTGGGCGTCCTTGACATCGGCCTGATCTTCCACCAGTTGCATCTGCAACTCGGGAATTTCGAGCACGGCCATCAGCTGGCCTTGCCTCACGTGCGTGCCGTAATCGACGTTCAGCGTCTTCACGAATCCCGACTCTTTCGCGTAGACGTCGATTTGCTGGAACGGGACAAGTTCGGAAGAGACCATTAAAGTTCGCTGGAGATTCCGGCGCGCCACTTTGACCACGCCGATTTCGGGAGCCTGCGAGCCGGATTGCGAAATGTTCGGCTCTTTTGCATGGACGCCATCGCCGCCGCAGGAGACCAGCACGATGGCCAGCACGGAAACCAGAAAACGCATGTTCGCCGTCCTCAACCCCCGTCGAGCAGCGCTTCGATTCCATCGCCGGGAAGCTGGTCGAACTGCCGCTCCAGCCGGTCCAAAGAAAATCGCGGAGAGCGGCACAAACGCTTCAATTGTTCCTCTTCTCGCAGGATCTGCGCTGCCATACTGGGGATTTCTGACGCGATCGCGACCGGAATGCTCTGCACGCCGTGGCGATCGCCGTGAATAAGGTCCCCGGACGAAATTTTCAATCCGCCGATTTCGATCGGGTGGCCGAATTCGGAAATATGCGCGTACATGTGCGACACCGCGACTCCGCGGGCGAACAGCGGAAACGCAAGCGGTTCGATCGCATCCACATCGCGCACCGATCCGTTGGTGACGTAACCCACACACTGCAGCGCGGACCCGATCACAACGTGCAACTCCCCCACCAGCGCGCCGATCCCGGGCATGTGCTCCATATCCTGCACCACCATCACGCGGGGTTCCGGAACCGAAGCAACGTATCGCCACCAGTGCATGTTTTCGTGATAGGCGCGTCCCGACACCGGACTTGTGCTGGATCGCATGCGGCCGGTTGCCGCATAACCGAGCATGGCCGGAAGTTTCGGGAACAGCGCGTGTAACACAGAACCGTTCACCGATCCTTCATTGCGAGGGCGCGCGTTAAGCCTTTCGATCGCATTGGAAACCAGGCACGTTCCAAGATTTTGGAGCCGTTCGAAATCGCTCCTGTTCAAAACCGCAGCTCCTGAAACGTGCAAGGCCAGTCGCCGTCCAACTAGTTTGAGCGCTTGCCGGCGCTCACGTTTCATCAAATCCGCGGGGCAACGCGCTGAACATTATGCCGGCGTCTGTTTCGCCAGCGGTTCCGGTTCCCGGTAACCGAAGAAGCCGCGGCGCTTGATCAGCGAAGCGACTTCGCCGGGAACCATATCCTCCCATGAACGATCTTCCTCTTTAATGCGTCGCAGAACATCGCGCGAGTAGATGTGCAGAACGTTCGCGTCGAAATTGTCGAGCTGGCGGATTCGTCCCCGCTCGACCAGGTGCCGGAACAAATTGCGCAGGTCTGCCGGAATCTCCACCGTGTCCACGGTGTGAAGATGCCCGTTCGCGTCGCGCATGGGGTATACGTAAATCCTTAAATCCTTCGTGAACAGTTTTCCGAAAGCCTCCAGAATGCCGCCTTCGAGGCCTGCGTAATAGTGCTCCTGGAACAGGTCCAGCACGCTCGACAGCCCCATGGTAACCGCAAGAGGTCCGGCCGTGTAACGGGTCAGATACGCCGCCAGCCGGTAATATTCGAAATAGTCCGAGATCATGACGACCTTGCCGACGGCGGCCAGTACGTCAGCGCGCGCCAGAAAATCCGTCAAATCGATTTTGCCGGTCGACAGCAGGTTGCGCATGGTGATTTCCATTAGCTCCACCATTTTCCCGGACTGCACTTCCGGCTCCGCGGAGAAGTGCTCGCGCGCCGTCCGGATCATGTCGATGTTGACCTTGGTGACCGGACGAAAGCTTCCGCGCTCCACCAGAATCGGGCGCTTGTACAGCACCTCGGAGGGTTGCAACACGTCGCCGGACGGCTCAAACATCGCCGCGCCGCTGAGCCCGAGCTGCACCAGACGCAAGCTCATCACCCGATTATCCACGTGCCGGAATTCGATCCCGGAAAACGCGATCATGTCGATTTCGATGCGTTCCGTGCTGAGATTATCGAGCAGCGATTCGAGCATCAGATCCGGCTTGTAATGCAGAAAGAACGCCGCATACAACAAATTGACGCCGACGATTCCCAATGCCTCCTGTTGCAGCGCGTTCTCCTGATCGAGCATGCGCACGTGCAGAATCACCTCGCTGTCTTCATCGCGCGGATGCGCCTGGAACTTGACTCCCATCCAGCCATGACATTCGTTCGTCCCCGAATAATTGCGGGCCGCCACCGTGTCGGCGAAAGCGAAAAAAGCCGTTGCATCGCCCCGTGACGCGCGCAAGCGTTCCAGATTCAGCGCGTGTTCGTAATCGAGCATGCTTTGCAAACGCTCCCGCGAAACGTAACGTTTGCAGTGCCCGTAGATCGCATCGCTCACAGTCATGTCATACGCCGAAATGGATTTGGAAATCGTCCCGGCGGCGCCGCCGACCTTGAAAAACCAACGCGCAACTTCCTGGCCGGCGCCGATTTCGGCAAAAGTCCCGTACCGGATCGGGTCGAGATTGACCTTGAGAGCCTTCTGATGTGTGGAGAGCTTCAGGTATTCGCCACTCAGCGGCGATTCGACGGTGGATAGCATCATGACCTCACGCCCGCCGGCGCACCGGCATCAGGCAACGTTAGTATACGCCGCCAAGACATGCCCAAATATCCTGATCACTTGGTATTTACCCGCCTGCCAGCTATGGAAGAAACATCGGCTTCGTCGAGCTGGCAGTTTATGGCATGCCCGCGAAGACACATGTTTCGCGGGCGGCATAGGGGATGGATCTGTTTGAAAAACCGGGGGAAGTTCAACGGCGGAAAAAGTTCACGTTTCTGGCACGAAACGATATCGATGTAAGTGGCGTCGGCCAGATGATGTCCAATTCGATTTTGATTGCCGATCCGGTGACGGTCGACCTCGCGCCGGAGCCGATTACGCGGGAGTGGGTGCTGAGCGGGAAGCCGGAGGGATCGTCGCGCGTGCTGGCGCGCAGCCGGGACTCGACCCTGACGCTGGTGGTCTGGGAATGCACGCCGGGGCGCTTCGAATGGCACTACAGCAAGGACGAAATCGTATTCGTGCTTTCCGGCGAGGCAATCATTGTTGGCGCCCACGGCGATGAGCGCAGATTCGGAACGGGCGACGTGGTGTTTTTCCCGGCGGGATCGGTGTGCACCTGGCTGGTGAAGGAGCGCATCCGCAAAGTAGCGGTGCTCAAAGAGTCGCTATGGCGGCCGCTGGGAATGTGTGTGAGCATGACGGCGCGCTTTCGCGGCCTGGCGCGTGCCGCCGTGCAGAAGCTCCGTAAATCCGCAGCCCCGTTAGCCGCCTCGCGTTAGCGAGCGGCTCAATCTTCGCCGTTTCACAAAACACGTCATGCGAACGGATGCTCGATCGACGGACTCGGCCCACTGAACATGCGCGCGCCGTCCTCGGTGATGTACATGCAATCTTCCAGGCGAATTCCGAATTCGCCGGGGATGGCGATGGTCGGCTCGTCGCTGAAGCACATGCCCGGCTGAACGCGCGTCTGGTTGCCGCGGACGAGGTAGGTCCACTCGTGGCCATCGAGGCCGATGCCGTGTCCGGTGCGATGCGGCAGGCCCGGCAGTTTGTAGCCGGGGCCGAATCCCGCATCCGTGATGACCTTGCGCGCCGCGGCGTCGATCGATTCGCAGGTGACGCCGGGTTTGGCAGCGGCGAACGCGGCGGCCTGCGCTTTCTTTTCCAGATCCCAGACCTGGCGCTGGCGATCCGTGGGTTTTCCGAACACGACCGTGCGCGTGATATCGGCCTGGTAGCCTTCGACATTACACCCATCGTCAACCAGGACCACGTCGCCGGGCTGGAGGCGCTGCAGCTCAATGCTGCCATGCGGGAAGGCGGTGTATTTTCCGAAAATCACCAGAGCGCTGCCGCTGACGCCCAGCGCGCGATACGCCGCAGAAATATTGTTGCGCAGATCGTTCTGGGTCATCCCTTCGTGGAGCGTGGCAAGAGCGGCGCGATAGGCTTCAATGGTGATATCGCTCGCGCGCTGCATCAGCTTGATCTCGGCCGCGGACTTGATCATGCGGCATCCGGCAGTGACCGCGTCGGCGCTGACGAAATCGGCGGCGGGGAGCTGTTTGCGGATGCCATCGAACACGAAGAAGCGCACGCGCTCTTCGACACCGATGCGTCCGGTGGCAGCGCCGCGGTCCTTCAGCAGCTCGGCGACACGCGCATAGGGGCTCTCATCTTCCTGCCACACGCGGATGTCGGAGCCGAAGCGAATCACCTCGCGCGCGCGCCCCTCTTCGAAGGCCGGCACCACCCAGCCGGGCTCGCCTTCCGCGGGGAAGACGAGGCCGAAGGTGCGCTCGCTCAATCCCCAGCGCGTTCCAGTGAAGTAGAACAGGCTGGCCCCGCCTTCCAGGAAGATGGCGCGGATCTTGGATTCGCGCATAAGCCGCCGCGCTTTTTCCATCCGCCCCCGGCGTTCGTCATCGCTGATGGGCTCGATTCCGCCGGTCATGGGGCGAAGGCCGCGGATGGGATCGGGCGTCTGCGCGAGCGCGAGAGGCGCGGCCGCGGAAAGCGCGAGGAATTTACGTCGATTGTGGGGCATGATTTCTACAAAATGCTATCACGAGGGGGAAGAGGAGTGACCTGGACCACTGGCTTAAGATGTGAAACGTGAGGTCGACACCCGCCGTGAGCCCTTCGTTCCGCTTACGCGCCGGACAGCCGTGGCCGTGAGGCCCGGGTTCTCACATATACGCTTCCGCGCGTCGCTCGGGCTAGCGCGGATCAGTGCCCGGGTTGGCTCCGGAGATTCCCAGGTCGGTGAGGATTTTCGGGTTGGGCTCCTCGACCGCGAGGAGGTTGTGGCAGGCGCCACAATCCTGCGTGATCGACTGGCCACCGGCGGCGGCGTGGTTGCCGTCGTGGCAGCGGAAGCAGCCGGGGAAATCGGTATGGCCGATGTTGTCGGGGTAAGTTCCCCAGGTGACGCGCATGGCCGGAAACACGTTTCTGTCGTATACGCCAAGCACACCCTGCGCGGCTTTGGCGATTTCGGCCTGCCGCTGGCGATACACGTCGGCGTAGTTGGCGCGATAAAAGGTGTCGATGGCCTCGGGGATCTTTTGCGCCGCTTCGGCGCGGCTTGCATACGACTGCTGGACGGCGGCGAGCGCTTCCTTCTTGATGAACGGAAGCGAAGGCGGAATATCGCCCGCCGCGAGCGCGTCGTTTAAGGCGCGGCTGGCGGGCTGGAACGGATGCGAGGGGCGATTGTGGCAATCGATGCAGTCCATTTCGCGGACATCGGCGGGTTCGGGAGCGGGTTTCGTGCCCGGCGCGGTGTAGACCGTGGTTTTTCCGTCGGCGCCGGTGTATTCAACCCAGGGGATGGTTTGACGCGCGGCGTCGGATGCGGCGTAGCGCACGTGCACGTTCGGCCCGACGTGCGCGCCGTGAATGCCGCCGCCCGCGCCGCCTCCGATCTTCATCAGCAGGACCGTACGGGTTTCGCTGTTGGCGGCGTCACCGGCGAACTCAGGGATGACGCGCAGGCGGTCGAAGCCGAAGCGCTGGGGCCAGTGGCATACCTCGCAAGTTTCGCGCGCCGGGCGGAGATTTTCGACGGGAGCGGGAATCGGTCGCGGATAAGTCTCCAGAATCGTATGAAAAACCTGCGCGGTGCCGGAAAGCTTGCTGCGCACGAACCAGGAGGCGCCCGGGCCGATGTGACAGGCGACGCAATCGACTCGCGCGTGGGGCGAGTTGAGGTGCCCGATGTATTCAGGCTCCATCACTTTGTGGCAGGTGAGGCCGCAAAAAGTGGTTGTGTCCATGTAGGTGACGGCGCCGTAGGTGAACTGGCTGGTGATGATCACGTTGACGACGGTGGTGGCGAGGATGAAGCTCACCACACGGCGGAAATCGGGATTGGCCCAGTTGAGCGGCGGGAAGCTTGCCTGCGGCAGGCCGGCGCGCAGGTCGCGGCGGCGTTGCAGCGAGATGCCGATGGGGATCAGCAACAGCCCGAGAATCCATGCCGCCGGCAGCACCAGGAAAATCAGGATGCCGATGTAGGGATGCGTGATTTCGCCGCGGAGGGTGAAAGGAAGCAGAAACAGCCAGAAGACCGTCGCGCTGGTGACAATCACCACGCCGATCAGGCTGATCCAGTTGTTCGCAAGGTGAACCAGAGGAGCCAGGTAGCGGAGAAGCCGGTTCATTTATTTGGCGGAATTCAGATAGGCGACCAGGTTGGACATTTCGGCGGATTCGAACCGCGGCCAGGGGACGTGTTGCGCTTGCATTTGTTGCATCATGCGCGGCCCGTGTCCCCACAGCGCGGAGACCATGGTCGCGCCGTTGAAGGATTGTCCCGGCGCGGGCAGGTGCGGTGCGCCGCTTGAGGGGTTGTTGTGGCACTCGACGCAGTTCTTGGACACGAACACCTTTTCGCCCGCGCCGGAATTGCCGGAATCCTCGAAAAACTGGCGCGCCCACAGGAAGCTCAAAATGGAGCGCATCTGTTCCAGATCGAGCGTGGGAGGCTGCGGCGCCATTTTGGGCGCGTGATTCCACATGGCCACGGCGATATCGATGAGCGTCATCCCTTTGATGCGCGATTCGAGCGCCAGGGTTCCGGCATGGCACGCAGCGCAGCCTTTCGACTGGAAAAATTCCTCCCCGTTTTCGCCCGCGCTGATTTCAAAATGGGGCGTGACGCCGCGGGTCGCGGGCAGGTGGCGCAGATACACCAGGATGTCTGTGAGTTCCTGTGACGTCAGCTCGGGCCACGCGATGTTGCGCTTCTGAAATTCCTCGCGCATGTTGACCGCGTGGTTCCACATGGCGTCGGCGAGCGCGATGGGATGCTCCAGCGTCTGCCACTCGGACACCGGCTTGGCCGCGGGGAGTTTCGGCTGGGTCAGTCCGTGGCAGTCGGCGCAGTGGAGGGCGGCGAAATCGCGCTTGCCGCGCGCGGCGTCCCCGGGCCGGTTGAAAAATCCACGCGAATAGAAAAAGGCGAACAGGTCCGCCGCGGCCTGCGGCGGAAGATCGCCGGCCTGGATGTTCTGCGCTTTCATCGCCTGCCACATTGTCGGTGCGTGGTTCCACATCGTCGCGGCGAGCAGCGCGGGCGTGAAACTGCGGTCGATGAGCCGGCCGAGATCGGGTCCGACCTCTCCGCCGGCACCGTTGATGCTGTGGCACTCGATGCAGTGCAGAGATTCGAAGAGCTGCGCGCCCCGGGAAGAATTCGCGGCGATGACGGCAGCATGCGCCGCGGCGGCGGAGATTGAAAGCGCGGCGAGGAATCGCATCATGAGCGTCGCCGTAGCCATAGTAACTCCATTTCCGGCAGCCGTGGGTCAGTACGGCGAGTGCACCCGCCCATGTTGCGTGGCATCTTTCTATAATCGACGGAGGAGAAAACGATGAAATTTCTGGTGCTCTGGCATTTGGATACGGGACGCCCCGGACCGGAGCTGGTTAAAGCGATCGCGCAGCAGCCTGCTTACGGCAAGAAACTCGAAGCCGAAGGGAAGCTCGAATGCCGCTATCACCTGATCGGCAAACACGGCGGAGCGTGGATCTACAAGGTGAAATCGAACGAGGAGCTCGATCTCCTGCTGGCGATGGCGCCCGTATACAATCACGCGCACTATGAGGTGCTGCCGCTGGCGGACATGAGCCAACCGGAGACGGTATTCGGCAAGCCGTAGCGCGGCTATTTTTTTAGCAGCTCGGCGATTCGCTCGGGATCGTTGGGCACCACCGTCGGCCGGTTGGCGAAGGTGGATCGAAGCGGCGCGCCGGAGGGCGTTTCCAGCTTTCCGGTGTGGTAGCGATAAATGTAGTCGGGGTCTTTGAGCAGGTTGCCGGTGAGCACGGCAACCACTTCGGCCGCGCGATCGATGACTCCACGGCCGGTGAGTTTGCGAATGCCGGCGAGAGTCGCCGCGGATGCCGGCTCGCACCCGATCCCCGCCCGGCCGATCTGCGCCTTGGCGTCGGCGATCTCCTGCTCGCTCACCTTTTCGACCACACCGCGCGTCGTGCGGACTTCGTGGAGCGCCTTGGGCCAGGACACCGGATCGCCGATGCGGATAGCGGTCGCGAGCGTCTCGGGATTTTCCACGGCGTGGAATTCTCCACCGTGCTCCACGAAATCAAAAAACGGCGCGGCGCCTTCGGCCTGGATCACGGCGAGGCGCGGAAGGCGATCGATCAGCCCGATTTCGTGCGCCTCGCGCAGCGCTTTTCCGAATGCCGAGGTGTTGCCGAGATTGCCGCCCGGGAGCACGATCCAATCCGGCGCGCGCCAGTCGCGCTGGTCGAGCATTTCGAAAACGATGCTCTTCTGCCCTTCGATGCGGAACGGGTTCACCGAATTCAGCACGTAAATTCCCAGCCTTTCGGCGAGCGCGCGCACCAGCGCGAGAATCTGATCGAAGTTCGCCTCCACTTCAAGCGTCCGCGCGCCGTATTCGAGCGCCTGCGCCAGTTTCCCGAAGGAAATATTTCCGTGCGGCAGAAAGATCAGCGCTTCGAGTCCGCCGGCCGCGGCGTAAGCCGCCATCGACGCCGACGTGTTGCCGGTGGAGACGCACGCCACGCGCCGCATGCCCAGCCGCCGCGCCTGCGCGACTCCGCAGGTCATCCCGTTGTCCTTGAACGACCCCGTCGGATTGAAGCCCTGGTGCTTAAAAACGACGGACTCCAGCCCTCCGTATTCAGCGGCCGGGCGCGATTCGAGAAGCGGCGTGTTGCCTTCACGCAGAGTGACCACGCTCGAAAAATCGTCGAGAAAAGGAAACAGCTCGCGATAGCGCCAGACGCCGCTTTGATCGAGCGGCGCGTTGCTCATTCTTCTTTCACGGAAACATTTCTTGAGCGCCGCGGGCTCGACCGCGAAATCGTAGGCGGCCTCGATCAGAGCGCCGCATCGGGGACAGTTGTACACCACCTCGGTGATCGCAAATCGCGTACGGCAAGCCGGATTGAAACAGACCAGTTCAGCCATCGGGTATCTTTTAACTTTAGATCATGCTCGCCGTTCATCTCGAATCGGGCCGCGTGGAAGTGCGCCGCGTGGCGATGCCGCGCGTCCCGGAAAATTTCGCGCGCATCCGTCTGATCGCCGCGGGAATCTGCTCCACCGATCTGGAGCTTCAACGCGGCTACTACGGTTTTAAAGGAACCCCCGGGCACGAATTCGCCGGAGTAGTGAGCGATGCGACCGATCGATCGTGGATCGGGCAGCGGGTCGCAGGCGAAATCAATCTCGCTTGCGGCAAATGCGAGTGGTGCGCGCGCGGGCTCGGGCGGCATTGCCCGCGGCGCAGCGTGCTGGGCATCGTGAAGCATCCCGGCGCGTTTCGCGAGTTCCTCACGCTTCCGGTGCGGAATCTGCATCGCGTCCCCGCGTCGATTCCCGATGAGCACGCGGTGTTCATCGAGCCGGTTGCGGCGGCTTGCGAGATTCTCGATCAGGTGAAAATTACGCGAGGCGAACGGGTCGCGGTACTGGGGGACGGAAAACTCGGCCTGCTGATCGGGCAGGTGCTCCACGCTCACGGCGCGGACGTGATCTTGTTCGGCCGGCATCGCCACAAGCTCGCGATCGCGAATCGCGCGGGCATCTCGATCGAAAAAAACGGAAAGAAACTGCCCGAACGCGAATATCCCATGGTTGTCGACGCAACCGGTTCGCCCGACGGCCTGCGCTCGGCGATTTCGATGTCGACCCCGCGCGGAACTGTCGTTATGAAGTCAACCGTGCATGGGCTCGTTCCGATCGACACCGCGCCCGCGATCGTGAACGAAATTACGCTGATCGGTTCGCGCTGCGGACGGTTCGAGCCGGCGATCCGGCTGCTGGCGTCGAAAAAAATCCGGGTGGACGACCTGATCTCGGAAAAGTTTCCGCTCGATCGGGCGCAAAGGGCGTTCGAGCGGGCCGCCACTCGCGGTATTCTCAAGGTTCTGCTTTATCCACGTTGATTATGCTGCGCCGTTTGCTGCCGCTCACCCTCGTTCTCGTTCTGTGCTCCTGCTCGCCCAAGAAATACGCGATTCACCAGCTCGGCAATTCGCTTTCCGGATTGAGCGACTCCATGGCCGCCGACGACGATCCGGAGTTGGTGCGCTCCGCGCTGCCCTTCAGCCTCAAGCTGATTGAAACACTGATCGCGGCCAATCCCAAGGACGAAAAACTGCTGTTCGAGGCGACCACCGGGTTCACGCAGTACGCCTATGGCTTCGTGCAGGAGGACGCCGACGAGTTGCAGGACTCCGACCGGGTGCGTAGTGCGGCGCTGCGCGCCCGCGCGGCGAAGCTGTACATCCGCGCACGCGACTACGGTCTGCGCGCCTTCGACGTGAGGTACACGAATTTCACCGCTCGCCTCAAAGCCAATCCGAAGGAAGCTGTCGAGCTGCTGCACAAAGGCGACGTCCCGCTGATGTACTGGACCGTCATCGCCTGGGCGTCTGCGCTTTCGGCCTCGCACGACTTCACCATGCTGCCGGAGATCCCGCGCTTCGAGGCGCTGGCCGATCGCGTCTTGCAACTCGACGACGCCTACAACGAAGGCGCGATGCACGGCTTCATGATCACTTATGAAATGTCGCGTCTGAAGCCGAAGCCGGACCGTGTCGAGATTGCGAAGGCGCATTTCGAGCGCAACCTGGAGCTCGCGCATGGCCACCAGGTGGCGCCCTACGTGACCTATGCGGAGAGCGTTCTGGTCGCGCAAAAGGACAAGGCCGGATTCGAGCAGATGCTGCGGCAGGCGCTGAGCATCAACCCCAACACGTGGCCCGAGCATCGCGAGCTAAACATGCTGATGCAGCGCCGCGCGCGCTGGCTGCTGGGCCGCACGGACAAGTTGTTTCCGAACACGGGTCCGTAGTCGGACTGGGGGAGCGGGAGTGGGTAGTTGGACGCCGCCCGCGTCAACACAGACGCCGACGGCCAGGGTTTGGTACATCCAACCCGCGCCCGTCAGGGCGGGGGGCATGGCAATCCGAACCACGAACTACTTCCCGGCCAGTGCGAGAAATCCGACGCCCAGCGCGGCGAGACCGAGAAAGCTTCCGAACGGGAGAGGATAGGACGAGGCGTCCTTGCGCGCCGCGAAGATGTAGATCAATCCGGCGATCGAGCCGAGCAGCGCGCCGGCGAACATCGTGAACAACGACAGGCGCAGGCCCAAAAACGCGCCGATCATGGCGATCATTTTCACGTCGCCCAGCCCGAGTCCTTCTTTGTGGCGGATTTTTTCAAACGCCCATCCGAAGAACCAGAAGATCGCGGTGGGAACGAATGCGCCGAGCGCGGCTTCGCTCACCGAGCGCCAGCGCGGGGCAATATCGTGCAGCAGCACTGCCGTCAGGGGCTCGAAGCGGTCGACCGGAACGAACACCGCGAACACCAGGCCGATGACGGTCCCGCCCAGCGTGAACTCATCGGGCAGAATACGCTCTTCGATGTCGGTCGTGATGAGCACGATCAGAATCGCGGAAAAGATGCAGAATTTGAGCGCCACGAGCGACCATCCCCCGACCACCATGCACGCGGCAAACGCCGCCGCCGTGGCGAGCTCGACCGCGGGGTAGTGCCAGGAAATCGGCTGGCGGCAATGCCGGCATCGGCCGCGCAGCACCACGTAACTCACCACGGGAACGTTGTCGTACCAGGCGATCATCTTTTCACAATGCGGGCAGAAGGAACGGGGGCGCACCACGGACAGATCGCGCGGCAGGCGAAAGATGCAGACGTTCAAAAAACTCCCGATCAGCAATCCCGCGAGCGCGGCGATGGCGATTTCGATCATCGCAGCACCTCGTTGTAAGCGCATACCGTCTGCTGAACCATGGTTTCCACTGAAAATTTCCGCTTCGCGACTTCGCGCGCGCGTTCGCCCATCTCGCTCGCTAAATCGGCATTTTCGAGCAATCTCCGTAGTGTCGGCTCGAGCTCGCGCGGCGAATCGATGAGCACGCCGGTTTTTTCATGCTCGACCGCTTCGGGCAGCCCTCCCACACGGCTGGCGATCACGGGAACACCACAAGCCATCGCCGCAATCGCGCCGGAGCCGAGGCCCTCCATTTCGCTCAGATAAATGCAGACACTCGCCGTCGCCAGGTCCTGCCATAAATCCGAGATAACTTTGACCGGCACGTTCAGGGATCGCGACGCATGATCGATCGCGTCGCTTCTGGCTTTCGCGATCGCGACCACCCCTCCCGTCCGGCTCGACGGCCGCGGCGGAATCGGGACGCCGTCATAAACCACACGAATTCTCGACGGATCGACGCCACGCTCGCGCATTCGCGAAGCGGCGTACTCGGATACCGCAAGGAACATTCGTGCCGCCTCGTACTTAAAATCGGAAAGCACGGAGCGCTTCATCGCAAATCCTACGCGGCGCGAAACCACAAGCGGCGCCCCGCTCAGCGCCGGCGCCATCGAATGCGCGCGCGAATCATGCGCATGGACGATCTGCGCGTCTTTCGCCGCGCGCCGCAAACCGAGAATGGAAAGCCCCCGCACGTCGAGCCCGCGCTTCTGCGCTTCGCAATAGAGCGGCGACGATTCGCGCGCGAGCAATATCGCGCCTTCCAACCGTTCGACCAGATACACGACTTGCCACTGCCCGCCAGCCATCTCCCGCCCGCAGTCGATATGAACAGTCTTCATTCGCGTCGATTCGCGGTCAAATCATCTTCCCGGACTCATGAATCGAGCCTTCGCGTACTTCACGAAGTTATACACCGCCGCCATGTTGGCGATCGCCAGGCCCTCCACGCCATCCAGGAATCCGAGCTTCAGCACGTAGGTCTCAAAGAATGTCCACGGTGGATCCAATAGCAGCCGCTGCCAGCTCACTTTCACTCCTGTGGCGAGCAGTTGCTCGGCGGCGAGCGTGGTGTAGCGGTCCATCGTCTTCAAGTGCTCGGAAAGCGAGTTGCACGTGAAGTGCAGCAGGTTCGAATCGAGGTGCCCCAGCGAACCATCGACCCTCACCGTCTCGTGCACGAACTCGCCGACCCAGGTGCATTTGCGCCGATCGTAAAGCCGCACCTTGCGGTCCGGATACCAGCCCGAGTGGCGGATCCAGCGGCCCAGGTATTGCGCCATGCGCGGCATGGTGTAGGCGTCGTACCGCGGACCGTTTTTCTTGACCTGCCAGATTTCGCCTTCGAGCGCTTCGCTTAGCGATTCGTCGGCATCGAGCGAAAGAATCCAGTCGTGCTGCGCCTGCTCGGCCGCGAAATTTTTCTGCTTGGCGTAGCCCGGCCAGGGACTCTCCACCACGCGCGCGCCGAGCTTTTCGGCGAGTTCCACGGTGCGGTCGCTCGATCCGCTGTCCACCACCACGATCTCGTCGGCGCAGCGCAGGCTTTCGATCGCGCGCGCCACGTTGCGCTCTTCGTTGTAGGTGATGATCGTCGCGGAGATTTTCACAGTCCGCTGCGGATGGGAGTGAGCGTGAAGGACAGAATCAGAATCACCAGCGCCGCCAGGCCGAGCCAGCGGCGCTTCGGGCTGAGCGGCGTCGGGTCGATGATCACCGGATGGCGCAGTCCGAAGAAGAACAGCAGGCCGGCCCAGAAAAACCAGCTCCAGGCGAAAAAGAATCCCATCACCACCAGGACTCCGATGAACGCGCGCGAAAGCACGCGCGTCCATTCGCCCAGAAATGCGTACAGAATGTGGCCGCCGTCGAGCTGGCCGATGGGCAGCAGATTCAGCGCCGTCGCCAGCAATCCGACCCAGGCGGCGCGCGCCACCGGGTGCAGATACACGTCCTCGGGACGCGCGTGGAGGATGGCCCATTCGAAAAAGCGCAGGATCAACGGCGTGCCGAAGATCAGCTCGCCGCGCGCGCCCACCCCGGGCGAAATATGCGACATGGAGACGCCGGCGATCAGCGGCAGAATCAGCATGCCGAAACCGCCAAGGGGCCCGGCGATGCCGATATCGAACAGAATGCGCTTCGAGAGAATCGCCGAGCGGATGCGGATGAACGCGCCGAAGGTGCCGATCAGGTTGGGAACGGGGATGAAAAACGGCAGCGTCGCGTCGACCAGATAATATCGCGCGGCGAGATAGTGGCCCATCTCATGCGTCAGCAGAATCACCAGGAGCGTGAGCGAAAACGGCAGCCCGTCGAGCAAATACGACGGGTCGCTCCACATGAACTTGTAACCCTCAAGACCGAGATCGAAATCGAAGATGCGCCCGGCGGCGAAACTGTGGGCGAGGCCCGCGCCGACCACGGTTGTGCTGACCAGCGTCAGCAGCAGCAGCAGAGCATGCAGCCAGTAGCGATGCCGCGGATGAATCCGCTCCGCGGCCAGAATATCGAACACGCCGCCCTCAAGCGGACGCGTCGCAGCCGGCAGGTGAGGATAGCCGTCGGTGGACAAGTTCGAGCTACTGCAAGGTTTGCAGTTCCTTCCCGGGCTTGAACCGCACCGCTTTTCCGGGAGGAATCGCGACCTCGGCGCCGGTCCGAGGATTGCGGCCGATGCCGGTTTTCCGCGGGCGCACGTTGAAAATTCCAAAACCGCGCAGCTCGATCCGTTCGCCCTTGCCGAGAGCGCGTTTCATGCTTTCAAACACGATCTCCACGGCCATCTCGGCTTTCGTTTTGGTAATGCCCGTCCGGTTGACCACTTCGTTGATGATATCCAGTTTGATCAATGCCGTTCCTCCTTGTCGTTGGCCCGCGACCGCACCGAAACTTCATGATAGGATTGGAGTTAGTCAGGTGTCAAGCGCGGCGCTCCCTAATCCGGTGTCTTCCATCGCGTTTCGCCGCGCCTGCGGCCTGTTCGCGACGGGAGTGGCGGTGCTTACCACGCGCGCCGAAGACGGCGCGCCGCACGGAATCACGGTCAATTCCTTCTGTTCGTTGTCATTAAATCCACCGCTGGTGATGGTCGCGGTGGCGCACGACTGCACCTTTCTCGCGCACTTTTTGAATTGCCGCTTTTACGCGATCAACATTTTGCGCGAAGACCAGCGCGATCTGTCGATCCGCTTCGCGCAGTTGCCGGAGGGTCGTTTCACTGGAGTCGCGTGGCGCGAGGCGAGCACGACGTCCCCGTGGATCGACGGAGTGCTGGCGCTCGTCGACTGTAAAACAGTTCAATGGTTCGACGCGGGGGATCACCGGATTCTGATCGGCGAGGCGGTGGATGTATCGGTCGGGGAGGGTCGTCCGCTGATTTTTTTCAGCGGAGGGTACACGGCGCTCGAATGATCAGCCGTGGCGGCGGCCGTTGCCGTTGCCTTTGCGCAGGGAATCGATGAAAGCCTTCTGGGATTTCTCTAACTCGCGCTGGCTCTTGGCAAGCTGCAGCACGATCTTCATCCCTGCCTCGACCAACGCCCTGGTTCGCTGGAGCTGGAGATCGAATTTATCCATGCGTTTGTCCGCGGCTTCCATCCGCTTTTCCCAGCGGCGCTCTGAGGCCACCGCACGGGCCTCTGCCCGGGTCATGCGTTCGTCGAACCGGACCTCCATCCGGTTCTCGCGGTCTGCCATGATGTGGAGCAGCTCTTCGATCCGCGCGAATCTCTCCTCGGGGCTCATCAATGCTAATGTATCACGCACCCGACTTTTTTCGAATCTCGATGTTATGCCGCTTGATTTTCTGGTTCAGCGTCGATAACGGAATGCGCAACGTCTCCGCCGCCGCGGTCTGGCTCCAGTCGGATTTTTCGAGCTGCTCGATGATTCTGCGGCGCTCGAAATCGGCGACTTCTTCGAATAGCGACGCGTCCGGTGCGAGGCGGCCGCTTTCGTCGCGGCGGATGCGCAGGCCGCGGGCTTCGAGGAGATGCTCCGGCAGCACGTCCACGGGGACCTGCGGCTGCGAAGCCAAAACCACGGCGCGCTCGACTACGTTTTCGAGTTCCCGAACGTTACCCGGCCAGGTGTGATCCATCAGAATCTGCATCGCGTCGGGTTCAAAATGCAGGCGCGAGCGGTTGTTTTCATCCAGGAATTTCTCATTTTCCCGGCAATATTTGGTGAAAAAATGGTCGGTTAATAGCGGAATATCTTCCTTGCGCTCGCGCAGCGGGGGAAGCGCGAGGTTGATCACGTTGAGCCGGTAATATAGGTCTTCGCGAAACTTCCCTTCCTCGACCAGGCGCTTCAAATCCGCGTTGGTGGCGGCGACGATGCGCACGTCCACTTTGATGGTTTCGGTGGCTCCCAGCGGAACGAACTCGCGCTCCTGGATCACGCGCAGCAGCTTAGTCTGCGTTTCGAGCGAAATGGTGCCGATTTCGTCGAAAAAAATCGTCCCGCGGTTGGCGATGTCGAAGTAGCCTTTTTTGGTCGCGATGGCGCTGGTAAAAGCGCCCTTGACGTGGCCAAACAGCGCGGATTCGAGCAGGTCCGGAGGTCCGGAGCCGGAGTGCACGGCGACGAAGGGATGCTCGGCGCGCGCCGAATGAGCGTGGATCGCTTTGGCGATCAGCTCCTTTCCGGTGCCCGTCTCGCCCGTGATCAGAATGGTCGAGCGGCTGGCGGCAACCTGCGCGACCAGGTCCAGAATTTTGAGCATCCGCTCGCTCTTGCCGACGATGTTGGGAAAACTGTAGCGCTGCTTGAGCGCGCGCTTGAGCTCCAGGTTTTCGCGCTCCAGGCGTCCTTTCGAGATCATGCGCTCGATCTCGATCAGCAGCTTTTCGTTGTCCCAGGGTTTGGGGAAATAGTCGTTGGCGCCGCGCTTCAGCGCATCGACGGCCACTTGCACCGAGCCGTAGGCGGTGATCATGAAAACCGGCGTTTCATGATCGCGAGCGCGGATTTCTTCGAGGACCTGCATGCCGCTTTTGTCGGGCATCATCAGGTCAAGCAGGATCAGGTCGTAGGCCGAGGTTTCCAGGCGCTTGAGGCCGTCGGTCGCGTTGGCGGCGAGTTCTACCTGGTAATTTTCGCTGGTGAGCAGCGCTTCCAGGCTGTCGCGGATGTCCGGTTCATCATCGACGACCAGGATGCGGCCGCGCGGAGGCTCGGCGGGGATGATATCGGGAGGAAGATTGGCGACGGTGTCCGCCATTAACCTGTCATTCTCTTATCGGAAAAGGCTTGCGACGCGGCCGCGGCGCTCTCGCTGCGCACCAGTTCCGGCCGGCGCGCTCCCTCGGGGAACGAAAGATGGAAGCGCGTGCCCTGCCCCATCTCGCTTTCGACCTCGATGTCGCCGCCGTGCTCGCGCACGATGCCGTAGCTTACCGAAAGACCCAAGCCGGTGCCCTTGCGGGCGGATTTGGTGGTGAAGAACGGGTCGAAGATGCGCGTCAGATTTTCGGGAGAGATGCCGGCGCCCGAATCGGAGACGGTCATGCGCACCGTCCCCTCGCCCGAGGACGTGGCGATGACCAGCGCTCCGCCGGATTCCATGGCGTCGCGTGCGTTCAGGATCAGGTTCAGCAGAACCTGTTGCAGCTTTCCCGGATTGCCCTTGATTTTGGGAAGGTCGCCCGCGAGCGACAGTTTCACCTCGACGCCCGCCTTGGCGAGCTGATGCTCCACCAGCGTGAGCGTCTCCCGCGCGACCTTGTTCAAATCCACGCCGACGAACTCGGTGGGCGAAGTGCGTGAAAAATTCAGCAGCGAATTGACGATTTCGCTCGCGCGGAAGGTCTGACGGGCGATTTTTTCAAGCAGCGGCGCTTTCTGCGCGTCGTCCGAGATCTGCTTGGCGAGCATCTGCGCGTAAGTGGAGATCACCGCGAGCGGCGTGTTGACCTCATGGGCCACGCCGGCGGCCAGCAGCCCGATGGAGCTGAGCTTATCGGCCTGCACCAGCCTGCGTTCCAGCTCCGCGCGATCGGTGATGTCGTCGAAGATGATCAGCCGGCCGATCTGCTTGCCTTCGCGCGAGATCAGCGGAGCGATGGCGATATTGAGCGTGGTGTCGCTCGCCCCGCGGCCGGGCCGCAGAACGAATTTGTAGATGTTGTGGACGCCGGGTTCGCCGTGGATCGAGTCGAGCTGTGCGCACAGGTCTTCGGGAAGCAGCTCGCGCAGCTTGCGGCCCACCGCGTCGCGGCGGCTGACGCCGGTGAGCTTTTCGATCTGCGAGTTCCAGCTTCCCACGCGATCGTCGAGATCGGCGGCGAGAATGCCGACATTGATCGACTCGACGATATTTTCCGAAAATTCCTTGAGGCGCTCGTACTCCTCCGCCTTGCGCGCGAGCGACCGGTACAGCGTGGAGTTGTCGATGGCGATGCCCACGTAACCGGAGAGCGTGACCAGCAGATCCACGTCGTCGGTCGACAGAAAATCGCCGGCGTCGGTGCGGCTGACGCCCAGATACGCGATGGTGCGGCCGCGCGCCGAGCACGGCAGATAATAGGTCAGCTCCAGCTCCGCGATGGAGCGGCGGACGCTCGCCGGCATTTCGTGCGAGACCACGTCGAGCGAATGGCGCGTGCGCTCGAAAAACAGGTACGGCTTGCTGGGCGCGGGACTCAAAAAACTAAGGTCCAGACCATAAGGGACGTTTTCGGTCTGCCGTCCGTTTCGATTGGTGGCCAGCTCCAGCCGGAATTTCGATTCCGCTTCGTCCCACACGAAAAACGCCACGTGGCGGATTCCCAGGGTGCGGATCAGGCGCTCTGCCACGGTTTCGAGCATCGCATCGAGATCGCTGGGCGAGCCCAGCTCGCGCGCGAACTCGATCAGCGTGCGGCGGTAATCGTAGCGGTCTTTATAGAAGTAGTAGCGGTCGAGCTGCTCCTGAATCCAGTTGCGGATGGGCTGAAACACGAAGGCCGCGATCAGGATCAGCGCCACCATCGCGGTGCCGCTGAGCTCGCCCGCGCTCTTGGCGGCGAAGATCATGCCATACAGGATTGCCAGCACGGCCAACGTCGCCAGCGTGTAGACGTAGCCCTGCTGAAAGATCATGTCCACGTCCATCAGGCGGTAGCGCAGGATCGCCCAGGCCCAGGTGAGCGGAATCAGCGGCAGCGAGAGGACCGCCAGATTCATGGCGTGATTGGGGACCACTCCCATCAGGTACGGAATCACGTTGAACAGCGCGTAGGGCAGGATTCCAACGAGGGCGCCGTTGCGCAACCAGGTCAACTGGCGGCGCACGATGGGGTCCTCGGCGTGGCGCTTCTGGAACCCGAGCACGAACCCTCCGGCCACGTACATGGCGCAGAAAAACGCCATCCACACGCGATCGAGCAGCCACAGCATTTCAAGCGGCGAAGGCGTGACGAGGAATCCGGATTCGAAACCAAGATGGATGGTCAGCAGCGCCAGGCCGGGCAAGTAGAGCAGAATCGCGGCGCCGCGGCGGCGAATCCATTTCTGCGGCTCGGGAAAGACGCAGCAGAAGTGCAGGAACAGCATCGGCGCCAGATATCCGGCGACCACGTTGCCGGTGTAGATCAGCTTGTCGAAGTTGTTCAGCTTGCCGGTGTAATGGAAGGTAGAAAGAACGAAGCTGGCCAGGCACATCAGGAAAAAATGCAGCGCGCGCGGCGCGGCGCTGCGGCGGAAGTACACGAACAGGCCGATCGCGAGGTACACGAGGCCGTCGGCGTAGAGATAGAACAGCGTGGGATCATGCTGCGCTTCGCCGATGATGACGTTGTGCTGGACCTCCTCGCCCCTGCCTTCATGGATAACGTCGTATTGGGCGGTGCGCCACGCGCCCAAGCCGGCCAGGATCTGCGTGGCTTTTTCCGAGCTGTCGATCTTGACGCCTTCGATCGAAACCAGCACGTCGCCGGAGTGAAGACCCGCCTTGGCAGCCGGACTGCCGGGCTGGATGCGCAGCGCGACCACCCGGTTGGTGTCGCCCGCGGGCCGGTCGACCCAGGTTACCCCATCGTCGGGGAGGTGATACCGGTTCTGCTGCTGGAAGTTCACACCGGCAGCGATCACCGCGGCGACGGTGAGGATTACGAGCAGAGCGCTGGCGAACTGTTGCTTTAACTCCTTCATCGGAGTCTGGACAGTCTTTCCCCGCGCCTTCCGGAGCACGCCGACAGCCACCCTCATATTGTAACTACTTATTGAAAACACAAGACGTTATTGTTTTGAAAAGAAACGTTGTTCCTATTTTTGGGAGATTCCGATACAGGGATGTGTAGAGTACCTCCAGCCGCGGATCCCACATTGCTGAGGTATCCCAGGAAAACTACTCTTCCTTTTCCTCCCTTCCATGGTGAAGCTCGAGCGGCCTTTGCGTCATCGTGGCCTTAAGTGTGTGTGTGAAAAAAGGGGACTGCCTACCCTGTTCCCCAGACGCAAGCTGTTGAATCGGCGACGCGGACGGAGTGGACAGAGCGGGCTGTCCCCTTTTTCACACACACTTAACCCGGACGCGCAGGGTGGCTCGCGACTTCACTTCTTGGGTGGGGGCGGCGGTGGCGGCGGCCTCTTGGGAGGAGCGGGGGGTTGCTGGCCGCCTCGCTTCTCAAGGGGCTGTGAACTCATATGATCGTCCAAGCCTTATCGGCCGGAAGTTCTCGCTCCACCTGCTCCCAACATTTCGTCCTCACGGAGTCGTGCGGCTCCTCGTCCAGAGCGCTAAGCGCCTCGCGAAAAGCGGCGATCTCCCGCTCTCTCGCCTCGTGACTATCCGTGAGCTCGGAGACTTTCAGGTCTCGCAAGAGTGACCAGATCCTGTCTTTCGCGATCGCGTGGCCTAAACTCGCGCGCTCCAGTTGCGCGTACTTATCCTCGAGCCCTAAAACCGGGCCGACCGCCGCAGAAATCGCGGCAACGATCGTGAAGCCCTGCAGAAGCCAGAGCGGTCCTCCGTTCTTTAACATGCCCGTGAACGCCGCACTCGCCGACAGTGCTGCAATCACATTTGCTCTCTTCATCCAACCCCTTACAGATTTCGATCGGGTCTGGTAATAGAGTTGATTGAAGCGCGCGACCTGAAGGTCGGTAAAGAGGCGTTCCATAACCTCCGTGCGGCGTGATGCATTGAGCGGTTCCACCTCGGTTTGCATTTGATACACCCACCCACAGTATATCGGCTTGCGATGCCCGGGCTGCTCAAAATCGCGCGAGCGCCCCTGTCACTCTTCTTCTTCCTCTTCGCCCGTCTTGGCGGCTTTCGCCGCGGCGATGATTTTGTCGGCTTGCGGGGCGGGGACGAAATCGTAGTGGTCGAATTCCATGGTGAAGCTCGCGCGGCCTTGGGTCATGGAGATGAGGTCGTTTTGATAATTTAGCATTTCCGACATGGGGACCTGGGCGCGAATGATCTGCGTTCCGCCTTTCGTATCCATGCCGGAAATGCGGCCGCGGCGGCCGTTCATGTCGCCCATCAGGTCGCCTGCGTATTCTACCGGCGCCTGCACCTCAACGTTCATGATGGGTTCGAGGATCGCGGGCTTGGCGGCTTCCATCGCGGCTTTGAACGCTTTTCGCGCGGCCAGCTTGAACGACATTTCCGAGGAATCGACGTCGTGATAGGAGCCGTCGTAGACCACCACTTTGAAATCGACCACGGGATATCCGGCTAAATAGCCTTTTTCGGCGGCTTCGACGATGCCTTTTTCGATCGCGGGAATGAAATTTTTGGGAATCGCGCCGCCGAAAACCTCGTTTTCGAAGGCGAATTTCTCACCGCGCGGCAGAGGCTCCATGCGAATCCAGCAATCGCCGAACTGGCCGTGTCCGCCGGTCTGCTTTTTGTGCCGGCCCTGCACGTCGGCCCTGCCGCGGATGGTTTCGCGATATGGAATTTTGGGCGCGTGGAGCTCCACATCCACGCCGTAGCGTTTTTTGAGGCGGCTGACGATGATCTCGACGTGCTGCTGTCCGCTGCCGGCGAGCAGGAACTCCTTGGTTTGCGGATCGCGATAAAAGCGCAGCGATTTGTCTTCTTCTAAGATTTTCTGGATGGCGTTGCCCATGCGGTCTTCGTCGTTGCGCGTCTTGGCGGCGATGGCGTAGGCGATGCTCGGTTCGGGAAGGTTCACGGCCGGGTAGGCGATGGGCGACGGCTTATCGGCGAGCGTATCGCCGGTGACGGTTTCCTTGAGTTTCGCGACGCCGCCGATGTCGCCCGAGTGAAGCTCGGTCACCGGGACGATGGTTTTACCCTGAAGCGCGCCGATGTGCGAGAGACGCTCGGCTGCGCTGGAGCGCGTGTTCACCAGGTTCGCGTCGTTTTTGACGATGCCGGAAACGACCTTGAAATACGTCACGCGGCCGGCGAAGGGGTCGGCGACGGTTTTGAAGACGAATGCGGAAACCGGTTCGGAATCCTTGACTGCGCGCTCGACATCCTTTCCGTTGAGCTCGCCTTTCCACGGTCCGCGGCCGGCCGGATCGGGAAAATTATCGGTGACGAAGTTGAGGATCTGGTCGCTTGCGACGTTGTGCAGGCCGGCGGCGCACAGGACGGGAAAGATGCGGCGCTGGCGCACGGCGTCGCGCAGGCCGTCGAGAATGTGCTCGGCGGGAAGGGTGCCTTTGTCGAAAAACTCCTCCATCAGCGCGTCGTTGCCTTCGGCGACCATCTCGATGAGCCCTTCGTGCGCTTTCTGCGCGGCCGCGGCGAGATCGGCGGGGATATCGCCTTCTTTGCCTTTTCCGTCGCCGTCATTCGAGTAGGTGTAGGATTTCATCCGCACCAGATCGACGATGCCTTTGAAATCGCGCTCGCTGCCGATGGGCAGGTGAATGGGAACGCAGGTGCGGCCGAAAAACTGGTGGACGCTTTCGAGAGCGCGCTCGAAGCTGGAGCGCTCGCGATCGAGCTTATTAATAATGATGGCGCGGGAGAGCTCAAAATCATCGCAGAAGGACCACACTTTTTCGGTCTGGACCTCGACGCCGGCGACGCCGTCGACCACCACGAAGGCCGCGTCGGCGGCGACCAGCGATGCCTTGGTGTCGTTGATGAAGATATTAAAGCCAGGGGTGTCGATGAGGTTGAGTTTTTTCTTGTTCCATTCGGTGGCGGCGACGCCGGTGGAGATGGTGATTTTGCGCTGGATTTCCTCGTCATCGAAATCGGTGATGGTGTTGCCCTCATCGACGCGGGTGAGGCGGTTGGTGGCGCCGCTGGTGAACAGGAGACCGGCGGCTAACGAAGTTTTTCCGGAGTTTCCATGGCCGACCAGGGCCACGTTCCGGATGTCACTGGTGTCGTAAACTTTCACTGGAGAGAACTCCCTGAATTGCTCGTTGGATGCGTAGAATCAGGATCTTATCATATTCTTGCGTTGTGTTACGGACGCTTGAATGCGTGCGAGTGTAAATTAATAGGGGATGCTCTTTCCGGCTCACATGTGGATCGTCAGTGCGGTCCAGACTGTGGCGATTGTGATCGGGATCATCGTCGACGGGCGGAATTTTCGGAAGTTCCGTGACGAGGTGGAGCGGATGTTCGACCGGTCGGAGCAAGTTGGCGCGAAAGCTGCAATGGCCGGTGAGAGGAATCGCGCGGGAAACGCACTGATTAGAAGTGATCTAATGGAAGGAGAGCCGTGGACGTTTCCATGCAAACCTTGCTGTCGGTTGTCGTGCCGACCGTCACCGTACTGATCGGCATTCTGGTCAACAACAGCCGGATGAGCGATATGAATCACCGGATGAACGATGTGAACAACCGGCTTGCGGAGCTTCGCGCACACATGGACCAGCGCTTTGATGACATGAAAGAGACCTGGCGCTCGGAGCTGTATCGTGTCGAGCAGGTTTTGGACGCACGGCTCAAGCATCTGGAAGAGCGCTGAAAAATCCCTCGCCGGCGGCGAGTTCTCGTGACATCATGAAGGATTCATGCTCGCCAGGGACCGCAAGCTCGCGCTGTGGATCTTCCTTGTTGTTCCGATCTTTGTTGCGAATTTCCTGGTCGGGCTGGGAACCGACCTGAGGCGGCGCGGCGCCGACGATTTTAATCAGCTTTACGTGGGTGCGAAGCTGGTTTTCACCGGGCGGCTCTATGACGAACCGAGCGTGCTCCGGCTTGAGCGCGAGACCATCGGAGTCGAGAAGCACGATGTCGTGCCGACGCGGCTGCCTTTCGATTACGTGTTGATGTGGCCGCTTGCGCGGCTGCCGTATGGGGTCGCGCACACGCTGTGGACCGCGCTATTGATCTGCGCCGCGGCGGGGTTCGTGCTTTTGTATCCGACTAAGCGGCGCGGCGAGCTGGCTGCAGCAACGTGCCTGTCGCTGCCGCTCGCGGCCGGCGCCATCGGGATCGGGCAGGATGTCGCGGTTCTGCTGCTGGTGATCGCGATCAGCTTGCGGTTGCGGGCGGAAGGCCGCGAAGTTTTTGCGGGAAGCGCGCTCGCGTTGCTTCTGATCAAATTTCACCTGTTTTTGTTGATCCCCGTGGTGCTCGCGCTGCGGCGCGAGTTTCGCATGCTGGCGGGATTATGCGCCGGCGCGGTGCTGCTGCTGGCGATTTCGTTTTCGGCTGGTCCGGATTGGCCGCGGCAGTATCTGGAAGTGATCTCGAGACCTGCGATCAGTCCGGGGACGGTGGGGATGCCGAATCTTCACGGCCTGGTTTCGGAGCTGCCGCATGCCGGGGCGATCGAGGCGGCGCTGAGCTTGGGCGTAACCGGGCTGACCGTCGCGTGCTGTTTCGGCGCCGGCCTCGAAGCCGCGTTCACGGCGGGGCTGCTGGGAAGTTTTCTGCTCAGCCGGCATTCCTATCTGCACGATTGCGCGATTCTGATTCCGACGGTCGTCTGGATGTTTTCGACGAAGTCAAAAATGTTGAAGGTGCTGGCAGTACTGCTGGCGACGCCGTTTATCTATTTTCTGCCGCCGCTGCTGATGAGGATCCGCGAAGGCACGCTCCCTGCGCTCGCGATCATCGCGGCTCTGGCGGCTGTCGCGTCGGTCGCGGCGGAAGGGTACGGGTCGAGACGATATCCGGAATCGTCGACCGAGGCGATCCAGGCCTGACGGCCGGGGTAATAGCGGAGCAGGTTTTCGTCGCGCTCCGGGCCGAGATCGTGCGCGAAAATCACGTGCTGGCTGTCGATGTCGGCGCTGTTGTAGACCCATTCGACATCGATGTTCCACGACGGGGTCGGATAGCGGACCAGCACTAGCTGGGGCGCATTCAAAGTGGAGAGGCGCTGAATCAATTGTTGGCGGTCCGCGCGGAGCGGCGTCGCGAGGAACTCCGCGCCGTTCATTCCGGCGATGGCGAAACCGAAAAACGCGACTCCCACGGCCTTGCCGGCGGTGATCGCGTGACGGTCCATGGTCCAGAGCCGTTCGAGCCACACGCCGGTGAGAATCGCGACTGCGCCGAGCGCCGGCGCGGCGTAGTGCGGAAGGTTGAAAGATTCGATGGACAGCGCGGCGATGAAAAACAGGAGCACGGCCGAGAGCTGGCGGAATCGCCAGTCTCTCCAGGCGACCGGGACTGCGAAGACCAGCAATCCCAGGAATCCGCTCACTTGAGACGCGGTGAAGAGCAGCGACAGGGTCACGCCTCGCGCGAGGCCATTCCACCACGGGCGGTGGCGCGAGTAGGCTGAATCTTCCCAGCCGCCGAGGCCATGCTGCGCCGCCAGTCGCGGGTGGCTGTAGACGGGCTCGGGCCGGCGGGGAAGAATCCAGAACGGAGGAGCGACGTTGTATTGCCGGTCGTGGAGAATGTAGGGAAGCAGGAAGGGATCACCGGTGACGGCGCGATTGTAGTAACCGGTCCAGGCGAGCGCGGCAAGCAGGATAGGCGCGGCGGCAAGTGCGGGAATCAGCACGAAGCGCCAGCCGTTACGGACGAAGTAAACGCCGATTATGGCGAGGGTGAAGGCGCCGCCTTCATAGGGCCGGGTGAAGAAGAGAATCGCGGCGCCTGATCCGAACGCCAGGCCGGAAGCGAGAAGGCGGCGATCGCGGTGGAAGCCGATGGCAAGTACGACCAACGTTCCGCCGGCCGCGGTGAGCGCGCCGCCCCAATAAGAATCGGCCCAATAATTGGGAGGCAGCAGGTAGAGGGCGAGGATCACGGCGACGCCTGCGCCCCACATGGTCGAAACCCAGACCGAGACGGCCAGCGCGACGGTGAAGATCAGCAGCGCGTTCTCGATCACGACGCCCCAAAACGGCGATCCGAAGACCTTCTCGCCGAGCGCGAGGACCAGCGCCTGGCCGGGCGGATATTTCGACGCGTAGACCGGCCTCACCAGGACATGGGGCGAATCGAAGAACTCGGCGATCGGATGAGGAGGATTCGCCAGACGGCCTTTGGCGAACGTGTCGGCGCCGAGGAGGTAGCTGAACTCGTCGTGGATCTGGGGGACGGGTATACCGGTGCGGTGCGCGATCACGACGCGCGCGACGGACCAACTGAGGGCGATGAGGGTCGCCACGACGATCGGATTGCGGAGTGAACGCATCCTGCGCTCAGAATTTCCTGCGCAGGTACCAGTCCATGACCCGGGGCGCGAAGAAGTCAAGAGAAGTAAACAGGCGGCCGATTTTGGGGACGTAGACGATACGCTTGTGGCGCTCGACGCCGCCCATCATGGCTTCAGCGACCTGGTCGGGAGTGACGATGCGGCGGATGTCTTCGACCGGCGCGGGCGCGGAGCCGGCGAGCACGTGATTGCGGAAATTCGTCGCGACGATTCCGGGGCAAACCTTTAATACGTGGATGCCGGAGCCCGCAAGCTCGCGGTGCAGCGAATCGTCCAGGCAGTGCACGGCCCACTTGGTGGCGCAGTACATCACGGCCCAGGGCAGCGAAACCTTTCCGCCGACGGATCCGATGTTCACGATGGTGCCGCGGCCCTGCCGGCGCATGTGCGGGATCGCGAGCTGGGTCAGCGCGAGAGCCGAGAAGACGTTGACGTCGAAGATGCGCTTGGAGATTTCGGTGTCAACCTCGGAAGGAAAACCATATTGGCCGACACCGGCATTATTAATAAGGACGTCGATGCCCCCGAAGCAGTCGAGAGTGCGCCCGATCACGGCGCGGCGCGTCGCCGGGCTGGTGATGTCGCCGGTGGTGATTACTCGCTGGGGCGATTCGAGGTCATCAAATCCGGGTTGTTCAAGGGCGGTCAGGGAGATTCGCGCTCCGTGCGCGGCCAGGCGCGCGGCGCAACTGGCACCGATGCCTTGGGAGGCGCCGGTGATCAGGACGGCCTTGCCGGTCCACCAGGTTTCGCGAAGAGGAGCAAGAGTCGCGTCGAGACGCGGGGCGGAGAGAGTCGCACCCATCTCTTGTGATTTCGGCGGATAGGAGGGGCGACTTTAATGGGGACCCGGCGGGTGACGAATTTACGAAACGAACCCACGACCGTGGGCGAAGAAATAGCGTAAGTCTTTCCGGCTCAAGAAAATGCTTGCAATCCTACAAAACCCACTTTACACTTCATAAAGCGGCAAATGTGGATTAAAGTGGGCATTTGTGGAAGACGCGCTCCCAAAGTCGACGCCGGAAGCTCCCGTGGGGATGTTCGAGGCGAAGTGCGACGAGAAGGGCCGGCTCAAATTGCCGGTGCGCTTCGCGGTGTATCTCAAGTCGCTCGACGAGCGGTTTTTTATTACCACGCTGGACATACGGACCGCTCGAATATACCCCGAAAATGTGTGGAAAAGCAATCAAAATTACTTCAACAATCCGGGGAGCGACACCGAGCTGATGGAAGACGTGGCGTTCATCGCCAACCTGTACGGCGATATTTCCACCATGGACGAGCACGGGCGGATTCTGCTGCCAAGCGAGTTGCGGCGCAAGCTCGAATTCGAGCGGCAATCGGTGTGGCTGAGCCCGTTCCGGGGGCACATCAAAATTTACGGGCGCAGGATTTACGAAGAAATGATGCAGCGCGCCTCGGTGGGGATTGTCGACAAGGCGCGGGTGTTGGACAGCAAGGGGTTCCTGTAGCGATGTATGCACGTTCCGGTGATGCTCGCCGAGTGTCTCGAATACCTGCGGCCGCGGGAGGGCGCGGTGATTCTGGACGCGACCTGCGGGCTGGGCGGGCATACGCGGGCGATCGCGGCGGCGGGCGCGACGGTGATCGCCTGCGACCGGGACGCGGAGAGTTTGGAGCGCGCGAGAGAGAACACGCGGGAGTACGCCGGGCGCATACGTTTTCATCAGGCGACGTTTGCGCGGATCGGAGCGGTGCTGGCAGCCGAAAAAATACAACAACTGGACGGGCTGCTGGCGGACCTGGGCGTTTCGCGGTATCAACTGACCGCGGGCGAGCGGGGTTTCTCTCTGGCCGCCGACGGACCGCTGGACATGCGCATGGATCGCAGCCAGGGCCGGACGGCGGCGGAGATCGTGAATTTCGAATCCGAAAAGGAACTTGCCGATCTGCTGTACGGATTGGGCGAGGAAAGGAGGGCGCGGAAGATCGCCAGAGCGATTGTGCGGGCGCGGCCGATACACACGACCGGTCAGTTGGCCAAACTGATCGAGCGGGCCGCGCCACGCACCTCAAGAATTCATCCCGCGACACAGACGTTCATGGCGCTGCGTATTGCCGTGAACGAGGAGATGGGGCAGTTGGACGCGCTGCTCGAACAGATTCCGGAAATTGTGAAACCGCGCGGGCGTGCAGTGGTGGTGACGTTCATGTCACTCGAAGACCGGAAGGTGAAGCAGAGTTTTCAGGCGATGGCGAAAGACGGGCGAGCGCAGATCCTCACCCGGCACGTCGTGCGGCCTGCGCAGGAGGAAGTCAGAAGGAACCCGCCGTCGCGCAGCGCGAAGCTGCGGGCGGTGGAGATGATCGGAGAGGGAGATGGCGGCTTTAGCCAACGTATATAACCGGCTGTTTGACCGGGAAGGTCAACAGATCCGGGGCGGCGCGAGGAAAACAGAAGAATCGACGCGGGTTCGCGCGTTCGCCAACGAGGACATTTATTTCTACATCAAGCGCATCGACAACTCAGGCGTGGTGCGCGAGGCCGATCCAAAGGCGCGGGGAGTGTGCTGGAAGCTGATCGGGTCGGCGGGCGCGGCGGTCATTTTGCTGATCGCGGTGCTGCTGCCGAGCGCGTATTCGCTGCTCGCCGGCTACCAGATTCAATCGCTCAAGCAGGAGCAGGCGCGCCTAGCGGACGAGCAGGCGACGCTCGAATTGCAGGAAACGCAACTGGTGTCGCCGGCGCGGATGGAGCAGCTCGCCAAGGAGCAGCAATTCATCGATCCGCCCGCGCAGAAGGTGGTTTACCTGAACCAGGGCGGCGCGGTGGCCATGAACACCGAAATCGCCGGCAAGTAATGGACGAGCCATGTCGGAGAGCCAAAGCACGCGACGGCTGCACGTCCTGTTATGGGCCCTGGTAGGCTGGGGCGGGCTGATTTTCGCGCGGCTGGTTTGGCTCCAGGTGATTCATCACGACGATCTGCTGAAGCAGGCGCAACTGCAGCAGCAGAAAATGCACGAGATTCCGGCGCTGCGCGGGGCGATTTTCGACCGGTTGGGGCAGCCGCTGGCGAAAAGCATTCCGGCCGAATCGGTGTGCGTGAATCCGCAGAAGATTCGCGACGCGCAGGTGGCGGCGGAGATCCTGGCACGGAGCCTGGACCTGAACCGTGACGCAGTGTATCAGAAGATTCAGACGGCGATGCTGCGCGGCAGCGGTTTTCTGTGGATCAAACGGAAAATCGCATCGGAGGAAGCCGAGCGGCTGCGGAGTCTGAAGCTGGACTGGGTCCAGTTCCTGCCAGAGATGGAGCGGCTGTATCCGCACCATACGCTGGCGGCGCACGTCGTCGGTTTTATGGGGATGACCGACGACGACGCGGCGGAGCACGGCGTGGCTGGAGTGGAGGCGAGCTTCGACGAAGACCTGTCGGGGCGTCCGGGCCTGGCGCGGGTGTACAGCGATGTCCGGCAGAATCCGTACGACGCGGTGGTCGCGCGCAAGCCCGATCCCGGTGCGAACCTGACGCTGACCATCGATTCGAATTTGCAGTACGAAGCGGAAAAGGAGATTCAAAAAGAAGTTGCGGCGAGCGGGGCGCGGTCGGGATCGATCGTGGCGATGAATCCGTACACGGGCGAGATCCTGGCGATGGCGAACTGGCCGACTTACGATCCGAACCTGCCGCCGTCGTCGAAAGAGCCGGAGAACGCGCGCAGCAATCTTGCGGTGACGACTCCGTTCGAGCCGGGGAGCGTTTTTAAAACCGTGACGCTGTCGGCGGCGCTGGAGACGGCGAAGGTGACTCCCGAGACGATCATCGACTGCCACAATGGCGTGTTCAAACTGTTCGGGCGGATCATTCACGACGCGGGGCGGCACGGGCTGCTGACGGCGGAAGAGGTTTTCGAGAAATCCAGCAACATCGGCGCGATCCAGATCGGGATGAAGGTGGGCGACCGCAAGATGTACGAGTACATCCGGCGCTTCGGATTCGGGCGGAAGACGGGGATTGCGCTGCCGGGCGAATCGGCGGGGATGGTGCGGAGAGTGGAAGATTGGTCCGAGACTTCGATCGGTTCCGTGGCGATGGGGCACGAGGTGAGCACGACGTCGCTGCAGCTTGCGGTAGCCGCGGCGGCCATCGCCAACGGGGGATTGTTGGTGAAGCCGCGAATTCTGCTGGCGCGGCAGAAGCCGGGAGAGCCGGTGGAGCGATTCACCTCCGATGCGGGGAGACGGATTTTGCGTCCGGAGACGGCGATCACCATGCGCAAGTTCATGGAAGGCGTGGTGCTGCGCGGGACCGGGCGAAATCTGGCGAACCTGCGCGGGTATACATCGGGCGGCAAGACCGGGACGGCGCAGGTATACGATTTCAAGGAACATATTTATACACACCGGTACAACGCGAGTTTTGTGGGCTTTGCGCCGGTTGCCAATCCGCAGATCGTGGTCGCGGTGACGCTGGAAGATACGAGCGGCGGGACTGCGGGCTACGGCGGCCCGGTGGCGGCGCCGGTGTTTCGCGAAGTCGCGATGACGGGACTGCGGATTCTGGACGTTCCCAAAGATTTGCCGGATAGCGACGTGCTGGCGTCGTCGAAACCGACGGCGGCCGATGCAGACGATTTAGCCATCGCCGGGCTGGGAGATCCCCCGGCGGCGAACGATCTTGACGCGCCGAGCGATAGCAACGCGCGCAAACAGGCTGTATCCTCCAATACTCCGTCACCGCCGGTCCGGGCGGGTTCCGCGGCATTGACCACGGAAACTGTCGCGGACCGGCGGATTTTTTCTTCCGCCGCGCTGGCCGGTCCCAAGGTGCCGAGCTTCCGGGGGATGACGCTGCGGCAGGTGCTGGAGGAATCGGCGGCGAGCGGGATGCCGGTGGAGGTCGCCGGAGCGGCCAAGATGGGATTCGTGCGGGAGCAGGAGCCGGAGGCAGGAACGATTCTGCCGGCGGGGTCGCGGGTGCGCGTGCAATTCGAAAAATGAGGCTCGAACAGGTGCTTCAAGGCGTGAAGCTTCGCGGAGAGCTTTCGCCGGGCATCGCGGAGCGCAGCGTGGCAGGGATGGAGTACGATTCGCGCCGCGTGGGGAAAGATTTCCTATTTTTCGCGTTCGCGGGATCGCGCGTGGACGGGCGTCGGTTCGCGCGGGACGCGATGGATCGGGGCGCGATCGCGGTGGTTTCGGAACTGGGACGGCCGGAGGGATTTGCTGGGGCCTGGATCGAGGTCGAGCAGGGGCGGCAGGCGCTCGCGATCGCGGCGCGAAATTTTTACGATCGCGTGGACGAGCGCGTGTTGTTCACCGGCGTGACGGGGACCAACGGCAAGACCACGACGGCTTTTCTGATCGATTCGATTTTTCGGGCGGCGGGGCTGGTGACGGGGCTCGCCGGAACCATCGAGTACCGGATCGGCGATGAGGTTTTGCACGGCGCGAACACGACTCCGGAATCACTGGATATTTTGCGGATGGCGAGCGAAGTCGAGCGGCGGGGCGGCGCGCGGTTTACAATGGAGGTTTCGTCACACGCCCTCGCATTAGGAAGGGTTTTCGGCATCCGCTTTCACACCGCAGTTTTTACGAACCTCACTCGCGATCACCTGGATTTTCACCACACCATGGAAGAGTACGCGGCGGCGAAGAGAATGCTGTTTTTTCCGCCGGAGGGTCCGGCACCAGAGTGGAGCGTGCTGAACATCGATGACGACGTGTCGCGGGGGTTCGCGAATCCGGCGAGCCGGGTGGTGTGGTACGGATTGAGCTCGAAGGCGGAACTGACGGCGGAAAAGGTCGCGACGGGATTCGACGGGCTGCGCTTCGAGCTGCGCTATGAAGGCGCCAGGCAGGTGATCGAATCGGCGCTGGTGGGCGAGTTCAACGTGATGAACATTCTGGCCGCGGCGGGAGCGGGGCTCTCGTTCGGCATCGACCTTGAGACCATCGCGCGCGGGGTCGCGGCATGCACGGCGGTGCCGGGAAGATTCGAGCGGGTAGACGCGGGGCAGCCTTTCCTGGTCGCGGTGGATTATGCGCACACCGACGATGCGCTGCGCAATGCGATTCAAGTGGCGCGGCGATTGACGTCGGGGCGCGTGATTACGCTGTTCGGGTGTGGCGGCGACCGGGACCGGACCAAACGTCCGTTGATGGGCATGGCGGCGGCGGAGCTGAGCGATTTCGTAGTGCTGACCTCAGACAATCCGCGATCGGAGGATCCGCTGGACATCATGAATGACGCGATGGTGGGGATCCGGCGGTTCGACACGCCGAATGTGGCGGAGCCGGACCGGGGCAAGGCGATCCGGCTGGCGCTCCAGGAGGCGCGGGCGGGCGACGTGGTACTGCTCGCCGGGAAGGGGCACGAGACGTACCAGGTGTTGAAGGATCGCACCATCGATTTCGACGATCGGGAAACGGCGTGGGCGGTGCTGCGATCTCTGGGGTATGGGAAATCGTGAGGACCACAGGCCGAAGCCTGTGCCACGAGCAGATGTATGAAATTCGCGCTGCGGGATGTTGCAGGGATGGCCGGGGTGGCCGTCGATTCGGATGTGGAAGTGACGGGGTGGAGCGTGGATTCGCGGACCATCCAGCCGGGGGATTTGTTTTTCGCTTTGCGAGGGCCAAATCATGACGGACACGCGTACATCGGCGAGGTTTTCGAGAAGGGCGCAGTCGCAGTGGTGGCGGATCGCGCGGTGGAAGCACCGAGCCCATCTGTCAATGTGGTCATACACGTCGAAGATTCGCTGGGCGCGCTCCAGAAGATGGCCGGTTGCGCCCGGAAAAAATTCGCCGGCGATGTCGTGGCGGTGACGGGTAGCGCGGGAAAGACAACCACCAAGGATGTGATCGCGGCAATGCTTCAGACGGCGATGAAAACGGCGAAGAACGAAGGCAACCTGAACAATCATGTGGGGCTGCCGCTGTCGATTCTGCGCTTGCCCCAGGACGCGCGGGCCGCGGTGCTCGAGATCGGGATGAATCACGCGGGTGAGATTCGGGAGCTGGCTGCGATTGCGCAACCGAATGTCGGTGTGGTGACCAACGTGGGCTACGCGCACATCGAATTTTTCGATTCGATCGAGGGGATCGCGGCGGCCAAGCGCGAGCTGGTGGAGTCGCTGCCGCCGGATGGGACGGCGGTGCTGAATGCGGACGACCGCCGGGTGGCGAAATTTCCGTTCGCGGGGCGGCGGATTCTGTACGGGCAATCGAGCGAGGCGGACGTCCGGGCCGAGGATGTCGAATATTCGCTGGAGGGGACCCGGTTTCGCGTGGGACCTGTGCAGTTTGAAACGAAGCTCGCGGGCCGGCACAGCGTTTCGAACCTTCTGGCGGGGATCGCGGTGGCGGGATTGTACGGCGTCGAGGCCGCTCGATTGCAGGACGCCGCTAAAAAAATTTTTCCCGGGAAAATGCGCGGAGAACGCTTCCATTGCCGGGGTGTTTTAGTGTATAACGATTGCTACAACTCAAATCCGGACGCGGTTCGCGCCATGCTGGACGTGCTCGCGGATACGCCGGCGCGGCGGCGGATCGCGGTCCTGGGCGAGATGCTGGAACTTGGCCAATGGGCTGAGCCCTTGCATCGCGACGTCGGCACCTACGCCGCGGAGCGGGGGATTGATGTGCTCGTTGGAATACGCGGCGCCGCCTGTTGCACGCTGGACGCAGCCACGCGTGCAGGCCTTCGGGCCGGCGCCGCGTTTTTTTTCGAAAATCCGGAAGACGCCGGCCGGCACGTGGCTACGCTTGCCGAATCCGGCGACGCTATTTTATTCAAGGGATCGCGCGCCGTTCACGTGGAACGCGCCCTGGAGGAGTTTTTGAAAGGGCGGGAATGATCCCATGTTTTACTGGCTGTTTTACGAGAAGCTGTATCATTTTTACTCGCCCCTGCGCGAATTTCAGTACTACACTTTCCGCACCGCGATGGCGAGCCTGACCGCGCTGTTTCTTTCGATCGCGGTGGGACCGTGGATGATCGCGCGGCTGCGGCAGTTCCAGATCGGGCAGCACATCCGCGAGGATGGACCGAAGTCGCACCTGAAAAAAGCGGGGACGCCGACTATGGGCGGATTGCTGATCTGCACCTCGATCATCGTGCCCACGCTTTTGTGGGCGAACCTGCGAATTCCGGCGCTGTGGGTGGCGCTCGCCGGTACCGTGTGCTTCGGCGCGGTGGGATTCTGGGACGACTACACCAAGCTGGTGCAGAAGCGCAACCTGGGACTCACGCCGCGCGAAAAGTTGATGCTGCAAGTGGCCGCAGGGATGGTGATCGCGGCGCTGCTGCTGCTGATGAGCTCGCGCGGGAATTATTCCACCACCATGAACGTCCCGTTCTTCAAAAATTTCCGGCCGGACCTGCTGATTCACGTGTTCCTGCGCAATCCGTTCACGCACGCCCTCGCGTTTCTTCCGTTCCTGGCGTTTCTCCTGCTGGTGCTGGTGGGGTCGGCCAACGCGGTGAACCTGACGGATGGTCTCGACGGGCTGGCGATCGGACTGATGATCATCGCGGCGGGAGCGATGACGGTGCTTTCGTATTTGACCGGACACGCGGAGTTCGCCAAGTATCTCGAATTGTCGCGCACGCCGGGATCGAGCGAGCTGACCATTTTCTGCGGCTCGATGACCGGAGCGTCGCTGGGATTCCTGTGGTACAACGCGCATCCGGCGGAGATTTTCATGGGCGACGTGGGATCGCTCGCGCTGGGCGGGAGTCTGGGAGTGGTCGCGATTCTTCTAAAGCAGGAGATCCTGTTGCTGTTCATCGGCGGCGTGTACGTGATCGAGGCGCTGTCGGTGATTTTGCAGGTGGGAAGTTTCAAGCTGCGCGGCAAGCGGATTTTCAAGATGGCGCCGCTGCATCATCATTTCGAGGCGCTGGGATGGCAGGAATCGAAAGTGATCACGCGGTTCTGGATCGCGGGGCTGGTGCTGGCGTTGGGGGCGCTGACGACGCTGAAACTGCGATGAATCTCGACGGCGCAAATGTCGTGGTGGTGGGAATGGCGCGGAGCGGCGTCGCGGCGGTGGAGCTTTTGCGTGAAAAAGGGGCGTGCGTGCGCGCTGTCGATCAGAAGCCGGTGACGATTCCGGGGATAGAGGTCCTGCCGCAGACGGCGGAAGCGTTCGCGGGCGCGGAGCTGATCGTGCTGTCGCCGGGCGTGCCGGCGGATGTCGAGGTGGTGAGCCAGGCGCGTTCGCGCGGGGTGCGCGTGATCGGCGATCTGGAGCTGGCGAGCTGGTTTTTCGAGGGCGAGATCATCGGGATCACGGGGTCGAACGGGAAGACGACGACGACGGCGCTGACCGGTCATATTCTGGGCGCGAGTGCGCAAGTCGGCGGGAATATCGGAACGCCGCCGTGCTCGATGGTAGCGAACTCGCGTGCGGGACAGTGGAATGTGCTGGAGCTGTCGAGTTTTCAACTGGAGACATCGGAAACGTTTCGCGCGCACATCGGCGCGTGCTTGAACGTCACGCCGGATCATCTGGACCGGCATTACACGCTGGCGAATTATGCCGATAAAAAGGCGCGACTGTTCACCAATCAGCGCGCGAACGATTTCGCGGTGCTGAATGCGGAGGATGCGATCTGCCGCGCGTTCGCGCACCGGGGCGCGGGGACGCCGGTGTGGTTCAGCTCGGCGCAGACCGTCGCGCCCGGGGCGTGCATCGACGGCGGGAACGTTCTGTTAAACGGCGAAGTTCTCATGCCGGTCGCGGAGATTCCGCTGCGCGGGATGCACAACGTCGAAAATGTGATGGCGGCGGCGGTGATTGCGCGGCTGGCCGGAGTTGCGCACGCGAAGATTCGCGATTGCGTGAAGACGTTTCCGGGCGTGGAGCATCGACTGGAGTTCGTGCGCGAGATCGACGGCGTCCAGTGGTACAACGATTCGAAAGCGACCAATGTGGACGCGACGCT
>DATJVN010000147.1:0-67661 GCA_035501755.1 Bryobacteraceae bacterium | reverse complement strand
CGTACCGAATGCCAGCGTTTCGGCAAACACCGTAACGGCCTTCGACGCTTCCGCTGCAAACAGTGCAGCAAGACATTCACAGAGGCACGGCACACGCGCCTTTCCAGATCACGACTGACGGCTTCGCTCCATACAAGAGCGCGATCACCAACACGCTGCACGACCGCTGCGACCTCGCGCAACTCATCAAGGTGTATCGGCAACCCCAGGGTGATGAAAAACGGTACTCGCCTGCGGAAGTCGCGTCGATAGAGGACGTCCCAGTCATGGGCCGTCCCGACCCGGAGCGCATCTGCACTTCGATTGTCGAGCGGTCCAATCTCAGCCTGCGTATGGGTGTTCGTCGCTTCACGCGACCGACAAACGCCTTCTCGAAGAAATGGGAGAATCACGCGGCGGCGATCATGCCGTGGTTTGCGTTTTACAACTTCTGCCGCGTTCAAAAGTCGCTGCGGATCACGCCTGCGATGGCCGCTGGAATTGCGACGCACGTATGGAGCGTTCGGGAACTGCTGGAGGCTGCGTGAGGCCCTCATGGTTTCCGACTTTTGCAAAACCGCCACCATATCGAATCAACGCACTTTTAGCGCACTACCCCCTCAGGCATAAGAAACCGCAACGTCGTAAAATAAAAATAATGCCGGACTGGGCTGGAGCGTTATTGCTGCTGGCGGGCTATTTCGTCGTGATGCGCTGGATTTTGCCGCGCTTCGGCGTGCCCACCTGAATGTCGGGAAACTGCGCCGCGTCGCGGCGCGAGACGAAACTGCCGCAAGACGTCAGCGAGCGCTGAACTTTCGATCCTCAACGGCCGCGGGCTTCCGCATCCGGGGCGAAAACGGAGAGAGCGGGAGAATCCGCGGCACGTTCAGTTCGCCGCCTTTTCCGTACCTATTTAATACCCCGGCCACGATCTGGAACAGCGCTCCCATCGGAATCCAAATCTGCCAGTGGGCGAAGACGCCGGAAATTCCGAACTCGCCCGCGAAACCCATATCCGAAGCAAGTCTCCAGAAGCCCAGCACGTACGCCATCAGCGCCAGCGGAACCAGAAGCGCCGCGGCGGCCGCCGCGATGTGCCGGTTTTTGCCCTGCTTGCGGTGAAACGTTCGTCCCCGGCCAAATCTGATCCTCAGGACCATAGACGCACTCGTACCACTCTATCAGAAACGTTATCGAAACGGCGTGTTTTTGCGCGGCCCGCGGCTAACGGTTCGCGCAGCGAACGGCTTCCTGGAGTTGCTTCAGCGCCACGTCGGTGTCGCGCAGCGCGTCGGCGCGATGTCCGCAGAAGTCGTGCGCGGCGTGTTGCAGCTCCGCGCGGGCCTCGCGCAGCTCATTCACCGCGGCGCGCATGTGAGGATACCCCGGCGGCGGCGCCGTCTCGGCGTAGCGCGGCACGGCGACGGTTCCCAGGCACAGCAGCAGTGCCCACGGTCCGAATCGAAGCAGTGTCTTTTTCATTGGACTCGATCTCTCCTTTGTTCCCGGCGAGTTCTTTCCCCGGTGCTGGTCTTCAAGACGCTAAGCGCGCCACAAGCGCGGCGCTTTACGACTATACACATTCAACCCCGATGTGCGGACAATGACTCGATCTATGGAAATATTTTCATTTTTCGTGCATCTCTTATTCGTGCGGGAGGGCACCTGTCCCGGCGATGGCCGCCCGCTCTAACGCGGTCGCTAACAGTGATACAGTATAAAGCCAAGTGGAGGAGTCACGAGGAATGCGACTCACCCGAGTGAAGTGGACTCGTTTTTTTTTCGTATCGGTACTGGGGGGCGCGGGGGTGTTGTGCGCGCAGGAGCCCGGATCGGACGCCTGGCGCCTGGAAATGCAAGCCGAGGCAGGACAGGCGCGCGAGCAACTGGCCCGAGCCGCGGCCGCGAACCCGGACGACGCATCCGCGGTGCGCGCCTACGCCGAATTCCTGGACCGTCACCGCGACCCTGCCGCGCGCGCCGAATACGCCAAGCTGTCGCAGATCTTGAACCGTTCCGGCGCGCCTCAGCCCGAGCGCGCCGCCGTCGAGCGCAGACGGGCGGTTCTCGACCTGATCGCCGGCGATCGTGAAGCCGCCGCTCGCGAGCTCGATCAGTACCGTGCCGAAGGCGGCAAGGGACTCGCCCTGCCCCAAGGCGCCCCGCCGCCGGCGGCCGCGCAGACCTATATCGAAATCCCCGGCCCGCTGCGGTCCTTCGCCCGCATGGCCGCTCTGTCTCCGGATCTCCGGCCCGAGGACCTGCTCCCGGCGCTTGCCCGCAACGTCGTCACCAATGGATACCAGGCCGCCAATTCCAACGAAGCGCTCGAAATGACCGAGTATCTCAAGCTGGTGGTGCGCTATCTCTCGCAGGCGCGCGAGCTCGACCGGCTGAGCGGCAAGGATAAAACAATCCGCATCCAGACCTGCGACTCCAGCGAAACGGGCGACCTGCTGCGCGTCATCGGGTACCGGATGCGCGGCGGCTGCGGATCGGATGTAGTGCTTGAAACCGTGAACGCCTCGCGCGCCTTTCTCACCATCGACTCGGGATTCCCCCTGGCCGAGCTCGAACAGGCGCTGCGCACCAACCGCCCTTTCAATTTCGACTACCACCCCGCCCGCATTCCGCTGATGTACGGCCTCGATTACTGGCAGACCCCCAAAGACAAAGCGCAAGGCGATTTCATCGACGATTTCATCGGCGACCCGTCACTGTGCCGGCTGTACGTGGCGCTCTCCAAGCTCGACCCGGATACGGCCATGGCGATGCGCCACTCCTTTCCCTCGGCGCGGCTCAAAATTTACGCCCACGTGCTCGACTTTTTCGGCAGCATGTTCGAGATCCGCAACGGCAAGGCGCTGGTGCCTGGCGGCGCGCGCTCGGAAAAAGCGTGGAGCGATCTGGTCGGAACGTCCCCCGAGAAAGGCGCCGCGTTTTTTGAAAAAATCATCACGCGCGACGACGGCTGGATGGCCAGCTATTTCGACTCCCTGGCGCGGATCAACGGCCCGGTCCGGGATTACCTTACCGAGCCCGAACGCCTGAAGCGCTTCTATACCGCCATCCGCGGGCGCGTCACCAGTCCCGGTCCCGCGCGCCCGGTCTTCCGCGCCAATACCGACATGCTGCTGCTGACCACCCGGCTGCGGCTCGATCCCGACGGCAAACCTCACCTGCCCGGAGGGCTCGACGTGTGGAGGGGCCTGTTCGTCAACCATCCCCTGGGCAAATACGACGCCAAGCTGACCCACGCCGCCTCGGGCTGGAAGGAATCCGACGACGTTCTCGAAGCGCTGTTCGGATTGTGCCGCAAGGCGGTCGAAAACGAGCCGCTGAAAATCTTCATGGCGCTGACCGACGTCGATCGCGAGCGCGCGACGCCGCTTCAAACCGCGACCGTGGAGCGGCTGGCGCGCGACTTCAAAGCGGATAGCGCGCAATATTCGCTATTTTCCGAAGCTCCCTCGCTGAGCGATAAAACCATCCTCCAGTTTTTGGATACCGTCCATTCCATCAACCAGGTTCACGATCCGCTGCTCAAGGCCGACGCGGCCGGGACCATGCAGGCCCTCACCGGGCTGTGGCAGATCTTTCTGCGGCAGGGAGGCATTCCGGCGGCGCAGGCCGGCCGCGCCCTGACGGAGTTGCTCGCGCCTTTTGAGAAAATTCAGAACGAGCGCGAGATCTTCGACGCTGGCCGCTCCGGCGTGAAGACGCTGCTCGCCGCCGCGCAGGCGCCCCAAAAAGGCTCGGCGCAGGATCACGTCATGGACCTGGTCGCCGGCGGCGTCAACGACAACTCCGACGCGCACCAGCAGGTGATCGAGGACATGATCCGCATCTTCGAGGCGCAGAAGCTGGTCTCGCTCGATACGCTGTTCGAGCTGGCGGATAATCTCGAAAGCGTCTCGCGCGGAGAAAAGCTGAACACGGCGCTCACCGCCAAGCTGGCTGCGCGCATCTCCGATCTCCAGTTGCCGCGTACGCAGCTCAGCACATCGGAAAAGAACTCGCTTTCCTACGGCTACTGGACCGATCGCCACATCGAGGCGCAGCGCAAGCTGAATTTGCGCGCGACCATCGATAAATCCGCCAAAGACGCGCAGAAGCTGAACGATCTGCGCGGCACGCTCGCTCCTTTCCTGCGGGACACGCTGGTCGGGTTCAATTACATCCACTACGCCCCGCCGGGCGCTCAGGTACTGCACACCAACCCGCTGTTCGTGCGCAGCCACGATTTCATTGGAATCCAGAACGCCAACCAGACCTGGAAAGTTACCGAAGTGTACGGCACCGGCTGGCCCGCCAACGCCGGCGGCAGGCTGGTCGGCTCGCTGGCGACGCTGCCCTACGCACTCGCCGAAGCCGAGCAGAATTTCCTGATTCCCACGCGCGAGCAGGCGCTCATCTGGGGCGACCTGGTACCGCAAATGATCCTCACCGCGGTGATCCCGCGCTGGTGGAACGTCACCCCGCTCCAGCTTCACTGGGTGGGCGTGAACATGGCTTACGCCGAGACGCTCCTCGCCGAAAGCGCGCTCGACCCGCATCGCCGGGAGCAGGTGATCGCGGTGCTCCAGAATTACGCCGCGCCGGCGCGCGTCAGCAAGGTGGAACACCTGCTCGCGACGGCCGACGTGCCCGCGGCCGAGGAGAACGTGGTCCCCTCGGAGATGTATCTGCTCGCCGGCGATCTCGCCCGTGACGATCGTGACTCGCCGCTTGCCGCCGACATCCGCAAGATCGCCGCGGAAGCGCCCGATCAGGTGAGTCCCTCTGAAATCTCGCGCATCTTCGGCACTCCCAAGCCGACCCTGGCCAACACTTTTCAGCCCGAGCTGCTCAATCTCCGCACCTTCCCCACGTTGATGGGCTACTCCAGCCGCATTCTCGCCGAAAGCTGGGAGTCCAACCTGCTGTACTACGGCGCGCTCGCCGACGATATCTACATCCGTCCCGGCGATCTGAACGTGCTGGTACCGCAGTGGACCCAGGAAACCGTGGAGCGCATCTTCGCCACGCACCTGGAAGACTGGCCCGCGCTTCTCCGCAGCCTGCGCCTGGTGGGCGACGATGTTCGTGAGAAAGCGCGAAAAACGCCTTCCACAGCCGTCGCGGACCAATTCCTCGGAGGGTTATCCCATTGATCTCGAAACTCGCGGTGAAACGCGCGATCCGGATTCCGGTGGTGACCGGAACTCTGGTCGCCCTGTCGATTGCGCCCCCGGCTGTGACACAGGAGCGGCCCACTTTCCGGGTGAAAGTGGACATGGTGGTGCTGAGCTTTCAGGTCACCGATAACAAAGGCAAATACGTGAACGGGCTCAAGCCCAAGGATTTCCGCATTCTGGAGGACGGAATTCCGCAGAAGATCGCGACCTTCGGAGAAGGCAGCCGGGCGCCGGTGCAGGTGGCCTCCGACGGGACCCTGACGCCGGTGGCTCCCTCGGAAGAAAGCAAAACGGAAGGCCGCGTGGTGGACGCCTTCATCGGCACCAACGTCTTCGTCCTGTTCGACACCAGCAATTATATGTATCGCGGCTTCGTCTACGCTTCCGACGCGATCGCCGATTTCATTCGCGGCCTGGATCGCGCCGATTCGGTGGCCGTGTACACCTACAGCAAGAACCTCAAGCGCGAGGCGCCGCTCACGCATGAGCGCACCGACGCGATTTTCGGCCTCCGGCAGGCCGTCGCCGGCGACGATTCGGCGCTGTACAACTGCCTCCTGCTGACCCTGCGTGACGCCGCCAAGGTCCCTGGGCGCAAGGTGATCATCGTATTCTCCAACGGTCCCGACAACGCCAGCATGGTGGCGCCGTCCGATGTTCAGGCCGTGGCCGAGGACGAAGGCATTCCCATTTACGTCATCTCCACGAATGAGGTGAACAAGGATCCCATTTCATCGCAGGTTTTCAGGCGCATCACCCAGCGCACCGGCGGAAAGTCCTATTTCGCCAAGACCTGGCAGAAGCAGGTGGAGGCTTTCGAAAGCATTCGCGAGGACCTGGGCAACTCCTACACCGTGACCTATTATCCGCAGCCCAATCCGAACGAAGGATTTCGCAAAATCAGCGTGGAGCTGCTCAGCGATTCCGCGAAAAAATACCGGATCCAGTGCCGTCCCGGCTACCGCCCCCGCGGCGGATTCTAATCGGTAGCCCGATCAAAACCCCGACGGAATCGCGCCGGCGCCTTCGCCGACCATTGACCTTTGCACGTTAGCCTTGAGGCGCGGCATTCATGCCGCGCGTTGGTCGGGTGCGAAAAAGAACCAGAGCACTTTTTGCGATCCCCGGTTTCGAAGGCGCAGTTCCTGTGACCGCGGAATAGGGGCTATTTCGCGGTACCAGGACGTTCAGGCCGTCTGGCGGATGCAAAAACCGCCCTCTTTCACCTCACAATCGATGTGTTCTCGGGCTGTGTTTAGCGGAGCGTATGCAAAACGTTCTGGAAATCCCCCGGGACCGTTGAGAGGTCAATATGATACGCAGTTTTGGAGTCATGCTATTGATTTCGGCCGCGTGCGCGCCGGCTTCGGTGCTCACATTACAAAGCACAGGAGAGGACACCACTCTGCCGCCCGCCTTCAATCCCTTGAGTTGCTCCACCGCGAATATGAGCACCTGCGAGTGGAATGGCACTTTGACGGGCGGCGTTGACAACTATGAGATTCCGCCGACGAACCTGCTCGTATCAGGCAATGGTGGGGAAACGCTGTGGGGCGGAACTGACGGGCTTGTGGAGAACGAAGGCGAGTGGGTTTCCTTTGAAAACAGCGGCTGGAATTTCGCCGGCGGAGGCGGGGCCGTGATGGGCGTTCCCGACGCGTGCACGTTCACTACGGCTCGGGCGGGCGGGTGCGCGCCCTCGGATAAGTTTTTCGAGCAGTTCACCGACAACTCACAGAACCTCTCCTTGTCACTCATGCTTTACGCGGACGATGACGTGGCAGTGTATCTCATTCACGATGGCGGGACTCCGACAGAGATCGTCACGCCGTCCTTTAACCCGGCATCCAACGGAGCCTGCGACCAGGCGGGCACGGGCATGCACGGCGCGGCGGTCGCACCTCTAGGCGGAAGCGGCGCAAGCCTGTGTACCTATGGCGAACAGATTACGGACTCCCTCCTGTCGGGGACGAACATTCTCGAGTTCGATGTTTACCAGATGATGGGCTCGACTTATGGCGTCCTGTGGAACGGCGAGGTCACCGGTACGAACCCGCCTGCTACACCTGAGCCGGCTTCTTTCGCGCTGCTCGGCGCAGGCCTGGTGGCGCTGGGAGCGTTCAAGCGTAAGCGCGTTTAGAAAACAGGTCAGCCTGAGGCTGACTCCGTTTTTCCCTTGTTTTGGCGGAGCGCGAATAGACACAGCACACTGCTGCCTCTGCGCGGTGTCGCACGAACCGGGATGGACGGAACGGAGCGAGGAGTTCGTCATGCAATTGAAAGCAGGCAACCTCGTAATTTACCTGGGATCGGTCCAGAAATTGCCTTAGCCAAACGCGGGTAGTATTAAGCTGACATCACGAAACCGGCCACGCTTCGCTTGAGATGCTTGACCGGCCCCACCGCTTGCCCTGTGTCGGCACCATTGTGCAGTTCCCTTGCTTGTGCAGCCTAAGAGCGGGGGAGGTGTCAAATGTTCAATCTCACGGGCCGCGGGGATCTCGTGTTCGAAGCCCTTGCATGGCTTCGGCCAAGACGTGCTCCTCACTCCCGGTTTTGTTCCATCAATAATCCAGAAACTCTTAAACAGACAGAAAAGGAGGATTTCATAATGTTCAGCAGAAAAAGGTGTTCCGGACTCATGATTACGCTAATGGCCATGAGCGGAATTATTATAAACCGTATCGGCGCGACGCCATTACAGTTGGTATTGACTGGCCCCAACAGCGTGACGCCGTTCACATCGTATGAGACGGTGTTTAAGGATGACGCCACCATTAATGGTTACAGTGGCGATCTTGTCAATGGCGAGTACCAAGGCGCAGCTTTAGCCTACACTTCCACGACTGCAACGGGCGGCACCTGGTACACGGGCTTTTACGACTCCGAATGGGCCGCCGCGCAGGTAAAGTGGGACGTGCCGCTCGAGTACGATGCCACGGATCCAATTGACTTGTATCTTGATGTGGATGCATGGGTTACTACGTATGATGATTGCTTCTTGGCCGCGTGGTGTTCAAGCACCCACGAAATGGATGCCACGTTTGACATATATGGAAAAAACGGGCTCATTGGATCTGATTCTGTAGAACTTGACAGCAGCGGGGATATCGGCAAGACGGTACTGCTGGCTCAGAACGTGGTGGGACCTTTCGAGTTGAATGTCGTCTTCGATGACACAAGCACCAGCTCGATTTGGCTGGGAGGCTTTTCAACTTCTTCGGCTCTGGGATATCTGGATTTCACCCTGAGCGCAGTTCCCGCGCCGGAACCGTCAAGCATGCTGCTTCTCGGCCTTGGATTAATCGGGCTGGGAACAGTTGGAAGGCGCCGGTTGCGGCACATGTGACGGGGCCTGAGCTATTTCGCGGCACCAGGACGTTCAGGCCGTCTGGCCGGTGCAAAAACCGCTCTCTTGCACATCGCAATCGGCGCTGCGTTGAGAGCAGCGGATGCAAAACGTTCTGGAATCCCCGAGAACCGTTGAGAGGGCAATATGAAACGCAGTTTGCTACTCATGCTACTGATTTCGGCCGCGTGCGCGCCGGCTTCGGTGCTCACATTACAAAGCACAGGAGAAGATACGACTTTGCCGCCCGCCTTTGATTTCTCGAGTTGCTCCACCGCGAATATGAGCACTTGCGAGTGGAATGGCACTATGACGAGCGGCGTTGACAACTATGAGATCCCGCCGGCGGACCTTCTCGTATCAAACAATGGTGGTATAACTCTGTGGGGCGGAACGGACGGGCTGGTTGAGAACGAAGGCGAGTGGGTTTCCTTTGAGAACAGCGGATGGAACTTCGCCGGCGGAGGCGGCGCGATGATGGGTGTTCCCGACGCTTGCACGTTTGCTACCGCTCGGGCGGGCCAATGCGCGCCTTCGGATATGTTTTTCGAGCAGTTCACCGACAACTCACAGAATCTCTCCTTGTCGCTCATGCTTTACGTCGACGATGACGTGACAGTGTACCTCATTCACAATGGTGGGACTCCGACAGAGATCGTCGCGCCGTCCTTTACCTCGGCATCCAACGGGGCCTGCGACCAGGCGGGCACGGGCATGCACGGCGCGACCGTCGCACCTCTAGGCGGAAGCGGCGCAGGCCTGTGTACCCATGGCGAACAGATTACGGACTCCCTGCTGTCGGGGACGAACACTCTCGAGTTCGCTGTTTACCAGATGATGGGTTCGACCTACGGCATCCTGTGGAACGGCGAGGTCACCGGTACGAACCCGCCTCCTACACCTGAGCCGGCCTCTTTCGCGCTGCTCGGCGCAGGCTTGGTGGCGCTGGGCGCCCTCAAACGCAAGCGCGTTTTCTGAAAGACATTCGCAAGGAAAGGGGTCAGCCTGAACATCCCATTTCAAATCAGGCTGACCCGTTTCCCGATACCGAGCGCGACCGGCTGGTCGCATTAGCCCCGAAAAAAAATCGGCTCGCCTGACAGATTTCCTTTCCGAGATCCGTATAAGAGGGTGACCGTGAAACGGTCGGAAAGGAAAACTAAAGTGGAACACCCCGATTTAGTGGTAATTGCGATTATCGCCGTCCTCATCGGACTGCTGGTCCCCGACGTCCCATCCAAGTGAACCGTCCCTTCGCGAAGAACGGCGGCTTTTCGAACCGTCTGCACTGTGAAGCGGAAAAGGGGTCAGCCTGGACATACCCCTTTTTCGAACATAAAAAAGGTGCCAGACCGCTCTGACCCCTTTTTGCGATCTTGTCAAACTCATCGAAAAGGCCTAAAAAGGCGATTTTCTGAGATTTGCCGCGCCGCCGACCGCTCGTCCCGAGGGATCGAAAGTGCGGGGCGACCGACCGGCTGAAATTGAGAACAGTGACGCTCCCGGGCCTACTCCCATCGATCTGCGGCCGGAAAGATGAGGATTACAACGAAGCTGCCGGAATCCCGAAAAGGGGACAGAGCAGAGTGGCCCCTTTTTGCAATTCGGAAAAGGGGTATGTTCAGGCTGACCCGGTTTTTTCGTTGTCTAGAGCACCGCGACCATTGCCACCGTCGCGACCAGCGCCGCCGCGCTGATCCACGCGCCCACCCGCAGCCCTCGCGAGCGAAACAAAAATTCCACGCGATGCTCTCCCCCAGGTACCTTCACCGACCCGAACGCTCCATTCCACGCAGCGATCGGCACGCTCCGCCCGTCGACGGAAGCCTGCCATCCCGCGAACATCTCCTCTTTGAACACGAACACTCCGCCGGCGCTCGAACCGACCTCGAAATCGCGCTGCTCTGGAGTCCAGCTCACCAGTTTCGCCGACTCGCCCGGCCCCGGATTCTCCCATCCGAACGGGGGAACCGCGCCGAGGTATTCGAAAACCTTGTAGTACTTGTTCCCCTCGCCCAGCATTCGAAAATTCGGGTCATGGATCAGCCGCGTGTACACCGGATGCTGATCCCATGTGATCACGTAGCGCACTCCGAACAGCCGCATCAGGTCGGTGCGCTGCGGATCGAGGTCGAACCGGCGGTCGGTCACGAAATTCGCGTTGCCCTCCAGCAGCCGCCGGTAGCGCGCCGGAATGAACGGATCGAACCCCTGCGGAGTCAGCAATCCCGCCTGGCGCATTTGCAGCGGGTCCGGACCGCCTTCGGTCACCACCCGGTATTCGCGGTGAGCCTGAATTTCCGAATAAGCCTGCGGCTCGATCTCGACAAAATGCGAGCGCGTGAACTCGGGCCTCACCGGGCCGGGCGCCGCGTTGAAGCGCTTGCTGGTCCCGAAAACCTTGTAGTCCGCCGCGACGGAAACCAGAATCGCGCAGGCCATCACCATGCGCCACGCGCCCTTCTGCCCGCGCGCCATGAACAGCGCCAGGGCGAAAATCGCCAGCGAGATGGCCGGAGCATAAATCGCCCGCGCGCCATGCGCGAAGTGGCCGCTGCGCGACCAGCGCAGGATCTCATTGCGCGCCCAGATCGCCACTATCACCACGGCTCCGGCGGCAAGCCACCGCGGGGCCGGACGCGCCGGACGATTCAGAAAATCGTCGATTCCATAGGCCGCCAGCGCGGCGATCGCCAGCGAGACCGCCGCCAGAAAATACCAGTCCCGGCAAATTTCCTGGAGCATGCTGGAGTGCCCGATCACATCCAACACCAGCCCGTACGGATTGGTCAGAAAGATCACGCCCGTCAGCCCGACGGCTAAAATCGGAAGTGCCTCGCGCGTCTTGCGCCGGAAGAAAATCATCGCCCCGGCGATCCACAGGCTCCCGAAGATCGCCGGCGCTCCCAGGTACAGGTAATCCCTGCCCGGATTGGTTTCCACCGGAACTCCCAGGTCGAAGTTGTAGTAATTCGGCACCAGGGCCGAGAGGTAATACGCGCCTTCCTTCATCCCCACGCCGTAGCGGTCATCATGGGTCATCTCCGTGCTCGATTCGAACGTGGGCAGCGCCTGAACCGCGCAAATCGCGATCGACATCGCAATCGCCATGGCCGTTCCTATCACGATTCGCGCGGTGCGTTGAAATTGCGAGCCAGCCGCCAGCCGTGAGGCTGCGGCTCCTGGAGTTGTCGCAAATCCGCAGCACATCGCGTACGCGCCCAGGCTGACCGCAAACGCGAACCACGTCGGCGGGTACCCGGCGAGAAAGCACAGCGCCGATGCCGCCGTCGTTTTCCAAAGGGGTCTCCAGCGTCCCGTCCGCACCGCCTGGTCGATTCCCATGAACCCCAGCGGAAACCACGCGTACCCGCAGATCAATCCCAGGTGTTGCAACTGGAGGCACGCGTATCCGCCGAACGCGTAGACTCCCGCCCCCAGCGCGCAGGCGAGCGGCCGCAATCCCCGTCCCCGCAGCCACGCGAAAAAGAGCGCAAACCCAATCCAGATGTGCAGCAACTGGAAAATTTCCAGGCTCGTATACGAGGGCTGTTCGTGTCGTGCGTTCGCCAGAAACAGCAGCCACATCGGCGGATAAAACAATTGCGCCTGAATATTGCCGGCGAAACTGAAGCCGCAATAGATGCTCGGGTCCCACTCGGGAATCCGTCCGTGCTTGAGCGAATCGAACGCGGCGACGAACAGCGAATCGTGATAGCCGTGAAGATCGAACGGAATGTGCACCCGCTTCACCGGCGGCAGGTACTCGAAAAAAAAGAGATACGTAAACGCCAGCGAGATGGCGATGAACCCCGCGCGCGGGCGGGTTGCAGGCGTGAAAAACGACACTTCCTTGTAGTTTACGCGATCGCCCCGATGGCTTCTTCGATCGTCTCCGCCGCGAAATCGGCCTGCTCTTTGTTGATCACCAGCGGCGGAGCCAGGCGAATCGAATTCGGTCCCGCGCCCAGCACCAGCAGCCCGCGCTCAAAGCACGCATACACGATTTTGTCGCGCAGCTCCGGCGCTCGTTCTTTGGTTTTCTGATCGCGCACGATTTCGATCCCGATCATCAACCCCAGCCCGCGCACGTCGCCCACGATCGGGAATTTCCGCGGCAGCTCGCGCAATCGGGCCATCAGATGCGCGCCCACGCGCGCCGCGTTTTCCACCAGCTCCTTTTCGAGCAGTTCGATGGTCGCCAGCGCCGCCGAAACGCACACCGGATTGCCGCCGAAAGTCGAAGCGTGCGCTCCCGGCGCCCAATCCATAATGTCCGCCCGAGCAACGGTCGCACTGAGCGGCATCCCGCTGGCGATCCCCTTGGCTAGCGCCATGATGTCCGGCACGAAGCCGAAGTGTTCCGAGGCGAACATCTTTCCGGTCCGGCCCATCCCGCACTGCACCTCGTCGGCGACCAGCAGAATCCCGTATTTATCCGCCAGCCGCCGCAGCTCGTCGAAAAATTTCTTCGGTGGAACAATGTAGCCGCCCTCGCCCTGCACCGGTTCGACGAAAATCGCCGCGACGTCCTCCGGCGGCAGCGTCTGCCGGAACAGCGGGTCCTCGATTGCCTTCACGCAATCCACCGCGCACTCATCCGGCGTCCTCCCGTAAGGACAGCGGTAGCAATCGGGATACGGGACATGATGTACGCCCGGCAACATGGGAAAGAATCCGTGTTTCTGCACGTTCTTCGACCCAGTCAGCGCCAGCGACCCCATGGTCCGGCCGTGAAACGCGCCGAAAAACGCGACGAACTGCGTCCTTTTGGTGTGATACCGCGCGAGCTTCAGCGCCGCTTCAATCGCCTCGGTCCCCGAGTTACCGAAATGAACCCTCCGCGGCAAGTCCCCCGGAGCCAGCATCGAAAGCTTCTCCGCGAGGGCGACCATGTTTTCATAGTAAAAATCGGTGCCCGACATGTGGATCAGCCTGGCAGCCTGATCCTGAATCGCTTTAACCACTTGCGGGTGGCAATGGCCGGTCGAGCAGACCGCGATTCCGGCATTGAAATCGAGGAAACGGTTGCCGTCCACATCCTCGACGATGGCACCCTCCCCGCGAGCCGCCACCAGCGGGTAAGACCTTGTATAAGAAGGTGAAATCACCGCTGAATCCCGCTCGATCACAGCCCGAGCCTTAGGGCCGGGTAGCGTAGTTCGAAGCTTGGGCAGCTCTGCCTGAAGCACTTCCATCCTCTGCATAAAAACCCCTTATTTTTCTTTGGTCTTTCGGTCAGCGGAACGGAAAGCAGGGTGCAAGGAGTTAGTCGGATCCAAAAAGCGAAGGCCGGGCGCTGGAAGGAGTCGCCATAGCTAAGCCAATGATATCACGAAAAGAGTGAATCCGATGCAAGCAAGGCGGCATCCAAACATTGACAACAATACACTAAAGATTATTGCCAATGCATGCTATAATCTGATCGAGGCCTGATTCGTATGGACTTCTCGCGTTTCACCGAAAAACTTCAGGAGGGTCTCCGCTCCGCCCAGTCCATCGCCACGCGCTATGGCCAGCAACAACTTGACGTCGAGCACCTGCTGACGGCTCTGCTCGAACAGGACGGCGGGCTGGCGCAGTCTGTTCTGGCCAAGGCCGGAGTCGACCTGAAGACGCTGCACCGCTCCCTCACTCAGGAACTCGAGCGCCTGCCCAAAGTCTCGGGCTCCGGGCCGGGGATGGATCAGATCTACATCACGCAGCGGCTGCAAAAATTGCTGACCAAAGCGGAAGACGAAGCCAAGCGCCTGAAGGATGAGTACATCTCCGTCGAACACGCGCTGCTCGCCGCGACCGACGAAAAAATCTTCAAGGATCTGGGCATCACGCGCGAGCGCCTGATGCGCACGCTTCAAGAGGTCCGCGGATCGCAGCGCGTTACCTCGCCGAATCCGGAAGAGACTTACGAAGCGCTCGAAAAATACGGGCGCGATCTGACCAAGATGGCGCAGACCGGAAAGCTCGACCCCGTGATCGGGCGCGACGACGAGATCCGCCGCGTGATCCAGGTGCTTTCCCGGCGCACCAAGAACAACCCGGTGCTGATCGGCGAGCCGGGCGTCGGCAAGACCGCGATCGTCGAAGGCCTCGCGCAGCGCATCGTCCGCGGCGATGTCCCGGAGGGTTTGAAGAACAAGCGCGTGGTCGCGCTCGACATGGGCGCGCTGATCGCGGGGGCCAAATTCCGTGGCGAATTTGAGGAGCGGCTCAAGGCAGTATTAAAAGAAGTGCAGAGCGCCGAGGGGCAGATCGTTCTGTTCATCGACGAGCTGCACACCGTGGTCGGCGCCGGAAAGGCAGAGGGCGCGATGGACGCCGGCAACCTGCTGAAGCCGATGCTCGCGCGCGGCGAGCTGCACTGCATCGGCGCGACCACGCTCGACGAATATCGGAAAAATATCGAAAAGGACGCCGCGCTCGAGCGCCGCTTCCAGACGGTCTTCGTGGATCAGCCGAATGTCGAGGACACGATCTCCATTCTGCGTGGCCTGCGTGAACGCTATGAGACGCACCATGGCGTGCGCATCAAGGATTCCGCGCTCGTCGCCGCTGCCGTTCTGAGTCAACGTTATATCTCCGACCGGTTCCTGCCCGATAAGGCGATCGACCTGGTGGATGAAGCCGCGGCCAAGCTGCGCACCGAGATCGATTCGATGCCGGCCGAGCTCGACGAGCGGCTACGCCGGCAGATGCAGCTCCAGATCGAGCGTGAAGCGCTCAAGAAGGAATCCGATAAAGCCTCGCGCGAGCGGCTGGCCAAAATCGATAAAGAGCTGGCCGATCTCAAGACTGAAACCGCCGCATTGCAGGCGCAATGGAAAGCCGACCAGGAAACCATCCGCCACCAGCGCGAGCTGCGCGCGCAGATCGAGCAGGTGAAGGTCGAAATCGAGCAGGCCGAGCGCGCCTACGATCTCAACAAAGCCGCCGAGCTCAAATACGGCAAGCTGACCGGCCTCGAAAAGCAGCTCGAAAAAGAACGCCGTGAGACCACGCTACTCAAAGAGGAAGTGGACGAAGAAGACATCGCGCAGGTGGTCAGCCGCTGGACCGGAATTCCGGTCACCAAGCTGATGGAAGGCGAAATCGAGAAACTCCTGCACCTCGCGAACGAGCTGCACAAGCGCGTGGTGGGGCAGGATGAAGCCGTGGACGCCGTCGCCGACGCGGTGATGCGCGCACGCGGAGGATTGAAAGATCCCAAGCGGCCCATCGGCAGTTTTCTGTTCCTGGGCCCGACCGGAGTCGGCAAAACCGAGCTGGCACGGGCGCTCGCGCAATACCTGTTCGACGACGAGCACGCCATGATCCGCATCGACATGTCCGAGTATCAGGAGAAGCACACGGTGTCGCGGCTGGTGGGCGCGCCTCCCGGATATATCGGATTCGAGGAAGGCGGCCAGTTGACCGAGGCCGTTCGCCGCAGGCCATACTCGGTGGTGCTGCTCGACGAGATCGAGAAAGCGCATCAGGACGTGTTTCACGTGCTCTTGCAAGTGCTCGACGACGGGCGGCTGACTGACGGGCAGGGGCGCACGGTGGATTTCAAGAACACCATCGTGATCATGACCTCCAACGCGCAGCGCGACGAGCTGCCGCGCCTGTTCCGGCCCGAATTCCTGAACCGCGTGGATGAAATCATCACCTTCCACCGATTGACGGAGGAGCAGTTGAAAAAAATCGTCGAGATTCAGCTTCAGACGCTGCGCGCGCGACTGGCCGAGCGGCACATCGAGCTGACTCTCTCGGATTCGGCGCGCGAGCATCTGGTTAAGGTCGGCTACGATCCGACCTTTGGGGCGCGGCCGCTCAAGCGCGCGATTCAGAAAGAAGTGGAAACGCCGCTGGCGCGAAAAATCGTCTCCGGCGAGGTCCGCGACGGCCAGAAAGTCCTGGTGACCGAGCGCAAAAACGAGCTCGTGTTTGAAGTGGAGTCCGGCGTCCGCGCCGAAGCATCTTAATTAATGGTGGATACTATGGAAAACGAAATTCAGATCAGCACGCTTCCGCTGTTGCCGCTGAAAAACGCGGTGTTGTTCCCGGGACTGCTGATGCCGCTTTCGGTCGGCCGGCCGGCGTCGATTGCCGCGGTCGAAAAAGCGCTCGCAACCGAGGAAAAAGAGATCGTCGTGGTGACCCAGCGCGACGCGTCGGTGGACACGCCCACGGCGAGCGATCTGTACACGATCGGCGTCCGCGCGATGATCCGCAAGGCTGGCCGTACCAAGGACCAGATCGAAATCCTGGTGTATGGCGCCGAGCGCGTGGTGCTGGTGAAGGTGGAGGAAAACGGGGCGATGATGGCGCGCGTGCGATCGCTCTCGATGCCCGACGACACCAGCCGCGAGATCGAAGCGCTAACGCTTTCGATTGTCGAGCTGGGGTCGAAATTCATCGGCTTGGTGCAGCCGCAGAACGCCTCGCCGCAGGAACTGGCGCGGATGCTCACCTCGCAGGAAGATCCGCTGCGCTTGGCCTACGTACTGGCGTCGATCATGAACCTGGAAAGCGCGCGCGCGCAGGGTCTGCTGGAAGCTCCCACGCGCATCGAAGCTTTGCGCATGGTGCATGGATGGCTGGCGCACGAAGTCGAGGTGATGGAGCTGCGCAACAAGATCACCGAAGAAGCGCGCGGAGAGATGTCGCGCGAGCAGCGCGAATACATCCTGCGGCAGCAGAAGCGGGCCATCGAGCAGGAGCTCGGCGAGAAGAATCCTGAGCAGGCTGAAGTCGAGACGCTGCGCGAAAAATTGACCAAGGCCGACCTTCCCGAGGACGTCCGCAAGGAAGCCGAACGGGAACTGGGGCGCCTGGAAAAAATCCCGGCGGCCTCGCCCGAGCACAACGTGATCCGCACCTGGCTCGAGTACGTGATCGAGCTGCCGTGGAAGACGCACACCGACGACAATCTGGAAATCGCGCGGGCGCGAACCGTGCTCGACGAGGATCACTACGGATTGCCGAAAATCAAGGAGCGGATTCTGGAGCACCTGGCCGTGCTCAAGCTGAATCCGGAAGCCAAGGCCCCGATCCTGTGCTTCGTGGGCGCGCCGGGCGTGGGAAAAACATCGCTGGGACAATCCATCGCGCGGGCGCTGGGACGCAAGTTCGAGCGCATGAGCCTGGGCGGACTGCACGATGAAGCCGAGCTGCGCGGCCATCGCAGGACATATATAGGCGCGCTTCCGGGCCGCCTCATTCAGGCGATGCGGCGCGCGGGCGCGAACAACCCGGTGCTGATGCTTGACGAAGTGGACAAGATCGGCCACGATTTCCGGGGCGATCCGGCGTCGGCGCTACTCGAAGTGCTCGATCCGGAGCAGAACAAATCGTTCCGCGATAATTATCTGGATCTGCCGTTCGATTTGTCGAAAGTGCTGTTCGTCACCACGGCCAACACGCTCGATACGATTCCGGCGCCGCTGCTCGATCGTATGGAGATCCTGCGGCTGACCGGGTACAGCGAGGAAGAAAAGTCCGTGATCGCGCGGCGCTACCTGATTCCGCGGCAATTGACGCAGACGGGCATCAAGCCGGAGCAGATCGAGATCACCGATGAAGCGTTGAAGCGGCTGATCGGCGCCTACACTCGGGAAGCCGGCGTGCGGCGGCTGGAGCAGACGCTGGGCCGTGTGATCCGCAAGGTCGCGCTGAAGTTTGCCGAAAGTGAACCGACTCATGTGGTGGTGACCCCTGAGGATCTGGTCGAGATGCTAGGACCCGAGCCGATTCCGCCGGAGCATGCGCGAAAGGATCTGCCTCCCGGCGTGGCGACCGGACTGGCGTGGACCGAAGCCGGCGGCGACGTGTTGTACATCGAAGCCACGCTGTTGCCGAGCGGGAAGGATCTGACCATCACCGGCCAGCTCGGCGACGTGATGCAGGAATCGGCCAAGACCGCGCGCAGCTACGTCTGGGCGCATGCGGTCGAATTGGGAATCGATTCGTCGAAATTCCTGAACACCGGTTTGCACATTCACGTTCCCGCGGGCGCGACGCCCAAGGACGGACCGTCGGCGGGCGTGACCATGACCACGGCGCTCGCCTCGGTGTATTCGGGTGTCGCCGCGAGAAGCGACACCGCGATGACCGGTGAGGTGACGCTGACAGGTCTGGTGTTGCCCATCGGCGGCGTGAAGGAAAAGGTGCTGGCGGCGCGGCGCGCGGGACTGAAACGGGTGATCCTGCCGCGCGGCAATCAAAAAGACCTGCGCGATCTTCCCGACGACGTGCGCAAGGAGATGACCTTCGTCTTCGCCGATCGCGTGGAGGACGTGCTGCACGAGATGCTGCCGGGCTTGCTCTTTGCGCCGGCCAAGGCGGCGTAATCAGAGGCAATAGGTAGTTGGGAGTGGGCAGTGGCTTTCGGGCCCTGCCCATTTTTTTATTGTCTGGCGACCCCGCACGGAAGAGGTCAATGCCAGGGACGCTATTACGCGGCTAGCCCTGGATCTCGCAACGTCGCCCTCCATAACGTCGCGCCAGATTTTTGGCTGGAAATCCGGAGTGTATTATATCTTCGGAGACCCGAAACCGCCGGCCTAGAATGGCGAAGTGAGGGATCAATCTTCCGGAGGACGACAACGTGAAATTCAACCTGTGCTTGTTCTCTCTGGCGCTCTTAACTTTCACCCTGGCCAGTGCCAGAGTTGGTTACGGCGCATCGCGAGGTCTGCTCGAAACTCCAGGGAGCCCGCGTAATCAAGGTAGTTGGGAGTGGGCAGTGGGTTTCGGGCGTCTGCCCATTTTTGCGGCCAATGCGAGCCCGATTAACGCCATCGGAAACAGAGTGGAAGGTTCCGGGACGGGCGAATCGTAAAGGGTTAGGTTGTCGATCGCAATTTGGGTTGCGGAATCGCTTTGATTAACGCCGGTCAGGGTAATTGAGCTGAAGGGCGTCGGCGAATCGTAAAAGAAGATTCCACCCGGGAAGGTGCCCTCCGCGACAGCCGCCTCGTCAATTGGAGAGACCAACGGGATCGTTCCCGTGAGAGTGCTGCCGATGCCGCCATCAATCGCCCAATCGAAAGTGATGGCATAGATTGGGACGTTGAATGTCATGATCAGCCCGTTGGTGGACGTGGGCGCATAGAGGTCCTGGCCGGTGATCAACGAGTTTGCGTCAAAACTGGCGATCTCGTAATCGGTGCCGTTGCCAACGGCGCTGAAGGTGGTCAGGAATCCCGCAATATTTCCAGAGTTCGGCGCCTCGTTCAGGAGAGTCGTTGTCTGCCCGCTTGTGAAGTTAGGCGACTCGAAAGTATAGGTCACCGAGCCGGCGTAGCTCAAGGCGCCAAAGATGATGAGAGCGATCGCAGCAATTCGCACTTGGTTTCCTCCTTAGCCAACGCCAACTTGCCTCAACTCTGGCTTTATTGTATTCGCCTTAACGTTACAGACGCAACTTGGTCTCGCTCTAACGCCCGGCGGTTGATTAATATGGGCGGTATGAAGAAGTGGCTCCTGCTGCTCGCGCCCGTCGTTTTTGCGGCCTCGCCGAACGTCGAAGATGCCCGCAAATTTCTCGACAACGCAGAACGAAGCTTGCTCGATCTGTCGGTGTATGCGGGCCACGCCGATTGGGTCGAGGCGAATTTCATTTCCTACGACACCGACATCCTTTCCTCCGATGCGGACGATCGCGTGCTCGCCGAGCAGATTCGCCTGGCCAAAGAAGCCACGCGCTTTGACCGGCTGAAGCTGCCGCCGGAGATGGCGCGGAAAATGATGCTGCTGAAGCTCGGCCTGACGCTGGCCGCGCCGTCCGATCCTTCACGGCGCGCGGAAGTCTCGCGTCTCGGCGTGGAGCTGCAAGGGCTCTACGGAAAAGGCAAATGGTGCCCTCCGGAAAAACAGTGCCGGGATATCGAGGACATCACGCGCATCATGGCCACCAGCACCAATCCGCGCGAGCTACTGGACGCATGGCTCGGCTGGCGCACCGTTTCGCCGCCCATGCGCAAGGACTTCGCGCGGCTGGTGGAGTTGTCGAACCAGGGCGCCCGCGAGCTGGGATTCAAAGACACCGGCGCCATGTGGCGCACCAAATACGACATGCCCCCGGACGAATTCGCGCGCGAACTGGACCGGCTGTGGGAGCAGGTGCGGCCGCTGTATGTCTCGCTGCATGCGTATGTGCGCTGGAAACTGCGCGAAAAATATGGCGATATTGTCCCAGCCAACGGACCCATTCCGGCGCATTTGCTGGGCAACATCTGGGCGCAGGACTGGACCAACATTTACAAGCTGATCGCGCCGGCCGATGCGGATCCCGGCTACGATTTGACCGAAATTCTCAAATCGCGTCACGTGGACCAGGTGGGGATGGCGCATTATGCCGAAAATTTTTTCAAATCGCTGGGATTCGCCCCGCTGCCGCGCACGTTTTGGGAGCGCAGCCTGTTCGTCAAACCGCGCGACCGGGACGTGGTGTGCCACGCAAGCGCTTGGGACATCGACTACGTCGAAGATGTGCGGTTAAAAGCCTGCCTGGACATCACCGGCGAGGATTTTTACACGGTCCATCATGAAGAAGGGCACAACTTTTACCAGCGCGCCTACGACCGGCAGCCGTTCCTGTTCCGCGACAGCGCCAACGATGGTTTTCACGAAGCCATCGGCGATACGATTGCGCTCTCTGTCACGCCTGCTTATCTGGTGAAACTCGGATTTATTTCACAACAGCCGGACGCGTCGAAAGATGTCGGCCTGCTGTTGAACAAGGCGCTCGACAAGGTCGCGTTTTTGCCGTTTGGGCTGCTGATCGACCAGTGGCGCTGGAAGGTTTTTTCGGGCGAGATCCCGCCGGAGAAATACAACCAGGCCTGGTGGGACCTGCGGCTGAAATACCAGGGCATCGCGCCGCCGATCGCGCGCAGCGAAGCCGATTTCGACCCCGGCGCGAAGTATCACGTGGCGGCCAACGTACCGTACATGCGCTATTTTCTCGCCGATATTCTGCAATTCCAGTTTCACCGCGCGCTCTCGAAGATTGCCGGGTGCACGGACCCGCTCAATCGCTGTTCAATTTACGGAAATCGCGAGGCGGGGCGGAGATTGAACGCGATGCTTGAATTGGGATTGAGCCGTCCCTGGCAGGACGCGCTGTTCGAGCTCACCGGGCAGCGGGAGATGGATGCGACCGCCATTCGCGACTATTTCGCCCCCCTGCAGAAGTGGCTGGATGAACAGAACCGCGGCAAGCCGGTGGGCTGGTAATCGCATTTATAATCGGCTCCATTCCTGAAATTTCATTGACAGGCCAGAGGGAATCTGGTAAATCCAATTAGATCGGGTTTGTTGCGGCCTGTTTGAAGGGGAAAGGGGTAGTTTTCGATGATACGACGCCTCCTTGTTGGCGCGCTGTTCGTGTGCAGCTGCGCGAGTTTGTTCGGGCAAAGTACTTCGCTCACCGGCACAGTGACGGATCCAACCGGCGCAGTGATTCCCGGTGCGACCATTACCATCGTCAACATCGACACGGCCGCGCAGCGCGACGCCACGTCGGATGCCAAAGGCAACTACACGATCCAGCAAATCGCGCCGGGCAACTACCGGCTGACGGCGAAAGCGGGCGGATTCGTCGACGTGGTGGTCGACAGGATGGAATTGCTGGTGAACGCTCCCGCCACGGTGCCGATCGTGTTCGCAAAGCTCGGCAGCACCACCCAGTCGGTGCAAGTGGAGGCCGCGGCGGTGCAGGTGAACACCACGGACGCGTCGCTGGGCAACGCGATCAACAGCAACGCGATTATCCAGTTGCCAACCTACGTGCGCAACATCACGGGGTTGCTGGGGTTGCAGGCGGGCGTCACCAGCTTCGGGACGCCGGGGCAGAGCGCAGGATTGCCGGGCGCGCCGGATTACCGCAGCGGGGCGGTGAACGGCGGCCATTCCGACCAGGGCAACATCACGCTCGACGGCGCGGACGTGAACGAGCAGAATGCGCGCACGGCATTCACCAGCGTGCTGCCGGTGACGCCGGATTCGGTGGAGGAGTTTCGCACCACCACGGGCAACGGCGACAACTCGGCGGGTCGCGGATCGGGCGCGGACATCACGCTGGTGACCAAGTCGGGCACCAACGAATTTCACGGATCGCTGTACGAATACTGGCGCGGGACGGATTTCGCGTCGAACACCTTCTTCAACAACCAGGCCGGGATTCCGATCGCGCCGCTGCTGATCAACAACTACGGCGGAACGGGCGGCGGCAAGATCATCAAGAACAAGCTGTTTTATTTCCTCAACTATGAAGGCCGGCGCGACGCGAGCTCGGTGGCCGCGGGGCCGCGCACGGTTCCCACCCAGAATCTGCGGAACGGAATCGTCGGGTACGTGAACTCCTCGGGCCAGACGGTGGAGCTATCGCCGGCGCAGGTTCAGCAGATCGATCCGGGCGGAATCGGGGTGAACCAGGCGGCACTGAAGGCGATGCAGTCCATGCCGCTGCCCAACAACAACCAGGTCGGCGACGGACTGAACACCCAGGGCTACATCTTCAACTCGCCCGGCAAGAATGTCCAGAATACGTACATTGCGAAATTCGACTGGCGCCCGGATGACGCCGGCAAGCACTCGTTGTTCCTTCGCGGCGAGCTTCTGAACCTGTGGTCGGACAATCTTACGGCGGATGCTCCGGAGTTTCCGGGCTTGCCGCCGAACGAGGTCAATCTTAACAACAGCAAAGGACTGGCATCGGGCTGGACTTACGTGATATCGCCCAACCTGGTCAGCACGTTCCATTACGGGTTCACGCGCGAGGGAACGCAGAACACCGGCGTTCTGGACAGCGGATATGAATGGTTCCGCGGCATCAGCACGCCCTACGGGACCAGCACGGGGATCACGCGAATCATCCCGGTGCATACGTTTTCCGAGGATATGTCCTGGAACCACGGCTCGCACGACATCCGTTTCGGCGCGGTGGTGCGGCTGATCTCGAACATGTCGAGCAGCTATGCGAGCTCCTACAGCAGCGCCAGCTCGAATCCGTCCTGGCTGGCGGGGTCGGGAGCCGATCTGAGTCCGGCTTCTTTGGCATCCTCGAATGGATTCGCGCAGAACCTGCAATATGCGATGGCGGCAGTGCTCGGGCTGGAGGCGCAGGGAACCGCCCACGACAATTACCTGGTCAATGGGACGGTGCTGCCGGTGGGGGCGCCGGTGGTGCGCGATTTCGCCAACGACGAAGGCGAGATGTACATTCAGGACACTTGGAAAGCCACGCGCAACTTTACGGTCACCGCGGGAATCCGCCTGTCGCTCGAGCCGCCGGTGCACGAGGTCAACGGGCAACAGGCTTCGACCAATGTGCCGCTGGCCGCGTGGCTGGGCGAACGCGCCAATTTCGCCAACACGGGCTTGACGCAGCAGGATGCGGGATTGATTCAGTTTATCCCGGCGAGCGAGGGCACGGGCTTGTACCCGTTCCACAAGAACTGGGCGCCGCGCCTGGGCCTGGCCTATTCCCCAACGGCGGACAGCGGATTTTCCAAGTGGCTGTTCGGCGGGCCGGGCAAGACCTCGATTCGGGCGGGCGCGGGGATGTACTACGACCTGGTCGGACAGCCGCTGGCGCAGACCTTCAGCGCCGACACGCCCGGGCTTTCGTCGAGCTTTTCCAACCCGGCGAACATTCTGGGCGTAGCGCAGGTTCCGCGCTATACGACGTTCAACGCCCTTCCGAGCGTGCTGGTTCCGCCTCCGCCCCCCGGCGGCCTGCCACTGGTTTATCCCTACGGCGCGGGGCAATCCGGGGCCTTCGCCATCACCAACAGTATCGATCAGCAACTGGCGGCGCCGTACGCCATCAATCTGGATTTCAGCATCGGGCGCGAATTCGGCCACGGATTTTTCGTGCAGGGGTCCTACGTGGGCCGGCTGGGACGTCACGAATTGATGGAGCGCGACCTCGCCATGCCCACCAACCTGGTGGATCCGGCTTCGGGCCAGACGTATTTCCAAGCGATGGATCAGTTGATGAACTACATCAACTTCCAGGGACTGCAACCGAACCAGGTGCCCAACATTCCGTTCTTCCAGAACATGTGGGCATCGGCGGCGGGCAATGGCTTGACGGCCACGCAGGTGTGGGCCAACGATTTTCTCCACAACAGCCAGCCCGGCGACGCCACCAACACGTTGAACAACGCGGATAACGCCGCGAATTGCAGCACCACCGGCACCAAGTTCAATTCGAAGGGCAACGTCGCCGAACCCGGCATGGCTTGTGGCGTGCAAGGCCCGTGGATGCTGTTCAATCCGCAATTTTCGGCCCTGTCAGCCTGGAGCTCGCTCGGTTTGAGCGATTATCACGCGATGCAGTGGACCGTCCGCAAGCGCTACAGCTACGGTTTGCAGTTCGACGTGAACTACACCTGGTCGAAATCGATCGACCTCGGCTCGAACGTGGAAGCGGCGGGGACTTACGCGAGCAACTCGTTCGCGATCAACACCTGGAACCTGAACCAGATGCGCGCGGTCTCCTCCTACGACACGACGCAGCAGATCAACTTCTCCGGCGTCTACGAGCTTCCGTTCGGGCGCGGGCGGCACTTCGGCAACAACATGAACAAAGTGGTGGATGCGATCGTGGGCGGATGGCAGGTCAGCGGAATTTATCGCCAGACCTCGGGTCTGCCGTTCTATCTCATCAACGGCCAGCGCTGGCCCACCAACTGGAACGAAGACGCCTACGCCACTCCGGGAGGAGCGGTTCCGGTTTCGGAAACGCAGAACGCGATCGCGACGGGTTCCATCGGCAAGGGCGGTGGGCCGAACCTGTTCTCGAATCCAGCGGCGATCGTCACTGCGGCGGGCGAGCCTTCCGGGCAGAACGGACTGTTCACCGAAACGCTCGCCGGGCAATCCGGATTGCGCAACAACTTCCGCGGAAACGGGCTGTTCAATATCGACACCGGCGTGTACAAGGTTTTCAGGATCCCGCGCAGGGAGCACGATCAGCTCCAGCTTCGCTGGGAAACCTATAACCTCACCAACTCGGTGATTTTCGATCCGCAGACGAGCAACGACAGCGTGATTTCATCGACCAATTTCGGGAAGCTGACCAGCACGCTGACCGCGCCGCGGCAGATGCAGTTTGCGGGACGCTACACCTGGTAATCCGTTCGTCGTTCGTAGTTCGTAGTTCGTAGTGAGTAGTTCGTCGTCGGTTGTGGAAAATTCACGTTCTCGCACTCCCACGACGAACTACGAACCACGAACTCCGCACTCATTTTCACGCGGGCAATTCCTGGGGCGTCGGGTAGTGATGCTGCTCGCGGCCGATATCGCCGTCGTACTTGGTGGTGCTTTTGTACAGCTCGAAGCGGCCGTGAGCGGCGAATTGCCTGGCGCGATCGCGGAAAGTCGACATCTCCTGGGCATTCATGGGCTGAAAGTTGCGCGCGACGGCGAGATGCTGGTCGCGCGGGAACGTGACGAGCTGGAGCGTGATGCGCGCGAAGAGGTTTTCGATGACTTGCCGGATTTTTTATTTTTTGTTGCCATAGAACATGCCGATGTGCAATTCCTCTTCCTTTTCCGGGCAAATACTCGGCTCGCGATCGATGCACATGATACGGTATTTACTGAACGCGGCTTCCGGATGTAAGGCGCTCGTCAAAATGGGGCTGGGGGGGGATTTTGGGTTTACGGCGATATCTCGTATTTCTGTGCTGGAGCCCGATTTTTGGTCAGGTCGTCACCGCAGGCTTCACGGCGGGCGTGCCGGTAACAGAGACGTTCGAGAGTGGATACAGTTTTTGCGAGTCCGGACTGACAGCTCGGACGGTTCGGTACACGATCGGTCCTGCTTTGGATTTTCGGGTGTTCGGTCCACTGCGCGGAGAAATTGATGCGCTGTACCAGCCGTTTTCCTTTCAAACCCAAATTGTGGATTGCGCACCCGCGCCTACTTATATTCACACCCACGGAAGCCTCTGGCAGTTCCCAGTGCTATTGAAACTGCGCATTCCCGCACCCGTAGTGAAGCCGTTCATTGAGGCGGGAATATCGGTCCAGCTTGCGGCGGGTGTCACTGAATCGCAGTACAACTTGGTCCAGCGAACCCCCGTTACCTACCACTTGGAACCAAACGCCGTCCCGGGGTTCGTCGCAGGCGGCGGCGTTGAGTTTCACTTTCGGTCTCTGATCTTTGCCCCGGAGATCCGTTACACGCGATGGTTCGATCAGAATTTTACTCCGCTGGGTGAGCCCCCGCCCGGCAGCAATTTGAACCAGCTGCAAATTCTACTCTCGATCCGTGTCCCGCCCCAGCATCTTTGAGCGCAACGTCGAACCCGCGACTGGACGCATCGAAGGAGCCTCTTCGGTCCGCCAGCCCGATGTGACTCGTTGAATTTCTTTAATGGGATCGTACTTGCAATTTCGCGCGGAGATGTGGGGCATTCCCGTGGCGGGACGTGGAAGCCGCATTCAACCGCTGGCGTTTTTTCTAAGGAACTGCTTCCGGTGGGCAGCCGCCACGACCCGGACGGCCGCGAAGGGCCGCGCGCGGTGAGCGAATACCTGATCGAGCGGATGCTGCGAGCGGGCGTGGATAAGTTCTGCGTGGTGATCTCGCCAGGGAAATCGGACATCCTCGAATATTACGGCGGGAGCATCGGCGCGGTGGAGGTGTGCTACGTGGTGCAGTCGGCGCCCGGCGGGTTTGTGCGACGCGCTGTTTCGCGCGCCCGCTGATTCATCCCGACGATTCGATCGTGGTCGGATTGCCGGACACGATTTGGTTCCCCGCCGAGGGGTTGGCGATGCTTCCCGAGGGAGTCCTGTCATTTCGACTTTTCCCGGTGTGCCATCCGGAACTTTTTGACGCGGTTTTGACGGGCGAGCTCGGCGCGGTGGAATCGATGGAAGTGAAGCGGCAGGGAGTGGCGACCAACTGGATCTGGGGCGCATTCAAGCTGCCGGGCCGGGTGTACTTCGCGCCGGAGCGCATTTGGCGGGAGCGCGGGTCCATCGACGAATATTTTGGAACGCTGGTGAACGCGTACCTGGAGCATGGCGGAAAAGCGACCGCGTCGCGCGGCGGCGAGGTGTATGTCCACGTGGGAACCGTGCATGGATATCGCGAAGCGTTGCAGGCGCTCGAATGGGCGCGGGACGGCGAATATGAACATCTCACCGGAGCCGCGGCGCGGTCTGAATGTCGGACACGTGATGGGGTTCGATTGCGTAAAGGCGCACCTCAGGTACGGGCAGAGCCAATCGCATGGTTGAAGCGGTGATGGTGTGGAATGAGCCCAACGATCTCTTGCACTGGGATTTCGAGCTGGACCCGGACTGGTCGATCTTCACGCGGATGCTGAAAACGGCCTGGCAGGCGATCCGGGCGGAACACGCATCGGTGGCGCGGGTGCTGGGCGGGATCTCGCCGATCGATCCGGCATTCATCGAGAATCGCCATAAAACGCTACTCCTTTTAAGGCTTGTTGAAAAAGGGGACTTCTCATTCGCCCTCGATTTCACTCATCAGTCGTTTAACTTGGTGGACGTAGCTGAAGTTCGGATTATATGCGTGCAATTTTTGATCGAGTGTTTTGCCGCGATACACGCGGCCGAAGGCGAGCTCGTGGGCAATGTAGTGGATGCCGCGCGTGACGGATTCGAATCCGGTTCGGGCGGAGTCCCATCCCCAGCGGTTGTTCATGCGCGCGTAGCGTCCGCACGTGCTTTCGCGGACCGAGAGCGCGGGAAGAATGCGGTAATCGAGGCCGTTCTGATCCGCGGCGCGGAGGTAGTCGTGAACGTGATAAGGCGCCGGGCAGTTGTGCGTCTCAAAGAAAACTTCGAGGCGGACGGCGCGGATATCGGGCGTGTTCACCGGCAGCCGGTCGGAGGCGGAGAGAGCGGCTGGGACCAGCGCGAGCAGCGCGCAGGTTCGGACACAGGTCGGGTACTGAATAATAAAGTCGGCCATGTCGATTTTAAAGGCTCAAGCGTCAAGCTTGGCAGAGCTGATTTCCGGCCTGGACTTTGATCCACGAGTAGATGTGGTATTTCGAAAAATCCGCGTGATGATTGGCATCTGTCTGGACGGCCGCGAACGAAAAAAGACATATCCCCAAGAGGAAGGCGGTAAATACGGACCGATTTTTTTCTTCACTTTTGTTTTTCTCCTGCTTGAATTTCAGGGACGGCAGCGCACGATTTTGAGCCGTCCCTCTGGCGTTAGACTATGGGTCGGGTGTGCTGTTTCGCGGCTACATCGCCTGGTACCTTGCATAGCGCGCGACCCTATCCAGGATCGCAGTCAGAATCGCACTGACAATTCTGTTGGTTGCGGAGGAAACGTAACAACGTAACATTGTCCGCAAGCACGACGAATTAACTGTTAGGGAGCAACGCTTGCGCCGAAGGTAGTACACTGTTCGGCATGAAGCTGTCCCTTTGCTCTATTGTACTCGCTTTCGCTCCGGCGTTTGCGGCGCCGGCGAGCGTGCATCTGTTGCAGAAACCGGCGATGAGCAAGACGGAAATCGTCTTCTCCTACGCCGGCGATTTGTGGACGGTGAGCCGTCAAGGCGGCGTGGCCACGCGTTTGACCTCGGGAGTGGGATTCGAGACGGAAGCCGCATATTCTCCCGATGGATCGGCCATCGCGTTCACGGGCGAGTACGACGGCAACGTCGACGTGTTCACGATCGCGGCCAGCGGAGGCGTGCCCAAGCGCATCACGTATCATCCCGACGCGGATCGCGTGGTGGGGTGGACGCCGGACGGCAAGCGCATCGTGTTCCGTTCGAATCGCGACAGCTTTTCGCGCTACACGCAACTCTACACAGCGCCGGCCGAGGGCGGATTCGCCGAGGTGCTGCCGCTTCCGATGGCGTGCACCGGCGCGTATTCGCCGGACGGCGCGCGCATGGTTTACGCGCCGCTCGACGGTGGCCAGTTCGCGCCGGGATTCGCCAATTTCGTTTCTTGGAAGCGCTATCGCGGCGGCGAAGCGAGCTATCTGTGGATCGTCAACTTTTCCGATCTGAGCACGGTGAAGGTGCCGCGCAGCGATTCGAACGACATCAATCCCATGTGGATCGGCGACAAGGTTTATTTTCTCTCGGACCGCTCCGGTCCCATGACCTTATATATGTGGGACGGGCACAGCCGTGAGCCGAAAAAGCTGATCGAGAACACGGGCAAGGACATCGTCAGCGCGAGCGCGGGACCGGGCGGAATCGTGTATGAGCAGTTCGGCGGGATCTACATTTATAACCTGGCCACGCAGAAGAGTGCGAAGGTGGACATTCAGATTGCGACGGACCTTGCCGAAGTCCGGCCGCATTTCCAGAATGTTTCCCGGGAGGTGCGGAATCCGGCGATTTCGCCGAATGGGGTGCGCGCGGTGTTCGAGGCGCACGGCGAAATCCTCACCGTGCCGGCGGAAAAGGGCGATATTCGCGATGTGACCAATACGCCGGGGGTGATGGAGCGCACGCCGGCGTGGTCTCCGGACGGAAAATCGATCGCGTATTTTTCCGATGAATCGGGAGAGTATGCGCTGCATATCAAATCCCAATCCGGCGAAGGTGACGCGAAAAAAATCGCGCTTGACGGAAAATCGGCGTTCTATTTCAACCCGAAATGGTCGCCGGACAGCAAGCACATCGCGTTCAACGACAATGAGCTGAACTTGTGGGATGTGGAGGCCGGGTCGGGGAAAGTCACGAAAATCGATAGCGACACTATGTATTCACTGGATCGGGATATCGCCTGGTCGGGTGATTCGAAATGGATCGCGTTTACAAAATTCCTGCCCAATCATTTCCACGCGATTGCCGTTTATTCGCTGGACACGGGAAATTCCACGCAGATTACAGATGGAATGAGCGATGCGCGTTACCCCGCGTTCGATCGCGACGGGCAGTATCTTTATTTCACCGCGAGCACCAATTACGGCCCGACCATCAGCGGCCTGGACATGAGCAGCGACGAGCATGACGTCACCCGCGGCGTGTACCTGTTCGTTCTGCCGAACGATGTCGCGTCGCCGTTCGCGCCGGAAAGCGATGAAGAAAAGCCCGGAGTTGCGGCTAATGAGGGTCGCGGTGGGCGCGGGCGTGGCGGACGCGGCGGAGGAGGAGAAAGCGCGCAACCCGAAGCGCCGCCGAAGGCCGTGCGGATCGATTTCGACCGGCTGACCGAGCGCGTCGTGCCGGTGCCGGTTCCCGCGCGCAGCTATGTCCATCTGGAAGCGGGCAAAGCCGGGATGTTTTATTTGTTGGAGCCGACGGGCGGCGCGGGATTCCGCGGAGGGGCCGGCAACGGGCTGACGCTCTCAAAGTACGATATGAAAGCGCGCAAGCTCGAAAAGCTGTCGGATAATGTGCAGGGATTCCAACTGGCCGCGAACGGCGACAAGATGCTGCTACGCATGGGCGGCGCGGGCGGCGGGCGCGGAGGGCGTGGCGGGGCCGAGGGTCCGGCGGCGCCGCAGTACGTGATCGTTTCGGCGAACGCTCCCGTGAAGGCGGGCGAAGGCGCGCTGCATATGGCCGATATCGAGGTGCACGTCGATCCGTTGGCTGAATGGAAACAGATGTACCACGAAGTGTGGCGCATCGAACGCAGCTACTTCTACGATCCCAACCTGCACGGCGTGAACTCGGCCGATGCGGAGAAGGAATACGAAAAATATCTGGGCGGCCTCTCCTCGCGCGCTGATTTGAACTACATCATTCATGAATTCCTGAGCGAATTCACGGTAGGTCACCTGCGTGGCGGCGGAGGCACGATTCCCGAGCCCAAACGCGTGACCGGCGGACTGCTCGGCGCCGATTACGAGATCGCCAACGGGCGTTACAGGATCGCGAAAATCTACACGGCGGGCGAATGGAATCCCCAACTTCACGCGCCGCTCGCGGAGCCCGGGATGAACGTGAAGGCTGGCGATTACGTGCTCACCATCGGCGGGCAGGATCTGAAAGCGACCGACGATATTTCGCGATTGCTCGAAGGGACCGCGAATAAGAGCGTGGTGGTGCGCATCGGAAGCGATCCTTCGGGCGCGGGGTCGCGCGAAATCACCGTGGTGCCGGTCGCCAATGAGCAGCAGTTGCGGCACGATGCGTGGGTGGAAGCGAATCGCAAGAAGGTGGACGAACTTTCAGGCGGGAAGCTCGCCTACGTTTACATGCCGGACACGGCGCAGGGCGGATTGACGTCGTTCACGCGTTATTATTTCGCGCAAACCGACAAGCAGGGGGCGATCATCGATGAGCGCTTCAACAGCGGCGGACAGGTGGCGGATTACGTGATCAACGTGCTCGATCGTCCGCTGATGGGGTGGTGGCAGCCGCGCTGGGGCCAGATTTATCGCACGCCCGCTGCGCAGGTGTTCGGACCGAAGGTGATGATCATCAATGAATTCGCCGGCTCGGGCGGCGACATGATGCCGTGGATGTTCCGGCACACCAAAACCGGAACTCTGGTGGGCAAACGGACCTGGGGCGGGTTGGTGGGCATCGGGCAATATCCGCCGCTGATGGATGGCGGCAACGTGACCGCGCCGAGCTTCGGATTTTTCAATCCGGATGGGCAGTGGGACGTGGAGAATCACGGCATCCCGCCGGACGTGCAGGTGGACCTGGATCCCAAGGCGGTGCACGAAGGCCACGATCCGCAGCTTGAGCGGGCGGTCCAGGTCGCGCTGGAACAGATGAAGTCGAATCCGGTGCCGCAGCCGCATCGTCCGCCGTTCCCGAATTATCAGAACCCGCAGCAGCGGCCATCGACGTCGACGAGCGCGCCGGCGCGGCAGTAGGGCGTCCAGAGAACGCGCGGCCTGAAGGCCCGCGCCTCAAGCGAGGCATTTTTTTGCGGGCAGCGTCGGTGGGCTTGTCGAGGCGCGACCTTCAGATCGCGCGTTGCCGCCATCGTCTAGCGCGGAGGAGCGAGAAGATCGTCGGTCGACGTGCTGCTCTGGCCGTAGCGCGGCTGGATGTATTTTTCGAGAAACGCGAGCTGGCGCCGCCACGCGTCCAAACGGTGCTCGCGCTGCGAGAATCCATGCAGCTCGTTGGGGTAGGTGAAGTAGTAATAAACTTTGCCGTGCTCCTTGAGAGCGCGGACGAATTGCGCCGACTCATACGGCGGCACCTGCGGATCGTTTTCCCCGTGCATCACCAGCAGCGGAGTCTTGATTTTGTCCACCTCGGCGAGCGTGTCCGCTTTCCGATACACCTCCGGCTTTTCCCGCGGCGTTCCGCCCATCTTCATCGCCCAGCGGATGGCTGAATTACGATTGGTGCGCTCATTGAACGTCGCGCGGTCCACCACACCGTACAGTTCGATGGCGCAGGCGAACAGGTCGGGATATTTGGTCACCGCGTAACCGACCATCGTGCCGCCGTGGCTTCCACCTCCGATCGCCAGGCGCTTGGGATCGGCGATGCCGTGGTCGACAAGGTACTGCGCGCCCGCGGCGACGTCGTCCATCTCGCCTCCGCCTGAATCCTCGACGTTCAGGTTGCGGAATTTTTCACCGTACCCGGTGCTGCCGCGATAATTCGGCTCGAGCACCACGTATCCGGACTGCGCCAGGTACTGCGCCCAGGTGTCGAAGCGGAAGGTGTCCTGGCCCTCCGGACCGCCGTGAATCCACAGCACCGCGGGATTTTTTCCGCCGGGATTGACTGAGCGCGGCCGGTACAACAGCGCGGAAATGCGCGTGCCGTCCTTGCTAATGTAATGAATCAGCTCGGGCATGACGATCGCCTCGCCGCTGAAATTGAGCGGCGTGGTGTGCGTGAGCGCTTTCGAATCTCCCTGAAGCGGCGCTTCCACCAAATCGGTGGAGGATAGCGGCGTGTTGTGGTGAAAATAAATTTTGTCGCCGCCGGGCGACCACTGCGGCGCCGAATCCATGCCCGGCGCACTGGTGGGATCGTGCACAGGCCGGGCTTCGCCGCTGAGCGAAACAATGTAGATATGCGAGTCCTCCGGCGTTCCACGATTGCTGACGATCGCCAGCGATTTTCCGTCGGGCGAAAACACGGGACCCGCATCTTCCCAGTCGCCGTGCGTCAGCGCTTTCGGCTCGCCTCCGGCCGCGGGAATCAGGTAGACGTTATTCCATCCGCTCTGCTGCAAGATCACGGCGAGCGTGCGGCTGTCAGGCGACCAGTGCGCCTTCCCGATCGACCATCCGCCGCCGCGATCGTTGGGCGCGGTGTAGAGCGTGCGCGGATCGCCCGCGGCCTGACCGGTTGCCGGGTCGAACTTCAACACGTTCAGCTTTCCGCTGAAATACTGCGGCGTGCGCTCGGTGTAAGAGACGCTCGCGCCATCGGGCGACCAGGACGCGCCATCTTCGTCGGCATTGGCCTCGGTCAGGTAATCGGTAGCCGCGCCGTCGTCGCTCACCACCATCATGTTGTTGTGGCCGCGGCGGCCGGTTTCAAATAAAATCCAGCGGCCCTTGGGATTGTACTGTGGCTGCCGATCGCCGGCCTGGCGCGGATCGCCGGGACCCGCGGCTGCGTGCGTGAGCCGTCGCGGCGCGCCGCCCGCGGCCGATACGACCCAGATGCTGCCCTGGCTCGCGTAGGCGATGCGCCGCCCATCGGGCGACCAGCTCAATCCCGATTTTCCACCCGCCGTGCTGGTGAGCGTCACCAGCCATCCGCCCTCGGCCGGCATCAAAACAATCTGGCCGTTGCGCGTCATGGCGAACGTCTTGCCGTCGGGAGAAAGCGCGGTTTCGCCGACCGGCTCGACGGAAACCAGGTCCTCTAGCGTGAGCCGGTGCGTCTGCGCGAATGCCGCACTGCAAATGAGAAACAAAATCAATCGCCGCATTTGACCGCGATTTTATCAGCTTCGTGCCGTTCCCGGCCGTGCGTTCGTTGTTACAATCGTCTTTCCCGCATGAACATCTCCGTCAAAGGCGAGTATGCGTTGCACGCGATTTTCGACCTGGCGACGCAGCCGCAGGGCGAGCCGGTAAAGATCGCTGAGATTGCGCGGCGCCAGAAGATTCCGCAAAAATTTTTGGAGCTGATTCTGGCAGGCCTGAAACAGGGCGGATTTGTCGAATCGCGGCGCGGAGCCGAGGGCGGATATCGCCTCGCGCGCACCGCCGACCAGATCACCGTGGGCGACGTGCTTGCTTACATCGAAGGCACGCGCAAGAGGAAGCGCGGAAGCGCGGATGCATTCGGCGACCTGTGGAAGCGCGTGGACGCCGCGGTTTCCTCCATCGTCGACCACACCACCTTCGCGGAGTTGGCGCGGCAATGGAAAGAATCGCAGACGCGCTACGTGCCCAACTGGGAGATCTGATGGCGTACGCCGACAATTCGCTGAGCATCGGACGAACGCCGCTGGTGCGTCTGAACAAAGTGACCGCCGGCGCGCGCGCCACCGTGCTGGCGAAAGTGGAAGGCCGCAATCCGGCGTACTCGGTGAAGGACCGCATCGGCGCGTCGATGATCTGGGACGCGGAGCGGCGCGGAATTCTCAAGCCCGGAAAAGAGCTGATCGAGCCGACCAGCGGCAACACGGGAATCGCGCTCGCCTATGTCGCGGCGGCGCGTGGATATCCGGTCACGCTGCTGATGCCGGAGACGATGTCGATGGAGCGCCGAAAAGTTTTGAAAGCGCTGGGCGCGAAGTTGATCCTCACCGACGGCGCGCTGGGGATGGGCGCCTCGATCGAGCGCGCCGAGGAGATGGTCGCCTCCAACCCCGGCCGCTACGTGCTGTTGCAGCAGTTTCAGAATCCGGCCAATCCGGAGATCCACGTGAAAACCACCGGTCCGGAGATTTGGGACGAGACGCAAGGCAAAGTGGACGCGCTGGTCGCGGGAATCGGAACCGGTGGAACCATCACGGGAGTGTCGCGCTATTTCAAGCTGGAGCGCAAGAAGCCGATCATGTCGGTCGGAGTGGAGCCGGAGGGAAGCGCGGTGATCACCCAGACGCTGCGCGGGGAGACGCCGCGTCCGGGGCCGCACGGCATTCAGGGAATCGGCGCGGGATTCATTCCGGCGACGCTCGATTTGAAGATGGTGGATCGCATCGAGCTGGCGGGCGACGATGAATCGATCGAGATGGCGCGGCGCCTCGCGCGGGAGGAAGGAATTCTGTCGGGGATTTCCTGCGGCGCGGCGGTTGCGGCGGCGGTGCGTGTCGCACGCGAACCGGGTATGAACGGCAAGACGATCGTGGTCATCCTGCCGGATGCGGGCGAGCGGTATTTGAGCTCGGTTCTGTTCGACGAGTAGCGCGTTGGTCGGGTGGCCTCGATCTTGGCGGGCGGCTCGACGCCGAACCACGCGTGGGCTAGTGCTTCACGAAAACGATTTTGAAGCCGCCCGCGTCGTTCCCGCCCGCGGTAATCTTATCGTTTTCGATGAGCGTCTTGCCGCCGGATGAAAGCGTAATGTTGCTGGTCACCACCACGTCGGTTCCTGCCGCATTCTGTTTGCCGATGATCACCAGCGCGTCGCCGTCCCAGTGCGCGGCGCTTTTTACTTCGCTGCCCATCCATTGATAGGTGGTCTCGGAACCGTCGGTGGTGTATTTGCGGACGGCTTTGTCGTTGCCCGCGCCGCTCATCTGCTCGTCGGTGAAGGTGACCGATGGACCGCTCTGCTCGATCTTGCGCGTGAGCGAATCGGGAGCCGGCGCTCCGCCGAAATCGCTTTGACCGGCGTCCATTTTCCAGTTGCCGGAGAAGTCAGGTTTATCGGCGGCGAAGCTCAGAACGGCCAGCGCGAAAATCGCGAGCAGGGGTTTGTTCATTACTCAGAATTGTAGCTGGTATGATTCGGGAATGGATGTCTTGAGGAGGATCAAGGCGTGGCTGAAGCGGCGGAAAAAAGATCCGGATGCTCCTTTTGCGCTGGTCGGAGCTCCCCAGAAGCCGCGGCCGCCACAGCGGACACTCACAGCGAAAGCCAAGCCGGAGTAAAACGCCGCGCTTGATCCTGACACTCGAGCGTTTCGGTGAGCTGGCGGGAGTCGAGCACGGCTTCGGCACGCGCCACGACCATATTGAGCAGCGCGGCATGGCGAGCCTGCGGCAGATTCACTCGAATCGTGTACTGCTGGCGCAGGGGAGTGGGTGCGCGGGCGAAGGAGACGCGCTGATCACACAAGCGCCCGGACTGGCGCTGTCGATCCGCACCGCGGATTGTTTCCCGATTCTGCTCGCCGATCTGCGCGTGGGCGCGGTCGCGGCGATTCATGCCGGGTGGCGCGGTACCGTCGCGGGGATCGCTCCAGAAACCGTGCGGCGAATGGGCGCGGAATTCGGAACGGATCCGTCGGATTTATTCGCGGCGATCGGGCCGGGAATCGGCGTGTGCTGTTATGAGGTCGGTGATGAAGTCGCGCGGCGTTTCGGCCAGCCCGGGAAAGGAAAGGTCGATCTGGCCGAAACCAATCGCGCGCAGTTGCTCGAATGCGGCGTGAGAGCCGAGCGCATCGAATCGATCGGCCGCTGCACCGTCTGCGAGCCGGAAATTTTCTATTCTTATCGCCGCCAAGGCGAGAAAGCGGGACGGATGGTTTCCTTCATCCGGTGTTCACACACACCAAGGGCGCGGACCGCGTAGCCACCCTGCGACCCGCGCCCTTGATTTAGAGACCGGGTTAGGCTGCGTTGACCAGCAACTCGTCGAGGCTGTCGGAGCCGTCGCCCTGGTTGCGGTCCGCGATCTCCTGGCACTGGATGCAGAAGGGAGCCCAGGGCACGGCGGCAAGCCGTTTGGGGCTGATCTCCTCCTCACAGTGCAGGCACACTCCGAAGGTTCCTTCGTCGATACGCCGCAGGGCCGCGCGCACGTTGCGCAGCAGGTTCGATTCACGGTCCAGGTTGCGGATGGCCAGCTCGCGCTCGGCTGCGTGCTGCACTTCGTCGAGCGCATCGGGACTCTTTTCGATTGCGATGCCCTCGCGGTTGCGGACAAACTGGGCGAGCTCGGCCTGCTTGGCTTCCAATATATTTCTAAACTTGTTCAACTCACTCTTGGTCATGACTGCCTCTCCTGTCTCTTTCTTTCTTTTTTCTTTTTTCGGTAACTATCTTCTTGCTCTCATACCGTCCCGCATCACATGGCATTAGACGCAAAGTGACGCGAAAAGGTTCAAAGGTCCAAATCGATTTGTAACTCACCAGAACTGCGGGTTGCAGTGTGGATATTAAGCCTCTGCGCGAGCGGCACTGCCGCGCGGCAGATCCCGAACGTTCGCGGTGCGCTTCCGCCCCCGCGTCCCGGGCCTTCGATAAAGACTTTCCACACGATAGCATATCTGTCTGCGCTATGCAAGCAATTTTGCTGCCAGGATTCCAGGCCTGGACATCGCCACGCTTCTCCTTGCGCTTTCCGCCTCTCATATCCGCTCTTTATCGGCCGATGCCATAGAATTCATTACGGCGCGACCACGTCTGCCGGATTAGCCGGCTTAATTCCCTTGACGTATACTGTGTTGTCAGCCGGTAAAAAATCTCAAACTTCTTTTCGTGACGAATCTTAGCACACGTTTTCGAGCTTTCTGCGCCATCGCGGCGTCCCTCCTGTTCTTTCTGCTGGGCGCGTCGCTCGCCCCTTTCGCGGGAATTCAGGAAGACGAAGCGCTTTTTGCGGTTCCCCTTTATTTATACAATCCAAAGGAGTTATACCTCAGGCTCTGGCATTGGCATATTCCTTTGATGGTCATGTCCTATGTGGGGACTCTGAAGACCTTTCTGTACTTCTTTATTTTTCAAATCTGGCATGTGACTGTTTGGTCGGTGCGCCTGCCGATGGTCTGCGCCGGAGCACTAACTGTTTTTCTTTTCTACAGGTTTACGACGAGAGTCGGGGGCTCTTTCGCGGGCCTTTGCGCAGCCTTCCTGCTTGCCACCGATCCGATCTTCCTGGTTACCAACACCTTCGACTGGGGTCCGGTTGCGCTGGGCCACCTCTTATTAGTGGCCGGCTGCCTTTCCTTGCTTCGATTTGGCCAGCACGACCATACGATGCGCGTTTTGGCGCAAGGATTCTTTTTCCTGGGACTCGGATTGTGGAACAAGGCGCTGATGTTCTGGATTTTGGGCGGGTTGATTTGCGGAGTGACGATCTTCTGGCCGGAAGTTCGACAGTTGCTGACGTTCCGGCGGATAGGCGCCGCTGCGGCGGCATTTCTGATCGGCGCGCTGCCGTTTGTCATTTTCAACCTTAAGCACCGCAATGCGACCCTGGGCGAGAACTTTCGGTTGGAGCCGGCCTCGATATCCCAGATCGTCGTGGGCAAGGGACATATGGTGCAGGGGGCGATGAACGGCTCAGGACTGCTGGGATTCCTTCCCGCGCCGGATTGGGATGGCTATCAGCGCCCGGCGTCGACGTGGCGGGGAAAAATCGCCGATTGGATTCGGAATCATTTGGGCGATCATCGGCGGACGGGCTTCGATTTCGTGTTCCTCGCCGCGCTCGCCGCCGTGCCGTGGTGGTGGCGCAAGCGCGGACCCTGGTTCGCGCTGATTTTCATGCTGGTGACGTGGATGGGCATGGCGATCACGCGTGGGGCGGGTGCGGCGATTCATCACGCCGTGCTGCTATGGCCCTTTCCTCAGTTCTTCGTGGCGCTGGTGCTCGCGGCATTGCCGCGGAGGCGCGCGGCGACGGTCGCTGCCGTCGCGATGGTCGCGATGAACCTGCTGGTGGTGAACCAGTACCTGGTGGAGTTCGACCGCGACGGCGCCTTCGGTAACTTCACCGACGCGATATACCGGCTTTCTACGGCGATGCCCGAGAATCACAAGACTATTTATGCGATCGACTGGGGCATGGTGAACTCATTGGCGCTCCTGCACCAGGGGCGGCTCACGATTTACGCCGTGATGGGCTTGTTCGACCATGACCATCCGGACGAAACCGAGCGCGCCGTCATAAAGCGGATCATGGAAGATCCGGACGGTATCTTTATCGGTCACGTGGCAGGCCGGGAGGTTTTTAAGGGCGTGAACGAGCGCGCCGATCAAGCCGCAGCCAGCTTGGGGTTCAAGAAGGAGACGATCCAGGTCATCCAGGATTCTCACGGGCGGCCTGTATTTGAGATTTTCCGTTTCGGGCGAGTGTGACGGGATGTCTCAAGCGACGTGTCGAAGCTCCACAAAAGGCCTCTGATCTTGCAGGCCAAGTAACGTCACATCAAACACTTAACGCTGGAATGTAAGTTGCTTAACTTTGAACGTTCCATGCGCGCCGGACCAATTGTCGCCTGCCTCATGTCCAGCCTTGGCTGGGCGACGACCCTGCAACTGCTGTCGACCGACCAGATGATCCGGCAATCCACGGCGGTTGTTCGGGTTAAGGTCGCGGGATCGACGGCGACTTTGCGCGGGCGCAACATATATACGGTTTATCAGTTGACTGTGCTCGAAACGCTCAAAAACGGCCCGGACACGAGCTCGGTGGCGATTCCGGGAGGGACGGCGGGAGCAATCCGGCAGATGGTGGCAGGCGCGCCAACACTCATCGCCGGCCAGGAGTACGTCATCTTCCTGTGGACCAGCCGCACGGGGCTGACGCAGATTATCGGATTATCGCAAGGGCTGTTCAGCGTGGGGCAGGACGCCTCGGGCAACGCGGTGCTGACGCGCCCAGCCGCGGCGGGAGTGGTCGTGAACCCAGGCGGCGCGCCAGTGCCGGCCTCGGCGGTGACGATGACGCTGGCCGCGCTGCGCAGTGAGATCCAGAAGGTGCTCCAGTAATGCTGAAGTGGCGGATTGCGGCGATGCTGGCGGCGGCAGCCGCGCTCGCGCCGGTCGCTTCGGCGTATTATTACTGGATCTACTTCGCCGGCAACGCCGCTCCGTTCACGCCCGTGCCGGTGAAGTTCGATCAGAACCCCGCCGATCCCTATGGGCTTCAGAACAACACGGCGCCCTACGTGATCGCGGAAGGGGGCCCGAGCGCGCTGATGCCGGGCGACAGCTTTCAGGCGATCGTCAGTGAGATCCGCGCGGCGGCGAACGTGTGGAACTCGGTGAATACGGCGGCGGTGAAGCTGCAGTTCGACGGAGTGTCGCCGATGACCACGCCGGAAGCGTCGCCGGGCGTGGACGTGGTGTTCAGCGACGAGATTCCGCCCGGGCTTCTGGCGCAGACCTTCGTTACGACAGTTGCCAATCCGGCAGTGTACCTGGCCAACGGGGCGACATTTCTGCCGCTCGTGCATTCCCAGATCCAGCTTCAAAGCGACCTGACGCTGAACCAGCAATCCAGCTATTCGGACGCGTTTTTCGTGACGCTGGTGCACGAGTTCGGGCACTCGCTGGGGCTGCAGCACACGGAAACGTCGAGTGTGATGTCGACGCAGGTAACCCGCGCGTCGACCAAGGCCTCGCCCCTCGCCGCTGATGATATCGCCGGCGTGTCGCTGCTGTATCCGGCCAACGGATTTCCAACGGGCACGGGCAGCATCAGCGGATCGGTGACGCTAGGCGGAAACGGCGTCAATATGGCCAGCGTGGTGGCGCTGTCGCTGAACGGGACTGCGGTGAGCGGGATTACGAATCCCGACGGAAGCTACACGATCGGCGGCATTGCGCCGGGGCAATATCTTGTGTACGCGGCGCCGCTGCCTCCGCCGGCCCAGGGCGAAGCGTATCCAGACAATTTATTTCCACCGATCGGGCCGAGTGGCAACGCGTTTTCGGCTTATACGTCGTTCGGTACACAGTTTTTTGGCGGGACGACGGACTGGACGCAGTCGCAGCCGGTGACGGTGACCGCGGCGAACAACGCGGGCGGAGTGAACTTCAGCGTTCCGCCGCGGCCCAATGGACCTGCCGTCTCGGCGATGACGACATACGGATATCCGGGTGCGGGAAACGTCGCGGTGAGTCAGCCTCCCATCCAGAATTACGGCTGGCTGGTGTTCAAGGCGAATGGTGTGGCAGTGAACGGGAATCAAGTCGCGCCGGGATTGAGCCTTGGCTTGATCGGAGGAGCGGCGCAACTGGTTCCCTCCACACTTGCCTACTACACGACGGTCACGCAGGCGGGCGCGCCGCCGGAGCAGTTCCTGATCATCGAAGTGGTCCCCAACGCGGTGGGGGCGACGACGCCCGTGGCGCTCACCGCGACGCTGAACGGGGACATATATGTGCTGCCGTCCGCATTTCGGGTGGTGAATTCGGCGCCGCCATCGATCACCGCAGTCTCCGGTGCTACCGACGGGCAGGGAAATACGACGGTGAACATCACCGGCTCGAACCTGGCGGGGACGCGAATCGTGTTCGACAGCCTTCCTGCGATTTCGGCGACGAACAATCCGGACGGATCGATTACCGCGGTGGCGCCTCCGGCGACCAACGGGTACCAGACGTCGGTGGAAGCGCTGGCTTCCGACAGCCAGACGTCCTGGGAGACGCTGGCTCCGGGGACCATTCCGGTTCAATTCACTTACGGCGGTCCTGCATTTCCCTCGATCACCGTGAGTCCGGCGAGCGCCGCGGCGGGAACCAGCCAGATGGTGGCGATCACGGGATACAGCACGGATTTCGTCAGCGGGCAGACGGTGGTGGGATTCGGCACGAGCGACGTGGTGGTGACCGGGGTGTGGGTGGTGAATCCCGGGTTGGCGTACGCGAATATTTCGGTGAATCCCAACGCGGCCGCGCAGAGCGTCACGGTGAGCGTGCAGAGCGGTCTGGGTCTGACCACGATGGACACAGCGTTTCAGGTCACACCCGCCGTAGCGGGGCAGGCGACGCTGCTGACGCCGATCGTGAACCAGGCAACCGGGCTCGACGGAGTGCCGGCCGGCGGGGTTGCGGTGATCAACACCGCGGGGCTGCCGGCGAACCTGTCAGGGTACGTGCTGACGATCGCGAACCAGGTGACTACGTTCGCGGTGGGTCCCAATAATCAACTGCTGGCGCAGGTGCCGGGCGGCGCGCTGGCCGGTCCCGCCGTGGTGCGGTTGTTCACACCCGCTGGGGTGAGCCTGGCGCCCGTGGTGATCCAAGTCGACGTGCCGCCGCCGATGATCGTGGCGGCTTCGAGCGCGTCGGGAGCGGCGGTGAGCGCGAACTCGCCTGTGACGGGCGGGACCACGGTTGCGCTGACCATCGCCGGGCTGCCGGATCAGAGCGGATTGCTGCCGGCGCTCGGGGACATCCAGATCACGGTCGGAGGGGTGCTCACCACGGCAGTGGCGGTGACATCGTCCGGACAGAATCTGAGCGTAGTGGATTTCGTGGTGCCGGCGGGCCTGGGCTCCGGTCCGGAAAGCGTCACGCTGCAGGTGGGCACACGGGTCGCGGCAGCGTACACTCTCAGCCTTCAATAGCCGCGGCGGCGGATTCTCGCGCGCATTCCTTCGGCTGCGCTTTTGTTACTCTGAAAATCGATGAGTGAAAATTTCCGGCGTTTCGAAGCAGGTCCCGATCCGTTCGGCAGGACCTGGGAGGTGGAGTTCCGGTGGCTGCAGACCGGGATTTCGATCCGGCACGCCGACACGGTGGACGTGAAATTCGTGATCTGGACGCGCGACGAGCCCAAACAGGAGCGGGTGATTGCGCTCGCGCATCCGCTGCTGCTGGCGCTGGGCGAGGAGACCGGGCACGCGCTGACCGATGCCTGGTGCCTGAAGATCGCGGCGCAACATTTGCAATACATGATCGAGACGGGCGAGGACCTGGAAAAAACGCTGGTCACGCCGGGAGTGTCAGAGATGAGACGCGCGCTAGCGGCGCACGGCGAACGCGCGGGTCAGCCGGTATAGTCTCGGCTTCAGCGGCATCGTGGTAAAAATAGGTTTGAAGAGAGGCGGTAACCTATGCGCCTGGTGGAGGAAGTGATGGTCAACTGTCCAATGTGCGACGCCGTGATCGATGTGGACGAAGAAGAACTGGACGAAGGCGATTCGCTGATCTGTGAAGACTGTGGAGCGAACCTGAGCGTCAGCAGCGTGAGCCCGCTCGAACTGACGCCCGACGCCGAAGACGGCGATGACGACGAAGACGAAGACGAGGATCTCGACGAAGACGACGATTTCGAGGATGACGACGAAGACCTGGAAGAAGACGAGGACGAACAGGACGATGAATGGAAGTAGGATCGCCGGCGCGATCTTATTTTGCGCCCTGGCATTCGGGCAGAAAAACGCATCGTATTCGATCATTGAGGGAGCGGTGTTTCGCGATCCGGGGCTGGCTCTCGCTGACGCGAAGGTGGTGCTCCAGGCCAAGGACAATCCCAAGGCGAAAAAGCGGGAAACCACCACGAATTTCCGCGGCGAGTTCGAATTTCGGGTGCCGGCGGTCGAGGCGGTGTACGTGTTGAAGGCGACCATGAAGGGATTCCGCGCGGACCAGAAAGAGGCGCAGGTGGCGGGCGGCGGCGTTCCCGGGTCGGAGCGCGTGGAAGTGAACCTGGTGCTTTCGCCGGAGTCGAAGTGAGGTACGGGAAATGATGCGATGGATCGCGTTCGTCGCGCTGGCCGCGGCTGTCGCGCCGGCGCAGCAGACCAAGGCCGAGAAGAAGCTCGCAAAGACCGAGCGGACGGTGCAGGGCACGGTTAGCGACGCCGACGGCAAAGCGATCGATGGCGCGGTGGTGCAGTTGAAGGACGAACGGACGCTGCAGGTGCGGTCGTTCATTACGGAGAAGGAAGGCGCGTACCATTTCGCGGGGCTGAAGATCGACAACGATTATCAGCTCGAGGCGCGCTACAACGGCATGACGAGCGGGTGGAAGACGCTCAGCGTTTTCGACACGCGCAAGCAGCCGGTGGTGAATCTGAAGCTCGACAAGCAGGAGAAACCGGAAAAGAAGCCATGAAATACATGATCGCGGTGTGCGCGCTGGCGGCGCTGGGGTTCGGACAAAACCTCACGCCTGTTGACGACGCGGGATATTCCAAGCTGATCGCGGCGCACAAGGGGAAAGTGGTGCTGGTGAATTTCTGGGCGACGTACTGCAAGCCGTGCCGCGCGGAGATGCCGGCGCTTGAAAAGCTGGCGGCGAAGCTCAAAGCGCGGGGCTTCGATCTGATCACCATTTCCAACGACGAGGCGGACAAGCAGGGACTGGCGGTGAAGGCGCTCGCCGAATATGGAGTCGCGGGTCAGACCTACTGGCGCAAAACCGCGGATGAAGACAAGTTCTGCGACGCGATCGATCCGAACTGGGGCGGCGCGCTGCCGGCGCTGTTTTTGTACAATCGCGCGGGGAAGAAAGTGAAGGCGTTCATCGGGGAAACGCCGATTCCCACCATTGAAGCGGCGATCGATAAACTTCTGTAGAGCGCGCGGGGTGGTCCGGCGCGCGCTTTTCTGGCTGTTCGCGTCTTCGCTGGGCGCGCAATCCATCGTCATCCGGCAGGTGCGCATCATCGATGCGACCGGCGCGCCCGCGACCAAACCGCTGAGCGTCGCCATCGACGGCGATCGCATCGCGCAGATCGCCAAAAAAATCCCGCACGTTCCGCGCACCGCGACCATCGTCGACGGAAAGGGAAAATTTCTGATCCCCGGGTTGTGGGACATGCACATTCACCTGGGACCTCCCGAAATTTTTTTCCCGCTGCTGGTGGCGAATGGGATCACCGGCGTGCGCGAGATGTTCACGGGGATTCCCATGCCGGTAATCCGGCAATGGCGAGCGCGGCCCGACGTGCCCAGGATTTTCGCGCCCGGATTTCTGGATGGTCCACCCATGCTGTGGAGCGGTCCGGCGCCGCCGGGAGCCTTCGCGGTGGCGACGGCGGAGCAGGGACGCGACGCGGTGATCGCGCTGGCGCGCAGCGGCGTCGATTTCCTGAAAATCTATTCGAGCGTTCCGCGCGAGGCGTACTTCGCGATCGTCGAAGAGGCGCATGCGATCGGAATTCCGTTCGCGGGGCACGTGCCGGAGACGGTGAGTCCGCTCGAAGCGTCGGATGCGGGACAGCGCAGCGAGGAGCATCTGAATGGAATTCTGCTGGCGTGCTCGACGCAGGAGGAGCAACTGCGCAAGGAGCGCGTGGCGATGATGCTCGACCGGAGCATGCCGCCGGAGGAGCGGATGCGCGAACTGGCGTGGCCCGATTCGAAGATGCTCGATGAATCCTACGACGAACACAAAGCGCAGATTTTGTTTCGAACGTTCGCCACCAACGGGACCTGGCAGACGCCCACGCTCGCTCTGCTCGAAGGATTCGCGCGGGCGCGCGAGGAGGATTTCGTTCACGATCCGCGGCGGAAATATTTATTGAAAGCGTGGAACGAGCAGTGGGACCCGCGCAAAACTTATTTCCTGAAGGATCTTTCGCCGGAGCAATACGGGAAATGGGAAGCGCGCGTGCAGGCGCTGCTCGAGCGCTACGAAAAGCTGGTCGGCGACATGCATCGCGCCGGGGTCGAATTTCTCGCGGGCACGGATGCGAACGGCTACAATCCGATCTATCCGGGATTCGGATTGCACGAGGAGCTGAAGCTGCTGGTGAAGTCGGGACTGTCGCCGATGGAAGCGTTGCAGTCGGCGACGCGCAACGCGGCGGTGTATTTCGGGCAGCTTCCGGCCTGGGGAACGGTGGAGAAGGGGAAGTCCGCGGACCTGGTGCTGCTGGACGCGAATCCGCTCGAAGATATCTCCAACACGCAAAAGATCGCGGGGGTGGTGATGCGCGGGCGGTATTATTCGCGCGCCGACTTGGACCGGATGCTCGAACACGTCGCGGAACGCGCCGCGCGGTAGCGATTTACTCGGCGCGCAGCGCGGTCGCCGGATCGATGCGCATGGCCTTGAGAGCGGGAAGCAGGGTTCCCACAAAAGTCATGACCAGGCACAGCGCGATGGCCGCGGCGAACGTAGCGAGATCGCCGGGATGGATTCCGGCGAGCAGCGATTCGAGCTCGACTCCGGCGCCATAGGCAAGCGCGGCGCCGGCCAAAATTCCCACCGCGGCGAGGATCAGGCCGTCGCCAACCACCAGCGCAAGAATGTCGGCGGAGCGGGCGCCCATCGCCATGCGGACGCCGATCTCCTGAGTTCGCGTCGAAACGGCGAACGAAAGCAGGCCGTGGATTCCGATGGCGGCGAGCAGGAACGCGATGGCGGCGAAGGATCCCAGCGCGAGCAGTTGCACGCGGCGAGGAGTGGTCTGGCTATCGACAATGTCGGAGAGCATGCGCACGTTGGAGACGGGCAGCTGCGGGTCAATTTGATGAACACTGCGGCGCAGCGCGGGCGCAAGTGCGGCGGCATCGGGTGCCGCGCGAATCACCAGGGCTCCGGGAACGTAGAACGGCGAGATTTTATCGTTGTCGTACTGCTGGTATGGCAGGTAGACCTGCGGCTCGCTGGAGCGTTCAAGCCCGCGCACGTGGATATCGCCAACGACGCCGACGATGGTGCGCTCCGCGTTGCCGAAATTGAAGCGCCGGCCCAAAGGATTTTCGCCGGGCCAGTAGCGCTTCGCGAAAGACGCGCTGACCACCGCGACGCGCAGCGCCGCATGCGTATCGGAGAGCGCGACGTCGCGGCCCGCGCGCAGGGGAATGCTCATGACGGAAAAAAATCCGGGCGTCACAAAACGCATGCTTGCGTTCTGGCGCGCGGTGAGCGGCTCGGGCTTGCCTTCGACCTCAACGGCCCAGACTCCGCCCGTCATCACCATGGGAAGAAAGGTGATGTACGCCGCACCGGTGACCCCGGGAAGGCGGCGTGCGTCGGCGAGGACGCGATCGTAGAACTGGTTACGCGGCGCGTCGGCCTGGTATTGGGGCATGGGCAGCGATGTGCGCAGCGTGAGCACGTTGTCGGCGCGGAATCCGGGATCGACGGCCTCGACGCGCCACAACGCACGGACGAACAGCCCCGAGCAAACCAGAAGCACCACGCATCCGGCGACTTCGGCGACGACGAGCGCGGAACGAAGACGCTCGCGCCGTCCGCCGCCGGAACGGGAGGAATCGCGCAGACCGCCGGCGTCGTCGCGGCGGGAGGCGCGCAGCGCCGGCACCAGCCCGAACCCGCCCCCGGTGCCCAGAGTCACCAAGGCGGCGAACAGGAACACGCGCCAGTCGAGCGACGGCATTTCCGACACGGGGAGCCACACGGGAATCAGGCGGACGAACAGAGGAAGCGAAGCGGCCGCGATCAGCACGCCGAGCGCGCCGCCGGCGAGGGCCAGAATCAGGCTTTCGGTGAGCATCTGGCGCACCAGGCGCTCGCGGCCGGCGCCCATTGCCGCGCGCACGGCGAGCTCGCGGCGGCGCATCAAGGCGCGCGAAAGCAGAAGATTGGCGAGATTGGTGCACGCGATCAGCAGAACGCAGAGCGCCGCGCCGAACAGCGCGACCAGAAGCGACGCGGACTGGGAATGCAGATCGTCACGGATTTTTACCAGGGTGATGCCGATGTGCCCGAGCTCCTTTGGATATGCATTTTGCATCTGGGCGGCAATGGTGTTCATTTCGGCGCGCGCTTTTTCGAGCGTGACGCCGGGGTTCAGGCGCGCGACGCCGTACACCCAATTGTCGTTGCGATCTTCGTAGTTGGATGGCGCGAAGCGCACTGGAGTCCACAGCAGCGCGGTGCGATTGGGGAAATAAAAATCGCGCGGCATGACGCCGATGACGGTGAACGGCTCATCGTCGAGCAAAACTTTGCGGCCGAGCACACCCGGGTCGCCGCCGAAGGCGTCACGCCACAGCGAATCGCTGAGCACCACGGTTCCGGGCGCGCCGTCGCGATCGTCCTGGAGAGTGAAGACCCGGCCGAGCGCCGCGCTCACGCCGAGCGTGGGGAACATATCGGCGGTGACCCAGACGGCCGCGACCTGGCGCGGCTCGCCCTGGCCCACCAGGTTGACCATGCCGTTGTGATAGAAGGCCATGCTTTCGAAAGACGAGCTGAGGCGCTTCCAGTCGCGGAAATTGGCGGGCGCGACGTCCCATTCGCGGCCGTCCACGCCCGCGGAGAACGAATGATCTTCGTAGAGATTCACCAGCTCGTCCTGCCGAAGGAAGGGGAACGGTCGCAGCAGGACATGATTCACCATGGTGAAGGCCGCAGTGGTGGCGCCGATGCCGAGCGCGGCCACGACGATCGCGGTGAGCGTGAATCCCGGAGTGCGGCGCAGCGTGCGCGCGGCGTAGCGCAGGTCCTGGCGCAGGATGTCGGCGTGAACCAGCGCCGCGTTCGAGAGAACTTCGAAAATCGTGCCGGTCCACAGAATCGCCAGCGCGGCGGGGCTCGAAGCATCGCGCGCGCGGCGGGCGAAGATGGCCTCCATCTCGTCGCCGTATTCGGCGCGAAACGACGCGGGGTAGACGTGCAGCAGCGCGCGATACGGCTTCATCACGCCCTCCCGGGAGCGAATCCGCTTTGGCGCGCGAGCTTTACCAGTTGCGTCAGGCGCTGCGCTTCGGCGCGCGCGACCGCTTCGCCATATGGCGTGATGCGGTAATACCTGCGGCGCTCGTCATCCTGATCCGGCGCGGGGCGCTCGTCAGTCTCGACGATCAGGCCCTGTTCGAGCATGCGCTGGATCGACCGGTACAGCGTTCCGGCGCTGAGCTTCAATTCGCCGCCGGTGCGGGCGCAGACGTCCTGGATGATGGCGTAGCCGTGGCGGTCATCCTCGGCGAGCGCCATCAGGATATGAAAGGTCGCCGGCGGGAGCGGAAGGAGGGTCGCCGGAAGGGGAAGATCCTTCATGCGAACAATTATACTCACTGTGGCTATATTGTCAACGGGTATATCCGCCAATCACTCAATCGGCGGGTTGCGAATTATTCGGCGCGGATGGTGGTTACGCGCGCCTTGCGGTCGCCGCGCAGCCACAGATATAGGACCGCATCGGGTGACGGCGGGGGCGGCATGCGCACATCCAGCTTCTGACGGCCGCCATCGTCGGGTAGCGGCTGCGGGAGACTCAAGACCGCAACCGGCTGGTCCGGAGCCCAGCCGACCTTGTCGATGTTTTCCAGGTTCCGCCCGATCAGCGTGGCCGGGACGTCGGACGCGGCGCCGGGGTCCAGGCTGAACTGCTCGATGGAAGGCACACCCACAATGCGGCCGACACTGCGCGCCCCGGATGCGCCGCTCGCGCCGCTGAGCGACACTTGCAAATCGCAACCGTTGATCCACTGCGCCGTATCGAAGGTGAGGAAAAGCTGGTCGGCGGTCAATTGCTCCAGGCGCGCGCCGCGGGACTGCTGGCCGGGCTGTAGCGTGACGGCTCCGCTCGGCGACTGCTCGCACTCGAGATGCACCGCCGGATCGGCAGGCAGGTTGGCGACGCGAAGCATCGCGCTCAGCACCAGCGCTCCGGGCAGTTCGCCCGAATCGAGATGAACCTCCTGCTCCGGAATCTGCGAAACCGCGATTTGGGCGATGGAGGGCCGCGGCGCGACGATGTTCAGCGCATCCGCGAACGTCAGCATCTGGCTGCGATTCGCCACTCGAGCGGTCAGCGAAAAACTCACGCCGGATGCCAGGCCGGGCTTGAGCTTCCACGTGATCGGTCGCGATGTGCCGTCGGCCGAAGCAGCCCCGAGCGTGGCGCTTCCCCCGGATGGCTCCACATGCTCGAGCAGATCCAGGCGCTTTCCATGCAGCTCGAAGTTGACCGACGAAGCGCCCTGGTTCACCGTGACGGGTAAATTGTCGATCACCGGAAGCGGCGGCAGCACCGTCAGGCGGACGTCGTGCGCCTTACCGTCCACCTGCGTAAGAATCAGGTTGTAAGCTCCGGGATCGAGGCTGGAGGTGTCGGCCTGAATGTCCATGTGATCCTGCACGCCGCCGCGCAGGCCCTGGGGAAGCACGAAGGGAACCGAGCTCTCGGACGCAAATTCGTCGTTCAGCTTCTTGATCTCGACTTTTGTGACGAACTCGAAATCGCCGTTTTCAAGCGTCAGCGGCACTTTTCCCCCTCCCGCGACCAGGCGATCCTGCGATGCCGGCTTGAGTTTCGCCGAAGCGAAGGCATCGAGCGGGCGCACCCCGAAAAATCCCTGAACCTCGAACTTGTCCCAATCCCAATCGGCGCTGAGGCCGTAGCGGCCGGGTTTGACGTCCTTGGCCAGCGCGACCTCGATGCTTTTCGTGTTCGCCAGGACCTGCACTTTCACGGCAACCGGCTTGCCGCGGTCGGGTGTGAGTGTCCAGTTGCGCGCGTGGTCCAGGAATTTCCAATCCGCGTCGGGGCCGGTGAGCGGCAGCGGGGACTTGAGATCGGAGGGCAGCGAATTCGCCTTCCCGATGGTGAATTTAGGCGCGTTCACGTTGGGAATCCGTACGGCCCATAGATAGGCCACGCGCGTGTGCGCCGCCGGCGCGCCGGTCTTGGCGCATAAACCGAGCGCGTCGTCCGGCATGGGCTGCGAAAACATCGAGCGGAATTCGGATCGCGGAAACGCCATGGCGCCCACGTTCAGAAGCATCGCCGTTCCGCCGGCGGCCAGCCCAATGGGACTGCCGAAGAACATTTCCGCGACCGAGGTCGCCAGGCCCGCGGTTTGTCCCACCGGCGCCGCGCCCTGCCCCGCGAGCGGATCGTAGCTGGCCACCGTCGGGTTGAGCGTTTGCAGCATGATCATGGTCTGCTGGTTCATGGGGGCGGTGCGATTGAGCGTCCCGGTGGTGCCGAACTGGGAGGAAAAGCCGTGCAAGGCCGCGTTCAACGATTCCTGAGAATTGTCGCCCGCGGTCAGCGCCGCGATCAATGCCTCGGTCTTGGCGGTCTTGTCGGCATAATCGGCCAGCTCCCCGATCAGCTCGTCATCCTTGTCCAAAAAGGACTCGACCTTCTTGACGTTTAACCCCGAAGGTCCATAAACAAAAGCGACCAGCGAGGTTCGCCACGGGACCACCCAGTGCTGCGGTTTGTCCGCCGGACGCGCGTCGAAAATCAGAATCTTGTCGCGCCCTGCTTTCTGCTTGTCGGCGGGCGCGAGCACCAGCGTCACCTCACCCTTGCGCTGCTCGTGAGGCCGCAGGACCGGGCGATACAGGACGGTATCGCCTTCCTCCAGCTTGGTCATGGTCCGCAGCGGCAAGGCGATTTTGGCGCTGCGCGGCGACGGCGAGAAGACACGCAGCTCAATGGTTCCCACCGGCCCACCCGACGCGCAGATCAGCGGAGGCACGCTCGCGGCAAACAACGGCACGGAGGCCAACACGCAGGGCAACCAGGCGCAAACAAGGTTTCGCACGGCCGAACTCCCATTGTAAGCCAGCTTGCACTCGGCGCGGACGATCCCCTGAAGTGAATCGAACATTGACGCGAGTGGGAAAATGAACACATGGCCACCCTTCCTCCCTTGAGCTTTCTGGATCGCAATACGCAGACGTTTCCGGTCCTGACCCCCGCGCAGATCGACCGCATTCGTCCCTTGGGCAAGCTTCGCGAGGTCCAGCGCGGGGACATCCTGTTCGAGCCCGGCGAAGCCGAGATGCGCTTCTTCGTGGTCCTTTCAGGCGGCATGGAGATCGTGCAGCCGTCCCTCGACGGGGAACGCGGGATCGCCACGCACGGTCCGGGAGAGTTCACCGGCGAAATCAACATGATCTCCGGTCAAAGGTCGCTGGTGACGGGACGCGTCACCGAACCCGGCGTGTTCCTCGAGCTCGATGCGGCCGCGCTCCGCAACCTGGTGGCCAGGGACGCCGAGCTGAGCGAGCTGCTGCTGCGCGCTTTCATTCTGCGCCGGCTCGAGTTGATCCGGCACGGTTACGGCAATGCGATCCTGCTGGGGTCGCGCCATTCGGCCAAAACACTCGAACTGCGCGAATTCCTGACCCGCAATGGATACCCTTACACCTACGTCGATCTCGATACCGACAAAGCGTCCCAGGAGTTGCTGGACCGCTTCAACGTGAACCCGTCCGAGGTCCCGGTGGTGATCTGCCGCGGACGCAACGTGATGCGCAGTCCTTCTATTCAGGAGCTCTCCAACTGTCTCGGGCTGAACGCGGTGATCGACGGCGCGCAGGTGCACGATGTGGTGATTCTGGGCGCGGGTCCCGCTGGCCTGGCTGCGGCCGTGTACGCGGCGTCGGAGGGGCTGGACGTTCTGGTGATCGAAACGCACGCGCCCGGCGGCCAGGCGGGATCGAGCTCCAAGATCGAAAACTATCTCGGATTTCCCACGGGAGTCTCGGGTCAGGAACTGGCCGCGCGTGCACTTACCCAGGCGCAGAAGTTCGGCGCGAAGATGATGATCGCGCGCAAAGTGGTGCGGCTCGACTGCGACCGCCGCCCGTATCATGTATTGCTCGACAGCGGCGACGCGGTCGCGACGCGCGCCATCGTGATCGCGACCGGCGCGCAGTACAACAAGCCCGCGCTTCCGGATCTTGAAAAATTCGAAGGCGAAGGCGTGTACTATGGCGCGACCTTTATCGAATCCCAGCTTTGCGAGGGCGAAGAGGTCGCAGTCGTGGGAGGCGGAAATTCCGCGGGCCAGGCTGCCGTGTTCCTGTCCGAAACCGCGCGCAAGGCTCACGTGCTGGTACGTTCGGGCGAGCTTTCGAGCACGATGTCGCGCTACCTGATCCAGCGCCTCACCGAAAATCCGCACATTGAGCTGCACTTCCACACCGAGGTCGTGCGCCTCGAAGGCGACGGCCATCTGGAGCGCGTGGCCTGGCGCGATCGCAAGACCGGCGAGGTCTCGACGCACCCGGTCTCGAACCTGTTCATCATGACCGGGGCGTCGCCGCAGACCGAATGGCTGCGCGGCTGCCTCGCGCTCGACTCGAAGGGTTTCATCCTCACCGGCCGCGACCTGGACGATTCGGGAGGCAACGCACAACGGCCGCAGACGCGGCGTCCGCAGATGCTCGAAACCAGCCTGCCCGGAGTCTTCGCCGTCGGCGACGTGCGCTCGGGCAACGTGAAGCGCGTGGCATCCGCGGTGGGCGAGGGCGCCATCAGCATCCACCTGGTGCATCGCGCGCTGGCCGAAGCCTAGAGGGCATCTTCGCGTTTCCATAGACCGTCGGTCCGGCGATCGTTCGAGACTTGCGGCAGGCCGCGGCTCGCTGCGCGAACGCGCGACCTGAAGGTCGCGCCTCAACTGCCGGCTACTTGGAGGCGTGGCCTTCAGGCCACGCGTTGTGGTCTCCACGAAGTCCCGATCTACACGATCAGCATGCAGTCGCCGTAGGAAAAAAAGCGGTATTTCCGCTCCACCGCGTGCCGGTATGCGGCGAGCGTCAGCTCGCATCCGGCGAAGGCGCACACCAGCATCAGCAGGCTCGATCGAGGCAGGTGAAAATTGGTGAGCAGGGCGCCGGTGCGCCGGAACTGGAAGCCGGGACAAATGAATAGATCCGTTTCACCGCGCTCCGCGCCGTTCTCGATCGCGCGGACACTGGTGGTTCCGACAGCGATCACGCGCCGCGCCGCATCCATCGCTCGAATCGTCTCCGGAGGAACGGTGAAAGATTCCGCGTGCAGCTTCACGCGCTCGATCGTTTCGGCGTGCAGCGGCTGAAAAGTGCCCAATCCGACGTGTAACGTCACGCGCGCGATCGCGGCGCCCGCCGCGCGGCATTGCTCCAGGATCTCCGGCGTGAAATGCAGCCCCGCGGTGGGCGCGGCCACCGATCCGCGCTCGCGCGCAAACACGGTCTGATAGCGTTCGCGGTCGGCCGGCGTGTCCGGACGGCGGATGTAGGGCGGCAGCGGAACGTGGCCGGCGCGATCGAGCACTTCAAACACATCGCCCGCCGCGCGCAGGCGAACGATGCGCTCTCCGAACTCGCCGCGCCCCAGAATTTCGGCCGACAATTCATCGGAAATGCACACGCGCTCGCCCGTCCGCATTTTGCGCCCCGGGTGCACCAGCGCTTCCCAGGTGAGCCCGTCGGCCGAAATCTGCCTGGTCAAAAAGATCTGCACCCGCCCGCCCGTTCCCTGCTCGCGCGTTCCGTAGAGTCGCGAGGGGAACACGCGCGAATCGTTCAGCACGATGCAATCGCCCGCGCCGACGAACGACGGAAATTCGCGGAACATGCGGTCGTCCCATCTCCCCGCGCGCCGGTCGAGCACCAACATGCGCGCGCCCGCGCGATCCGCGAGCGGTTCCTGGGCGATCAGCTCCTCCGGCAGGGCATAATCGAAATCGGAGAGCAGCAAGTTCCATTATGCGAATTCTGGGTATCGAATCGTCGTGCGACGAAACCGCCGCCGCGGTGGTCGAGGACGGCTCGCGGATTCTATCGAGCATCGTCTCCTCGCAGATGTCCACGCATTCCAAATACGGCGGCGTGGTTCCCGAGCTCGCCTCGCGCGAGCACCTGCGCGCGATCGTCCCCGTCGTACGGCTTGCGCTCGAACAATCCGCGACGCGCCTTGAAGAATTGTCGGCGATCGCCGTGACGCAAGGGCCGGGACTGGTCGGCTCGCTTCTGGTGGGCATGACTTACGCGAAATCGCTCGCGCTGGTGGAACAAATTCCGCTGATCGCGGTGAATCATATTGAAGGACACATTCATGCGGTGGTCAGCCAAAGCGCGGTCGAATTTCCCGCGCTCGCGCTGGTGGTGAGTGGCGGCCACACGCATCTTTTTGAAGTTCGCGAGGGATTTCGCTACCGCCTTCTGGGAAAAACACGCGACGACGCCGCGGGCGAAGCGTTCGACAAGGTCGCCAAGCTGCTCGGCTTCGGTTATCCCGGCGGCCCGGTGATCGATAGCCTCGCGCCGCGCGGCGACCTTCACGCGGTGCGCTTCACGCTGGCGAAGATGAAGGGCAACGCGCTCGATTTCAGCTTCAGCGGGATCAAGACCGCCGTGCTGCGCTGGGTGGAAGCGCGCGACATGCGCGAGGAAATCGCACACCGGCGCGCGCTGCTCGCCGAGAATCACGCGCCGTCGGTTGAAGAGTGGCTCAGCGTGACGCCGCAAGCCACGCTCGATCTGCTCGCCTCATTTCAGCACACCGTGATCGAAGAACTGTTGAATCGCGCGGTGAAATCGGCTGAGGAGATCGGAGCGCGCAGCCTGATCGTTTCGGGAGGAGTCGCGTGCAACTCCGGCCTGCGCGCCGAGGCGCTGGCGAATCATCTCCCCTATCCTGTGTTTTTCCCCGCACCCGCGCTCTCGACCGACAACGCCGCGATGATCGCCGCCGCGGCTTTTCCCAAACTCGCGCGCCTCGAGTTCGCCGGCTTCGACCTCCGCGCGCAAGCCAATCTTCCGCTGGCGTGATCGATCGGCGCGCGGCCTACAATGTAAGCATGAACGTCACGCGACGCGATGTTGCCCTGCTGGTCGCCGCTGCCGCGGTTCCGGGACCCGCCGCGCCGCAAGCGGCCGCAGACGAAGAAACCCGGTCCGCGCAGGAAGCGCTCGCCAACAACGCCCGCCAGATCGACAAAATCGATCTGCCCATGGCCACCGAGCCCGCGTTCCAGTTCAAGGCCTGACATGGCGAATAAAGTTCCCGATGACGTCTACTTCGCGAGCATCAGCGAGCTAACCGCCAGACTGCGCGCCAAGGAATTTTCCGCGGTCGAGCTCACGCGCGCCTTTTGCGATCGACTGGAAAAGATCGGGCCGCAGTACAACGCGCTGGCGCTGAGCCTGCGCAAAGACGCGCTTCGCAAGGCCAAGGACGCCGACGACGAGATCAAGCGCGAGCGCTATCGCCCTCTGCAAGGAATTCCTTACGGCGCCAAGGACCTGCTCGCGGTCGCCAATCGCCCGACTACCTGGGGCGCCAAGCCCTACGCCGACCAGGTTTTCGAGGAAAGCGCCGCGGTGATTCAGAAGCTCGAGAAAGGCGGTGCGATTCTCATCGGCAAGCTGGCCATGGTCGAGCTTGCCGGCGGCGGAGGATATCGTTATCCCTCCGCGTCGCTCACCGGCCCGGGATTGAATCCGTGGGATCGCACGCGCTGGAGCGGCGGATCGTCGAGCGGCTCCGGCATCGCGACCGCGGCCGGGCTGGTGACCTTCTCCCTGGGCTCGGAAACCTCGGGATCGATCCTCACGCCGAGCGCATTCTGCGGCGTCACCGGCCTGCGCCCCACCTACGGCCTGGTGAGCCGCCGCGGAGCGATGGCGCTCTCCTGGACGCTCGATAAAATCGGCCCGCTGTGCCGCTCCGCCGAGGATTGCGGCCTGGTGCTGCACGTGATCGCCGGCGGCGACAGCTCCGATCCCGGTTCGGCCGGCAAGAGCTTCAGCTACTTTCCGCAGTTCGCGCGCAAGCCACAGGAACTGACCGTCGGCTACGCGCCCGTCGATTTCGAGGAATACGCCATCGAATCCGCGCGCCCGGATTTCAAATCCGCGCTGGACGCGGTGAAATCCACGGGCGTGAAGATGAAACAGATCGAGCTTCCCGATTTTCCCTACGGCGCGATTCTCAGCACCATTCTCAATGGCGAGATGGGATCGATTTTCGAGCCGCTGATCAAGTCGGGCAAAGTGGATCAGCTCGCCGACAAGCGCCAGATCGCCGGCCTCAAAGCCTCACTCGACCTGCCCGCAAGCGAGTATCTCAAAGCGATGCGAATTCGCTCCCTGGTGCAGCAAAAATTCCGCGAGCTGTTCGTGGACATCGACATTTTACTCACGCCCTCGCGCTCGGGGCCCGCGTCGAAGGTCACCGAAGCGCTCGATCGCGCGACCGCGGGTCCGCGACCGCAATCGCGCGGCCTGAGCGGCATGATTCCGGCGGGAAATCTGTGCGGGCTTCCAGCGATCTCGCTGCCGTGCGGCTTCGCGGACCAAATGCCCATCGCAATTTCGCTGGTGGGCCGCCCGTTCACCGAGAATCAACTGCTCGCGCTCGGCAAGCTGTACCAGTCGCAAACCGATTGGCACCGCAGGCACCCTCCGGTCACCGAGCCGCGAGCATAGGGCAGTCGATCCGGCTATCGCGTCCGCAATATCGCGAACAGCGCCACCCACAGCAGGCCCAGAAAATGCCAGTATTGGCAGACCACGTCCACCAGTTCGCGCCGCTTCGCTTTTCCCAGCAGCAGCACGAACAGCGCCACCAGTCCGCCCAGCAGGTGCGCCGCGTGCAATCCGGTGAACAGGTAAAAGAAGGAGCTGTGCGGATTCTGCGCCAGGTACGCGCCCTCATCCACCAGTTGCCGCCACGCCGTGATCTGCGAAGCCAGAAATCCCGCACCCAGGCATGCCGTCGCCACGAACAGGTGCGACGCCGCGCGCCACATCCCCTTGCGGAACACCCGCCGGCCGATCTCGAATGTAACGCTGCTTGCCAGAATCAAAGCCGTGCTCGTCCATAACGTTTCAGGCAGCTTGATCGGCTGCCAGAACGGCGGATGCGCCGCGCGCCAGTAATAAGCAAGCGCCAGCGAAAAGAAAAAAACGAAGATCGCCACGAGCACGGCGATCAGGCCGACGCGATACAGTCCCGGAACGGGCCTGGAGGGATCTTCAAGCGAAGCCGGCAGCACCACTACCTGATCGGTTTTCTGAACCCGGTCGCTCAGAATAGACATCGCTTCGCCCCGACCCTATTCTACGCCAGTATGAGCTTTCTCCGGATGCGACAATAAAACAAATGGTCGTCGACGGCATTTACTATGGGCTTGCGCTCGCGGCCGGTGGGGCCGTCGTGAACTGGCTCGCGCCATGGCCCTTCGCCGTTCCTCTCTACATTGTGGCCGCGTTTTGTTTGTATTTCTTCCGCGATCCCGAACGAACCATCCCCGGCGGACCGGTCGCCGTCGCCCCGGCCGATGGCAAGGTGGTCGCCGTGGTGCCCGATTCAGCCGGCGCGCATCGTCTCAGCATTTTCCTCAACATCTTCGACGTTCACGTGAATCGCACGCCCATCGCGGGCAAAATCATGTGTGTCAAATATCAAAAAGGAAAGTTCCTGGTGGCCAGCCGCGAAGCCGCCAGCCATTCCAACGAACAGAACACCATCACCGTCGAAGGCAACGGATCGCGCATCGTCTTCAAGCAGATCGCGGGGCTCATCGCGCGCCGCATCGTATGTTACAAAAAGCCCGGCGACATTGTCGATGCGGGCGAGCGCGTCGGCCTCATCAAATTCGGCTCGCGCGTCGATGTATTTCTTGGCCCCGAATGGGAAGTCACGGTTCGGGTGGGCGAGCGCGTCTCGGCTGGATCGAGCGTGGTCGCCCGAAGGAGGCCCGATTGAACCTGAGAGAGAGACTGGTCGATCCACGTTCGCCCGAGCATCGCCCGCGGCGCTCCGCCTACGCGCTTCCCACGCTGTTCACCGCGGCCAATATTTTCCTGGGCTTTTATGCGCTGCTCAAAGTTTTTGAAGGCGCCATCGCCGTGGCGCTCAACTCCGCCGGCGCCGCGCATCATTTCACTTTCGCCGCCATGGCCATCGGCGGCGCCGTATTTTTCGACGGCCTGGACGGCCGCATCGCGCGCATGACCAACACCGCCAGCGATTTCGGCCGCGAACTCGATTCGCTCGCCGATGTGATCACCTTCGGCATCGCCCCGGCCGCCATGGCGTTCGCCTGGGGCGTGTACTTCGTCCCGGCTTTCGACTGGATCAGTCTCGACCGTTTCCATCTGGTCGGCTATTTTCTGTCGTTCATGTTTCTGCTATGCGGCGCCGCTCGCCTGGCGCGTTTCAATATCCAAAAAAACCCGGTTCCCAAAAACCCCGGCCGTCCCGACCGCAAATATTTCGTCGGTCTGCCCATCCCCGCCGCCGCCGGCCTGCTCGCCAGCATTGTTTACGCCACCGACGGCGAGCCGATCACGTCCTGGATTCTTTGCGCCGGCTGGCTCGCTCTGGTGGGCCTGCTTTCGTTCCTAATGGTCAGCACCTGGCGCTACCCCAGCTTCAAGGATTTGAGCCTGATGCGCCCGCGTTCTCCGCTGATCCTGGTTTTGCTCGGCGGATTTATTTTTATGATGGTCTACGCGTCGCAGCCGCTGCTGCTCGGAATGGCCTCCGCGTACGTGGCCAGCGGAATCTTTATCCGCATCGGCGGAATCGTCCGGCGCCGCTTCCGTCCCGCCCCGCGCGAACCGGAGCACCAGGTTGGCTGAGCGTTCCACCGTCGCCGTGATCGGCGGCGACACGCTGCTCGCCCGCGAGATTCGCGAACTTCTCGCCCAATCCGCGCCCGCGCCGCGCGTCCAGCTCATCTCCGCCGCCGCCGACGGCTCCGCGCTGCTCGGCGAGCACGAAGACGAAGCCATCGTCATGGTTCCGCTCTCCGCCGAAAATCTGGAAGGATCGCGCGTCGCGTTTCTCGCCGGCTCCGCCGCTTCCAGCCGGCGCGCGCTCAGGATGAACCCGGCAGGCGGACCGCATCTGATCGATCTTTCGGGCGCTCTCGAAGAGCAGCCGCAGGCCCGGCTGCGCGCGCCCTCCGCCGAAGCCTCGCGCCCCGCGCCGTCGCCCGTTCAGGTGATCGCGAATCCCGCGGCCATCGCCATCACCGCATTGCTCGCCACGCTCGCGCGTATCGCGACCATCCGCCGCTCGATCGTCCACGTCTTCGAACCCGCCAGCGAACGCGGCCAGCGCGGCCTCGACGAGTTGCAACAACAGACCGTCGCCGTGCTCTCCTTTCAGAAGCTCAAGCGCGACGTCTTCGATGCCCAGCTCGGTTTCAATCTGCTGGCGGGCTACGGCGAGGAGGCCGAGGAAGCGCTGGAGTTGATCGAGCAGCGCGTGGAGCGTCACCTCGCCTCATTGCTGGCCGGCTATCCCGCGGTCCCCATGCCATCCCTCCGCCTGATTCAGGCGCCCGTTTTTCACGGCCACAGCTTCTCCGTCTGGGTCGAATTCGAAGAAAACCCGGGATCCGAATCGATCGCCCACGCGCTGTCTGATTCCGGCTTCGACGTGCGCTCCGATGAGCCGCCCAACAACGTCGGCGTCGCCGGACAAAGCGGCCTGAGCATCGGCTCCATCGCGCAGGATCACAATCATCCGCGCGCCTGCTGGCTGTGGATGGTCGCCGACAACATCCGCCTCGCCGCGGAGAACGCCGTCGCGGTCGCGCAGGAGTCGTTGTGAAGCGCCGGACCGCCGCGCCCCTGAGGGCGGGGGTTCTTCCAGGCTTCCTCGCGATCCTGCTCTCTTCCTGCGGCTATCACGTCGCCGGTCATTCGGACCTCATGCCGAAGACCATCCACACCATCTGCATCCCCGCTTTCCAGAACGTCACCATCCGCTACAAAATGACCGATCACCTTCCGGAAGCCATCTCGCGCGAGTTCCTATCGCGCACGCGCTACAAGATCGTCCCCAATCCCAGCCAAGCCGATGCGGTCCTCAATGGCACCGTACTGAATTACATCTCCGGCGCGAGCATCGCCGACCCGGTCACCGGCCGAGCCACGGCCGTCGACGTTCACCTGTATCTGAAGCTCACGCTCACCGAGCGCGCCACCGGAAAGGTGCTATTCACGCGTCCCAGCATGGACGTGCGCGAGCGCTATGAAGTCTCCGTCGATCAGCGCACCTACCTTGATGAAAGCGATCTCGCGCTCGACCGCATCGCGCGCCAGGCAGCCCAGACCATCGTCACCGCGATCCTGGACAACTTCTGATGACGCCCGAAGCGTTTCTTGACCGTCTGCGCAAATCCGGCCCCGCGCCCGTCTCTCTGTTCCTCGGTCCCGAGCAGTACAATCGCGAGCGCTGCCGCCGCGCGCTGATCGATGCCGCGCTCGCGCCCGAGGATCGCGAATCCGGATTCACGCGCCACGATCTCGATCAAATCTCCCTCGCCGAAGCGCTCGACGACGCGCGTTCACTGTCGCTGTTCGCTCCGCGCCGCGTCATCTGGCTCGCCGGCGCCGAATCCGCCGTCCCGCGCGTCGAATCCGACCAAGCCAACGCCGCTCTCGAAACCTACGTCCGCGAGCCCACGCCGGGCACCACGCTGGTGATCGAATCCAGCCGCTACGATTTCGAAGGCGAGGACAAACCCAAGCTCGAACGCGTCCAGAAATTTTTCGCCGCGGTCCCTGTGCAGGTCGAATTTCGCCAGTTCGCGCCCGAAACCGCGCGCGCCATGGCGCAAGCTCTCGCCAAAGAAGCGGGATTGCAACTCGGCCTCGGGGAACTGGCGCTGCTGCTCGAAGCGACCGCCGGCGACGTCGCACGTATCGCCGTGGAAATCGAAAAACTGCGTCTGTTCGCCGCCGGCCGCAAAATCACCGCGGACGACATCGCCGCGCTGGTCCCCGACGCGCAGGCTACCACCATCTTCGCCCTGGTCGCCGCGCTCGGCGCGCGCAACCGCACCCGCGCACTCGAAATCCTCGACATGCTGGCGCGCGAAGGCGAGTACATGCCGCTGGCGCTCACCTTCCTGGGAACCCAGTTCCGCATGGCGCTCGCCGCGCGCGAAGCCAATCTCCGCGGCGCCGGACAGATTCAGGCGCACTTCACCCGCCTCGGTGCGCGCATCTGGCCACAGCGCGCCCGCGAAATCGAGGAGACCGTTCAGGCGTTTCCCAAAGCCCGGCTGGAACGCGCCGTCGCCGCGCTTTTTGAGACCGACCGCGCCCTTCGCGACGCCCGTCCGGACGATCGCATCGTGATGGAGAAAATGATTTTCGAGCTGACTAAGCCGTAGCGAGTTTACGCAGGCGCAGCGTCAGCCGGCTCTTATATCGCGCGGCCGTGTTCTTCTTGATGATGCCCCACTTGGCCGCCCGATCCACCAGCGAAAAAGTCTTGGGCACGATCTCGGTCGCGCCTTTCACGTCTTTTGCGTCCAGCATCCGGCGCATCGCCCGGATCTGATGACGCAGCCGGGTTTTTCGCGTCCGGTTGATTTCGGTCCGCCGCTCGGTTGCGCGCATGCGTTTGAGCGCAGATATAGTGTTTGCCATTCGAGCTTTCAGAATACCGCAGCGACGCTGCCGGGTCAAACGTTGGTGACGTTCTTCCTGATCAGGTCAACCAGCTTGCCTCGCGTGCAGGCCGGACACACAGGGTCGCCGAGCCCTCCGTGAGGTGTTTGGTGTGAAAGCCCGACATCTAAGTCGCTCGCTCACAGGGAAATCCTGGACTTCAGCTCTACTATGCCGAGGGGTAGTTCATGAATAGAGCATTAAGTTTTTTAGAATCATTAATTTACTGAACTAAATACCAGACTATCTCGACTTTGCGCAAGCGCTACCCCAAAAAAACATCGTAAACACTTGCCCGGTGGCAGTAAGCGTGCATTCGCGACATATATGATCGCCCCACGCGTTTCCGCACTTAAGGACTTCCAGCTCGAAAATCTACGCGAACTTGCTCAATGCTCGGGGTTTTGCCTCACCGCCCTGGTGCCGCCGTTTCTCCCGGGCCAAACCAGCCGGTCTTCCCCGTCGGCTGTACTGCGCAATTACACGCATGCCGCGGAATTACGACTGACCGAACTCGGCGCGACCCGGCAACAGATCGGAACTCTGCTCGATCCGCTGGTCCGGCTCGCCTCCGATCCGTCTTCGGCCGAAGGCTTCCACTGGCCGCGCCTGGTCTTACGCTCACCCGAGATTTTCGAGGAGTTTTTCCTGCGCCACAGCGTTGCCCCAGGGCTGACCGTCGCGCAGCACTTTCAATTGCTCGCGTTTGTCGCCGAAGCCGAGATGCCGCACGAGTTCTATCTGCTCAAGGTGTCGAAAAAACGCGCGGCTCTGGAGCGCGCCGGCTGGCGTCTGGAGCCTGTGACGCTTCCCAAAGCGGCCCAAACGCTGGATGGCTTCCTGGCCATGGATATCCCCGATCACGACCGCGAAAATCGCAACACCGTGGGAGGCGCGGCCGGAACCCAGCGCCGCGTCCGCTTCGGCACCGGTAGCAGCGAGCGCGAAACGCACAGGGCGTACCTCGCCGACTTCTACAGACACATCGACCATGCTCTAGGCGCTTTCCTGCGCCCCCGGAATTCGATCGTCGTTCTGACGGGCGTGGAAGAGGATGCCGCGCTTTTCCGCTCGGTCGCGACCTACCCGCAAGTCCTCCCGCGCGGCATTCAACGCAGCCCCGATAACGGAACCAGCGATGAAGAGCTGCTCCAGCTCGCCGCGTCGCTGATCCGCGAATCCATTCTCGCCCGCAACGCCGCCGCGCTCGCCCAGGCTCGGGAACGCCTCGCGCCGGCGCGAATTTCGAGCGACGCCGGGCAGATCCCGCAACTCGCCGCCAGCGGCAGAGTCGGCGAACTCTATGTGGCAGAAGATGCGCGCGACGAAAAATTGAATCGCGCCCTGGTCGAAACGCTCACCCACAGCGGCGAGGTCCACGCGCTCCCCTCCGGAAGCGCCCCGGCCGCGATGATGCGGTATTAGCTTACGTTCGCTGCTCGCTCACCGACCGGTCGGCCAGTTCGCCGATAATCGGCAGCCGATAGTTCTCGCCCTGGCTGACCTTGATGATCATCAAGATCCATGCGATCAGGATGACTAGGTGCAGTGCGTCTGGAAACAAGCGGTGCAGGGGGAAATTGTCCCACCAGAACAGCGGCGAAATCACCCATTCGACCAACAGCCACGCCACAAATAGGTACAGCCCCTGAAAGGCGTGAAACCGGACCTCGCTCTCGTGCCGGAACCGTTCGCTCGCCAGCACCACGATCGCGGCCACCCATCCCACCCACGGGATGTAGCACAGCATCGCTGCGTTGCGATTGCTAATTCCGCCGGCAAAGGGCGGCGGAGGAGGGCTGGCCGCGGTCGCCGTGGTCGGCTGTCTTCCGCCGCAGCGCGCGCAAAACTGGTCCGCCGCGCCCACCTGGCTTCCGCACTGGGGACAATAGGGCATCTACTAACAAAATACGATACGTTATCCGTCCGAGTTCCCGCTAGCTTCGCGGGCTTATAATAAAAAAACTTTGCGCGTACTGATTGCCGATAAATTCGAGCCGTCCGGGCTCGAGGGGTTGAAACAGGCCGGATGCGAAGTGTTTTTTCAGCCGGGGACCAAGGACGCCGCGCTGGTCAAAGCGGTCCAGGACGTGAAGCCGGACGTTCTGATCGTCCGCTCCACTGCGGTCGCCGAAGCGGTGCTTGCTGCCGGCGACCTGAAGCTGGTGGTGCGCGCCGGAGCGGGTTACAACACCATCGACGTCGCCGCCGCATCGCGCCGCGGAATCTACGTCTCCAATTGTCCCGGAAAAAATTCTGTTGCTGTCGCCGAGCTGGCTTTCGGCCTGATTCTTTCGCTCGACCGCCGCATTCCCGATAACGTCGCGGCGCTGCGCGCGGGGCACTGGAATAAAGGCGAATTTTCGAAAGCCCGCGGGCTGTTCGGGCGGACGCTGGGCTTGATCGGACTGGGCCAGATCGGCCGCGAAATGGTCCCCCGCGCGCATGCTTTCGGCATGAACGTCATCGCCTGGAGCCGCAGCCTCACGCTCGAATCGGCGGAGGAGTCGGGAGTCGGATTCAAGACGACCGCGGCCGACGTCGCCGCTTCGGCCGACATCGTCAGCGTGCACCTGGCGCTGAACGCGAAAACCCGCGGCCTGCTCGGCGCGGAATTTTTCGGCGCGATGAAGCCCGGCGCGTTTTTCATCAACACCGCCCGCGCCGAAGTGATCGACCAGGACGCGCTCGAAAAAGCCATCCGCGAAAAAGGCGTCCGCGCCGCGCTCGACGTCTTCGCGAACGAACCGGCCGGCAGCACCGGCGAATTTTCGAATCCCCTCGCCGGCGAAATCTACGGCACGCACCACATCGGCGCCTCCACGGACCAGGCGCAGGAAGCCATCGCCGCGGAAACCGTCCGGATCGTGAAGACGTTCAAGGAAACCGGGCAGGTCCCCAACGTCGTGAACCTGGCGAAATCGACACCGACGTGCTGCACTCTGGTGGTCCGTCATCTCGACCGTCCGGGAGTGCTCGCCAGCGTCCTCGACGCGATCAGCGCCGCGCCGATCAACGTGCAGGAGATGGAAAACATCGTGTTCGAAGGCGCGGAAGCAGCGGTCGCGCGAATCAACCTGGAGGCGGTTCCCCCTGAGATGCTTCTGGAGCAAATCCGCGCGTCGAACCCGAATATTATTGAGCTCGGCCTGATCCGGCTGACGTAGCTCACGCTTTCCGCGACGAACGGTCACTTATAATCAAGGTGTGTCGCTGAAGTCGGAAGGCAGGAAAAATCCGGCACGGGTTGCCTCGCAGAACGGGACCAAGCGAGGGCACGCGCAAGCGGCGATCGGCCGAGGTAAGAGCTCCGACTCTGCTCTTTTCACCTTATTGAAGCGCTTAAAGGCTGCAAAGGATCCTGTCGAGGTCCAGCAACTCACGCGTCAGCTCGAACGCGTTGTATTCCATAAACAGTTTCGGGACGCTAAGGGCGCGCAAGAGTGACGTACGCCTCTGGCGAAAGTATGCATTCGTACTTTACGTAAACCAGAACCTGGTCGTAGGCTTGATTCGTCGAAATGAAGATCAGAAAACCGCCTCCTCCGGGCGTTATGGATCATCTTGTCCAGCGTTTTCGAGAGCGCCGCATCGCCGCGAGCGATTTTGCTGAGCTAAAGCACTGGCTTGAATCGGATCCAGATGTGCCGAGCGGTAAATGGTACAAGCGGTTCAGAAAATTTACGCTGGCCGGCAAAGGCGAAATGCCTTCAACCTTTCTGATGCCCGGAATGGCTGTTGAAGGCGAGGAAGTCGAGTGAGTGCCTTCTACCTCGGCTGCGCGACCGTCGGCGTCGCCTCACTCGCCGGCGGAGCTGTTTCGCCCCAGATCCATTGGCTGAACCATTCGTAGTTGTGCTCCATCACCGCGCGCTGCTGTTTGGGCTTGTTGATCGCGTGTCCGAATCCTTTGTACACGATCATCTTGACCGGCACGCCGCGATCCTTCAGGCCCTGGTACAGCTCATAGCCATTCGGAATCGGCACGCGCTTGTCGAGCTCGCCGTGCTGGATCAGCGTGGGCGTCTTCGCGTTGTTGATGTACGTGATCGGCGAGGTCTTGCGATAAATCTCCGGGTCCGACCACGGCGTCGCCTTCAGATAATTGCGCGTGAACTGGTGGATGTCGGTGTTGACGTAGTACGTCATCCAGTCCGAGATTCCCGCGCCCACCGAGATCGCCTTGAATCGCGTGGTGTGCGTCGTCAGAAATGCCGAAATGTATCCGCCCTGGCTCCATCCCATCGCGCCAACGCGATTCGGATCGATGTAGCCCTTCGCGATCACTGCATCCACTCCACTCAGAACATCATCTTCATCCCCAATCCCCAAATTGCGCACGTTGAGCGATCGGAATTTCTCGCCGTACCCCGACGATCCGCGATAATTCGGCCGCAAAATTACCGCGCCCTTGGCCGCGAACATTTCAACCGGGTACGAGCGGTCCGCCGTGACAGTCGGACGATCCACGCCGGTGGGACCTCCGTGGATCACCACCAGCAGCGGATATTTCTTCGCCGCGTCGAAATCCGCCGGCTTGATCAGAATGCCTTCGATGGGTGTTCCGTCCTTGGATTTCCATTCGAACAGCTCGCGCGTTCCGAGCTTGAACGTCTTGAGCTGATCCTTCAGGCTGGTGACCGGCTGCGGCGAAAATTTTTCCACCGGCGAGACGCAGATTTCGCCGTACGTATTGGGCCAGGAGCAGGTGAAAGCGACGCGCGAGGTGTCCGCGTTGAAGCTGGGCGCACCGAGCTGCAATGCGTCAGGCGAGCTCGCACGTTCCACCGCGCCCGTCTTGGGATCCGCGCGAAACAGGTGCGCCGCGGTTTTCTGCTGCGCGTCGAAGTAAATGCCTGCCGCGGTCCAATCCACCAAATGCGGATCTTCGTCGAAATTCAGGGCGATCACGCGCGGATTGCCTCCGTCGGCCGGAACAATGGCGATGTGCGAATTCAGAAACGAATATTCACCGCCGGCCTCGAAGGCGATCTCGGCGCCGTCCGGCGACCACACCGGGTTGCGATCGGGACCGGGCTTGTCGATCACCTTCTTCACGTACTTGTCGGACAGCCGGACCACGTAGATATCGGCGGTATCGCCGCTTGAAAGCGCGGGATCGCGCGTGGCGCTGAAAGCGATGCTTTTGGAATCGGGTGACCAGCGGAACGCGTCCACGCTGAACCCGGCGCCGGTGGTGAGCGGCTGCGGAGTCGGCTTTTCCTCTCCTGCGTTGATGGTCCAAAGCTGAACCATGGTGTAATCGCCGTCGACGATCTCGAAATCGCCGTATTTTTCCTTGCGGCTCTTGCGCGCTTTCGATTCCGCACC
>DATJVN010000146.1:0-31732 GCA_035501755.1 Bryobacteraceae bacterium | reverse complement strand
GTTTCGCCGTTGATTTGGTCCGCCGCGGCGTTCGAATTCCCGAGATTCGACAACTCCAGCGCCGCGCCGTTGGAAGCCGCGGAATCGGCGGGCGCAAGCTGATCCGGAGTGATGGCTGGATTCACTGCGAGGGTCGCGGCTACGTCGATCGGACTCGTTGCGCTGTAAGTGAACAGCGCGCTTCCGGGCGCTCCGCTGAGTGTGGTCGCGCCTGTGAGAATCGTGTTCACGCGGTCGGCAACCTGCTGCGCCAGAATGTTCAACGCGCCTTGCTGAGTCCCGTCGCCTTGCAGTGAAGGCAAGACAGTGTTGCGAACGTTCAGCAATCCTCCCAGGCTTCCCTGCGTGATCTGAGAGGTAATGTCTTGACCGTTCGAATCGAGAATCTGCGCGTCCGGAACCGCGTTGGGGTATCCTCCGCTGCCCGCGCTCGTGAAATTCGCCGAGATCGCGTAAGACTGCTGCCCTAGCACCAAACCGGTTTCTCCTCCGAGAAGCACGTTTACGGTGCCGTCGGAGTTGTAATTCACGGTAATGTCTGCCAACTGCGAAAGGCTTTCAAGCGAAGCTTCGAGATTCGCCTGCGCGTTGGGATCGGGCGGATTGCCGGGCGCGATCGCCGCGTTATCGGTCGCGATCTGTTTTGCCAGATTATTGATCTGCTGAACGGTCGAGCTGATCTGGTTGTTGATCCCCGTGGTGGATTGCCCCAGGGTCGCCGCCGCGGATTGAAACTGTTCGGCCAGCGCCTGCGCCTGCGAAATGACCCCCTGCTGGCTACCGGACGAATTCGGATCGCTCGCCCATGCGGAAAAACTCTGAAACAGATTGTTGAGCGCTCCGATGACGCCGGTCTGTCCCGTGACGTCGAACAGGCCCTGAATCGATGACAGCGCGGTCGATTGCGCGTTGAAGTTGCCTTGTAGCGAGTATTGCGCCATCACGGCCTGGTCGGCGTAATGATTATCGGTGCTTTGCGTGGGACCGGAATTGACCCCGCCGTCAAGCCCGTTCTGCGGATCAAAGGCCGTGGCTTCGAAAGTCGGGGTCTGGCTGGCATAACCCGGCGTGGACGCGTTGGTGACGTTGTTTTCGGCGACCGTGAGCGCGTTCTGCAACGCTTTGATGGCGCTAACGCTGCTGTCCAGTGCTCCAAACAGTCCGCCCATATGTTTTATGCCTCGAAATTGCGGCCCGCTTCGAATTCATCGAGCTGGACCTGTCCGCGGCGAGTGTATCCGGCGCCGAAGCGAAGCTGCATCCATCCGCGGACCAGCCGCGATCCATGCTCCACCTGCACTTGCAGGCTTTGCGCGCTGGCGCGAATGCGATGAAACGCCAGGTGCAGCTCCGGGTCCCAGTCGCCCGCGCTTCCGGCGGCAATTTCCTCGAGAATCTCAACCACCTGCCCAAGCGCGTGCACACACTGGTCGAGCGTATTCGGCCGCAGCAGCGTTTGCGCCTGCCGAAGACGGTCCTCCACGGCGGCACAGGAATCGCGGATTGCCATCTTAGTACCCGTTCAGGGCCGACGAAACGATGGACTGGCTGAGCGCGGCGCTGTCGACTTGATATTGGCCCGACTGAACCAGGGCTCGAAGCTGCTCGATATACGCACTGGGTTCCGTCCCGGTCTGTGCCTGCGATAACAGGCTCTGGCTCCCGATCTCGACCTGGTCGCCGGCAGGCTCCTGGCTAGCAACGGAGCGTTCGCTGGAGGCAGTCGGCTTAGGGGCGTCGTAGACGCCCTGAGTTTGTGACTTGGTTATCGTGTTCACGTCTTCCTGCCCGGTTATCCTCAAGTGACCTCCCTTATATCGCGAAAGAAAACAGATTATTGAACCAAAAAGTTTCTTAGTACTAAGTGAGTTCGCGTATGGCTTCCGCTCCCCCATCGCCCGCGATTCTCAAAATCCGCACGCCATAGTTGCCGTCCACGCCGACAACCTCGCCTTGAGCGATCACGCAATTGTTCACCCGGATTTCGACCTCGTCTCCGGAATGCTGATCGAGTTCCACCACCGAGCCGGGCGTCAGCGAAAGCAGATCCTTGATGCGCATCCTGGTCCGCCCCAGCGATACGCTGACCGGCACCTCAACCTGCATCAGGATTCCCATGGAGTTACGCGATGCGTCCGACATTAATAGATTCCTTTTGTGGTGGGCCATTTCCGCTCGATATACTCGCGAAGACGGACGATGGCCTGAGCTTTGAGTTGCGAAATCCGCGTGATGTGCAGATCGAGCACCGGGGCGATCTCGCGAATATTCTGGCCGCGCCGGTAATACAGATCCAGCACGATTCGCTCGTTGCGCGGCATGCGCTCGACTCCCTCCTGGATCAGCCTTTCGAGCTCGGAGCGTTCGAGCGCACGCGAGGGGGTGTTGTCTTCGCGGTCCGCGACGTATTGAACCCGCGTGGTGGTCGCGCCCTCATGGATGGGAGCATCCAGGCTTCCGATGGTGATCGCTCGCAGATCGAGCAAAGCATCGCGGTAATCCGCCAGACTCATGCCCAGCTCCGCGGCGATCTCTTCCTCCTCCGGCGCGCGCTGCAAACTTTGTTCCAGTTTCGCGATGGCGGCCTGCATCTGTTTCAGGCGGCCGCGCTTGTGCGGGGCGATTCCGTCCAGGCCGCGGATGCTGTCGAGAATCGCGCCGCGAATGCGGTATTCGGCGTAGGTCTTCAACTGCACGTTCAAGGACGGATCGAAACTGTCGATCGCGTTGATCAGACCCACGATGCCGATCGAAATCAGATCTTCGAGGCAGGTGTTGTTGGGAAGACGGTCGTGAATGCGCGTGGCAATCCAGCGCACCTGCGGGAGATGTTCGATGATGAGCTGCTCCCGCGCTTCTGCGCCATTTTCCCCGCCATTTTCCGTGTATGCAAGCGCGCCGGACGATCCCATGTTTTTACCTCAAGCGCACGCGGCCCGCGCTCCCGAACCCAGAGCCAGGGCAACCACGTCATCGATGGACGCCGCGTGCAGATCGCGCGCAATCGCGGTGCCGTTAGTCAACAGCGAAATGCTGAGCTTCGCGCGCACCGCCTCTGAAATCGCCCCTCCGAACAGCGGCCATTCGTCCAGTTTGGTCACGATCAGTTTGGCCGGACGAAAGATCGAATATCTCGAGATCGCGCGGCGCAGCGCTTCCGCGCTCATGTGCGCGGGAGCGGTCATGTGCACATCCGCTCCGGGGCAGGCATTGAGAATGCTCGCCAGCCTTTCGCGCGCGCCCTCCTCCGCGCAACCCGGAGTGTCGATCAGAACGATCTCCTCCTCGCACGCCTGCGCGACCATCTCCGGCAATTTTTCCGGCGCTTCCACGGGTGTGAACGTGATCCCCGTCTTGCGCGCGAACAGTTGAAGCTGCATGCGTGCCGCGAGCGAGCTTTGATCGAGCGCGAACATCCGCACAGGTCGTTCCGGCGCAACCTGAAACGCCGCGATTTTCATCAGAGTGGTGGTTTTCCCAGCGCCGCCGGGGCCGACCAGCGCCACTACGGTTCCGTTGTAGCCGTGCGCTCCCAGGCTCGATTCGATCGGCACGCGCGCCGCGATTTCTGTGCGCAGCTTCTCTACAAACCCGGCGCCGGGCTCCAGCGCATCCGCGATCTGCGCGGCCAGGCGCGGATCGAAGCCGGCCTCGAGCAGACGCGAGAACGCCGCGCGGACCTCGGCAGGGTAGTTCCGCTCCGGAGAAACAAGCAGTTCACGAATTCCCTCGATCTCCTCGCGAATCTTGGCGAGCTCGGAGGGCTGGTTCTGCGGCTGCTGCTGATTCTGCGGTTCCTGCTTGGCCTGCTCCGGCTGCGCGGGCTCCTCTGCGCCTCCTGCTCCGAAGACCACCTCATAACCCGGGCCATTCCTGCGCGTCGAAAGCAACAGCGCGTCATCGCCGAGCTCGGCGCGAGCCTGCTCCATCGCGTCGCCGGCCGACGAAACAAAATAGGACTTGATGCGCATCATTCCACCAATCCCTTCGATCGAACCTTCACTTCCGACGGAATCTCGTTGTGCGAAAGCACCGTGGTCGAAGGCAGCCCGCTTTCCAGCAACTGGCGAATAAAGTAGCGGGAACCGGCGCTTGCGACCACCACGGCCGGCTCCGATTTGTCGATCTTGCGGCTGAACCGTAGAACAATTTCGCGCGCGTTTTCCGGCGGCAGGCTGAGGCTGCTGTTCAATTCGCCGTGTTCGACGGCGGACTCGACCGCGCGCTCGATGGACGGGTCGATCAGGTGCGCCGTGAGCTCGCCCTGAGCGCTCGCGAGCGGCTGTACGATCGAGCGCCGGATGGATTGACGCACGTACTCCGTCAGCAGCACCGGATTCTTGCTGCTCTGCGCGGCTTCGCCCAGCGCTTCAAGGATGCTGACCGAGTCGCGCACGGGGACGGATTCCCGCAGAAGATTTTGAATGACGCGCTGCACCGTGGCAAGCGGAAGCAGTTTTGGAACCAAATCCTCGACGGCTTTTGGATTGTCCTTCGCTACCCGGTCGCAGAGGGCTTTCGTGTCCTGCCGGCTGAACAGTTCATGGGCATGGCGCTTGGCCAGCTCCGCGAGATGCGTGCCGATAATGCTGACCGCGTCGACGACTGTGTATCCGCTGGCGCGTGCGCGCTCGGCTTGGTCCTGTTTCACCCAGAACGCGGGCAGCCCGAACGCTGGATCGTGGGTCGGCTTGGATTGCAGCAATTTGTCGGGATTTCCGCTGGGAATCGCAAGTTCGTGACCCTGCACCAGCTCGAAGCGCCCGATTTCATTGCCGCGCATCTGGATGACGTACTCGCGGGAGCGCAGGGCGATGCTGTCTTTCACTTTCACCGGCGGCATCAGGTATCCCATCTGCTTGGCGAGTTGTTTGCGGACTCCAAGAATTCGTTGCAGAAGCGGAGAATCCGCTCCGCGCTCGACTAGGTGAACCAGTCCCAGGCCTATCTCGAGGGTCAGCGTCTCCACTTTCAGCAGATCCTCCAGGTTCTGCTCCTTCGGCTTGGCGGCAGCGGCGGAAACTGACGCTGCGCCGTCGGATTTTCGACGCATCCGCCAACCCGCTGTTCCCAAACCTGCTCCAAGCAGCAGAAACGGAAGAGTCGGCAGACCCGGAAAGGCCGCGAGAACCAGCGCCAGACCTCCGGCCAGCAGCAGCGGCTGCGCCGTCTTGAGCATCTGCTTCTGGACTTCTGCGCCCAGGCTGTCCTCATTTCCTGTGCGCGTCACGATCAGTCCGCCGGACACGGAAATCATCAGTGCCGGGATCACGGTCACCAGGCCATCGCCGATCGTTAGAACCGTATAAGTCTGGATGGCGCGCTGGAACTCCATTCCGTGCTGGAAAACGCCGATCAGGAAGCCGGCGATGATATTGATTCCGGTGATGAGAATGCTCGCAACCGCGTCGCGCTGGGTGAAACGCGAAGCGCCGTCCATGGCGCCGTAAAACTCGGCTTCCGCCGCCAGATTCTTGCGGCGCGCACGGGCTTCGGTCTCATCGATCAGCCCCGAGTTGAGATCCGCGTCGATGGACATCTGCTTTCCCGGAAGAGCATCGAGCGTGAACCGCGCGGTGACCTCGGAAATACGCACGGCGCCATGATTGATCACCACGTATTGGATCGCGATCAGGACCAGGAAAATCACGGTGCCGATGATGTAGTTGCCGCCCACCACGAAATTCCCGAACGCCTCGATCACGTGACCCGCAGCCGCCGTTCCCGTATTTCCGTTCAGCAGGATCAGGCGCGCCGAAGAAATGTTCAACGACAGCCGGTACAGCGTCAGTAGCAGCAGAACCGTAGGAAACACGCTGAATTCCACAGGACGCCGGATGTAGACCGAAACCATCATCACAATCACCGAGAGCATGATGTCGAGGACGATCAAGAAATCCAGCAGCATCCCCGGGATCGGCGTGATCAGCGCCAGGATAATCGCGATGACCGCGACCGGGACCGCATATTCTCCAAATCCGGCCAGCTTCGAAAACGGACCAGCGGAAACCGTGGCTGCGTTGGCTTGTGCCATCAAATCCTCAGGCGCAAGCCTCCAGGCTCCGCAGCTTGTAGACCAGCGTGGTGCGCGGAATGCCCAGCGAACTGGCGGCTTTGGCCTTGTTGCCGCCGCACTGGCGCAGCGCTTCCTGAATGAGGAACTGCTCCACTCGGCTCACCATCTGTTCCAGATTGAGGCTGCCGTTGGGCGATGCGCCCGGCAGCGCCGCGGCGGAGGCGATACACTCCGCCCCGATCTCCTGAACGCCCGCGGCCGAGTTGAATTTTGGCTCCGGAATCCGAATGTCGCCGGCGTACAGCCGTGCGCGCTCTCCGCTCAATGTGACAGCCATTTCGATCGCGTGTTCGAGCTGCCGCACGTTCCCGGGCCACTCATGGCCGGAGAGGCGGCGGACCGCGTCCGCCGAGAGAGTCTTGATCCGAAAGCCTTCGCGCCGGCAGATTTTCTCGATAAAGTGATCGGCCAGCAGCGGAACGTCGCTCAGGCGCTCCCGCAGCGGCGGGACGACGATCGGAACCACGTTCAGACGGTAAAGCAGATCCTCGCGAAAGCGGTTCTCGGTAACGGCACGCTCCAGATCGATGTTGGAGGCCGAGATGACGCGCGTGTCGATGGGAATGTCGGCGTGCCCGCCCACTCGCTGGATTTCGCGCTCCTGGAGAACCCGCAGCAGCTTGGGCTGGACTCCGAGCGGAACCTCGCCCACCTCGTCCAGGAAAATGGTGCTCCTCTGCGCCTGCTCGAAGCGGCCGACGCGATCGTTCACCGCGCCGGTGAAGGCGCCTTTCGCGTGACCGAACAGCTCGCTCTCGAACAGATTTTCCGGTATAGCGGCGCAATTCACCGAGACCATGCGCGATCCCGCCCGCGGACTGGCCATGTGAATCGCGCGCGCGACCAGTTCCTTGCCGGTTCCGGTCTCGCCCGTGATCAGGACGGTCGAGCGGCGCGGTCCCACGAGGCGAATCATCGAGTGCAGAAGCTGCATGGGACGGCTTTCGCCGATCAGCAGATCCCGCCACGGCTCCTTGTTCGCTGCGGCCTGCCACACCAGTTGAGCGGCGCGCTCCAGTTCGTGGCCGATCAGTTTCGCGAACTCGGAGGGTGCCAGATGCTCCGTCACGTGGCGGAAGTCGCCGAACGGCGCCGCGATCAGGCGCTCGTCGAGAATTGATTCCGGATCGTAAACTACCGTGTGGATCGGCGCGCGGGTATTTTGAGCTTCACTCAGGCACTGCTGGAGCACTTGCCCCTGAACGGGCGGTTCAACCACCAGCAGCCGGATCCGGCTCTTCAGATTCTCCCAACCCGCTGGAAACACGGAATGAACTTCGACCTTCAACCCGGTTAAATTCTCGATTTGGTCAGCGACTTCGTTGCGGCCTTCGCGCCGGAACCACAGAATCGTTGGCATTCCATTCCTCGATTGATCTGGCCAGCCGGTCTGCAATCCGACTGTTCCGTAGTACAGCCCTGCTTATGGTTGTATATCGTTGGGATTAGGCAATTTCCTTAGTACCTTGGGACGCAAAAGTGTAACGTTGAGCAAAAAATTTGCTCTATTCGCGTCCGGATTTTGCGAAAAGAAGGATCGAATGGATCCCCGAACTCTGGAGCGTATGCGTCGCGATTACCTGGAAAGCCGAATTTTGTCCGCGCAGCCTGTGGAAATCGTCGCCATGCTTTTTCAGGTCGCCACCACCAGCCTCGCGGAAGCCATCGAGAACCTGAAATCGGGAGACCGGTTCGCGCGGTCGCGGGCAGTCACACGCGCTGAGCAGGCCATTCACGAGTTGCTGATCGCCCTGGATCATTCCGTGCACCCGGCCTTTTCGCGCACCTCCGCGGACCTGTATCGCTATGCTCTGGCCCGCATTGTCGCCGGGCACGCCCGCGAGTCCGAGCAGGCGTTTCGGGAAGCATTGGCCGTGCTCCAGCCGCTTGAAAGCGCATGGATGGATCTGAAAGTGCGTAGCGGCGGCGAACCGCTGGAGCCGTCGGTTGAAGAGTCGCCAGAGGAGCCGAAAATGAGATCTCCCGCGGTTAAGGATCCGTACGAGGCGTATCGTCAGTCTCCGGCCCTGGCGTCGCGGGACTGGAGTTGCTAGGCGCATCGAGCTGCCGCTCGATCATCTTCGCGAGCCCCAGGCCGCCATTCTGCGAAATGGCCTGAGCGAGATACTCATCGGCGAGACTCATGGCGGATGCCGCGGTCTGATCCTCCCCGGAACCGAGCCAGCCTTGTTCGCCGTCTTCATGCATCGATTTGAGCACTTGTCCAATGAGCAGGCTCTCGAACTGAGAAGCCGCCTGGCGGATTTTTTCGGGTGAATCGCGATGTCCGGCCGGCACACTGACGCCCAGGCCGGAGGTCAGAAGCGGGCTAATCGGCGAGCCCATCAGATTACCTCGAGGTCGGCTTCAAGCGCGCCGGCCGCGCGCAGACTTTCGAGAATGGCGATCACGTCGCGCGCCGTCGAACCGATCGCTCCCAGAGCACGCACCAGTTCTTCCACGGTCGCGCCCTGCTGGAGAACGATGCTTCGGGAAGGCGTCTCCTTGGCCCCGACGCGTGTCTGGTTCACTACCGTGGTTTGCCCCTGCGACAAGGCATTCGGCTGGGAGACGATGGGGGTGGTCTGGATTTCCACGGTCAGCTTGCCATGCATGATGGCCACGGGGGAAACGCGCACCTGTTTGCCCATCACGATGGTGCCGGTGCGCTCGTTGATAACGACACGCGCAGGACGATCCGCCTGGACCTTGAGATCCTCGATCCCCGCAATGAATTCGACCACGCGTTCGGAGTAGTCCGGCGGAATATTGACGCGAACCGTAGCCGAGGTTTCCGGCTCGGCCACAGGTCCGCCGGATTCGGTGAACGTCTTGTTGATCACTTTGCTGATGCGCAGCGCGGTGCTGAAGTCGGGCTGGCGAAGCTGGATGCGAAGTTTTCCTTTGGGCGGAATCGAGGGCGCGCTACGCTCTACGGTCGCACCTTCGGGAATTCGCCCGACGGTAGGGTGGTTCACGGTGTCGGAATTGCCGGCCAGCCCCACGCCGAATCCGCCGGTCACCACCGGCCCCTGCGCGAGCGCATAGACCTGACCGTCCACGCCTTTGAGACTGGTCAGTAAAAGCACGCCGCCTTGCAGATTCTGGGCGTCACCGATCGCTGCGGCGTTCACGTCGATGTGCATACCGGACTCAGCGAACGCGGGCAGAGTCGCGGTAACCATGACGGCTGCGGTGTCCTTGACCAATATAAGCGCGGGATTGATCGATACGCCCATCTGCTGGAGCAGGTTGGTGAGGCTCTGCGCCGAGAAATAAGTGGTCTGGTGATCGCCGGTGCTGTTCAGACCGACCACCAGGCCGTAGCCGATCAACTGGTTGTCGCGAATCCCTTCGAAGGAGACCAGTTCCTTGAGCCGCACGGTGGTGGATTCGGTCGCATCCTGGGCTTGAAGCGCGCAGGCGAAAAGTGGAAGCAGCAGAAGTCGCATCATCTTAAAAAGGCAGCAAGCCCAGCAGTAAACGATAGAGGAAATTCGGCCGATGAATGGCATCGTTTACGATGCCCTTTCCGTTGACCTCGATTTCCATATTGGCGAGCCGCGCGGAGGGCACCGAATTGGTGGTATCGAGATCGATCGGCCGGATCACGCCTCGAACCGTGATGATCTGGTTTTCCGAGTTCACGTTCAGATTTCGCGTGCCTTCAACCACCAGGTTTCCGTTCACCAGAACGTGCGTCACGCGCGCCGAGATGGTGGTGGTCAAGGTCGTCTGGCGGCTGGTGGTGCCTTCACCGTCGAGTGAAGTCGCGCTATTGGCGTTTAAGAGATTGGCTAGGGCCCCGGTCGGGGACTTGGGGCCCGCGAGCGAAGTAATCGCGGACTGGGCGCTCGATGTGCGCGAGGTTTTCGATTGGCCGGTGCTCACGGCCGAAGCCGACTCCGCTACCAGAATCGTGACTGTATCGTCCACATTGCGGGCCCGCAGATCGGAGGCGAGATTCGAAAGACGCGCGGCCGGAAACCAGATGGATCCGTTATCGGCGACCTGTCCGTTCGAAGCCAGCGGAACCGACGCTTCCTTAATATATTTGTCCAGAGCGGAAGGCGGCTTCGTTTTTTCTTTTTTCTTTTTCTTCCCCTTTTGCGGAGTGTCGGGCGGCGCGTTTGAGGAGGTACTCTGCGGCGCGTTCGCTGCCGCGGCACTGGACGAGGTGTCCTGCGCAGGGCTGGCCGCCCCACACAGAAGCGCGGCCATCAGAATTCGTAGCATTTACTCGCGTCCTCCGATCGCGACCTGGTCTTTCCCGGTGATTTGCGCCTGGAATTCGCGGCCGCTCGACAAGTTTCGAAGGGTGATGGTTGATCCCTTCATGCCCGAGGTTTCGGCGCGGGCTTCGAGGCTGAGATGCGCCGCGCCATCGTAGACCTCCACCCGCACTGTCTCCCCGCGCGCAACATCCATGGGACGTTGCACTTGGGATTTGCGGATGGGCATGGATTTCGTGAGCGTCGCTCTCGGCGCCATCCCGATCACGTCATCGAGCTGGCGCGCCATGGTGTCATCGAAGGGGGAATCCTCGCACTGCTCGACAGAAACCTGATCCTTTTGAATGATCTTACCGGCCGGCAGGTTTTCGTTTGCGACCACTCGCGTCGAGGGCACTGTAATGTTTGCGCGCGCCCACACCGAAAACCGCGTGTTTTCGCCGGCGCGAACGTAGCCGTGCCAGGTGATCTCCTGCCCGTTCAGCCCCTGGACGCCGTTGCGCGGGAAAATCAGCTCGCCCACTGGGAATGCCTGCTGGCTGGACGAAAGAATTTCGATTTTCGCGCCGTCGATGCCGATGGTCTTCTGCATCGCCGCGCGTATTTGCGTAGCGTCGGGAACAAACGTGAGCCGCACGAAGCAGATGTCCTCGAGCCCGTGCACATCGAGGCCGCGATTTTTGGCGATTCGCTCCAGCTCCTCTGCGCGGAAAACCCGCTGTGCGCCCGTCGCCGGAACGTAGCCGAACAGAAAATCCTCGGGGATCTGGGCGAAGGCTGGAATGATTTTCGCCACATCGCGGGCGACGACGGTATCGGTATCGATTGCCGTGCATTCTCCCGGGGGCAGGGAAGCGGCCAGAAATAATGGGATCAGAAAAGTCATCGCGTAAGATTATTCATTTCCTGGTACATTTCATCCGCGGCCTTCACCACCTTGGAGTTGGCTTCATAGGCGCGCTGGCTCATGATCAGATTCACGAATTCGTTGACGACGCTGACGTTCGATTGTTCGGTGTAGCCCTGAAGCAGTGTTCCCAGGCCTTCCTGACCGCCGGGATTTCCCAGGATGGGATCGCCCGACGCGGTGGTCGGCTGGTACAGATTCTGTCCCAGGCTGTTGAGTCCGGACGGATTGGCAAACGTCGCGAGCTGGATCTGACCGGCCGTCTGCGCCGCCGTTTGGTTGGGCAGCGTGTAGCTGACCGTTCCATCCGTCGCGATGGTGATGGATTGGGCGTTGGTCGGAAAAGTGATGTTCGGCTGAAGCAGGTTGCCGTTGGCGTCCACCAGACTGCCGGTGGCGTTCAAGTGAAATTGCCCTGAGCGCGTATAGGCGATGGTCCCGTTAGGCAGAAGCATCTGAAAAAAGCCGCTACCCTGAATCACCAGGTCCAAAGGATTGTCGGTCTCGGAAAATTCGCCCTGCGAGAAGACGATTTCATTGGACGCGGTGCGCGTTCCCAAGCCCAACTGCAAGCCCGTGGGAACAGTCGAGGACTGTCCAGCGGCTGCGCCCGGCTGAATCATATTCTGATACAGCAGGTCCTGAAACTGCGCGCGCCGCGACTTATATCCGGCCGTATTCGAGTTCGCCAGATTGTTGGCGATATTATCGACATTCAACTGCTGCGCGTTCATCCCGCTCGCTGCGCTGTAAAGTGCCCGAATCATCTCGCTTCTCCTTTTCTCTACGAACCGCCGCCTACGCGCGCCACTTCCTGGAGCGCTTGCTTATCCATTTCCGTGGTCTGCATAACCGCCTTCTGCAACATTTCGAACTGCCGCATCACTCCCACAAGCTGGACCGCCGATTCGGCCGGGACGACGTTCGATCCTTCCAGTTGCCCCTGCGCGACGCTCGCCGGTGAAGGAACGGGCTTCTGCGAGGGCTGAGAATTGACGAAATAACTGCCGCCCTGCTTCTTGAGGACCCGGCGATCGTGAAAATCGACGATCTGCAATTGACCGATGGTGTTGCCGCCCTGCGTGACGGTGCCGTCCTGGCCGATATCGATTTTCTGCCCGGGTTGAGCCTGAATCGGCCCGTCCACGCCGACAACGGGATACCCCTCGGCCGTGACCAGCGTGCCGTCGGCCGAGAGCTGGAACTCGCCGTTGCGGGTGTAGAGCGGACTCTTTGGACCGTTCACCATAAAAAAGCCTTGGCCCGTGAGCGCCAGGTCCAGCGGATTTCCGGTAGGGGTAAGCGTTCCCTGCGAGAAGTCCGTCCACTGGCTCTTGACGAAGGGCAGCTCCGAAACACCGTCGATATCGCTCTGCGACTCGCCGCTGAACAGGCTGTAAAATTCGCGATCGAGCTTGTAACCGGCGGTGCTCGAGTTCGCCAGGTTGTTGGACAGTATGTCGAGCGCCTGGATCCGCGAATGAAGACCGCTGGCCGCGGCGATAGCTGCTTGATCCATAGATTTCGTGGAGCGGTGATGCAAACCTCCGGCCAAACGAGTTTTCGAATTTTTCTCTAGATTCTCCGCGCATTCGCGATATGACAGAGGAGCATGAATTTGTTTGATCGACGGAATCCCGCCGGGAAGCGTTGAAGCTTCGACGCCGCCCGAAATCTAAAATGCTCAAAAATTAGCCGAACCCAGTGGTCCGCGGCTTGCACTCACGCCGGCTTCAGCAATGTCGGCACGTGTCGAAACGTTCGGTCTCTTACGCGCGGCGGGAATGCCCGGCGAAAAATCCACCCCGCGCAGCACCATTGCGCGTGACACAAACGACACCTTGCCGTCTGAGCCCGCACTGGACGGCGCCACGCAGTTTCGCGAGGTGATGTCGCAACAGTCCTCACTTAACGATGGGTACGATTCATCCAAGGACGAGAGCGATGGGTCGCCGGAGAACTCCGCGAGCGATACGAACGCGATCGATTCTCGGCCGGCCTCTCCGACCTCAGTCCATTCTCCCTCCCATTACACGAACGGACGCTCGGATTCTTCCCGCTTATCTTCCCCTCCGCCGATGCAGATGGGGCATCCGTTGTTTGGACGCAGTTCCTGGACGAATCCCGTTGCGGCCGGGTACCTGACACCTCCCACCTCTTTCACGCAGGTCCCTGCGCAACCCAGAGAAGCCGGGGACGAAACCCAGCCCGAAACACAAGCGGCGAATGCATCGCGGCGCGCCGAGCGAACAGGGTCTTCTCTGGCGCTCGTCGCGGCGGAGAAGGGAAGTTCGGTCGGGCTTAGCTATTCGACAAATGGAGACTCCGATCCAACTTCTCCGAATGCGCCGGACGATACGCAGCGGGCATCGAATGACGCCGACGGCGACACGCGCACGGAATCACCGGCGGCGAACGCGTCGCCGGCTCCGGCGCCTGCTTCGGATTTGCCGAAATTCTCCTCCATCCACGCGCCAATGCCTGAAGTCGCGGAAACGGCCGACAGCGGAACGGTCACCGCAGCCGCACTTCTTCCAAAGGACGTCGAGAGTGAAAACAATCGCTCTGCGACGGCTTCGCGCGCGCCATCCCGGCGGACGGCGGACCAGCCGGCTGCGCCTTCAGCCCAGTCAAGCACTACCGATTCGACGATAGCTTCGGATCTGATTCCGACTGCGCCGGCGCCTCCCGCGGCAGATCCAAACGGCTTGAAAAACGACACTACGCGTGACCAGACGAACGCGCGCCACGCCGGCGATTCGACTCAGGAAACCACCGAATCCGATTCCGGCGCCTCAAGTCCCGTATCGCCGGCTCCGATCGCTTTTGAAGCGACCCTTTCGTCGACGCAAGCCGCGCCGGAATCCGCTCAGGGCGCCGCATCGCATTCGGCTCCGGCAATACAATCCGGATCGAAGCAATCTTTCACGACGGATGAACCGCAATCCGAGGCGGCGGGCTTTCCGGTTCAGACCGAGGCAGTCCTCAAGGCCAGCGTGATTCCGCCCGCGGCTACGCAAACCTACACACCGCAAGCCGGACAGCCGCAAATTTCGCGCAACGCGTCCGGCCAAACGGAAGCGCCCATCGCCGAACAGATGCAGCCCATGATCGAACCGGCGACGGTTCCCTCGTCGCGTCACAGTATTTCGGTGAACGTTCCCGGCGTGGGCGATGACGCTCCGGTCAATCTCAGATTTGTCGAGCGAGGCGGCGACGTGCACCTGACTGTCCGCACGTGGGACGCGGACATGGCGCAAAATCTTCGCTCCGGTCTCGGCGAACTTTCCGATCGCCTCACACACTCCGGCATTCATCTGGCGCCCTCCATCGCGCCCGGCGCCGATCAAGCCCCTCGTAAAGAAAATCAGGACTCTTCGAACGATTCGCGCAGGCAGGCGCCGGATGCGCAGGAGCAGGACACGCGACGCGACCGGCGGAATCCTCGCGGCTCCGATCCATCTCCCTGGATGCAGGCGTGGAATGAATCCGCGGGCCGAAACAATCTCAGCAAGGAGCAAAACGCATGAGCAGCATGATGAATCCGATCGGGCCGACCACGCCGTCGAGCTCGACCTCTTCCGACACCAGCGCGGCGCTCGCCGCCACCAATTCACTGGGCAACGAAAACACTTTTCTGCAACTGCTGGTCGCGCAGATCCAGAACCAGGATCCCACGCAGCCGGTGGACAGCAGCACGTTCCTCACGCAGTTGGCGGAGTTCAGCCAGCTCGAACAGCTTATCGCGATTCAGGGAGATGTTTCCCAACTGGATACGGATGCAGGCGCCGCGACGGCGGCCGGTGCCGCCACATCGGGCACCTCCGGCACTTCCGGCACGAGCGGCACCTCCGGCACACAGAGCTAAAGAAAAAAAGGAGAACCACATGTCCTCGTTTTACACCGCACTTTCCGGCCTGGAAGCCGACACCACTGCTCTGGACGTGGTGGGCGACAACCTGGCCAATATGAACACTCAGGGCTTCAAGACGAATACTGTCGCGTTTGAAGACGCTATGAACGAAGCGAACGCGCAGTTGCAAATCGGCGCGGGCGTGGGACAGACCCTCTCGGATCGCAATTTCACCCAGGGCAACATCACCTCGACCGGCCAGCCGCTCGACCTGGCCATTCAGGGAGGCGGATTCTTCATCGTGCAGAATCAAGCCGGCCAGACCATGTACACCCGCGACGGCAGCTTCAAGCTCAACTCGCAGGGCGAACTTGTGGATGCCAACGGCGACATGGTGCAGGGATGGATGGGAGCCAACGGTGTCGTCAATGCCTCCGGCGCGACCAGCGCGATCCAAGTGCCGCTGCTCAATTCGCGTGCCCCGGTCGCGACACAGAACATGACACTGAGCGCCAATCTCGACGCCAACGCCGCGGTCGGCGCGACCTTCTCCACTCCGGTGACGGTTTACGATTCGCTGGGCAACGCGCACACTCTGACGGCGACGTTCACCAATACAGGCCCTGGCGCGTGGAACTACGAAGTAGATATTCCGGGATCGGATCTGCAAGGCGGAAAGGCGGGATCGGAGGTTTCGATCGGCAAGGGTACGCTGACGTTCGATTCGAGCGGCAATCTTACGGCGCCGGCCGCCGGAACGCCCATCGCCCTCACCAACGGCACTGCGCTCGCCGACGGCGCGGCCACGATGAATATCAACTGGAATCTTTACGGCACCAACGGCAGCTCCACGCTGACCAACTACGCCGGGACCTCGGCCGCGTCCGGAAGCACACAGGACGGCGAGGCATCCGCGACCGTCACTGGTGTTTCTCTCGAAACCGGTGGAATCCTGGTGGCCACCTATTCCGACGGAACGCAACAGAATCTCGCGCAAGTCGCGGTCGCCAACGTCTCCAATCCGGATTCGATGGTCGCAACCAACAACAACGATTACCTCCTCGGACCCAGCACCATCACGCCGAGCGTCGGTGGGGCAGGCACGGGCGGGCGCGGAAATCTGGTCGGGCAGTCCCTTGAGGCATCGAACGTCGATATGGCGACCGAATTCACCAACCTGATCGTGTTCCAGCAGGGCTATGAGGCGAATTCGAAGGTCCTCACCACCATCGATCAGATGGACCAGACGCTGCTCGCCATTAACCCGTAATGAGTGAGCTGCCATGAATTCAGAACAGATTCAGCGCTACGCCGAGCTTCCCCTCGAGCTCGAATCCGAGCTGGGACGATGCGTGCTGCCCGTGCGGGAGGTTCTCGCTCTCGCGCCGGGCAGCATCCTCAAGCTGCCGGCGTCGTTCGGATCGAACGTGCAGCTATTCGCGGGCGGCGCTCCTTTCGCTGCGGGCGAGTGGATCCGCTCGGACGGCGTGCCGGCCATTCGCTTGTTGACCTTCGGTTCCGGAAAGGCCGCCTGATGGATATCCTGCAACAGCTCCTTGCGGTCGCCGCTGTTTTGGGAGCGCTGTGCGCGCTGATCGCGGTATTCAAGCGCAAGGGATGGGCCCGAGTGAACCTCCGGCGGCCGCACGACCCAGCCAGACGCCTGGAAGTGATCGATCGTCTGGTGCTGACGCCGCATCACTCCGTCCATCTGATCCGGCTGGCGGACCGCACCCTGCTGATCGGATTGTCTCCCAACGGCTGCAACCTTCTCGAGAGTACGCCCGCAGTGGGCATCCTGCCTCCCGGACTGGAACGATGAAATTGCTTCCCGGAATTCTGATCGCAAGCACCGCGTGGGCGGCGCGCAACGACTCGCCTTTAGCGAAAGTCGGCGTAAACGGCGGGACCACGCTTAGCCTGCCGATGCAGATCGCGCTGTCGATGACGCTGATGGTTCTGCTGCCGGCGGTGGTGATGTCCATCACGCCGTTCCTGCGGATCAGCATCGTGCTGCACTTTCTGCGCCAGGCGCTCGGCACCCAAACCACGCCGTCCAATCAGGTGCTGGTGGGGCTGGCGCTGTTTCTTTCCATGGTGATTATGCAGCCGGTGGTCACTGAGATGTACCAGAAAGCCTGGGAACCCATGGATGAAGGCAAGATCACCGCCGGGCAGGCGTTCGATGAAGCGTCCAAGCCCATGAAGACGTTCCTCTCGCGTTTTACCCGTGAAAAAGACATCAAGCTGTTCCTGGAAGTGACCAAATCGCCGGCTCCAAGAAATGTTTCGGATCTGGGGCTGAACGTCCTGGTTCCCGCTTACATCCTTTCCGAGCTGAAAAGCGGATTTCAGATCGGCGCGATGCTGTTTCTCCCCTTCCTGGTGATCGATCTGGTAGTGGCTTCAGTGACTCTCTCGATCGGGATGGTTCAACTGCCGCCTGTGATGCTCTCGGCCCCGTTCAAGGTTCTGCTGTTCGTCCTGGTCGATGGATGGAATCTTGTGATCGGATCGCTGGTCAAGTCTTTTGGATAAAAGGAGCCCTCAAAAATGACGCCCGAAGCCGCAATACAAATGATCCACGGCGCCCTGATGGCGGCGTTCTGGATGAGCGCGCCGCTGCTCGCGATCGGCCTCGCGGTCGGAATCATCATGAACATGGTCCAGGTGGCGACCTCGCTTCAGGACAACGCGTTCAGCACGTTTCCGCGCCTTGCCGCGTTCCTGGTCGGGTTCAGCGTGCTGATGCCGTGGATGCTGAAGCAGTGGATGAGCTACATCATCGGGCTGTGCGGGGAAATCGCGCACTATGGGCGCTGAGCTGCGGCTCGATATCGGAACTTTATACGCGTTTCTCCTGGTGCTCGCTCGCGTAACGGGCGCGCTTGTCTACATTCCGCTACCCGGAATCAAATCCGGACCGGAGCTTGCGCGCGCCCTCATCGCGCTCAGCATGACATTCGCACTCTTCCCGAGCTGGCCGGCCATCGACGCGTCGCATGTGACTCTGGGGCTGCTCATCGGCTGGATGGTCGCCGAGGCGGGCATCGGCGTCGCTGTTGGTTTGGCAGTGTCGTTTTTAACCGAAGGTTTTCAGGTCGGCGCGCAGATCATCAGTCTGCAGGCCGGCTACGGTTTCGCCCAGACCATCGATCCGACCTCGGGCGCGGAATCCGCGGTGTTGATCGTCATCGCGCAGCTCACGGCGGGTTTATTGTTTTTCGCGACCGGCATGGATCGCATGGTGCTGGCGGCGTTCGCGCATAGCCTCGCAACCCAGCCGCCGGGCCATTTCAACATTTCGCCGGCCGTGATCAACTCCATGATCCGGCTGGGCGGCATGATTTTTTCGACCGGCCTGCGCCTGATCCTGCCGGTGCTGGGCATGCTCCTCATGGTGGAAGTCTCGATCGCCCTGCTCGCGCGCCTTAATGCGCAGCTTCACCTGATGATTTTGTCTTTCCCCGTGAAAATGCTGCTCGCGATGACGCTGCTCGCGTGGCTGGTTGCGATTTTCCCGCGGGTTTTCAGTCAGGCGAGCGGAGGCGTGGTGGAAATGATCCAGCGCCTGCTGGGCTCCTGAAACCGTCATGGCTGATTCGAGCAAAACAGAAAAACCGACAGCGCGGCGGCTGCTGCGCGCGCGCAACGAAGGTCAGTTCATCGTTTCACGCGACATGATCACCGCCGGCCAGTTTCTGGCGTTCGTGCTGCTGTTCGGAATCGCGTTCCCGGCGTGGTTCACCGGTATGAAATCGATGCTGCGAGAGGCGCTGGCGGCGGCTTTTCGCGGCGATCTGGACGTCGCCAGGGTTCCCGGGCTCGCGCGCGCGTTCCTGGACCGCGCGTTCGTTCCGTTGGGCGGACTCGCGCTGAGCTCGATGCTCGCGACCATCGCCGTTCACATGTCGATTACGCGCGGCGGACTCAGCCTCTCGCGCTTCCAGCCGGATTTCGCGCGCTTCAATCCCGTGACTAAAATCCGCCAGGTCGCGCAGCAGGCGCCGATGTCCGTGTTGCAGGCGGCAGCCATGCTGGTCGCCTTCAGCCTCACCATTTATTACATCGCGCGCGACAACATCGGAATTTTCTTGACGCTTCCGTTTGCCAGCCTCGAAGTGGGCATCTCGCAAATCGGCAACTCGCTTAAGGAGCTGTTGTGGAAGGCGACCGCGGTGTTCATCGTGTTCGGCGCGATCGACCTTATTCGCCAGCGCCGCCGCTACATGAACCAGTTGAAGATGACCAAGCAGGAAGTCAAGGAAGAAGTCAAAGACATGGAAGGCAACCCCCATGTCCGCGGAAAAATTAAGCGCTTGCGCAAGGATCTCCTGCGCCGCCGCATGATGAAGGCCGTGCCCACGGCGACCGCAGTGGTGGTCAATCCCACGCACTTCGCCGTCGCGCTCCGTTACGAGCACACCACCATGGCCACGCCGGTGGTGGTCGCGAAAGGCAAAAATTATCTGGCGCTGCGCATCAAGCAGATTGCGCTCGATAATGGCGTGCCACTGGTGGAAAATCCGCCGCTCGCGCAGGCGCTCTACAAACATGTTGACGTGGGCCGCGAGATCCCTCCGCACCTGTATCGCGCAGTTGCCGAGGTGCTCGCGTATATCCACCGGCTGAAAAACCGGCTGTCAAAGAATCGGCAGCAGAAACCGCGAGACCCGCGCAGATGATCAGAACGCCGATCGCGATTCTGGGCGCAGGGCCGACAGGAATCGGCGCCGCGCTGCGGCTGCTCGAACTCGGCCACAGCGACTTTCTGCTGATCGACGCCGCGCCGCAACCGGGTGGTCTCGCGTCTTCCTGCGTCGACGATCGCGGGTTCACCTGGGATTTAGGCGGCCACGTTCAGTTTTCGCATTACCGCAAGTTCGATGAATACATGGATCTCGCGTTCCCTGCCGAAGGGTGGTTGTGGCACGATCGCGAAAGCTGGATCCGGCTGAAGGACCGGTTTATTCCTTATCCGTTCCAGAACAACCTTCACCGCCTCGACCCGGCCGATCGCTGGAAAGCCGTGCAGGGCTTGATTTCCGCCGCGTCACCCCAGAAGGCGCCGGCGAATTTCGAGCAGTGGATTTTCGCGACCTTCGGCGCGGGCATCGCCGAGTTGTTCATGCTGCCCTACAACCGCAAAGTGTGGGCACATCCGCTCGATTCACTGCATTTTCGATGGGTCGGCGAGCGTGTGGCAGTAGTTTCGCTCGAGCAGGCGATGAAATCCATCTGCCTGGGCGAAGATCAGATTTCGTGGGGCCCCAATAGCCGGTTTCGTTTTCCCGTCAAGGGAGGCACCGGCGCGATCTGGCGTTCGCTCGCGTCGCGGATTCCCGAACAAAATCTCCGGCTTTCGACGCGGATCGACGCGATCGATGCTCGAAAACAAATCCTCTCCGCCGGCGGGACGCACATCAAGTACGAAACGCTGATCAACAGCACTCCGCTTAACTGGTTGACCGCAACCGTCAGTGACGCGACTCTCGCGGCGAAGACGGCTGAACTCAGATCGTCCACGGTTCACGTGATCGGTATCGGACTGAAAGGCGCGCCGCCCGAATCCATCCGGAAAATGTGCTGGATGTATTTCCCAGGACCGGAAGCGAGCTTCTATCGCGTCACCGTTTTCAGCAATTACAGCCCGAACAACGTGCCCCAGCCCGGTTCGACGTGGTCCCTGATGGCGGAAGTCGCCGAGTCGGAGCACGCGCCTTGCTACGGCCCGAGGCTGGTCCATCGCGTGATTTCCGAGATGTTCGCGATCGGCCTGATTCCGGCGCATTCCGACGTGATCAGCCGCTGGCACCGGATTCTCGCGCCAGGGTATCCGACGCCGTCGATCGGTCGCGAGGAAATTCTCGCCACGACGCTGCCCGCTCTCGAAGCCATCAATATCTTTTCGCGCGGACGCTTCGGCGCGTGGAAGTACGAAGTCAGCAATCAGGACCATTCCTTCATGCAGGGTCTTGAGGTCGTCGATCGAATTCTTTACGGCCGTTCCGAGCCGACGCTCAGTCAGCCGGACGTCGTCAATCAACGTTACAACCAGTTTCCCTATCAGGAATGGGAAGCGGCCTAGGAGGCCCATCGTGAAATTCAAGGAAAGTGCGCTCGCACACAAACTGCTGGACGGTCTTCAGGGGCTGGAGATCGGAGGCTCCGCTCACAATCCCTGGGGCCTGAAGACCCGCAATGTCGATTTCACTAAAGAGATCACCGTCTTCAAGCAGGAAGAGATCAAGATGTGCGGCGAGTCCCTGCCGGTGGACATTGCCGCGCCGGGTGACCACCTTCCGATCGAGGAAAACAGCGTCGATTTCGTCATTAGCTCCCACGTGATCGAGCATTTCCCCGATCCAATCAAGGCGCTGAAGGAGTGGCATCGCGTGGTGCGGCCGGGCGGATATATTTACGTCATCGCGCCGCACAAGGAACGGACATTCGATAAGGACCGCCCACGGACCACGCTCGCCGAACTGATCCAACGGCACCAGACCGGCATCGGACCGGACCCCGACGTCGCGCACTGCTCCGTCTGGGTCACGTCCGATTTTGTCGAGATGATTGAGTGGCTGAAATGGCCCATCGTCGCGGTGCAGGATACCGACGATAAAGTCGGCAACGGATTCGCCGTCGCGATTCGCGTGGAGAAAAGTGCGCCGCAGGTCGCCGCGAAGCGGCCGGCGCAGAATCGTCTCTCCATCAATTTTCTGCTCGGGCCGACTGGAGAAACGCGCACCGGAGGCGCCGCCTGCATTCTTGAATATGCGCGCCGCTTCCACGAGCGCGGCCACGAGGTTTCGATCACCACCTGGCCGAAATTTCTGTGGCCCGCGGCCGAGCCGTTTCCGAATCTCGGCTTCGACGTTCCGATTCACTATGACCAGGCGGCGCAACGCGAGAGCCTGCCGTTTCACCTGGTGAATCAATCGCTGCGCAACTCGCTGGGCGAGCTCCAGTTTTTTATCAGTTACCTGAATCTGCTGACTCCTGCGATCCCCAAGTCCGACCTGATCATCGCCGCGAATTGGGAAACGGTGATTCCCGGGTGGCAATCCGGAAAAGGGAAGCTGGTACATTTTCCGCAGCACTATGACGAGGTCTTCTTTTCGCTCGAAGGAACCCAGCCCTCATCGCTTCAGGGAAATCCTCTCATCAAGATGTTGTGCCGCAGCGCGTTTCAGATTCCCGCCTATCGCGTCGCCAATTCCACCTGGCTCGCGGGCGAATTCCGGCGCCGCTTTAACGATGTCATCCCGGTGGTGACCCACGGCGTCGACACCGCAAAATTTCAACCGCTTCCCAAGTTGAGCGCGCAGGACAAAATCATCCGCGTGGTCACCTATTCGCGTCCGGAGAAGTGGAAAGGATTTCAGGACGCGGTTCCCGCGATGGCCGAACTGATGCGCCGCTTCCCCGGGCGGATCGAGTGGCACGTGTACGGTTTCCCGCACGAAATCGGACCCGAAAACAAACTCGCGCCGTATCGCTTCCACGGCGCGCTCGGTCATGAGCCGCTCAGCCGGTTGTACGCACAGAGCGATATCGTCTTGTGTCCCTCCTGGTACGAGAGTTTTCCGCTTCCGCCGGTCGAGGCCATGGCGTGCGGAACGGCGGTCATCACCACGCCTTATGGAACCGAGGACTACGCGATTGACGGTCACACGGCAATCGTCGTCCGGCCTCGCGTGGTGGTCGATTTCGTGGGCGCACTGGATATTTTGGCGCGCATGCCCGATCTTCGCGAGCGGCTCGCGCGCAATGGCCGCGCGATGGCGGAAAGCCTCACGTGGGATCGCTCCGTCGCCGCGCGGGAAAAACTGCTGTTCCGGATCCATCGCAATCAGATGCCCACCAGCGGACTCAAAGGTTTCGACGATGGAATCATCGACGGCTACGGCCGGCCGTTTGAAGACCTCATCGCGGAAGTGCAGGCGAAAGACGGCGATCTGTTTCAGGGTGCTGATGGCCGCCAGTATCTGGTCGACTCCGGACGTTTGCGGCGCGTCGCTCAGCCTGCCACGCTCGGACTTGTCGCAACAGGCGGGCGGCCGCTGGATCTGCTGACGCTCTGGCGCAATGAACAGGGACCGGAGATAACGGGTCCTGCGAACTATTACGGACTGCGCGCACATCGTGCGTGAGATCAGATCGGTGCGAACGGGCGAGCCGGATTCAATCCGCTCCGGTGTCCGCGAGCCGGTCCAACCACTGCTGCCAATCCTCGCCGCACAGTTCGGTTGGATGCCGCGTGCGTGAGCCGCATTGAAGGTCATCGGCTGGGCAGTAGTTGTCGCAACCCCAACAGATCCGCTCGGGATGCTTCCCGGACTTCGGTTTCGCGGTCACGACGTGGTCATCCATCGCTGTGATTGACACTTTCAATGTTCGAACTCATCCGCGCGCGGGACCAGATTGAAATACACGCGGGTCGGAAGATCCGTCGTCCAGTGTCCTGTCCAGCGCGCGTACGAATAAGCGCCCAGGAATAGAATCGCGACGCCCGTTGCCACCGCCCAGGCCGAGACGCGGTTGTGACGCGGCGCGGAAAAAAATAGCGCGCCTTCGGCTGGGCACGCAGCCACACATTCGAGACATCCTATGCACTCCGCGGATTTGATCGTGACCAGGCGATCCACCGGCAACGCCGCCGGACACGCTTTCGCGCACTTTGCGCAGTCGATGCACGCGTGGGCGTTTCTGCGGACGCGTAGCGGCGAGAACATGGAAACCAGTCCCATCAGCGCGCCGTACGGACAGAAATACCGGCACCAGAAGTTCTGGACGGCAACCGAGCCGGCCACCAGCACTGTAAGCACGATTACACCCGTCAGGCCGATTTCGCGAAAGAAGTTGAGCATTTTCACGTCGTCGATGACGCCGTAAGGACTATCGAGAAACTGCCGGATGGCAAGCACCGGCATCGTGGCGACCGCGAATAAGAAGAAGGCCAGGAGAATGTATTTGATGCTGCGAAGCGCTGTATCGGCCGCGCGCGGCAGGCAGAAATTGCGGCGGAACAGCTTACGCCCGAATTTCCAAAGATATTCCGAGACGGTTCCCACCGGACAGATCCAGCCGCAAAAGCTCCTTCGAAAGACGAACGACATTGCAAGGAAAACAATCAGCAGAAAGGTCCCAGCCGGATGGATTCTGGAAATGCCGCCGCCGAGAGCGAGAACCTTCAAATTCATCAAAGAGGCGAGCGGGAGCCATCCCTCGACGCCCGCAGGCCGGTCAGCGAACCAGGTGCGCCCGCCGGATTCGTAGTAGCGCACCCAAGCGTAAAACTGCACGCCGATCCATAGATTGAGAATAAGAAACAGACCCTGCACCGTTCGGCGCAGAAGCTGGGAATGGTCGGCGAGCGTGCGCTTCAGAAGTTTCTTGCGAGGCTTGGGGACGACTACGCTGGTCATAACTTCATCGCCACAATCCGGCAATCACCAACAGCGCATAGGCGATCGACAGACTCATCGCCTGCAAGCCCACCGTCTTCAGCGGCATTTGCAGGGACGATAGGTGAGTCTGCCGGCGCAGTTCGACCAGATAACCGACCGCGGCAAGGACCAGCGCGGCGCTGATCCACGGCCGGCCTGCGAATCCAAAAGCGACCGCGGCGGCGATCAAAATGGCCTGGCAAAGAAAAGCAGCGCGGCGATTTTCCGCCGGGGGAGGTTGCCCTTTGCGCGCCGCGACTCGCGCATCCAGCCGTGCGTGAACCACGAAAATCCCCGCCGCGGCCTGAAGCGCGCACAGCATCCACAGGAGCCAACACCAATCCGGAATCGCTCCCCGCGCGGCGAGACACGCGGCGAGCGACGTCGCCGACAGCGCGATCGCGCTCGCCACCTGGAACCACTCCGATCGCTGGCGATTCCGCACGTTCAGTGTGACGGCCAAAACCGTGAATGCCCCGGCGCCGATAAACAGCGCGGCAAACGGCCTCCAGTCTCTCACGGCGATGAGCGCCAGTCCGCACACGACAAGCAGCACGGCTTCAACCGACGCCGATTTCTTTGCCGCTTCCGTCTCGGCGTGCTCCTGCTTCCAGATAAACCGCTGGCGCGCCATCACCACCAGCGGATCCTTGATCGCGAAGGCACATGCAATGGCGATCAAGGCGATCAGCTCCGTCCAGTAAAACTCGCGCAATAGAATTGCGGCGGCGAAGAACGGTGTCAGCAGCATCGCCATCGCGCCGTGCTCGCGCGGCACGAAGACTTGCGCGCTGCCTTTTCCGGGATGAGCCGGCGACGTGGTCATCGTCTTCTTCCAGCTTAATCGCCACTGAGTGCCGGTGCGGCGTCCGGGATGGCGCGCGGAAACACAATGTTATTCTCTAGATGAACATGCCAATGAAGGTCACGCTCGAATTCTTCGAGTGCGGCATACAATGCACGAAAAGTGAGACACGCGTCCCCGGGCGGTGTGTATCCCTTGGTCAGCGCGCGAATCTCCGAAAGAATCGCGCCAGCATCCTCATGATCCGCAATCATTTGGGCGATCGGATCTTCGACCGAGCCGAAAAATGCCGGCGCTGTGATCCCTCCGGCGAGCGCCTCAAGGTAGGGGAACAGGATGCGCTCCTCTTTCATCATGTGTTGAGCGAGTTCCCCATCGAGAGCGGCAAACAGCCTTTGCACCGCAAATAATTCTTCATGCGATCGCCCGTGCTTCTCCGCGACTTTGGCGAGCAATGCCTGAATCCGCGGCGACTCGCGGCGAACGAACCCGTGATGCCGTTCGACGATGGGCCGCGTGAGATCACCCAGAGGTGCGTCAAGCGGCGCAGGCCGTTCCTGAGTCGTTTCGCACGCTTCGAGCGCTTCCAAAGCTGCGGCCAGGGCTACGTTGGCACACTCGCAAGCCGCACGAAGCGAAAGCTTTCCCCGGCAGCAATAGTCGATTCCCAAGCGCTCAAAAACGCGCGCTGCCGCCGGATTCGCCGTGGCGATTTCAGCGATGCTTTGTTCCGAAGTGACTTTCATGCATCGGAGAAGTGCAATCGGAACGCCAGAGATATATCTGGACCAGATATAAATCGATCGTGACCAGACAAAAAAACACTGGCGAATCCCCACGCAAACGCGATCTTTCGCTCTCCACCTATCGCCGGCTTTCCGAATTCCGCCATCAGGTGCGCTGTTTTCTGCGCTTCAGCGAGGACGCCGCGCGAGCCCACGGCATCGAGCCGCAGCAGCATCAGCTTCTGCTGGCGATCAAGGGGCTGCCCAAAGGAAAGAGTCCGACTATCGGCGAGCTCGCGCGGCGTTTGCAGATTAAGCATCACAGCACGGTGGACCTGATCAATCGACTGGAAAAATCCGGACGAATCCTTCGTGAGCCCGGCGCCGACGATCATCGGGAAGTACTCATCCGCCTAACCCCGCAGGGCGAGCGAACTTTGCGTGAGCTGTCCGTAGAACACCAGATCGAACTCACCAAAATCGGCCCGAAGCTCATGCGAGCGTTATCAGGCGCGATACGGTTGGCCCGGCGAATCCGTCCGGGAAGGGAACGCGGAGCGTGATCGGCATCGAATCACCGATCCTTCACTGTAATCCAGTCGCTTTCGAACCCCTTGGCGATCGTCATCTTCTCCGGAAATACCAAAGTACCCGCCGGCCACGACAATCCGTCGAGATCGGCCCGGACTCGACGGTGTCCGTCAGCTTGATCCACCGCGGCGCGACTCCCGTCCAAGAAAACACCTCCTCGCCAGCGGGGGCCGGCGCTTCCAGGCGGATCCTCGTCCTGCGCAGCGAGCATCCGCGCCGCCAGCAACGCGATCAGCGCACGGTGACCCATAGAGATTCGAAGCCTGCCTTTACCACGCTTGCCTTTCCCGGAAAATAGAAAGATGCTGCCTGCGAGGAGCTTTCTGGCGGAGGGATTGCCAGCTCGATACCTCGATTCCGAAAACCCGCCGGCGCTTCCCTTGTGGTTCGAGCCCGTTGAGGAATCGCGCTCAAGCGCGTCGACACACCGTTGACTGTCAGGGTCTCGACAGTGAAGGCGAGTTGATAACGGTTGAGCCCGATAAAATGCCGCAGCACTGAAATGCGACCCGATACCGTCGCGCCCTGAGGCAGTGCACGCCGGTTGCTCGATCGCACTACGTGCGCCACAATCGGGTCCCCCGCCGCCGCTGTATTGAAATCGATCGTATCTCTGGTACGCAGCGTAAACTGCACCGCTGCCGGCACGCGCCGCTGCGCCGCGGGCGTGCCACGTTGTTGCGAATCCGCGTCATCGAAGCGGATCGTCGATTCCGCCTGATATTCATGGCACGACGAATACGTCGATGTCGTCTTCGACACCGTTCCGCCTGGCTCCAGGATTTGCATGACCGCCTGGACGGGCAAAATCAATTGCCCGTCACCTACCGGCACACGATGAAAATCGATCGTATTGTGATCCTGGCACGCGCCGGTCCACGGCGGCAGCGGGTCCGTATGGATTACCAGGCGCACTAACTCGAGCGCGCCCGGATCGATCAGAAACCATCCTCCGTGGCCCGTCAGCCAGTGTGTCTTCCCCACGTAATAATGACTGCTCGCGAGCGGTGTCCGATACGCATATTCGAAGAGCTTCTTTCCGTTCGCCGCACGCTCGCCCACGGAGGTGAACTTCGTTCCCGCGTTGTCGAACACATCGGCAAGATAGCCCCCGAATCCGCCCGTGGTGATGGGACCCTCGACAATGTCTTCGATGGGCCGCGTATCGAACTCGCTCGCCGTAGGCCAGGCGTGTATCTCGCGGCCATCCGCGACCGTCACTTCCAGGCGCAGACGGTCCGTCCATTGCGGAATTTCTGCATCCGGCTCTTTAAAAATCGCGGGACACGCCTGCGCGGCTGGAGCTATGACTCCACCTACCTGCGGAGTATCGAAGTATTCGCGATCGACGGTTTCAAGACAGGTAAATCGCGGAAGCTTCCTGGTCGCCTGCACCACGCGAGAGCGCGCCTCGCCCAGAACCAAAGCCGGGTCTTGCGCAAGGCACAGCTTTGCCAGCAAACCCGCGATTGTCCAGGACCGGATCACAACGGCGATTATACGCCCTGGCTGGTAAGAGTTGATGTTGTACTCAAGTACCGGGTCGGACCTAGGAAACCTGCCCTGCGCCACAATTCAGCGGGCGATTCGTCGAATCAAATCAGAGTTAGGATTACTCTATGCTTCGATTTCTCGGTGCACTCTTGCTTTCGATCTCGCCGGCCGCGCTGGCGCAATCGAGTCATTTACTTTTGAGAAAGCCCGCCCTGAACCGAACCCAAATCGTGTTCTCTTTCGCCGGAGATCTGTGGAGCGTGCCGCGGGCAGGCGGCGAAGCGATCCGCTTGACGACCTCGCCAGGCGTCGAAACCGACCCGGTGTTTTCGCCCGACGGATCGATGGTCGCTTTCACGGGCGAATACGACGGCAACGTCGACGTGTACGTGATTCCGGCCGCGGGCGGAGTTCCCAAGCGGATCACGTACCATCCGGGCGCGGATGAAGTGGTCGGCTGGACCCGCGACGGCAAGCGAGTGCTGTTCCGCTCCCATCGCGCGAATCCCAACGATGGAGATCGTCTTTACACCATGCCGGTCGAAGGCGGCGGATTGCCCGAGGAACTGCCGTTGCCCATCGCCGAGGAAGGTTCCTACTCCGCGGACGGATCGCATCTGGCCTACGTTCCCTTGTTCCAGTGGCAGGAGGCGTGGAAACGCTATCGCGGCGGCCAAACCAAGAAAATCTGGATCGCGGACCTCGCCGATTCGAGCGTGGTGAAAATTCCGCGTGAAAATTCCAACGACTTCAACCCGATGTGGATCGGCGATAAGATTTATTTCCTTTCCGACCGGGAGGGCGCGGTCACGCTGTTCTCTTACGACACGAAAAGCAAGAAAGTGGTGCGCGCCGTGGAAAACCAGGGCCTCGATTTGAAGTCGGCGTCCGCCGGCCCGGGTGCGATCGTTTACGAGCAGTTCGGCTCGCTGCATTTATATGACCTGAAGTCCGGCAAAGCGAACGTGGTCGACGTCAAACTCACCGGGGATTTGCCGGAAGTCCGGCCGCATTATGTAAACGTCGCGAAACGGTTGACCCACGCTGACCTTTCGCCGACGGGCGTGCGCGCGGTGTTTGAAGCGCGCGGCGAAATCATCACCGTGCCCGCGGATAAAGGCGAGGCGCGCAACCTCACTAACACCCCGGCGGTTATGGAACGCCAGCCGTCCTGGTCTCCCGACGGACAGAGCATCGCTTATTTTTCCGATGAATCCGGCGAGTACGCGCTGCACATCCGCGATCAGGAGGGTACCGGCGGGGTAAAGAAGATTGCGCTCGATAAAGCCTTCTACTGGAGTCTGCGCTGGTCTCCAGACGGGAAGAAGATCGCGTTCATGGATAATCACGCGCACCTGTTCCTGCTGGATCTCGCGGATCGGAAACCGGTGCTGATCGACACGGATTATTACTACAACCACGATGGAATGACGCCGTCGTGGTCGCCGGACAGCAAGTGGATGGCGTACTCGAAGACGCTCCCGAGCCATATGCAGGCGATCTGGCTTTACTCGGTGGCCGAAAGCAAGAAGGTGCAAGTCACCGATGAAATGAGCGACTCCGAATCGCCTGCTTTCGACAAGAGCGGCAAGTACCTGTTCTTCCTTGCGAGCACCAATTCCGGCGCGGCCATGCAGCCGGATATCGAAGCGTTTTCGCGTCCGGTGAGTTCGAGCGTCTACGCGATCGTGTTGTCCAAGGGCGATCCTTCGCCGCTCGCGCCTCAAAGCGACGAGGAAAAGAAGAAAGACGAGGCGAAAAAAGACGACCAGAAAAAAGACGAAAAACCCGCAGCCGCGCCGGAGACGAAGGTTGATTTCGATAACATAAGCCAGCGCATCCTGGCGCTGCCGATGCCGCCGCGCCGCTACGTCGATTTGCAGACCGGCAAGAGCGGAGTGGTCTTCGCGCTCGAAGCGCCTGCGCCGGCGCCCGGCCCTCCGCCGGCGCTGACCGTGCATCGCTTCGATCTTGAAAAACGCAAGGCGGATGTAGCCGTCGCGGGAGTGAAATTCTTCAGAGTATCGTTCAATGGCGAAAAGATTTTGTACCAGCAGGGCGATAAGTGGGCTATCGCCGATCCGCCGCCGATGCCCGACAATGGTCCCACGCCCCCGCCCCCGAGCGAAAAGGCGCTTAAAATTCAGGATCTCGAAGTGAAGGTGGATCCGCCGGCCGAATGGAAGCAGATGTTCCACGAAACCTGGCGCATCGAGCGCGATTTCTTCTACGATCCGCACTACCACGGTCTGGACCTGAACGCCGCTGAGGAGCGCTACGGTGTCTATCTCGACGGCCTGGCGTCGCGCGAGGATTTGAATTATCTGTTCGAGGAAATGCTCGGCAACATGACCGTCGGCCACATGTTCGTCGGTGGCGGCGATCGCCCGGAGATCAAGAAGATTCCCACGGGCCTGCTCGGCGTCGATTACAAAATCGAAAACGGCCGCTATCGCTTTGCCCGGGTTTACAACGGAGAAAACTGGAATCCCGATCTGCGCGCCCCGTTGACGCAGCCTGGCGTGAACGTCGTCGCCGGCGAATATCTGCTCGCGGTGAACGGCCGCGATTTGCCGGGGAGCGACAATATTTACAGCTTTTTCGAAGCGACTGCGGGAAAAACGACAATCCTCAAGGTCGGCCCCGATCCCGCCGGTGCCAATTCGCGCGAAGTAAAGGTCACGCCTCTGCGCGACGAATCGCAGATCCGGCATCTAGCGTGGATTGAAGAAAATCGGCGCAAAGTCGAGCAGATGACCGGAGGGCGAGTGGCTTACGTCCACATGCCGGACACCGCGTTCGGCGGCTACACCAGTTTCATGCGCTACTTTTTTCCGCAGGTGGATAAGGAAGCGATCATTATTGATGAGCGCTTCAATCACGGCGGCGCGCTGGCGACTGACATCGTCGAATATTTGGAGCGCAAGCTGATGAGCGTCGCCACCGCGCGCGACGGCGCCGATTTCGTTCAGCCGCAAGGCGCGATTTACGGCCCGAAGGTGATGATCACCAATGAATTCGCCGGTTCCGGAGGAGATGCCATGCCGTGGTACTTCCACCGCGCCGGGGTCGGCAAGCTGATCGGCACCCGCACCTGGGGCGGCTTAGTTGGCTTGATGGGTTACCCGGCGTTAATGGATGGGGGAACCGTAATGGCTCCCAGCGCCGCCATCTGGAATCCCAATGGCACTTACGACGTGGAAAATCACGGAATCGCGCCCGACATCGAAGTCGATCAGGACCCGGCGCTGGTGCGGCATGGTCACGATCCGCAACTCGAAAAGGCCGTTGAGGTGATCCTGGAGGAACTGCGGGCAAGTCCGCCGCCCCAATTGACGCGCCCCCCGTTCCCGGATTATCACAAGAAATAGCGGCGCATCAGCTTCGCGCCTGATGGTCCGACGCCGGATTGGCCACATTCAGCGGAGCTTTCTTGCGCGGGAACGGTTACATCGCTTCATTGCGGCGAATTGCTGGCCAGGGCTAACGGCAGGCTGAAGGGGATCTCCAGAACTACGTCCACGTCAACCGCGACTCCGTCGGAGGTCGCGGGTTGGAACTCCCATGCGGTCACGTCTTGAAACACTGCATGCTGAATCG
>DATJVN010000145.1:0-30607 GCA_035501755.1 Bryobacteraceae bacterium | reverse complement strand
GCGCGCACATCGTTGTTCATGGGCGTGAAGCGCGCGGGATTGTCGTAGCCTTCGAGCGATTCGAAATACAGCTCGGCCAGGTTCACGCCATCCCAGTCGAAGCGCTTGAGCAGCCCGCCCAGGCCCAGCGAAACCGCCTGGAACGCGTCGCGATTGGAAAGATTCATCAGCTTGCGCCAGTCGAGCTGCGCGTCCTGGAGCAGCGCCGTCTTTTCCCGCCACTCCGGATGGTCCGCCCAGAATTTTTCGCTCACATGCGGCAACTCGAGCCACGCGTACACGGCGATCGCCTGCCGGTGGCACGCGTCGATCAGGCGCCGGAGATATTCGTCCGCTTGCGGATCGGATTCCCAGTAGTGCCACGCAGCGATGTGCAGCGCGCTGATGCCGGCTGCGCGCCAGCGCGGCGCAAAATAATCCGGATCGATGCGCGCGCGATAGGCGGAATCGAAAAAGGCCCACAGTCTTCGCGAGCGGAACGGTGGATCGAAGCCGAGATCGGTCAGAGCCTGGGGGAGGAACGGAAAACGATCGTAGCCCCGCGGTCCCGGCGGCGCGGCGACCCACAGAACCGCGCCTTCCCCACGGCGGAAGCCACCGATCAGCGGCTGGTGCGTCCAGCGCTCGGTCGCGAACACGCGAGCTTCGCGCGGCACGTCGAAGGGAATCATCTCCACCGGTTTTTCCCAGATGATGCGCAGCTTGGGCGCATGCACATCCTCCACGCTGCGCGCGACGAAGCGCGCCCGCGCCGACGGTTGGAACCCGAACGCGCTTGCCAGCGGCGATTCGCCTTCGAGCACCAGAATCGCGCCGCGGTCGACCCGCGCGTTCCACTCATCGAAAGGCGCGCGGGTTCTTGGCGGCGCGACGACGATGCCCGCACCCGAGGTCGCGTCCTGCACCAGGCCGATGGAGCTCAACACGTCGGGCCAAGCGCCCGGCTCGTCGCCCATGATGTGAAAGGAGAAGATGGCGCCGGCCAACGCCGGCCACGCAGTGAGCACCAGCAGAAAGCTACTTCGTGAACGCATACCAGATCCCCACGCGCACGTCGTTGAAGTTGGGGCCACGCGGATTCCCCTGGTTCACCAGGTACGCTCCGCGCACGGCGTTCACCGAGAACGTCAGCGGCGCGCGCAGCGATTCGAAGCGGAACTTGATCCCCGGCCCGGTCTCTGCGTAATTCGCCCAATACTGGCGGAGGGCGTCCGCGGTCACGTTCCAGTTCCAGTAAATCTGCGCATGCAAGCCGCCCGCTTCGAGTCCGCGAAAGGTGTAGCCGGTGCGATTCTGTGAATACAGCAGCGTGTCGTGATCGAAGCGGCTGACATAGATGCCGTCGTCGTTGGTTTCGGCGAACAGTCCGTGGCGTCCGGCGGCGAGCAGGTTCCCCCATCCTTTTCCATAGGAAACTCCGCCGCGATAATCCGGCACGACGCGCCCGGGATCGGTCTGAGTGGGAGCGTAGCGCAGCGACTCGCCGGCTTCGAACCAGCCGGTGGCTCCGTGCCACGCATCCGTGGACACACCCAACCCGAGAATCGCGCTTTGCTCGGAGAGCGCCTGCGGCCCGAAATCCGCGACGTTGACCACGCCCTGTGTGTCGCCGATGAAGCGCACCGAGGCGTACGGATGCAGCCACCAGTGCGGCAGACGCAGCTCGGTTTTGGCCTGCGCGTAGGCGAACAGGTCGTGCCAGCGCGTGGAAAACGTAGGCGAAATCCAGAACGTGGTGCGCAGTAAATCGAATTGCGGATGCAGATTGTTGTAGGCGCGCGTAGCCTCCGCCGCGTTCTGGGGGGCCGGACTGCGCCGCGCCAGATCGAACCAGCGCACCGCGTCCTGGTCGTCTTTCAATATGTTGTAGGTTCGGCCGAGCTTCAGGATTACGTCGAAGTCCAGCGGATCGTTTTCGTGCGCGGCTTCGAGGTACCGGATCGCGTCCTTTAAATATCCTTTTTCCAGGCTCTTATTGGCGAGGTCTTTGGCCTGCTCCGCCACCGCCGCGCGCGGTTCTTCCGGACGGGGGTGCAGAACCTGCGGCATGCGCAGCGCCGCGCGCACGCGATCGGCCAGTTCGTCATCTTTTCCGGCGAGCACTCTTTCGAGCAGCGGGCGCGCGCCCTCGCCGTCGCCGCGGCTCAATCGGAGCAACCCCAACTGCGCGGTTGAAAGCAGATCGTCCGGATGCGCCGCGACAATGGTCTCGAACTGCGTTTCCGCTTTCTCCCCATTCTTCATCTCCAGGTGCAGAAAGGCGAGCTCGCGCCGCAACTCGACATTTGATGGATCGAGCTTCAGTGCGTTCTCGAATTCGTACACGTAGGGGTAACGCGCGGGAAGCAGCTCGCGGGCTTGTTCGGCGACCCGCGGCTCGCCTCCGCGCGAGGCGGCCAGCAGTGCGCTCATCGCGTCGTCCTTGCGGCCCTGAGCCCGCCACACGCGGCCCAGATCGAGCAGCAGATCGCGCCGCGCCGGACGCAGGCGCCACGCCTTTTCGTAATGTTCGGCGGCGAGCGCGAGATCGTCGCGCTGATCGGCGAGTTTCGCCAGCTCTTCATGCGCGCTGAAATTTTGCGGCTCGAGCTCGACAGCCTTGGTCCAGCGCTCGATTCCTTCGCGCAACGGCCGGTCGATGTTTTCGAAAGCCTGCGCTGCCGTCGCGTTCCCTGTTTTCCGGATGCGGTCGAAGATTCTGCGCGCGATTGCCGTCTGCTTCGTTTCGTAGCACAGAAACGCATATTCGAGCGCGACATGATCGTTGCCTGGCTCGAGCTTCATCGCTTCGGCGAACTGGTCGCGAGCCTCCTCCGTATCGCCGGTTTTCAGCAGCGTGTATGCGAGATCGGTGCGGATCGAGGCGCGATCCGGCGAGATCGCAATGGCCTGGCGAAAAAGCGCGATGGCGTTGTCATAATCCTTCGCGCGCAGCGCCGTGTACGCCTTTTCAAGCGTCGCGTACTCCGAGCCTGCGGTCTGACCCAGCGCCATCCCAGCGAAGATGAGGAGAAGCCCGCGCATTCAGGCACCAATTTAGTGCGGGAAGCGCGGTAGTTTTCTCTTGAAAAATCTAAACCGATTCAGATCAGGCCTTTCGCCAGCAAACCCAGGATGGCCGCGGCGAACATCACCCACGCCGAATCGATCCTGGTGAAGCTCAGAAGAAGAAACGTCGCCATCACGATTCCCAGCGTCAGACTTCCGTGCACGGCTTCACGCGCCAGCGGCAGCGACGCGGCGAGCAGCAGTCCCGCCGTCGCGACGATCACGGCACGGATCGCGCTCGCAACGCGCGGAGTCCCGGCGCGGGCGCGCATCCAGCGGACCATGGGCAGGATCAGAAATGCGGGACTGATGACGGCCAGCAGCCCGGCTGCCGCACCCGGCAATCCGCCCGCGAAATACCCCACGCTGACCACGTAAATCCCGTTCGGTCCGGGTCCCGCGCGGCCGGCGAAAACGGCGGTGTTCAACTGCGCGTCGGTGAGCACGTGGCGCTTGACCACGAAATCCTGGCGGATCACCGGCAGAGACGCGAGGCCGCTGAACGAAGTGCAGGTGGCCTTCAACAGCAGCGCGTAGATCAGAAACGCGTTCACTGGTCCTTCCACAGAAAACCGGCAAGCGCGGCTGCGCCGATGATCGGCAGCGGAGTCACGCGAAAAACCCACGCAGCGATAAACGCGGCGGCGAAAAACACCACGGCCCGCGGCGCGCGCCGGGCCGATTTCAAATGGGGGCGCATCAGCAGCCACACGCTCGCAAACATCATCCCCGCGACCGCGGCCGACGCGCCCACAATCGCCGCGTGCGCCCACGAATTGCCGCGCCAGGCCTCGTAGCCCCAGGTGATCAGCACGGCGATCGCGGCCGAGGGCGCGGTTTCCGCCAGCACCCCTGTGATTGCGCCGCGCCATCCGGCAACGCGGGCGCCGATGGCCGCGCAGAACGCGACCACGTTGGTTCCCGGCGTGATCCGCGCGAGCGAAAACGCGATGGCGTAATCCTCCTGCGTGATCCAGTGCTGCCGGTCGACAAATTCGCGCTGGAGCGCGGCCTGGGTCGTGTCACCGCCGCCGAAAGTGGTGTTGCCGATGCGCAAAAACGCACGCGCGACCGGTCCCAGCTTGGGACTTTCCATCTCAGCGTTCATCGGGACGGAGGAATGTAATACAGCACCACGCTCTTGCCGACGCGCTCGGTGGGCTTGATGCGATCGGTCCAGAGCTGGAATTCCGGATGGGTTTGTTTGAGTCCCATGCGGAACAGCTTGAGCATGGTCAGGCTGACCGCGTTCCATCCGGGCAGCGGCCCGTTCGGATCGAGCGGCACGATGTGCGGAAATCCGTGCACCGCCTCCAGGTGCGCGACGATGAACGGATCGAAAGCGACCTGGGTCGCGCCCACTTCGCGCAGGCGCGCGGAGAGGCGTTTCATATCCTGACCCCAGTCGAGATCCGAATCGACCAGGATTTTTTCCGGTTCGTCGCCGGCCAGCGCGTTGAAGTACGCCAAATAATCCGGATGACTTAGCAGCGACGACAAGCCCATCCACGCCAGCAGCGCGCAAAGCACCCATCGCGGCCACTTGCCCGATTCCCACAGCTTGACCGCGCCGACCGCGCCGATCATCGCGAACGCGATGTACAGCGGAAGCACGTGCCGCACGCCAATATTGATTCCGCTCCACGAAACCACCACCAGAATGCCCATCGCGAACGCGATGGGAACCAAATAAGGAACCGTCAAGCGGCGCTTCCAGCACGCCGTCAGGCCCACAGCGAGCAGCCCCAGTAACGCAAGCGGCGTCTTCACCGCCAGCACGATCGGATAGTAGAACCAAAAACCCGAATCGCTGTATTCGCCCAAAAGGTACGAGGGATGTCCCTGGAGGTTGTGCTCCCGCACAACCTCGATTCCGTGAAACAGCTCGGGTGCGGGGTATTTGTGGAAGGAAAATCGATAGCCCGCCCAGATCAGGAAACATCCGATCAGAACCGCGCACGCGAGCTTCGGCGCTCGCGCCCAGGCCATCGAAGCGACCTCGCGCCATGCCGGACGCGCGTAATACCAATACGCTGCGCCGGCGACGGCGGCTGACGCTGGAAAAAACGCCAGCACCGAAAATTTCGAGAGCACCGTCGCGGCGAGCGCGATTCCAAAAATCGCGGTCCATTTCCACGACGGCGTCTCGATCCAGATCAGCATTGCCAGGAACGCCGCGCCGAACGTCGCGGTCAGCGCCATATCCGTGGTGGCAAGACCGCCGTGCGCCAGCACCGAAGGCGTGAACGTGAACAGGAACGTCGCGATCACAGCGGCGACGTCGCCGAAGCTCCGCCGCGTCCACCAGAAGACGACCAGCGATCCCAGCCAGAAAAACGGCAGGATCCCCAGACGCGCGAGCGCCAGGTTACGGTCGTAGTGGTTGCTGGTGTACAGAATCGCGGCGCCCTCGTTGTACATCAGCGGCCGGTTCCAGCTTCGCTCACCCGCCAGGTACAAGAGAGCGGCAGTCATAACACGAGCAAGCGGCGGATGCTCCGTCTCGTAATGATAGGTGTGATCGCTCAGCCACTCCATCCCGCAGGCGATGTGCGCCGGCTCGTCGATGGTGTGGTTGAAGACAGTATAGGTGGACGCGATCCGCGCGCTTCCGACTGAAATCAGCACGACGGCAAGCGAAAAGGCGTGCTTTCGAGCGAAAATCTCCGCGCGCTTGGGCCACGCATCTTTAACCGGCACCGCTTGCGCGACCGGCGCGCGAGCGCCCTTCTTCTTCGCCATGGAATTCTACATCCTACAAAATATTCACAGCCCGCGCGGCCAGCAGCGCGACCGTCGCCAGCGAAATTGTGGCTTGAATCATCATCAGGCCCTTGGCCCATCGCGAAAGCACGGGAACATCAGTGGGCGAGAACGCGGTGCTGGTGTTGAACGCCAGGAATAAATAGTCGACGAATCCGGGACGCCAGTGTTCCTCGCCCATCTCGCGGCGCAGCTCGCCATCGAGCATCATTTGCGGAAACAGGAACGCTCCGTCGGTGTGCGAAACGCGCAAATCGCGTTGATACGGACCGCCCGCGTCAAGACGCCAGTACCACGACGCGAACACCAGCAGATTCGCCACCCACAGCGCGGCCGCCGAGGCCAGCAACTGCTGCGGCGCCTCCTTGTGCGAAGGCAGAAGCGTGACCAGCAGCGCCAGCGACTCGATCAGCCAGAAGGTGACCACCGCGGTCACCACGTACCCCAGCGTCCGGCTCACCCTCCAGTACCCGGCGCGAAAGGAGATCAGCGCGGGCAACGTAAGGATCGCCACCAGCGCCAGCACCAGCCAGCGCGGACCCAGCGTCATCTCCGGAGGTAGGGTGGAATCCACAGCGCCGATCGCCACCAGCGCCATTACCGCCGGCCAGCGCGGCTCTTTGGGGATTGAGTTCGACATGAGTATCATTTTGCGGCATGCGATAGACTGGAAACCCATGAACCCTTCAGATCAGTGGTTTTATCTGGAAGGATCACAAACACGCGGTCCGGTCAGCTCGACCCAGATCGCGCGGATGGTGCACTCCGGAGCGTTGCACGCTTCGGCGCAAGTGGCACAGGCCGGATGGCCGCAATGGAGTCCGGCCTCCATCGCTCTGGCGCACATACTCGAACCGATGGAATCCGCCGCTGCGCCCGCGCTGGAAACCCCTGTGTACGCCATTAAGGTCCAGTGCGTTTCCGGACCCGACGCCGGCAAAGCCTACATGATCGGCGCGGCCGAAGTTTCCCTGGGCCGCGTCTCAGGAATGGGCCAGAACGATCCGCAGGTCGCCGAAAACCATGTCGTCCTTTCCTGGAACCACAACATTCTCCAGTTCCGGACCTTTCCCGGATCGCGCCTGCGCGTTGCGGGAACCGAGGTCACAGAGGGCGCGCTGTCGAACGGACAGCAATTCCAGCTCGGCGCATCCACCTGGCAGGTAGGAAACGCGCCGATCGAGCTGACCAACCTGCTCGGCTCCATCGCTTCGCGCCTGAATAAGCTCACCAGCACGGAAAAACTCGAGGGTTTCAGCCTCACACAAATGTTCTCGGAGGTTTTCAAGACGCGCAAGCCGGGCGAAATCGAGGATTATTTCGTCGTCGGCACCACTAAAACCACTCCGCCGCTCGAAGAAGTCCAGACCGGCTGGCCCAAGCCGTGGTTCTTCATGCGCGTGCTTCTGTTCCTGGTCGCCGTTTATCTGATCTTTTCGAAAACCATCGAGATTTTCGGCAATCCGCGGCTGATTCCGGGACTGATGGTGATGGGATCGCTCGCGGTCCCGCTGGCGACCTGCGTGCTCCTGTGGGAATTGAATACGCCGAGGAACGTCAGCTTCGTGCAGGTGCTGATGCTGGTGTGCCTGGGTGGCGTGATCAGCCTTTTTTTCACGCTGATCGCGAACAGTTTTTCTGCGTTCGGCTGGCTCGGCGACCCCGCGGCGGGGATCGAAGAGGAAGCCATGAAGCTCCTCGCTGTGATCGTGGTCGCGCGCAACATCAAACACAAGTTCATGTTGAACGGAATCGTTTTCGGCGCAGCCATCGGCTGCGGATTCGCCGTCTTTGAAACCGCCGGATATTCTTTCTACAACGGCTACATGGTCGGCTTCATGGGAAGCTTGTTGCAACACACCGACGTGCTGAGCAGGACTAAGAATATCGACGACCTGATGAGCGTCATCGCCGACCTCAGCCGCGGCGCGTATGCGCGCACTTTTTCGCTCATCGAATCGCGCTCTTATCTCGCACCGTTCAATCACGTCGCCTGGACCGCGATCGCCGCCGGCGCCTTGTGGCGCGTCAAAGGCGCCAATCCGTTTCGCATGAAGATGCTGATCGAGCCATCCTTCCTGCGAACATTTTCGATTCCTGTCGTTCTGCACATGCTATGGGACACGGACCTGATTCAAGGCCGGGAGGCCGTGCTTCGCAACGCGCTTCTGGTGCTGCTCGGATTCATCGCGTGGTACGTGTTGTTCCTGTTAGTGCAGCAGGGACTGCGGCAGATCAAGGACGCGCAGCTTGCGCTGGCGCGCAGCGAATACACTCGGACGCAGCAGGTCCTGACCACCAGCGGACGCTTCCGCGCAGGACTTGCGGTCAGATGAATCTCGCGCCGGTCACGCTCGAAGGCGAGCATGTGCGGCTGGAGCCGCTGGCGATGTCGCATCTCGACGCGTTGACCGAAGTGGGTCTCGATCCGGAGATCTGGCGGCTGAATCCGACCCGCATCACCTCGCGCGAAGACATGGCGGCGTATATCCGTTCCGCGCTCGAAGCGCAGGCGGCGAAAACCGCGCTGCCGTTTGCGACCATCGATCGCGCGTCCCACCAGGTCGTTGGCAGCACGCGCTTTGCAAACATTGACGCGGTGAATCGCCACGTCGAAATCGGCTGGACCTGGATCGCCCCAGCTTTCCAGCGAACTCGGGTCAACACTGAAGCGAAGTTTCTCATGCTGCGCCACGCCTTCGAAAATCTCGGCTGCATGCGCGTCGAGTTGAAGACCGACACTCTGAATCGCCGGTCGCGCAACGCGATCCAGCGCATCGGCGCGCGCCAGGAAGGAATTTTTCGCAACCACGTCATCACCTGGACCGGCCGCATACGCCACACCATCTGGTTCAGCATCACCGATTCAGAATGGCCGCGCGTCAAGGCGAATCTTGAATCCAAGCTCGCCGGACCCACCCCGCCGCATCGCCGCGTCGAAACGCTGAGCGAATCGCAAATCGAGGATCTGCATCGCCTCTTTCAGAACGAATGGTGGACCAAAGGCCGCACTCTTGAAAACGTGCGCCGCATGCTCGACAACACGCCTGTGACCGTCGGATTCATCGACCCCAAAACCGGCGCGCTGATCGCTTTCGCCCGCGCGATCACGGATGGCGTGTACAAGGCGCTGATTCTGGATGTAATCGTCGCCCAATCCGCGCGCAAGACCGGTCTCGGCAAAGAATTGATGGACGCCATCGCATCGCATCCGGCGCTCGAAGGCGTGCAGCACCTCGAACTGTACTGCCGCCCGGAGCTGATCCCGTTTTACGATCGTTGGGGGTTCAAGGAAGTCGACCGCGATCTCAAGTTTCTTCGGCGCTCAAGCTAATTTACGATTCGTAAGTCTCTCCAAAACCCGCAGCGGTGACCGTGACTCGTCCTCCATCGCCTCCACCGGCACGTAGAACGTCTGCTCGAAGGCGAATTGACCCGCCATCGCCGCGTGCGGAACTAAATCGGTGTAACATGCCCAAGTCGCACCCGCCGGAATCGCCAGCGCGACCTGTTCCGACCCGCTCTGATATCCATCATCCGCTTTCATCCGGTCGTGAATCCCCAACATCAGATGGTCGTATTCGGTCCGAACACTCTTCACCACGCCCAGCTTATGCAGCATCCAACCGGATCCTGGAACCTGCCTCCTGATTTCCGGCAAAAATCTTTTCGCGACATCCTCAAACGGCTCGCCGACTCTCCAGTCGCGCGGCGCCGACGGATTCACGTTCGTAAACACGCGCAAAATCCGCAGCCCCTGCAACGGACGCGACGGAAACGCGTCCACGTGTAACCGCGAATCGTCCTTGCGCCACGAAGTCGCTCGACCTTCCACGCGAGCCGGACGGAAACTGGTGAATCCCGGCGTGATCCGCTCGCGATACGGCGGGCACAGGCCCGTAATCAGCGCCGTCGCCGATTCATAATAGCGACCGAGGAGCGCCGTCAAATCCTCGCGATCGCGACCCTCCGCGCTCGACCCTCCGAGCGCGCCGTTGCTCGGCCGGAAACTGATATTTTTCGATTTCGGATCCAGGTAAATCGGCGACAGGAAACGTTTTTCCGTCTCCGACAACTCAAAATGCAGCAGCGGCGCGAACAAAATTTTCCCCTTCTCCAACCCCTCCGCTGTCTTTGCCGTGACGTCCGCGGAAAACGGCCCGCGCCAGCCCGTGATCTCCAGTTTTTCGAGAACGTCCATCCGAGGCAAGTCTACACCACTTCCAGGATCAGGCATTTCAAATACATCGTCTCGGGAACCGTCAACAGGATCGGATGATCCGCGGCCTGGGTCCGGCGCTCGAGCACTCTCAGGACCTTCCCTGCATCGAGCGCAGCCTCGGCGATCACGCCCAGCAGTTCCGCCTCGCTCACGTGATGCGAGCAGGAGCACGTCACCAGCACGCCTCCGGAATCGAGCCGCTTCAGCGCGCGCAGATTGATCTCCTTATAGCCCCGCAGTGCATCGTCGATCATCTTTCGCGATTTTGCGAACGCCGGCGGGTCGAGCACCACCATCGAATATCGCCGTTCGATTCCGGCCAGAAACTCAAAAACATCCGCCTGCCGGAAGGTTATGTTCGAAATTCCATTGGCGCGGGCGTTCGCTTCGCCAATCGCCAGAGCCGGCGCTGAGGAATCGATCGCCTCGACCGATTCGGCGCGCCCCGCCCCGTGCAGCGCAAATCCTCCGGTCGAAGTGAAACAATCGAGCACGCGTCCGCGCGCAAATCTCCGCGCCGCCAGGTAGTTTTCGCGCTGGTCGAGATACACTCCGGTCTTCTGCCCGCGAAAGAGATCGGCTTCGAGCGTCAGCCCGTTCATCTCGATCGCGACTCGCTCCGGAACCTCACCCGCCAGCACGGCCGTTTCAAGAGGAAGCGCTTCCAGCTTCCGTACGCCGGCGTCGTTGCGCGCCAGAATTCCCTTGGGCGCGAGCAGCTCGAGCAGGCAATGCGCGATCAGATCCCGCGAACGGTCCATCCCCTGATCGAGCGTTTGCATCACCAGGTACGCGCCGTAGCGGTCGGCGATCAGCCCGGGGAGCAGATCGCCCTCAGAGTACACCATCCGGCAGGCGGTAGAATTTTCCACCACGCGTTCCCGATGCGCGATCGCCGCGGTCAACCGGCGCAGGAAAAATGGCTTGTCGGCAGGCTCAACCGTTCTCGACAGCATTCGCAGGCTGATCTGCGAAGTCGAGCTGTAATGCGCCACTCCAATCGGTTTCCCGCGCGGGTCGACCACGCGCACGGTGTCGCCTGGGGCGGCCTCGCCGCGATCCATGACATCGCTCGAAAAAATCCAGGGATGTCCGCCCGCCACGCGCGCGGCGCCTTTCCCGCTGACCTTCACAGTGTTGAAATTGTTCAAGGTTCAATCTTAATCTGTTCGGTTTCATGCACGCTGTCCCAAACCCGCACACATTCTGCACTCCGGGGCGCCTCGAAGCATCTTTAGATTCAGCGCCGACGAGACGGGCAATCGCGTGCTTTACATGGCGTTACCGAGGGAGAGCGCATGAAGCTGCTGCTGTTGATCGCGGCCGCGGGCGCGGTTCTGCCCGCGAGCCCCATCGAACTCGCGCATCAAGGTCCCATCCAGGAGGAGATGCACTGGCATGGCTGGATTCCGGGCGGCCAGGTGATTGAGATTAATAATGTACTCGGCGACATTCGTGCCGAGGAATCGTCCGGCGATGAGGTCGAGGTCATCGCCCGTAAACGCGGCAGCGACGATCCCAAGCAGGTTTCGATCGAAGTAGTCGAGCACAAGGGCGGAGTCACCATCTGCGCGGTCTATCCCAATGCCAATCCCGAGCACCCGTTTGAGTGCCGGCCGAGCCATGGCGGCGGTTTTCGTGTGGCCGCGACCACCGATTCCGAGGCCCGGATCCGCTGGGATAACGGCGGCGGCGGCGATGTCCTGTTGAATAATGTGAGCGTCGATTTTCTAGTCCGCGTACCCAAGCGCCTGCGCCTGATCGCGCGCACCGTCGATGGCGAAGTTTCCGCTCAGCTTCCCGACGAGGACATGGAAGCGCATTCGATCCACGGCGATCTGAGCGTCGACATGAACCCTTCCGGCGCCGACGTCCGCGCCGAAACCGCCATGGGCGAGGTGAATTCCGAGTTCCCGCTGATCATCAAGGAAGATCCCAATCACGGAGTGTCTGCCTCCGGCCGCATCGGTCACGCGCATCGCACTTTGCGGCTGACCACCGCGGACGGCAACATTCACCTGCACCGATTACAGCAGCCATTCTGAATTCGCCTGGGCCCTCAGGGCCGATGCGCGCCGGAATTTCCATTCGCGGCGCTGACCAGAAACACCGCAACTTCGGCGCGCAGATTCGGCATGGTCCGGACCGCGCGATTTCCCGACAAAAAAATCCGCCGCTGAACGTCCCAGCGATGTTTTTCCGCCAGCGCTTCGAAATCCAGCACCGTCAGGAAATGAATATTGGGCGAATCGTACCAGTCGTAGGGGAACAGTTCTGTTTTCGGCGCGCGTCCGCTCCATAGGTGCGACGCGCGCACGCGCCAGTGGCCGAAATTGGGAAACGCCACGATTCCCTTCCGGCCCACGCGAAGCATTCCACGCAGCACGCGCATCGGATCGCGCGTCTCCTGCAAGGTCTGGCTGAGGATCACATAGTCGAACGCGGCCTCGGGATAATCGTCCAGCGCCGATTCGAGATCGCCCTGATACACCGAAACGCCGCGCGCAATCGCCTTCTGCGCCCGCGCCCCGCTCACTTCCACGCCGCGCGCGTCCACGTTCTTGTTCTCCCGGAGCCAGGCGAGCAGTTCGCCTTCTCCGCAGCCCAGATCGAGCACGCGCGCGCGCGGCTCCACCAGCTCCCCGATCATTGCGTAGTCCGAGCGTCCGTAGATCTCATGCATGCGTGCTGTTCAGGAACCCCCGCACCACTTCGGTCTGCTCGTTCACCTCCACCAGGAACGCGTCGTGCCCGTAGTGCGAAGTGAGCTCGCAGTAGGCGACGTCGCAATTGCGCCGGCGCAGTGCGCTGACGATTTCCTGCGACTGATAGCTGGGATACAGCCAGTCGGAACTGAAGCTCATCACCAGGAAGCGCGTTTTCGCACCCTCAAACAGGCTCACCAGCGACCCGCGCTCGGTCAGGTCGAAGGAGTCCATGGCGCGCGTGATGTAAATGTAGGAATTGGCGTCGAAGCGATCCACGAACTGGGTGCCGCGATATTGCAGATAGCTTTCGACCTCGAACTGGTCGGGCGCGCGCAGACGCCGTCCGAATTTGCGGCGCATGCTTTCATCGCTCATGTAGGTGATGTGCCCGATCATTCGCGCCACGGCCAGCCCGCGCGCCGGCCCGCGCCCGCCGTAATAATTTCCTTCGTTCCAGTCCGGATCGGCCATGATCGCCTGGCGCCCGACCTCGTTGAAGGCGATCTGCTGCGCGCTGTGCCGAGCCGTGGTCGCGATGGGAATCGCCGCCGCGACGCTGTCCGGATACGTCACCGCCCATTCGAGCGCCTGCATCCCCCCCATCGACCCTCCGGTGACCGCCAGCAGCCTCGGGATGCCCAGGTGATCGACGAGCATCTTCTGGAGCCGCACCATGTCGGCGATCGAAACGGACGGGAACCGCATAGCCCACGGACATCCTGTGTCCGGGTTGACCGATCCCGGCCCGGTGGTGCCCTTACAGCCTCCGAGCACGTTGGAACAGATCACGAAATAGCGGTCGGTATCGAAAGCCTTCCCCGGCCCGACCATGTTCGACCACCATCCGCCCTCGCCCGCCGCGTGCGCGTCACCGGAAAACGCGTGCAGCGCGAGGATCGCATTGGACCGGCCGGCGTTCAGCTCGCCGTAGGTCTCATAAGCGACATCGACAGAGGAAAGCGTGATCCCGCAATCGAGCTGCAGTTCATCGAACGTGGCCGTAACGGCCTCGGTGAGCATGGGAGTCAACTTTTCAGTGTACTCTCCGCCGTAGGACTGTTAAAAAACCACCCTCAGCGCTACTTGCATGTGCCGCGCGTTGTCGCCCCAGGGATAGCCCGCGGCGCTGTTGCCCAGCCCCGCCCCCGGAACCGGGTGCAGAATCCCGCTGGTCGCGAGGTAGGAAAGCGTGTTGACGCTGGTGTTGAATTGCGTGTTGAACGCGTTGAAAGCTTCAAACATCAGCGTCGCCCGGATGCGCTCGGTGATGGGGATATCGCGTGAAAGCCGCGCGTCCACGTCGTATTGCGGCCCCAGGGATAGGTTGTTGATGCCTTCAAACGGCGCGAGCGACCATCCGCCTGATCCGTTGAGCGACGTCGGATACGCCATCGTCACGCCCGTAAATTGCTGGGCGTTGACCACCACCTGCGGCGTCTCCTTGAGCCCCGTGGCGAACGTCGCCGCGCCGGAAAGCTGCCATCCATTCACGAAGTAGCGTGTGAACACCGAATCGCCCACGGAAAACACCGGCCGCCACGTCCACACCGCGGTGCCGCGATTGGGCTGGTTGAACGCGGACGGACCGCGCACATCCCGATAGTCGCCGACCATGTAGCTCGCCGGAATGAACCCCGCGAACGCTGGCGGACCGCTCACATCATCGATGGCGCGAGACCACGTGTAGGCGGCGTCGAAGGTTATGCCGTGCGACATTCTCTTCTGGAACCGGATCGAGGCGCCGTCATACCTGGACGTTCCGTCCGTGCCGAGCTGGACAACCTGCGCGAACGTGTTGTTGGTCTTGCTGTTGTAAATCAACGCCGGATATGTTCCCACGGCGTTCCCCGCCGCATTGTCGATCGTGTAGGTTTTGGTCACAGTGGGAGCGTTCAGGTTGGTGTCGTACCCGGTCCACAACGAAATTCCGCGCGCGTATAGATAATTGAGCGAGACCGTCATGTCTCTTCCCAGGCTTCGCTCCACCGTGACCGTGCCCTGCGCCGAGAGCGGGATGCGAAACTTGCTCGGCTCGAACAGGACGTCGGTTGAGCCGGCCGGAATGCCGCCCGGCGTCCCGATCACGCGGGGAAAAATCGGCGAACCGGTCTGATTAGGAGTGATGGTGCTCTGGAGCTGATAAATTGCGTTTCCGGTGAACAGGGATTCAAGCAATTGTCCTGAAAACGGCTGATAAAAGCTGCTTATGCCGAGGCGGACTACGGTGCGATCGTCGATCCGGTAAGAGATGCCCACGCGCGGAGAAACATCGATGTTCGGCGACGTGATCGTGGCCGTCTGGTAAAACACGGGACTGGTGTTGACCGGCTGTGGAAGGAACGGCTTCTCCCAGACCACCCCGATAACCAGCGTGAGCCGCTTCAGCAGATTCCACGAATCCTGCGCGTACACGCCGACGTTCAGGGAATGCAGATCCACGATAGGCCGTCCGAAGCCTAGATTGAATAGCGTGTAATCCCGCTTGTTGCCGGTGTTGCCGCTGAAATCATCGGCGAAGGTGGTGAGCGTGGGGAAGTAATAGTCGCCGGCGCTGTTGATGACCTGGCGATTCCAGTCTTCATCGCGATCCAAATAGAAGCCGAGCTTGATCGAGCTCGACCCCGCTCCCACAGTCAGGTTGTCGATGATCTGCCAGCGCTTCTCGCTGAGCGCGAAGGGAAGCTGCGGGTTTCCGCCGAACTGGTCGCCCGCGATGTTGATGCCCGCCACGCCGCCATCCGGAGCCGGGATGAGTCCGGAGGGGACAATCGGCTCGTAATCCGAAAGACGGTCCCGGTAAAGGATGTAGCGCGCTTCGTTCACGGCATCTCCCGCCAGAATCGCGGTATATCCGGCCTTGGCGAAACGCGTTTCGTCGGTGTATGTTCCGTTGTAGCCGAGCAACCCCGCGTTGTCGGAAACAGTGTCTCTATCCGTACCGAAGGGCGAGTGTTGATGAATCGCGCCGAACTCGGCGTTGACGTTGCTCGTATGCGTCGGCCGCCAGTCGAGCTTGCCGAGCCCGCGTACCGATTCAATGGTCGAATGTACCAGCTGTCCGAGCTGCGAGTTGAGGAATTTGATCGCCGCCGTGCATTGCGCCGCGGTGGCGCCGCAGTTGGAAGGGTCGATCGCCGAACCCGCGCCGTTGGTGAGCAGTCCGTTGTATCCCAAATTGAGACCGGCGGTGTGACGATCCAGATCCTCAGCGTTCAGAAACCAGAAAAAACTGTGCGGAGCTGAGCCGCCCGCGTCCGCCCCAAACTGATGTTGCCAGTCCGGCGGCCGGAATCCGGGGGCGAAACGGTCGGTGGCATTGAGAGCATGGTTATTGAAGTAGTCGTACACCTCGCCGTGAACCCGGCCTTCGCCCCCGCTCCTGCTGACCAGGTTCAAAGTTCCGCCTATGGTGTGGCCAAATTCAGCCGGAGCGCCGGCCGAAACCACCTGCACGCCTTCCAGTTGCTCCTCGGTCGCCGGCGGTGTAAGCGGAGCTTTATCAAAAAAATAGGTGTTGGTGGTGAGGATTCCATCGGTCTGGACCGCATTGGTCCCCGATTGCGAATGGAACGCCATTTGTCCCGTCTGATAATCGGGAACGACGTACGAACCGAGTGGGATCAGCGTGTCCGGATCGCGATCGGCGGCGGGCAACGCGCTTACCTCGAGCGGCGAAAACGTGATTTCGACATCGTCAGTCACGTCGTACAGTCTGAGCGACTCTTTTTCTTCGGGACGGCCCGTGGGCGGCTGGGAAAGCATCGCGACCACGAAATTCAAGGTGTGTCCGGTGAGCAGCTCGAAGTTCTTATATTCCTGAGTCTTGAATCCGTTGCGCGATATTTTCACGCTGTAGCCTGCGTGCGGAGGAAGCGCGGTCGCGTTGAATAATCCGTCGATGGTGGTGTCGAATTCCCGCTCGATGTGCAAGTCCGGATTGGAAATGATCACTGTGGTGTCCGGGATGCCGCTTCCCGTGTAATCCTTGATGGTCCCCGTGATCGTTCCAAAGCCAAGAACCGCTTGTGCATAAACGCTCGGCAGCGAGAACGATGCGAGCAGAAAGAGAACACCCCTCAGTTTCATACCAGTCGTTTTCCTTAAAGAAGACCCTATGGAAACTAGACGAGTATAACGTTTCCATAGGTTTCCGGAGATTCCGAAAGCTCAGCGGAAAACCATTATATGCCAACGGGCTCAGTTGACGGTCAGGCTCGCGGCGGAACTGGGGATGCCGCCGACGGTCACCACCACCGGCTGCGGGCCGGTCGGGACCGAGTCCGGAACCACGAAGTTGACCTGCATCGCTCCGGTGAGCCCGGCGGTGATGCCGATGAACTGAATCGTCGCGGGCACTCCGCCGACAGTTACGCTCACGCTCTGCGTAGGCTGAGGAAGATCGTTCAGCGGCGTCGAACTCGACGGCGCAGCGCCCGTCGAAATCGCCGGCGAAACGCTGCCGTAGCCGGTGATGTACACATACGCGACCTGTCCGCGCGGCACCGAGGGATCGGGCACGATCGCCCCGGTCGGATCGGTGAAGATCGCGGGCGCGGCGGCCGAAATGGTGATCTGTTGCGTCGTCACCACGCCGTTGTTGTTGATGCTGAGCGTAGCCGCACCGGTCGCGGTCTGGTACGGGATCTGGACGTTCAGCAATCCGGACGCGGCGTAATACAGTGGCGCCGCCACTCCGTTGACCAGCGCCGCCACGCCGTCGAGCGACACCGGAAGCGGCAGGCTCGTCGCGCTGGCGGTCGAAGGCGCGAGTCCCGATCCGAATACCGTCAGAATTCCGCCCGGCGCGAGCGCCGGTTGGTACGATGCGGGATTCACCACCGCGGCCACCGAAGGCGCGCCGCCGCCCGATCCGGACGAAGTGACGTTCACCGCAAGCGACGCGGTCACGCTGGAGGAACCGTTGTACACGGCGGTGATGGTCGCGCTTCCGAGCGGGAGTTCGCTGCCGGTGACGGCCAGTGTTGCGGTTGCTGTCGATCCGACACCGCTGAGCCCCGCCGCGCCGAGCGAGGTCCCGTTGGCTTCAAACGAGATGCTGCCGGTCGGGGTCGAGCCGTTGGTGCTGGTTACGCTCGCCGTTACGTAGCTGGTTTCCGACGGCGCGATCGTGTTGAGGTTCGCGAGCAGCGTCATCGCGGTAGAACTCGCGGTCGCGGGCCCGTTCGATCCGTTCCATCCGGTGATCAGATGGTTCACGTCGACCGACCCCAGCCCGGTGGTCAGGTTGTAGCCAGGAGCGGCGAAGTATCCCACCGGCGTGAAGCCGCACGATTCGCGCCGCGGGCACGACGTGGTGACGATGTTATTGCCGGTGGTCACGTTGTGAAACGCCGCCGGGTTGGACTGCGCCTGCGCATACAGCGCCGCGTTCAGATTCCCCATTCCGGGGCTCGACTGAATCCCTTTCGAGACGACATACTGGTTGAGCAGCACAGTGATTCCCGCAAACGATGGCGCGCCGGTCGACGTGCCGCCGAAAATCTGCGTGCTCCCACCGGTGTAAACCAGGAAGCCGTCATGATCCGCCGAAGCGTTGAGGGCGACATCGGGAACGTCGCGAGCGTTGTCGTTGGGAACGCCCGGCCCGGTCTGCCACGATGGCTTCGGAAAAAACGCGCTGACGCCTCCGCCGCTCGCTGACGGCGTGCCGTCCTGCTGGCTGTCGTTCCACGTGGTCTCTGGAATATAGGAAAGCGCGGACGCGCCGGTTGAGCTGTTCTTGCTGCTCCAGTAATTTCCCGTGCCCTCGACGAATTCCGTTCCGCCGACTCCAGTGACCTCCGGGACGCTCGCCGGCGCGTCCACGGCGAGACCGGGGTGCTGCGAGTCGTTGCAATCCGCCGCGCCGTTGTCGCCCGATGGCGCGAACCACGTGATTCCCTCGGCGTTACCCTGCTGCGCCCAGGAGCGGTACGCGCTCAGATCCGTTGCCGGCGTCTCCGCTTCACAGTCGCCATAGCTCACGCTGACCACCGGCGCCAGATCCTGATCGATCGCATACTGGACCGCGTTCATCACGTCCTCCGTGTAGACGAACAGGATGGTCGCGTTGCGCGCGACCGCGCCCGAAAGTTCCAGGTCGAGATCGGCTTCCGCCAGATCGGAGGAAACAATGCCCGGGGCACGAGATCCGGGAACGGTCATGATCTGCGGATTGTTCGCCGGAAGGCCGTAGTTGCTGCGATAGGTCTGAATGTCGGAAAGATTGATCGCGGTCTGCCCGGCGATCACCATGCTTTGCCCCGTGCCGTTGATTCCCGCCGCGTACAGCGGCGCGACATTGTAGATGGTCGCGAAATCGTCGGGCGCGAGGGAATGCTGACCGTCCGAGGCCGTGAACATCGGACGGAGATGGATTCGAGGCTTCAGACGGAAATCGGTGAGGCCGCGGATGCCGGTCACCATGCCGCTGAACGCCGCCGGAACGGAGGGATCCGAGGAATTGGCGAAATGCGTCTCGCCATTCACCAAATATTCGTGCAGCTCAATCGCGAATGCGGCTTCCACCTGCGCGGCATAACCCTTAAATGCGATCGAATTGCGTCCTCGCGCCACGCTCACCACCGTGAGTCCCTGGGATTCGAGCCATCGCGAAATGGTGTCGAGGTCGGCCTGGTTCACGCCGAATCTTGCGGCGAACTGCTCGGGCGTGAGCCAATGATGATAGTCGGGCGAGCCCGGCGTCTGCTGCGCGGCGAGAAGTTGTGTGAGATCGGCTTGCTGTGCGGGGGTCGGCGACAGCATGACAGTCATGTAGGGAATTTCCAGCGATGGCGCGACCCGTCCCTGGTCGAATTCGGGACGCGCCTTCGGATTCAAATGCCCGCTCAGAGTGATCCGCCGCGCGTTATCCACCGCGGAGGCAATGCGGATGGCCTGGCCAGGCGCGGGAATTTCCAGGATAACGCCCAGAATCGCTCCCAAAACACACGACAGACTGGTTTTAGACATCGAAAAACGGATCCTTTGATCGGTCTCGGGACGCGGGCGGTCTCCCTTAAACAGACGATTTTCGAAGCTCCGGCGTTGCATGCGCCGAATATGGGCGATCCGCGCGAATCGGGAAATTTCGAATCGTGAGATATGATTAAAGGGAATCGGGGGCACTGTCGATTTCCATCTCGGTTGTATCCTTCGCTCGAAGATCTTACGTCTAGGAAAAAGTGACCTCAAACGGGGAGTGTTCATAAATTTTGCGGCGAATTCCTTTTCTGTTTCAATTGAGTTTAGCGGCAGCCGTAGGATTGCCGGCCGCGCACGCGCAGACGCAGGACACCAGCGGCAACTCGATGCTCAACGGCACGTTCGCCTTCCGGCACGTCGCGGTTCAGAACGTAGACGCGAATTTTGATCCGTCCGAGGTCACCGCAACCTACGGGACCATCGCGTTCGATGGTCAGGGCGGCTATCAGCTCACCGGCACCAGCGTCGATAACACCGTCTTAAATGGTTCCCCTCAGCCGCTGCATGTTTCGGGCACTTATGCGATCGGGTCAAACGGCGCCGGTTATGTCGCCAACCCGCTCTACCCCACCGATCCCTTCGGCGATATCTACGGCGCTTTCGCTCAGGGAGTGTTCACGGGCAGCACCACCGAAGCCGGCGATGAAAATGGACTGCTGAACGATATTTTCATCGCCATCCCGCTGGGCGCCGCTCCCACCAACGCCAATTTCACTTCGGCGTATCAGGCCGGTCTTCTGGATTTCGAGGACGGAGGCAGCGGAGCGACCAAGAACGCACTGTTCAACCTGGCGCCCGACGGCAAGGGCGGACTCGGAACGATTACGGTGAACGGCCAGGCGTCCAACCTGCTCGCCAGCAGCGTCACGCAGACGATCACCGGGGCGACTTACACCTTTTCGGGCGGCAGCGCGTCTTTGACCGTTCCGCTGCCGGCGGCCGTGACCGCGTCGCGAGCTCTGTTCACCGGCTCCAAGACGATGTACCTGTCCGCGAACGGAAATTTCATCCTGGGCTGGACCTCGGCCGGGTACGACATTTTTTTCGGCGTCAGCGCGTTGACCGGGTCCGCGACCAACAGCACCAGTATGGGGCTGTATTTCAATGCGGCGCTCGAGGATGTGCAGTTCGCCAACGGCGTCGATTCCTATTACGGATCGATCAACAACTCGGGTGACAGCGCGGGCGACGGCATTGTTCACGAGCGGCTGGCCCTCCCCTTCGAGTACGCCTTCGATTACGGCACCGACGACCAGATCACGCTCAACACGAATGGAACCACCGCCGTCGACCTCAACGGATACGAGTATGGATTTGGCGCCGGCGGTATGGCTTACGTCGGCATCGGAACCAACGGACAATACTCGCTGGTGGTGGGCCTGCACGCCCCGACGTTTTCCGGATCCGGAGTCTTTCTCAATCCGGTCGGAGTATTCAACGCGGCGAGCCTGGCGCCCATCACCATGAGCCTTGCTCCGGGCGAGCTGATCCTGCTGACGGGTAGCGGACTTGCCAATACTTCCGTGTCGACTCCCGGTGGCGTCGCCTTTCCCGGCTCGCTCGGCGGCGTGACGGTGACCATCGACAGCTTGCAATGCGCGCTTTATTTCGTCGGCCCCACCGAAATCGCCGCGACGGTTCCTTATGCGCTGGCGTTCAACCAGACGGGGCTCGCCAATATTCAGGTGAACAACAACGGCGTGCTGTCGAATGTGGTGCAGATGTACTTCAGCGATTCGGCTCCGGGCGCGTTTGCGGCGGGACAGGACGGCATCGGTCTGGCTGCAGCCACGCACGCCGCGACCGGCGCTCTGGTCACGGCCACCAATCCCGCGCAGGGCGCGGAAACCATCGCGCTGTACCTCACCGGCCTGGGCACCGTGACGCCATCGATCCAGGATGGCGCGGTGGGGCCGTCGAGCCCATTGAGTTATTCCGACCTGTTCAATGCCGGCAACCTGACGGTTTTCTTTAACGACTACAATCCCAATGGCACAGCGGGAAACCCGGCCGCCGTCGCATTCGCCGGATTGACGCCGACGCTCGCCGGCCTGTATCAAGTTAATATTCAGGTCCCCACCACCGGCCTCGGTCCGGGCGATAACGTGTACGTCGAATTTGTCACCGATATGGCCGACGTGAACCAGATCCAGATTCCCTACGGCTCGTCGGGCCCGACGCGGAGAGCGCGTCCGTCGCGGCCGCTGGCCACGGCGGCGCACCTGGCGGCGCGGCGCTCCGCGGCGCAGTCGAACATAAAGCCGGCCGTGCGTCCGGGCCGGTCACGACCATGAAAGCTGCTTTTTCCATGCGCAAGATTCTTGCCGTTTCCTTACCTGTCATCGCGCTGCTGATTTCTACTTCCGCGCGCCTTCATTCGCAAAATACCGGCCGCCGCGCCGCGCCGTTGATTGTCTCCCCCATCGACGAAAACCAGCGCATAACTCTCTACGGGAACACGCGTCCGGAAGCCAGTGCCGCGAACGACCTGGGTGCTGTGTCCAACAACCTGCGCCTGGATCACATGCTGCTCCAGTTGAAACGCTCGCCCCAGCAGGAACAGGCCGCGGCCGCATTCGTAGCCGACCTGCACAATCCGCAATCGCCCAATTTCCACAAATGGCTGACGGCGGCGGAGTTCGGAAAGCAGTTCGGGCTGGCCGAATCCGACATCGGCACCATCACGGCGTGGCTCGAATCGCACGGCTTCACCGTCAATTCGGTGTACCCCAACGGAATGGTGATCGATTTTTCGGGCACCGCGGGCCAGCTCGGGCGCGCCTTTCACACCTCCATTCACAATCTCGATGTGAATGGCGCGTGGCACATCGCCAACTTGAGCGATCCTGAGATTCCGGCCGCGCTCGCGCCGGCGATCGCCGGCATCGTCTCGCTGCACGATTTCCGTCCGCACACGATGAAGCGGGCCAAGTACACCTACAATTTTCAGGGGACCACCGTGCAGGCCGTGGTTCCCAACGATCTGGCCACCATCTACGATCTGAATCCGCTGTTTCAAAAGGGAATCATCGGCTCGGGCCAGACCATCGCCGTGATCGAAGACACTGATCTATACAGCACAAGGGACTGGACTACGTTCCGCAGCACTTTCGGGCTTTCGCAATACAGCTCGGCGACGCTGACCACGATTTATCCCCAGCCGGTCAAAGGATCGAGCAATTGCAGCGATCCGGGCGTGAACGGCGATGACATCGAGGCGATTCTGGACGCGGAGTGGGCCGGCGCGGCGGCGCCGGGCGCGGCGATTGTGGTCGAAACCTGCGCGGACACCAACGTCAGCTTCGGCGTATTGATCGCGCTTGAAAACGCCATCAACGGGAACAATCCGCCGGGCGTGATGAGTATCAGCTACGGCGTGTGCGAGCCGGAAAACGGCGCGGCTTCGAACACAGCCATCAGCGCGGCCTATCAGCAGGCGGTGGCCGAAGGGACTTCCGTATTCGTCGCCGCGGGCGACGAAGGGGCGGCAAGTTGCGATGACGGCGGCATCAGCGCGACTCACGGCATCACCGTCAGCGCTTACGCATCCACTCCCTACAATGTCGCGATGGGCGGAACGGATTTTTCGGATACGCTCGATGGCACGGCCAATAATTATTGGAGCGCGAGCAACACCGCAACCTACGGTTCGGCGCTGTCATATGTCCCCGAAATTCCCTGGAACGACTCGTGTGCCGGCAGCTTGCTGGCTTCCTACAACGGCTATTCGACCGGATATGGCGCCACCGGATTCTGCAACACGCCGACGGCCAGCTCGAACGGTCTGCTGACGGTCGCCGCCGGCAGCGGAGGTCCCAGCAACTGTGCCAGCGGCTCACCGGCGCACACTGCCGGAGGTTTCGGTACTGCCAGCGGCACCTGCCAGGGCTGGCCGAAACCGTCGTGGCAAACCGGCCTCCACGGCATCCCCAATGACGGCGTTCGCGATATCCCCGACCTGTCGCTGTTCGCCGCCGACGGCTTGTGGGGGCACTATTACGTGTTCTGCTTCTCCGACACCAACAACGACGGAACGCCGTGCGTCGGCGACCCGAGCAACTGGGCCGGCGCCGGAGGCACATCGTTCGCGTCGCCGATCATGGCGGGAATCCAGGCCCTGGTGAACCAGTCTCAGGGAAGCTTGCAGGGAAATCCGAACTTCGTGTACTACTCGCTGGCCGCAAGCTCTCCGTCGATCTTTCACAACATCTCGCGAGGCGATATCACCGTGAACTGCTCGGGCGCCGACAACTGTTTCGGCGTGAACGGAACGGTCGGATACGGCCGCGGCGGACGTCCCGCCGGAACCAGTTGGGGAGGCGCACTGTCGGTTTCGAGCTCCAGCTTTACGCCCGCTTACCCCGCCGGAGCGTCGTGGAATCTGGCCACGGGGATCGGCAGCGTGGACGCGTACCAGCTCGTCACCAACTGGCCAAAGCCGTAGTCCGGCGGCTACTTGCTCACGCGCGTGGCTCGAAATGGGTTATCCGGTACCGGCGCGCAACCGACCCGCTCGCGTAAGCGAGCGGGTCCCGTCTGAAATGGCCTAATGCGGCAGCGTGTACGTCCCCGCGCCGGGTTTTCTTGAGACCTCCGACGGCGAAGGGAGCTGTGAGCGGTCCCATCCGCCGCCCAGCGCCTCGATCAGGCTCACCGAGGCCAGCATGTCGGAAATCTCCAGCGTTGCCAGCGTCTGTTCGTCACTGAGCAGCGTGGTCTGCGCGAGCAGAACGGCGGGGTACGGATCAACGCCAGTTTCATAACGGGCCAGTTCCAGCTTCAGGTACTCCTCGGCGTCCTTTTCTGCCTGCTGCGCCCGCTCGATCTGCTGCGAAGCGATCCGCACGGCGGCCAGATTGTCCTCCACCTGTTGGAACGCCGTCAACACCGCCTGCCGATACGCCGCGAGGTTCGCGTTGTATGTCGCCGTGTACTGATTGAGTTCGGCGCGATACAGGCCGCCATTGAAAATCGTCTGCGAAATCGACGGCCCCACCGACCAGAAGCGGCTGGGCCAGCTAATCAACTTCTTCAAAACCGAACTTTCAAAGCCCACGCCGGCGGAGATCGTCAGGTCGGGGAAAAATGCTCCGTAGCCGATGCCGATAATGGCGTTGTCCTGCGCGAGTGTCCGCTCCGCGGCGGCGATGTCGGGACGGCGCTCGAGCAATTGCGAAGGCAGGCCCACCGGAATCGGCGGCGGCGCTCTTAACAGCGGCTTCACCGGCATCGAGAAATCGCTGGCGACTCGTCCAGTCAGCACGGCGATTCCGTGCTCATACTGCGCGCGCGCCACGCCCACGCCGATCGCCGCCGCTTGCGCGCTTTCAAGCGCGGTCTTGGCCTGCACCACTGAAATGTAATCATTCACGCCGGTATCGTACAGACCCTGCGTCACCTCCAGCGCTTTCTGATCCGTCTCGACGGTGTTTTGAAGAATCTGCGCCAGCGCATCCTGGCCGCGGATCTCGAAATAATATTGCGCCAGGCTGGCCTGCTCGGTGAGACGCTCGTTTTCAAGATCCGCCGCGCTCACCTGCGACGCGTACTGCGCCTCGTGCACCTGGTTGCGGATCTTGCCCCACAAGTCCGGCATCCAGGAGACCTCGCCGGGAAGGCTGAACACCTGATTGGTGAATCCGGTGTTGGCCTGCGTGGAATGCACCAGCGATCCGGAACTTCGCGAAATATTCCATGACGGCGCGGTGGTCACGGTGGGCCAGTATTGCGACCGCGCCTGCGCGATCAGCGTTCTGGCCTGCATGAAATTCTCAAAATACTGCTTGATGTTCTGGTTGTTGATGTTGAGCTGCTCTTCGAGCGCGTTCAGCTCCGGCTCTTTGTAAATCTCCCACCAATTTCCGCGCAGCATCCCCTCGCTCGGCTGGGCGACCTTCCAGCCTTCTGCGTTCTTGAAATTCACGCTGGATTCTTTGTAGTTCGCCGCTTGCGGCGCCGGTCCGGTGGGCGGATGATATTTCGGACCCAGCGTGCAGGCCGAAAGCGCCAGCAGGCACACTGTGCCGATCGTTTCCGCCACTCGCCGTTTCACGCCGCGCCTCCCGAATTGGCCAGCCGACGAATGCGCAGCCGGTCGAGCGCCAGATAAACCACCGGAGTCGTGTACAGCGTAATCAGCTGGCTGAGCAGCAATCCTCCGACAATGGTGATCCCCAGCGGACGGCGCAGCTCCGAGCCGATTCCGCCGAACAGGGCGAGCGGCAAGGCTCCGAAAATCGCCGCCGTGGTGGTCATCATGATCGGCCGGAAGCGCAGCATACAGGCTTCCAGGATCGCGTCGTACGGGCGCTTTCCTTCCACGCGCTCGGCGATCAGCGCAAAATCGATCAGCATGATCGCATTCTTCTTGACGATCCCGATCAGCAGCACGATTCCGATGATGGAGATCACGTTCAAGTCCATGTGAAACAGCATCAGTGCGAGCATCGCGCCCACGCTCGCCGACGGCAGCGTCGAAAGAATGGTCAGCGGATGGATCAGGCTTTCGTAAAGAATTCCCAGCACGATGTACACCGCGAACAGCGCCGTCGCCACCAGGATCGGCTCGGAGGAAAGCGATTGCTGGTAGGCCTGGAGCGTTCCGGCGAAAAATCCGTGGATGGTCGAGGGGAAGCCCAGTCGCCGTTCCATCTGCTCGATCCGCTGCGTCGCCTGGCTCAGCGAGATATTCGGCGCAAGATTGAACGACACGGTGATCGAGGGAAATAATCCGGTGTGACTTACCGAAAGCGCGGTGGTGTTGGTCTGAGATTTTGCCACGGTCGTGAGCGGCGCCATTTTGTTCAGGCTCACCGTTGTGGCCGGAACCGAAGCTCCCGCGGAATTGAAATAGACCGTCTTTAATCCCTCCGGCGATTGCCAGTATTTCGGCGCCACTTCAAGAACCACGTAATATTGGTTCAGCGGGGTGTAAATCACCGATACTTCGGACTGCCCGAACGCCGAATACAGCAGGCTGTCGAGCGATTGCGGCGTCTGGCCCAGCCGCGCCGCGGTGATGCGGTTGTAAGTGAGATTTTCAGCGAGCCCCCCATTCTGCTGATCGCTGTTCACGTCGGCGAGTCCTGGAAGTTTTCGAGCGTTGGCGAGCAGCACCGGCCCCCACCGCGAAAGATCCGCGGTGTTGTCCGCCTGAACCGTGTATTGATACAGCGCGTTGCTCGCGCGCCCGCCGATGCGCAGGTCCTGCACGGGTTGGAAGAACACCGACGCCACCGGCAGCTTCCTGATTTTTTCCTCCATGCGCCGGATCACTTCCATCACGTTCGCGCGCTTGGAAAGCGGCTTCAGCGCGATGTAGATGAATCCGCCGTTGGTGGCGCCACGTCCGCCTCCGGTGTACGCGTTCACGTGCTCCACCGCCGGGTCGGCTTTGATGATCTTCACCATCTGGAGAACCGAAAAACGCGTGAACGGAAAGGACGAGTTCTGCGGTCCCTGCACGCCGCCGATGATCGCGCCGGTATCCTGCTGCGGAAAAAACCCCTTGGGGATTTTCACGATCAGGTACACGTTCAATCCGATGGTGAAGGCGAGCACCAGCAGCGTGATCGCCGGATGGCGCAAAACCGGCACCAGCGTTCGCCGGTACAGCGACAGCACGCTGCTGAACGCCCGCTCGCTCCACTGATAGAGCCGGTTGTGATTTTCCGTCGGCCGCTTCAAGATGTACGCGCACATCGCCGGCGTGGTGGTGAGCGAAACCGCCATGGAGACGACGATCGCCGTCGAAAGCGTCACCGCGAATTCGCGGAACAGGCGGCCGACGATGCCCGCCATCATCAATATCGGAATGAACACCGCAATGAGCGAGATGCTGATCGACATCACCGTGAATCCGATCTCGCGCGCGCCCTTGAGCGACGCCGCGAACGGCTCCATCCCGCTCTCCAGGTGCCGCGAGACGTTCTCCATCACCACGATCGCGTCGTCCACCACGAATCCGGTGGAAATGGTCAGCGCCATCAGCGAAAGATTGTCGATGCTGAAACCGGCCGGATACATCATGGCGAAGGTGCCGATCAGCGACACGGGAATCGCCACGCTGGGAATGATCGCGGCCCGCCCGCTTCTCAGGAAAATGAACACCACCAGCACCACCAGGCACACCGAAATGATCATGGCGCGCTCCACGTCGCTGACCGAGGCGCGGATGGTGGTGGTGCGATCCAGCACGATGGTGAACTGAACCCCGGTCGACAGGATCGCCTGGAGAAAAGGAATCTGCGCTCGGATGCGCTCCACCGTGGAGATGATGTTCGCGCCGGGCTGGCGGAAAATGATCACCGTGACGGAAGGAACGCCGTCAGTGTACCCGGCCGTCCGCAGATCCTGCGCCGAATTCACCACGTCGGCGACGTCTTCCAGCCGGACCGCCGAGCCGTTGTGATAACCGATGATCAGCGGCTTGTAATCGTCCGCCTGGGAAATCTGGCTGTTGTCGATGATGTCTTCGGTGACCGCATCGTTGGCGATCTGGCCGCGCGGCATGTGCGAATTCTGGCTCGACAGAACGGACTGCACGCTCGAAAGAGTCAGGCCCTCGCTTTCGAGCCGGGTGGGATCCACTTCCACGCGCACCGCAGGCGTCGCGCCGCCTCCCACCACCACCTGTCCCACTCCCTCGATTTGCGAAAGCTTCTGCTCCAGGATCGTCGAGGCGAGGTCGTAGAGCTTCACCACGTCGTACTTGTCCGAGGTGAGACTGACAATCATGATCGGCGCGTCCGACGGGTTCACTTTCCGGTAGCTGGGATTCTGCGGCAGATTCGCCGGCAGGTAGGTTCGCGCGGCGTTGATGGCCGCCTGGACATCGCGCGCCGCGCCGTCGATGTTGCGGTTCAAATCAAACTGCAAGGTGATCGATGTGTTGCCGAGCGAGCTCGACGAGGTCATCTCCGTGATGCCGGCGATGCTTGCGAACTGGCGTTCGAGGGGAGTCGCGACCGAAGACGCCATGATCTCCGCGCTCGCGCCGGGCAGGCCCGCGGAAACCGAGATGGTGGGAAAATCCACCTGCGGCAGCGGCGCCACCGGAAGTACGGAAAACGCCGCACCTCCCGCGATCGCCACCGCCACAGTGAGCAGCGTGGTGGCCACAGGCCGCCGGATGAAAGGTCCCGAAATATTCACGACCGCGGCTCGCTTTCGCGCGGGGTAGTTCTTCTCGGAAGCCGGCGTCCCAGCTTGTCGAAGAAGATGTAAATCACCGGCGTCGTGTAGAACGTCAGAATCTGGCTCACCAGCAGCCCGCCGACAATCGCGATTCCCAGCGGCCGCCGCAGCTCCGATCCGAGCCCGGTCCCCAACGCAAGCGGCAGCCCGCCGAGCAGCGCGGCCATGGTGGTCATCATGATGGGACGGAAGCGCAGCAGGCTCGCTTCATAGATCGCGTCGGTCGAGTTCTTGCCGTGCTCGCGCTCGGCTTCGAGCGCGAAATCGACAATCAGAATTCCGTTCTTCTTCACGATGCCGATCAGCAGAATGATGCCGATGATCGCCACGATGCTCAGGTTCTGATGAAACAGCATCAGAGCCAGCAGAGCCCCCACGCCAGCCGATGGGAGCGTGGAAAGAATCGTCACCGGGTGAATGAAGCTTTCATACAGCACTCCCAGAACGATGTACACCGTCACCAGCGCGGCCAGAATCAGCAGCGGCTCGTCGGTGAGCGAATTTTCGAACGACGCCGCGGTCCCCTGGAATGAAGCCTGGAGCGTGGCCGGAAAATGCATGTTCTGCGCCACGGAGTTGATCCCCGAGATCGCGCTGCCTAACGCCGAATTCGCGGAAAGATTGAAGGAAACCGTCACCGACGGGAATTGCCCCTGATGGTTGATGGTCAGCGCTTCGGTGGTGTTGGCAAGCTGGGTGAACGTCTTCAGGGGTACCGCATTGGGAGCCGCAGAGCTGGTGACCATGTTCGGGCCTGAGGTCGTGGGGGTGGTCGCCTGTGCAAGTGCGTTCAAAGGCGGACTGAGCGTCGCCGGAGACGGCGTGAACAGCGGTGACGTGGTCAGCGCGTTCGATCCCGCCGCCGCCGAAGCCGACGAGGAAAAAGTGGTCGCCGCTCCCGGCCCCGACGTTCCCGAGGACGCGTTTGACTGAATATAAAGATCGTTCAGATTCGACGGGTTTTTCCGCCAGTCCGGCTGGGTTTCGAGCACCACGTGATACTGGTTGAGCTGCGTGTACAGCGTGTTGATCTGCCGCTGGCCGTAGGCGTCGTACAGCGTGTTGTCGATGGTCGATGGCGCGATTCCCAGCCTGGACGCCGTCACGCGATTGATGCTGAGATACAGCGCGTGCGCGCCCAGTTGCTGGTCCGTCGCGACGTCCTCGATATCCTTCAACTTCCCCAACTGCGCTACAAACCGATTCGCCCAATCGTTCAATTCGTCGCTGTTGGGATCTTCGAGCGTGTATTGATACTGCGTCCGCGTTACGCGATCGTCCACCGTGATGTCCTGCACCGGCTGCATGTACAGCGAGATCCCCTGCACCTGGCGCAGACTGCCGGACAATCGCCGAATCACGTCGGAAGCGCCGATGTGACGCTGGCTGAGCGGCTTCAGATTGATCGACATCCGCCCGCTGTTGAGTGTTGTATTGATGCCGTCCGCGCCGATAAACGACGACAGACTCTCCACCGCGGGATCCTGGAGGATCAGTTTCGCCAGTTGCTGCTGTTTCTTGGCCATGGCCGCGAAGGAAATCGATTGCGGCGCCTGCGAAATTCCTTGGATCACTCCCGTGTCCTGCACCGGGAAGAAACCCTTGGGAATCACGACGTAGAGCACCACCGTTAACACCAGCGTGGCCAGCGCCACCAGCAGCGTGATCGTCTTGAAGCGCAGCACCA